>JBDHXF010000004.1:0-146295 GCA_039810585.1 Chlorobiota bacterium
ACTTCATCGGATGCCTTGAAAAACTCAACAACAAGAAATAGAATATCGGTCCAGTTTATTGGGGGTCAGAGCACTCAGCTTCGACACGAATAAGAGATTTCTCTCTGATAACCAATACTCTAGTCCAGCGAAGCTATAAGGGTAGAAACTGCATGACCCTGACAGTCTTCCGAGTAGAGAAACACCTTTACGAAATCGTTTTATAGATCCTTATTCCCCGTCTGGAAACTATCGACAAGTGCAAGTGCCTCAATTAAACTCATCTCTGTACGGAAACTGTACGAATTCGCCACCCCTAATCCACACCAAAACCACCCCGAACAGCCCAGAGCGAGCCAGAACACTTTCGACACATTCGACGAGATGATTTACAACAAAGCCCCGTAAATCTTAGACTTACGAGGCTTCAATTTCGCCCGAATTTGGGGCTTTTGCTGTACTTCCGCACGGACTCGAACCGTGGACCCGCTGATTAAGAGTCAGCTGCTCTAACCAGCTGAGCTACGGAAGCGAGCAAAAATACGAAGCGGGAGCATTTTGAGAGTCGTAATTTCAAGGCTGGGTGTTGAAATCTGTTTCAGCCGTTTGTGACGAGGAGAATTCGTGTCCATGCGTGTGTTTATTGTGGCGGGTGAGGCCAGTGGCGATCGGCATGCCGCGCGACTCATGCGGGCCTTGCGGGAGCTGGTTCCTGAGTGCTCCTTTGCCGGTATTGGGGGCGCGCTGATGGAGACGGAAGGTCTGCGCAGTCTTGTGCCTCAATCCCACATGAGCGTTGTGGGTTTTGTGGAAGTGGCCAAACGTTATGGTTTTTTCCGTCGGGTGCTGAAGCAGTGCGCCGACACCATGCGTGAGTGGAAGGCCGATGTATTTGTGGCCGTCGATTACCCCGGATTCAATAGTCCCCTCGCCGCCAAAGCGCGCGCTGCCGGCATCCCCGTTGTGTGGTATATCGCTCCGCAGTTTTGGGCCTGGGGTACGGGACGTGCCAAGAAGTTTGCACGCGCCGTCGATCGTCTCCTCGTGGTCTTTCCCTTTGAGGTTGAGTTCTTTGCACGCTTTGGGATCAAAGCTGAGTTTGTGGGACATCCCCTGCTCGACGATCCTGACTTCAGCTCCGCAACGCCCTCGCTTGGTGATAGGGACGATATCGTTGCTCTGCTTCCCGGGAGCCGTACGCAAGAATTGCAGCGTCATCTTCCCCTGTTCCGTCAGGTAGCTGATATCATTCACCACACGCAACCTGCCCTCCGCTGCGTGATAGCGCGCAGCGCGCACGTAAGAAGAGAACTCTATGACGGTGCAGGCGGCGCCGACTTCCTGAGCTTCGACGACAACGCTCGCCAGCTCATGCAACACGCTCGAGTGGGTTTGATAAAGACCGGTACCTCCACGCTCGAAGCCGCCCTGTGCGGTCTGCCGCATTGCATGACCTATGTCACGTCGGGACTGTCGTACCATATCGCTCGCCGACTCATCCACCTCGACTCCATTGCACTGTCCAACATTCTTGCCGGGACAACCGTGGTTCGAGAGTTCATTCAGCATGAAGCCCGCCCTGAGCGCATCGCTGAAGAACTGTTGCGCTTGGTCGGTGATGCCGATGCCGCAGAGAGACAGCAGCAAGAGTTTATTGCGATACGACATCTCCTGGGCGATAGCGGTGCCTCGCTCCGCGCCGCAGAGAGTATTGTGAGTCTGCTTCGCGGTAGCAGCTCCTCGGGAGTGATGCCATGAGTGACGCCATGAGTGATGCAAAGAGTGATGCAAAGAGTGATGCTCTAAGTGATACTCATGGCGCTGCCTTGAAAGTGCGAGCCGCCGACATTCTCATTCGGTGCTTAGCTGCAACGTGGCGCTTCACGCCGCCGACTGACACACTGCCCGAGCGCTGCGTGGTCGCATTCTGGCATCGCGATATGCTTGCTATGTGGAAGTATTTTTCAGGGACGCAGAGTACGGGAGTAACGAGTCTGAGTCGCGACGGCGACATCCTTGCAAGGCTTCTGCATTCGTGGTCCTACAGCGTCATTCGCGGCTCCTCCTCCAAAGGCGGTAAGGAAGTGTTGCAGTCCATGGTTGAAGCCGCCACTCGCTCAAAAGTTCTGGTCACTCCCGATGGTCCTCGCGGCCCCGCCGGTCAGTGCAAAGCCGGCGCGGTGATCTGCGCTCAACGTGCTCAAGTTCCCCTGGTCTTTCTTGAGCTTGAGTGTTCACGATTTTATACACTGCAGCGTAGCTGGGATCGATTCCGCATTCCCCTGCCCTTTGCTCGCATCAGGCTTCGTGTGCGCAGCATGCACAGCGTTGAAGCCACGTGGGATTCACAGACCATTGATGCACTGCTTGCCAGCTTGAGCGATCCCTCGCAATACCTGACGGAATAAAAGCTGTCGATCCAGAGCCCTTTCAATACGCGCGCCCGGAGGGCACGCGTACAAAAAGTAGTGCATGCTGAGGCCGTGTGAGGCCTTCTCAAATGCTACTGCCGACGACCAATTTTAGCTTGAGGCACGAAGTCCGTAGAATCCCGCATTTTCGCTCTGTGCCTTGCGTGCAGGGTGTAGCGGTGCGATATTGCATGGTCAGTGAAGTCGGATCAATGGAAATTTTCGACGAGATTATTTTCTACACAGGCACGGAACAACAGCCACCGTGCTCCGGTCTGACACACTGCGGATGTTCAACAGCACTACTCATCAGTATGTACCTTCGTTTTGCCTTGGTAGCCGTTATCGTCGTCAGTCTTGGTCTTGCCGCATGTAACAATGCGGTCAACGATGGTTATCGCTACGGTTATCCTTCAGCATTGAAGGCTGATACTGCCTATGCCTATGGCGGGATTGGCGTCAATCTTCGCCTCAGCGCAACCGTACCGGATGGCTGTTGGCAGGTGGACCGTACGCAGCTGGATTGGGTGAACGACTCCGTTGCCAATATTCGCGTGTTGTGTCGCCATGATCTTTCGGCTCGCTGCTATATCAAGGAAACCTCCCTCTCGTTCGACTACCAGGTGGTAGCTCCGTATCCGCACACCTACATATTCCGTCTGTACCGCGATCAGTTCGACAGCTCCTACACGCAGTTCAGCGTCGTAAAGAGCGAATAAGTCTCCCGACAATCTCTTCCATCAACCGGTCACCGTCCGGAGATTCTTCATTCTTGCCCCCTTCGGGGCAAGGCACACAGCCATGTTCAGAGACTTGCGTAATTTTGTACGTCTTCCGTACGCTTGCTGCCTGCCGTTTCTCTTGCAGTCTTGTTGTGACTTTGTGCAACCCCTCTCGACAGCAGCAGCTCTCCTTAGAGAATAGAACGCATTTGTTACATCACCTCATCCTACACAATGGCTTTTGATTTGGATCTGATTCGTCGTACCTATGACCGTTTAGCTGATCGTGTGAACGCTGCCCGAGGAGTTGTGGGTCGTCCCATGACCCTCGCCGAGAAAATTCTCTACTCCCACATGGCCGACACGCCAAGCTCGGCTCCCGAACGCGGAAACTCCTACGTGGATTTTCATCCCGATCGCGTTGCCATGCAGGATGCCACCGCTCAAATGGCCCTGTTGCAATTCATGAGCGCCGGTATTCCCAAGGTTGCCGTTCCATCCACTGTGCACTGCGATCACTTGATCCGTGCAGAGAAAGGTGCCTCGGCCGACCTGGCAAATTCTCTGGTTGAAAACGACGAAGTCTTCAATTTCCTCGCCTCTGTGTCTAACAAGTACGGCATCGGTTTCTGGAAACCCGGCGCCGGTATCATCCACCAGGTGGTGCTTGAGAATTACGCCTTTCCTGGCGGCATGATGATTGGCACCGACTCACACACACCCAACGCCGGCGGTCTCGGGATGATTGCCATTGGTGTTGGTGGTGCCGATGCGGTGGACGTGATGGCCGGTCTGCCCTGGGAACTCAAGATGCCAAAACTCATTGGCGTGAAGCTCACGGGTAAGATGAGCGGATGGACCTCAGCGAAAGACGTGATCCTCAAACTCGCCGGCATCCTCACCGTCAAAGGCGGTACCGGCGCCATTGTGGAATACTTCGGAGATGGCTGTGCAAGCTTCTCTGCTACCGGCAAAGGAACCATTTGCAACATGGGCGCTGAGATAGGCGCTACCACCTCCATCTTCCCCTTAGACGA
This sequence comes from Chlorobiota bacterium, assembly GCA_039810585.1. Taxonomy (GTDB): domain Bacteria; phylum Bacteroidota; class Ignavibacteria; order Kapaibacteriales; family NICIL-2; genus JBBATK01. The sequence continues at coordinate 4,150 of JBDHXF010000004.1, forward strand.
CTCCATGCTCCGCTACTTGCGCAGCACTGAACGTGCAGACGTTGCAGATCTGGCTGCAGGCGTTGCCGAACATTTACGCGCCGATGCGGATGTATTGGCAAATCCGGAAGCCTATTATGATCAAGTGATTCACATCGACTTAAACACGCTTGAACCGCACATCAACGGTCCCTTCACACCCGACAAGGCGCTGCCTATCTCTGAATTCGTGAAGGCAGTGGTAGCGAACAATTATCCCTCGGAACTTCGGGTGGGCTTGATTGGTTCGTGCACCAATTCGAGTTATGAGGATATGAGTCGTGTAGCCGAGATTGCCGAAAACGCCTCTGCTCACGGCCTGAAAGTGAAGAGCGAGTTTACCATCACGCCGGGTTCTGAACAGGTTCGCGCAACCATCGAACGCGATGGCATTTTAGCGAAACTGGAATCCGTAGGCGGAACCGTATTGGCTAATGCCTGTGGACCGTGTATTGGTCAGTGGAAGCGACATGACGTGCAGAAAGGTGATCGAAATTCAATTATCACCTCCTTCAATCGGAATTTCACCTCACGTAACGACGGCAATCCGGAAACGCATGCCTTTGTTGCATCACCGGAAACGGTGATTGGCTTTGCCCTCGCAGGTGATTTGACAACCGATTTTACCAAGGTACCGGTACGCGGCGTACAACTTCAGGCACCGGTTGGACAAGAACTTCCGGACAAAGGCTTTGTGCCGGATCCTAACGGCTATGTTAGTCCTGCAGCCGACGGATCGTCTCTCACCGTCCACATCAGTGACGATTCCAACCGTCTGCAACGCTTGGCTGCGTTCACAGCGCCAAAGGCAGACGACTACACCAATATGGCCTTGTTGATCAAGGTGAAAGGCAAGTGTACCACCGATCACATCTCGATGGCGGGTCCTTGGCTTCGCTTCCGCGGACACCTCGACAACATTTCGAATAACATGTTGATCGGCGCGATTAACTATGTGAACGATCAAGCCAACGCTGTGAAGAATGTGTTTACGGGTGAGGTTGGAGAAGTACCGGCCGTAGCGCGCGACTACAAAGCTCGCGGCGTGTCGTGGGTGGTAGTTGGCGAAGAGAATTATGGCGAAGGTTCATCACGCGAACACGCCGCCATGGAGCCACGCTTCCTGGGTGGAAAGGCCATTATCGTGAAGTCGTTCGCACGTATCCACGAAACCAATCTCAAGAAGCAAGGCATGCTCCCGCTCACCTTTGCCAACCCTGCTGATTACGATCTGATTCGTGAAGATGATCGCGTATCGATCGACATCAACACACTCAAGAGTGGAGCTACGATCGATGCCGTCTTCACACACGCCGACGGTAGCTCGAACACGATAACGCTAAAGCACACGATGAACGATCAACAAATTGCATGGTTCAAAGCAGGAAGTGCGTTGAACCTGATTGCCGCATCGCGCAGCTAAGCATACCGTATGTTATCTCAGTGTAGGGATACTATTGCTAGGACTACAGTTTTAGCAACCCACGCTACTCCTTACTGAGCTATAATCCCAAGTTTATAATGGCCGGATTTTCCGGCCATTTTTTTTGAGAGTAGCGACAGGTGGAGCACACGAGCCACAGCAGTCCGGAGGCTCCGCTGCGAGCAAGTATGGAATGGATATTGGAGTGCTTTCTCAGCGCACAGTTCAGGATATCGTACTGTGAGCATCACGAAGAGGATGGAGGTGTTGCTCTTTACGACGTTAGGATTCAGAACGTTGAGGTGTACTATCGCCGTCACTATTTATAGTATAAGGCGTCGAGCGAAAGCGCAGCTTTTCCGGACGAAAGGTTTTGAGTTGTCGCCAACGGAGGCTTGCAGAATACAGATGCTTGCGTGCTGCGCACGAAAGATTTCGTAGGGCGTCCGGAGCTCTGTAGAGACGGGACTTGTGAGCGAGAGGCGTTTCTGTGCTTTGCACAACACGGTGAAGGAAAGCCAGAACAGAATCATCTCGACAAAATTCGGGGGCATGGTTCTGGGCAAAGATGGGCTGCTCCACCATCGTGCGCATCTGCATGGGGTTGGAGTCGAGTTCGAGAACAGCATCGCGCAGTTCTTCAAGCGTGGCGTAGCGCGCAGCATTAATAAAAGCAGCGGCGTTGAACTCACTTTCCACGTCCGATGCACCCCAATAAATGGGAATGCTTCCGGCGAGTAGGGGCTGGAAAATTTTTTCGGTGATATAGCCCGGAGCCGCTGAATTTTCGAAGGCAATGGCGAAGCGGTATTGGCGCATAAACTTCATTTTGTCGTCAATGCGATGACCCATGTTATTGCGTATACGACCACCGGAATCGACGTGCCTCTTCTGATCAAGAAGCGTAAAAAATTCAATGCGTTCACGGGGACCGGGATTCGAATACAGGAAGTTGCAGAATCGGCGTTCCAAAAAGTGCGGATCAGCCACTCGTGGCGCTGTGGCTTTGGTCACATCATTGAAAAAGGCATAGAGCGGCAAGCGATAGTTCCGCTCGGAGCGCGGACGAAAGCTAATAGAATAATCGAAGAGATTGAGATCGGGATCGAGGTTTTCGCCAAGGAAGCAGATCTTTCTGCAGAAGTAGCGATAGTGCTCAGCACCAAACACAGAGCAAAACACAAGCTCGGGATTGACGTCGTCGAACACCAGCTCGTAACTATCGCGCAAGAGTCTGACAAAGTAGTTTGTCTTAGCGTCAAAACCCGGCCAGAAATCGCAGAAATGAATTCGAAGTGTACGCACGCTTATCCACAGGAAAACACAAAAATAGAGGAAATCCAAGTGCACTTCACGACCCCGGCGTCAACCATTCTTCTGATCCTTGTCGTCTGCGTGCAGGGCGGCATAGGGCTACATAAATTCATGACACAATGCTTACAGGCTCTGACTCAAGTCCTTGGTTGAGAATCGTTGCTCCAAGTGAACCCAAACGCTGATGCGTGGTACTCGTTCACTTGCTGAAGGAAAATAGGTGCAGGATACGTTTATGGGTGCACTTTCCAAGAGGTCAACAGCCTTCACGTGAACTCGAGGTATCAACATGATGATACAAACGTGCCGCATACTCATGAGGTGTAGAGCAGCGATGGATACTGGCGTGCGCCTTATCGTACTACCACGAAAGGTTTCGATTGTACGGGAAGTTGACGGTCGAGCACACGGATGACATATGCGCCGGGACTTAGGGAGCGACAATCTACTCTAAAGAGCTCAGCTCCCTGAGAGGCTGAGTCCATGCTAAAGTCCTGTATCACCTCACCGAACATCGAAACAACCTGCACATGAGTGAACGACGTGGATCGGACAGCTATATGGACGCTAACCCATTCAGAACAGGGATTAGGACTAACTGCTACGGCCTCTACCTTGGTGAGGTCCGCAACCGCCGCCGCATTGTGGGGCAACTGGTTTATGCTTCGTTTTACCACACCTCGTGAAACTGTACCGGCATAGATCGTATCGTGATGAATACATAAGGAAAGGAGTTTGAGTGTGGGCAGTCCTTCATTCCACGTTTGCCAGCTCTCACCGTTATCGGTGGTGAACTCCACACCGTTGTCCATACTTCCCATCAGCAATGTTGAATCAACTTGCAGAAAGGAGTTGGGGTAGTGTGAGCCGGAGTTGTTGTTCACTTTATCCCAGTAATATCCGCCGTCGTCGCTGCGATAGACACCCCATGCGGAAACAGCTGCAAAGAGACTAGGACCATTGCGATGCCATGCAAGTGTGTGGTTGTTTGGAAGGAGCATATCATACCAGTTCTGACCGCCGTCGTACGAAACTTCAGCGCCGCCAAATTGACCGGCGTAAAGAACGCTATCATCATCAAAGGCTGAATAGTAAATAGTAAGCGGAGCCGCTGTGGCTCGATTCCATGTGACTCCATTGTCGGTAGACAGAAATAACTTTCCGGAATTGGCAGCTATGAGGCGCTGATTGCGAACGCTCAATCCCAATGTTGCACTATAAAACGTCGTGGGTTGCCATTGCCGACCGTCGTCAGTTGAGGTGTACATACCGTAATCTGTGCCCAGAAAGACAGTGCCGTCGTTGGCACCTCCCGAGCCCACATGGAGATTAACGAGGCCGGAGTTGGATATAGTCCAGTGCTCTCCACCATCCATCGTGCTATAGATCCCTCCATACTCCGATGTAGCCAGTAGGCGATCACCACGGCTAATGAGCACCGAAACGGATGCAGAGGAGAGTCCCTCTGTGGTGATATCCCAGTGCATCCCCCTGTCTGTCGATCGATAAACGCCATTATGCCACGAGCCGATAATCCACACGGAATCAACTCGGCACGATGAGCGGATATCCACTCCGTGTCCCTGTAAGGTATCCCAAGTCACACCATTATTTGTGGACAGGAAACGACCACTACCGGTCTGAGCCGCTAACACAGAATCACCAATGGCGGACACAAACACTCCTCTTGCTGCCGAATCTTTTGCAATGGCATATTGCTTCCACGTTTCGCCATTATCGGTTGAGTAAAATAAGCCTTCGGGTGCACCGGCAAATAAAACGCCGTTGTTGCAAATCAAGGTATTGATGAAGGTGGAAGGCACACCGTTCGTATTGAACACCCAGGTATTACCCATATCACTCGAGGAATACAACCCCGCATAGAGCACGTCCAGCCACAATGTTGAATCGTTCCAACACATCGCTGCACCATTATAGTAATCGTTGGGTGCAGTTCGAACGTTCATCCAGGATTGTCCCAAGTCGGTGCTCCGATAAACGCCTCCGCCGGTCGTTGCGGCAAACAGCAATGAGTCGCGCAGGCAGAGCGACCTGATATTCCACGTTGCCAGGCCGGGTCCCTGCCACGTTTGTCCTTCGTCCGAGGAGATAAAAACGCCGTGATTACTTCCTGCTACTACTCTGTGCTGATTGGCTACAAGAGCGTAGACGGTATCACAAGAAGAGGTAATTGCACAATGCTGCCAGTGCAGTCCGTCGTCTGAACTCATAAATACACCGCCGCCGTAAAAACCGGTGTACACATGATGACCGTGGCTACATTGGCATACAACAGCGCCGCCGCTCGGCCCACTGCATTGCTGCCACTGCGCATGACAAAGGTGGGAAGCTGAACACAGAATCAGGCAAGTAACCCAGCAAGGTAGTACTCGAATAGACTGCATAGAACATGCTCCGAATGTGATACTGTAATCGGTCGTGCTGTCCCCTAGACCCCGTGCACAAAATCTATTACATTTTTAATTCACCACAATGCCTGCGTGTAGATGCGGATTCCAATGTGTGCTAGCCGAAAGCAAAGACACATCGCATCCGGGTCAAGATTCTTCAGGCGTCGTGATGACCCGTGTGTACATTCGTTCGCGTCGGCCTGAGGCAAGAAGTGAAAACGAAACAAGGGTTGTGTACCGTATGGCACACAACCCTTGTTAAACTGAGGAATAGACGGATTTACTCTACTTCTCGTCCACCACGGTGAATTCCGCATCTTCAACACCTTGGCCGCCTTCAGAACCCGGAGCTGCGCCTTGCGACTGCGCACCGGCACCGGTATCGGCACCCGGAGCTGCACCTTGCGATGCACCGGCTTGTTCATACATAGCTGTGCTGGCTTCGTTCCATGCTTGATTCAGAGCATCCATAGCCGGTTTAATGTCAGCCGGATTGTTCTTGATGGCATCTTGCAAGCGATCCTTCGCCGAGTTGATCTTCGAGACATGATCTTCGCTCAACTTGCCCTCAAAATCCTTGAGTTGCTTGTCGGTTTGGAAGACCAGTTGATCGGCTTGGTTGCGTGTTTCTACTTCTTCCTTCATCTTCTTGTCTTCAGCCGCGTGTTCCTGTGCATCTCGCTTCATCTTTTCAACTTCGTCTTTTGATAAGCCGGATGACGAGGTAATACGGATGCTCTGTTCTTTGCCGCTGGCGCGGTCCTTAGCGGACACGTTCAGGATACCATTGGCATCGATATCAAAAGTCACTTCCACTTGCGGTACACCACGCGGTGCCGGTGGAATTCCATCCAGGTGGAAGCGTCCGAGCGAGCGATTATCGCGCGCCATTTGACGTTCTCCTTGAAGGATGTGTACTTCCACGGTGGCTTGATTGTCGCTCGCCGTCGAAAACGTTTCCGACTTCTTAGTTGGAATGGTGGTGTTAGCCTGAATCATCGGTGTCAACACTCCACCAAGCGTTTCGATACCAAGTGTCAGCGGCGTCACGTCCAGCAGCAGCACATCGGTCACTTCACCGGTCAGCACTGCGCCTTGGATGGCGGCGCCGACAGCAACCACTTCGTCCGGGTTCACACCTTTGCCGGGTTCCTTGCCAAAGAAATTCTTCACCAAGTCTTGAATCTTCGGGATGCGGGTTGAACCGCCAACCAAGATTACTTCATCGATTTGTGCGGGACTGAGCTTGGCATCCTTCATGGCTTGTTCGCAGGGTTTCAGCGTGCGTTCGAAGAGATCGGCGCAGAGTTGTTCAAACTTTGCACGGGTGATGCTCAGGTTCAAGTGCTTCGGACCTTCGGCTGTTGCGGTGATGAAGGGCAAGTTGACATCGGTCTGCAGCATTTGCGACAACTCGATCTTGGTCTTCTCTGCCGCTTCGCGCAAGCGTTGAAGCGCCATCGGATCGGTGCGCAGGTCGATGCCTTCGGTCTTCTTGAATTCATCAGCCAAATAGTCAATCAAGCGTAAATCGAAGTTGTCACCGCCAAGGTGGGTGTCACCATTGGTGGACTTCACTTCAAACACGCCATCGCCTAACTCAAGAACCGAAATATCGAAGGTACCACCACCAAGGTCGTACACAGCAACAGTCATGTTCTTGCCTTTCTTGTCCAAGCCATACGCCAGTGCAGCAGCGGTCGGTTCGTTCACGATACGGCGAACGGTAAGACCGGCAATTTCGCCGGCGTCTTTGGTGGCCTGACGTTGCGCATCGTTGAAGTAGGCGGGAACCGTGATGACGGCTTCGGTGATTTTTTGTCCTAAGTAATCTTCAGCCGTCTGTTTCATCTTCTGCAGAATCATCGCCGAGATTTCCGGCGGTGAGTAGAGACGTCCGTCAATATCAACGCGGGCGCTGTTGCCTTCACCTGGCTTGATGCTGTAAGGCACCAGCTTGGTTTCTTCGTTGACTTCGTCCATGCGACGACCCATAAAGCGCTTGATCGAGTAGATCGTGTTGCGCGGGTTGGTGATAGCCTGACGCTTTGCAGCTTGGCCTACCAAACGTTCTCCGGACTTGGTGAATGCAACGATGGATGGCGTTGTGCGCATTCCTTCGGCGTTGGCGATCACCACAGGTGCCGAACCTTCCATCACGGACACACAGGAATTCGTGGTCCCAAGGTCGATTCCAATAACTTTACTCATGGTCTTTCCTTTGATAAGTGAATTGTGATTGTTTACGTTGTTTCTCGATCAAATGACTCGAACTCACGACACTGTTCATTGTTTGATCTTGTGTGGCACGAGAGGCGTGTCGTCTTGTCACAGCAGATCAATCAGCCGGTGCGTCCGAGAGCGCGGGCGAAGCCCGCAGGCGTTGAAGAGCATCTCTTGCCGATCAGTCAGGAAGAGCAGCGTTCATTGCAACACTGCTCTTCCCGTAGATCTCGTCCCTCCTCACGGCGCGGAAAGTTATCCGACGCTCATGAGTGCTTACTTTACTTCGATGCTCTTTACTTGCGGCTTTTGGTCTTCCTTCTTGGGGATAGACAGACTAAGCACACCGTTTTCGAAGCGGGCTTCAATGCTGTCGTCAGCAACGTTATCCGGCAACGTGAACGAGCGTGAGAATGATCCGTAGCGACGTTCAACGCGATGGAAGTTCTTGCCTTCCTTCTTTTCTTCTTGCTTGCGTTCGCCACTTACGGTAAGAACGCGGTTTTCGTCGACGGCTACATTCACGGCTTCCTTCGGTACACCGGCAAGTTCCATGGTGATGGTAAAGTGCGTGGCGTCCTCAGCAATGTCCACCCGTGGGCTGATGGTGCTCGTGGCGTTGAAGGTATTACGATCGAACACAACGCCTCCGCGATCCATCTCGTTCATGAAGTGATTCATGCGACGAACTGCGTTGTCAAATCCGAAAGCCGGGTTCATGCGTACAAGTTTCATAACAAACTCCTTTTTGGTATGGTGATGTTTTTGATTGATGTCGGTTTGGAACGTTCTTCAAACCGACACGATCATATATAGCAATCCCGTGCCAAAGGACTTTCGAGGAGATTTCAGTGAGGAAAATGTGTCAAAATGACAGGTGGGCGTTGAATGATGGTGAAAAAGTGTCGTTTATTACGACATTTTGTCAGCCCCTATTCCGGCAAAAACAAGGTGTCCTCAACACTGCAATCTTGGAATAGGTCGCTCCAAGAGTCCACTGTAAGCTGCAGCAGTGCGGCTCCGCTCGTGGGAAGAGAGAGTGTGCAGTGTGCACACAGGAAAGTGAGGAGTTCGCTCACGCCCGGGTTATGGCCAACGATAGCGCAGCAGTGAACCGTGCCGTCGACATCCTCCAGCATCGATCGCATGAGCTCTTCACCCGCGAGATACAAGTCATCTCGGTAAAGCTGTTGCCCTGCTTGTAAACCGAGGGCTTCGCACAGGGCGGCACTAGTTTCCCGGGTACGTCGAGCTGAGGAGCTGAGCAGTAACTCCGGATGAATATTGGCCTGACGTATAATACGAGCCAGCTTCGCTGCCTCATCGCGACCTCGTGCACTTAAGGGGCGTTGGAAGTCGTTGATGCCGGCCGAAACGTCTTCAGCCTTCGAGTGTCTGACGATAAGCAGTGATTTCATAGCTATTGAAAACGCATACCGATACTGAAATACAGGGTGTAGGGACCGAGTGACACCCCGTTTGGATTTTTTTGGAAGAAGAAGGCACGACCAAGGGCAACTTTGGCAGGACCTAATGGCGTATCAAATGCCAAGGCCGTGCCAATTCCGTGACGCAGGTCACCAAGGCGTATTGCCTGCATGGTTGACCACACGCCGCCAATATCGTAACGCAGGGACACATAGGTATCGAAGAGCAAGTGAACCGGAACCTTGTATCGATACTCAAGTTGAGCCAGCGCCAGTTGTCGTCCTACTTGTTCGTCTTCGCGCATTCCATAGAACAGATCTTCACCTCCCAGGCGATAGAACTCAGGAGCAGGAAGCAGAGCGTCGGCAAAGGCGAATTTGAAAACCGGACTCAGACTATGATTGCCGGTAGTGAACGTATTCTTTAAGGTAAACTCAGCCTTCGAGAATTGCGGTGTTTCGGGGTCTTCCAGAATCGAGCGCTCGAGACGCAACGAAAGAACACGCCCTGTGGTCGGGAAATCGGCTCGATCCTGTTTATCAAAAACGGTACTGATGGAGATCGTGCCGAGAGGACGGAAATCGCGCTGCGAGGTACTATCACCTAACCGAAAACTTCGCTGTGCTTCATAGCGAAACTCAGCGGTCACCTGACCGGAGGTTTCCACCTGTCGTCCAAACAGCACTCGCAATCCGGCATGCTGCTCGAGTTCGTCGCCCACAGCAACGGACTCAAACCGTGCTCTGCTGATTTGGTTCTGAGAAAACAGAACGTGGTTCTTGGAATTCATGTAGGCTGAGGCTTTGATGGTCCAGTAGGAGTCCATGATCCGTGGAATTTCAACGCGACTCTGTACCACGAAGTTCCTATTTCCGCCGCCGGCTTGAAGGCCAAAGCGCACTCCTGTCGAGAGGATATTCTCTTGTACAAAGTCAGCATTGAGCTGGGTATTACGCTCGTTATCAACGCGGCCTCCAATGCGTAGTACTTGCGAGCCACGCTCGACCACATTCACGCGGACAGCGATGCCGCTGTTTTCGGGACTCAGGCTTCGAATTTCTATTCCAACTTCACTAAACAAGTCGGTGTTGTTGATGGTCTCCAAGCCGCGCAGAATATCCTCTGCATCGGGCTTATCGCCGATACGGATATTCAGTTCTCGAGCAACAAAGTGTTCACTCACGCTGTGATTTCCGGTAACGGAGAGGATGCGCACAATCCCTTCGTCGATGGTGACCCGCATCACTCCATCGGCGGGATCGAATCCTAACTCACGAATACCGGCAAAGGTATTTGCGTTTCGGCGGCAGGCACGTAAAATGAGTTCCGTCGTCTCAGCTCTGTGAAAGGTACTTCCCTTTAATTCCTCAATGGCCGAGCGCAACAAGGAGTCGTTGCAGAAAACAAGCACTTCTCGTATCAGTGAGTCGGCCGTGCCGGATTTTGTAAGCGTATTGCTTGGCGCTTTGGTCGCCACACCATGCTCGGCCAGGATACGCAGGAGTTCCGGGAGCTGGCGTCGCGCTTCCTCACGCCCCACCGTGATCAGTGAATCCAAGTTTGAAAAATCTGTATTGAGGTGTGACCCAATGGGTGGACTAATGGTAATGGTGGCGTTATTGCTTGCCTGTCGGTTAAACTGTGTTTCCATCACCGACACTACCTGATCGGCAACATTCCATGGTTTATCGAGTGCGTTGGTGGGAAGCAGTGGCGAAATGGTGTTAATCACTACGATGATATCGGGATGAAATTCGGCGGCAACTTGCGTAGGGATGTTGGCCAGTAGTCCGCCGTCCACCAGAATCATCGAGTCGATATGAACCGGTGTGTAACGCAAAGGCAGCGTAGCACTGGCACGAATGGCCTCGACGAGGTTTCCGTGATCGAGTGACACAAGCCGGGCATGAACCAAATCGGTGGCAACGGCACGAAAGGGATATTTCAACGAATCGAAGTTTCCGTTGTCATGATAGGGAGCGTTCCAGAACAGACGTTGAAAGGGGGCTGTGAAGCGCATCACCCCGGTCACGGACTGTGGAACGACGAAGGAGAAGTCGTCAAAGCGCAGCGTCAGCAACGCTCTATCCTGCTCATACTTCTGATCCAAAAACAATCCGTTGCGATCGCGATCTGCGCCAATTTCGTATTGCTTTTCCCAATCGATGGCTCGAACGATGGAGTCGAGCTCGTGTCCGTTATACCCGGCGCACCACAAGCCTCCTACGATGGCGCCGATACTCGTCCCTACAACAAGATCCGGATGAATTCCGGCTGCTTCCAATTCCTCGATAACGCCAACTTGTGCAGCACCTCGAGCTCCCCCACCACTGAGTACCAGCGCGATGTGTGGATGAGGTGGTGTATTGGAGACGTTGTCCGAGGCCTGACGCTCTAGAGTACTGGCATTGACGGCGACACACACACTGACCATGACCGCGAGGAAGATGAGGAATCTGGCTCTAGCTACCGCTCTGGCTCCCGCTCTGCTCATCAGCGCGCGATACGGTGATTGTTGGGATGTTGCATGCCGGTTCACGTTCACGCATTCTCGCTATTCTGTATATCCGGGGAGTAGGCTTCCTGCATTCCCAAAAATAAGGGAAGCATAGCCTGGTCGTACAGTTCACGGTGTTCTGCGCAGCGTAGAACCAGCTCTATGCTATCGTCATGCGTGTACACGTCGTCTGCTTCGTCTTGTTCAATGGACTGTATAATTCGCTGCGCTGCCAGCTCGGCAGACATCAATTTTCCCAGTGGTGCTCGCGGTACACCGAGGTCGGCAGCTATTCTGCGGGAGCGACGAATTCCCTGCGCAAAGAGATCTCCAATGGATGCATCCTCGCTTGCTTGTTGCCACTCGGTGTCCACAGCGGCCGGACAGACTAACGATGCCTGAATTCCGCTCCCCGCAAGTTCAGCTCGCAGCGAGGCGACGAATCCTGCCACAGCATGCTTTGCCGCCACGTACGCCGAATTGAAGGGATAGCCAATTTTGGCGGCAACCGAAGCAATACACACAATTCGTCCTTTGTGAACCGTCCGCATATAGCTCAACGCCTCTGCTGTGGTGTACCACAAGCTAAACACGTTCAGGCTGAATATACTCTGCAAGCGCTCGGAAGTTGTGTGTTCCACGGAGGCACAATTTCCACGTCCGGCGTTGTTGATCAATACATCCAAACGACCATAGTGCCGCAGGCACTCACGAATAAAATCCCTCGCCTGATCCTCCTCACTCAGGTCACAAACCTGTTCGAAAACGTTGACGCCGTATTCGCGGGCGCGCGCTGCGACGTCTGCTAATCGATCGGCGCGTCGGGCGCAGATGGCAAGGCTCACTCCGCGTGAGGCTAACTCGAGTGCTAGCGCAGCACCGAGGCCTGACGAAGCCCCCGTGATAGCGACAACAGTCTGCGAATGAAGCTGCATGGTGAAAATCGGGAGAGTGAAACAAGAGATAGGTGGTGCAGATGCTGCCCGCGTATTGTCTGCGTGACGGTGCATGCAAAGAGCAGCTCTCTGTACCGCAGACTGTCTTCAGCATTTCGCTTGGCGAATCTCACAGACTCGAAAAGAGTCAGGGTGTCGGTAACGTGCACTTAGTTTCTGAGGATTCGAAAACCATGCTCAAGATGGTGGTCTACGAGCTCCTGCACGAGAATCTCTTTGACGTGTGAGGCCGGGGGACCGACGTTTAGGACATCGATAAAGGTAGAGAGTTCATTGTGAGCGACTTGGCAGCGTAGCTCCACTGATCCATCGTCACAATTACGAACAGTACCATTGATCTTCAACCGCTGCGCTTCGCGCGCGCAGAACGCTCGATAGCCAACACCTTGAACGCGACCTTGGATGCGAAGCACGAAGACTGGCATTGCTATTTGGAGACAATCACGACTTCGGTACGACGATTGAGACGACGACCAAAATCCGTGTTGTTGTCGGCAATGGGGCGAGTATCTCCAAAGCCTGCAACCTGGATTCGTCGACCATCTATTCCCTTATGTTGCATAAGGTAGAGTCGTGCACTGGCTGCACGTCGCAGAGATAACTTTTTATTGGTTGCTGAACCACCGGTATTGTCGGTATGACCTTCGATGCGCACGATGACCTTGGGCTGATTCTTCAAGAACTCTGCAAGGAGATTGAGTGTCGGGACTGAGTCCGGCAGAACCGCGCTACCTGTGGGAAAGAGTAAATCCTCTATGATCAGTTTGCGTCCGATCTCTGCAACGGGAATCGTCTTACGCACCAGTTCCTCTTTTTTATCCTTCACGATGGCTACATTGATCGAATCCGGAATTGCCGGTGTATCCGAGCGGTAGGTAATAGCAAAGAGATTGGTGAGCTGTGTTGAGTAGAGATCAAGAATTTTCCCAAAGTTTGAGTAGAGGTCGAACACCGATCCCCGTGTCCCTTCTGCAATCTGATAGTATTGCTTCAGCATCGTCGGCACGATGCAGAAGGTACGGATGGAGCGTTCTTTGAGGAAAGGGATGATTGTTTCGGTCGTAAAATCTACTTTGGCTTCCTTGCTTCGATCTCCTTTTTGGTGGTAGGGGGCATCGGAAATCAACACGAAGACCTTGTTGGCTGCGGGGCGGAAATCGAGTTTGGAAGCCATGTTCAGGCCTTCCAACGCGTTTTCCGGTTCTTCGCCGCCACCGACGCAGCGTAGTCCCTCAAACCACGACAGAAATTCATACACATCTGAGGTTGGCTGGTGGAAATTCTCGATCACGTCCGAGAACAGAACCAAACCCAGACGATAGTCGATACCGCGGCTGACCAAGCGGGCAACGAAGGACTTAATGTTCTCACGAATTGCTTTGATGTGTGAGTCCATTCCGCCGGTGACGTCGAGTACGAAAACAAAATCCACCGGCACCCTGTCCTTGACCGAGATTTTACTCACGGAAATAACCTTGTGTTCGATGCCGTTTTCCAGGACGGTCAGTCCGCGCGCATCGATCGTGTCTAACGGCTCGTTCTGATCGTTCATTGCTTCCACAACGAGACTAATCTCCGGGAAGCGCTTGATATCGACATTTTGAATGGTAAGGGAGTAGTGTTCTTTGGACTGCACCTTGGCATCTTCGGCCATTTGGCGGTGTCGGTCCTCCGTACTGTCGGGGCTGGCGGCAGAACTGAGCACCGAGACGAAGCTAAGTACACTCAGCAGACAACAGGTGATGATTGTCCGGAACCGTGGAGGCAACTTCATGAAGGGCTTGGTAGTGGCTTGTGGTTGGAGCAGAGTTGGTGAGACATCACATACCGGAACGGGGGTAAAGTGGCATGCATTTCGGTCGACCGATCTGAACACAAAACCCCTATAAGCGTGGCTTACAGGGGTTTTGCGAATACGTAGTGTCTATCGAATATTTAAACGGATCACAGGTGAAACCAGGAAGAAATTCTTCATCTCCCACGGACGCATATCTTTTTCTGCAACCGTTGGCGTGGCATACTTTCCTTCCAGGTACAACCACTCTCCAATCAACGGAACGTAGGCACGAATCATCAGATTCTGGTTTGAATACTGCGCGCTAACTCCGAAGGGAAAGGTGGACTGACTCCGGTATTCAAGTTTCAAGTACAGCCAATCGCCGAAGGATGTGGGGTGATAGGTATTCAAGCCGGTAACCGGGGCACCATTACCTTTGGAAGACACTGCAACATTCTTGCTGTCGGAGCTTTTACCGAGGTATGCATATCCCCACTCTTGAACTTCCACGTAATTCATACCTACGTCCAAGCGGAAAAAGTTTTCAGGAACCTTGGGGTCTAGCCACCAATTGTAAAACAAGGTGACTTGGCCGGTTGAACGAAGAACCGGAATGATGTACTGTGGATCAAAGCCGGCATCGCTCATGAGCTTTGCCTGCGCGGTGCTTTTTGGTGCGTAGGTAGCCCATGTTTCTTTCTCTGCTACGGAAGAATCGGGAGCGGATGAAAATGGTGGTTCATAATTGACGCTCAAGCCAAGCTGTGGATGAAAGGGAGCGCAAACATCGATAGCCATCACACCGGCGCCGTTTGAGCCATTAAGCTTACGCTGAGGAATGAAGCTCAAAACTCCGCGATCCAAACCGGTTGTGCGCATGCGATAATCACCGCCAAGGCGCATATTGATGAGGTACGGAATGGGTCGCCGTGTTTCCGGATCTTCATTCTCGTATAATGGTCGTTGAAGTAAAATACGAGACTCTCCTGCGTTCCAGAAAGGATAGCCAATGGCGTCATTGCCAACTTGGTTATGCAACCAAAAACCAGAATTTCCAATTTTCAAGGACTGATCAAAGGCCGACAGGCTGATAGAGTGGTTGACATTTGTCGGCATGAAGTAATCTGTTATCTGCGCTCTGGCCTTTTCGCTCATGGGAGCTTCAGCGGGAATGTCACGGTGACAGTAGGGTCTTTTCGGATCGATAATCAAAAAAGAAAGTTTCTTCATGTACGCATCAACATCCGATGCCGAGAATGATTCCTGACCACATTCGATCAGAAGTATCGTGTAGGCATCCTCGGGATCGCTCTTTGGAGCAGCGGTGACGATGATATCCTGCATATCCAAACGATCCTTGCTGCGGCCGTTGAGCAAAAAGCTCTGAAATACTTGAAGCTGCAGGTTTGGCTCGCAAATTTTCCAACGCGGGAAATACTTTACGATGTTTGGATCGATAGTGGTCAGCGACGAGATCACGGAGTCACGCTCGGTAGCTTGTGAAAACGCCCCAACGGAACCCAGTTGGAGGAGAATGGCAAACGCAATGATGCTATAGACTTTTTTCATGGAAGACGTAGGATTTTCAAGAAACGTTCACCGTGGAAGCTCAGGCGCCACGCTCGCCACCATTAAAAATTATAGATAATACGCGCTGTCGGAACAAAGGTAGTTTTGTTCTCCCAGTCATAGGGATTCCGAAGAACCGGCGTTGTGAAGACTCCCTCAACTCGTACTCCCAAACTTGGACTGATGGGGATCAGCAGCCAAGCATTGCCGTAGAGAGCATCGTCAAAATATTGGAGGCCAAATCCATAGGGCGTGCTTACGTACATCGACATGTAATCAATGCGAACACTCACACCACCAATTGTTTTCGTTCCAACTTTCTTGTACGTATCAACGGTCAGCGTGGTGTCACCCTTGCGCGTCGACCCTAACAACGTATCAATGCGCTCCGTTCCGATTTCCTTTGCCCATGTTTCCATCGAATACATAGAGCCGCCAATACGGAAGCGGAAGTAGTTACCGCTGTCAATTTTCACAGCAAACGTGTACTGCAGTTGTGCGTTGACGCGAAGCAGGTAATCGTTGCTGATTTGCGAGTTGCGTGTATGAGCAGCATAGAGCGTATCTGGGTTCCCCTTCTTGAGCGTGTCAACACGAGGATACTGGTCACCAAAACTCTGCACAAGCAAAGGATGATCGGATTCCTTTGCGTCACTGAACACGTAAGAACCCGCTAGGTTAAACACACCGGTATTTGAATTGGTGACGTCGATGGGAAAGTCGAACGAGGCATCCAGTCCAAAACCCGCATGAGTAAGTCGCGGTGTCATTCCCAATTGCTTGCCAAATGATGCCCAACCGGAGGTTGGAAGTACAACGCCTAGCTTATTCCAACCCCAGATTGCATTCAACGACATGCGATCGCTAAGGAACGACGGGATGTTTGCAGGATCAACTCCATAGCGCAATTCGGCGCCAATGCGAGGTGTGAGCTTATTGAAGATGGAATCGGCACCAACTTGAACTTCGGCATTTTCCTTCGGTGCATAGTTACGATAGCTAATGAGATCGGGGCTGACGATAAGTTCGTTGGGCTTTGTGTACTCCATTGCCTGACCTTCGGAAATGCGCTTGTACATTTCAACGTCTTGGTCGTTCACTTGTGTTGTCAAACCACGAATGGCCTTGATAAACACTTCGTCACCAATACCCTGAGCATCGGCCGTAACATTCACGTCGTCGGCATTGTGTTGCTGCACAACAAAGTTGCGAAGGTAATCGTACAAGGTTTTCGATGAGGAACCGGCCGGAGCCTGTTGCTGGCGGAGTTGAGTGTAGGTATAGATATCGCGAGGTACACCCAAAACTGTGGTCAGCTTCTTGCTTTCCGAATTGGAGGTAATCAAACCAATAATCGTAAAAGGCTGACTTTCAGAGTAGCGCGTTGTGATAACAAAAGCATTACGGAAGTTATTACACTCCCACTGTTTGTGCTGCACGGAGAACTTTGCGTAATCCATACATTCACCCCGAAGTAGCTTACTGATATCGGGGTCATTCAACAAAGCTTCGATCGTGGCAGCACAGCCTAACACCGCAACAGCGTCATCGATTTGAGCTTGCTTTCCGGGAACGCAAGTCTTTGCTGTTTCCGTAATCTGTGGCTGAGGATTCAAGAGTTCCGTCACGTTCTTCATCGTCTCGTCGTCCAGCTTGAACACCGAGATATTTCCGTAACGGTAGTTTTTAAACTTCGCCAGGATTCCCTTGATCTGCGCTTCTGATTGCGCAAAGCTTTGGACTGCGAAGATCATACTGAGGAATGCTGTCAGTACGAAAAGCTTTTGTATTCTCATCGTTTTCTTATCAATGAATTTTCTTTGGGGACGCTAACTCGAGTGTCTGTCACAATACCGACTAAACACATGTTTAGTACGACACGGAGACCTTGTACACTCCCTTGCCTTCACTCGACACTTCGCCTGTATTTCGATTCTTCGCCTTTGCAGAGATGAGCAATGTTACTTGTCCATCTATGGTACCCGGCTTTCTCGGCATCGGACCGTCGAGACGAAGCTCAACTTCATAGCCACCGCCGGCAGCTTTCACAGGAGCCACCGAAACTTTATAGCCGGGAACTTCCTGACTTTGGATGTACGCCTTCACGTCGAAGATGTCTTGCGACGAAGCCTTTACGCCACCCACATCAATAACCGGCGGAAGAATCTTGATGTTCTGTACAGTAACCGTCAAGTCGCGTGCACTTTGAATCGGTTGCACCGTAACGTCGGTCATCACAATCTTTGGAGAACGAAGTTTTGGTGTGCCAACTAATGGCTGACTGAGCAAGGATACCTGTTCTTTGGTCTGCGGATCTTCCCAGAGTACGTCGACACTGATGCTCTTCGACGACGATGGAATTTCCTGACGCCACTGTTCACCACGATGATCTTGATCCTGAGGCGTGATCTTGGCTCTGATAATGTACTGTCCTGCCGGAATCTTCTTTCCGTCAGCCGGTACAGGCAATAACTCCAACTCTTGTCCGAAGAAGCAGGTCTCCACGTTGCTCCGCAAATCTTCTTCATTCTCAAGCTTGGACTTGAACACGTTGAGATTTGTCTTCTCTTCTTTGGTTTTTCCGGTCTTATTCGAGTAGGTAATTGAAATGTCGTAGCTGCCGGCTGGAACAGGCGAGCTACACACCATCTTAAACTTGCGCATTTGAGCATTGGAGCCCGATGCATTCGTCGCAACTTGATCGGTTCCAATATCCACTACCTGCCAGCTCAGTGGCGGCGTACTCGTAACTGTAGGAAGCTTTCCGGCTTGATACGGGCCGGCTGTGAACGGAATCTCCGTCTTCGACAGCTTGTCAAAGGTGTTCGTGCTGGCATCCACCAAAATACTCGGATCAAGATCCGGTGTTGCAGGTGGCTTCACAACGTGTACGTTGAACTCGATGGAAGCACGATTCTGCTTGAGGTTTGCTGAGCCACCCGGTGTAAGAAGTACTGCGATGTAGTTATATAATCCAATACGGCGCAGACTCTCTTCAGCCTTTGGGTCGTTACCGGTTGCTTCATTGTAAATCTTCTTTTCCGCTGCTTCAATACCGGCCGAGAATTCGTCATACGTAATCTTGCTCGAGGCCAAATCTTCGGCAGAAGGCAATTGCACTCCTTCGAGCGATTCTTGCAACGTCTTCTTTACCTTCTGCAGATCCTTTACCTTCAACTGCACTGTACCGATGTTCACCTTTTCGTCGGGTGACACTTCAGTATTGGCATCGGAAGAACGCACACCAAGGATGCGATTTGTTTTCGAAGCAAAGCGAAGCTTGTACCATCCGGCTTTGCCATTCGGTGGTTGGAAACGCACAACGAAAACACGCTTCTTGTACTTATTGCCAACATAAGCTGCTTCTTGGTCGGAAAGATGCTGATCATAATTGAAGGCCGAGTCACGTGCGGCAGAAGGCGCGTAATCTGCAACGCTTCCCACGGCTTTCGTGAACTCATAGATGGGATGCTTGTACTCTTGCGTTTTATCAACTTGAAGCTCAATACGCTTGAGGGCGAGAAGCTGCCACTTACCATCGGATCCGGATCCGGCTTGGACCGACTGCCCAGGACTAAACTTGGAAAAGTCCACTCCGTAATGGCTCAGAGAATCTTCATTGGGAAAGAACGGCGCTTGTTCTTCATTGGCCTGGTCGTTATAGAACACTTGGTAGTCCAAGTCCTGCACATTTGCTAATCGTATAAGGTTTTTCACCTTTTCCGCCGCATCCGCAGGCTCCATGCCTTCTGTTTTGTCGTTATCCGACACGTCCGTCACCCCTACCAACACCTGATAGGTACGGTCTTGCTTGATCTTGGTAGCGGCATTGTCTTTTGCTGCTGTCGGATCTTGTAAGGTGATCTCGTCCTGCGGACGCGTATTGATCCCTTCAGATCCTGCTCCTGACTGAAGCTGGGAAAGGATACTCTCGACGATCTTCATTGACTCTTTTTGCTTCTGAATCAGATGCTCTTCCGCTTCATCACGTTCTACAATGATGATGAGAAGCTCAAGAATCACCGCCAAGTATAACACAAAGTATACTTTACCGGCTCCACCCTTTGACATAGCTGCTTCCTTTCTTAACTACAAATTTGGTTGTATCAAGTATGCGAATGATCTCCCCTGCGACAGCTCGCGTGCCGCTCCCCAAAGGCTGATTGAACACGTGGTATCCCTCGTTCGTCTCGTGGTCCCGCTTGACGTGATACCTTCTTTGTCGCGTGAAGTGGAGTGAATGCACGCTTGATGGGCGTAATATAGAGGCGCCATGATGTATCATCACAGCGCCTTTCGATTATTTTTTATTTATTCGGATTGCTTCTCGTTGCGCTCGCTGTTTTTGCTATACGAGCTACCTTGGTAGCAGCTGTGCTCTTGCTGGCTGCATCCGTTTTTGGTGTGGTCGAAGCGGCAGCGTCAGTGCTGGCTTCGGATTTTGCACACGATGCTTTGGATGAGCAGCAAGACTTTGTGGAAGCCTTGTGCATACAACAACCGGCAGCGTCTTTTCCTTTGCATTTGCCATTACCGTCGCATGCTTGCGATGGTACAGCGAAGGCTGCAAAGAAGGCTACAAGCGACAATACCGCAAGTACTCTTTTCATGGATTCTCCTGTATTAGTGGATGGGGTGGAAGATGAAAAATTCATTTTTCTCGTCGGGCAATATATCGCCTCATGGAAATCTGTACAAGGACTTTTTCGATTCGTCATCGAGCCTTGACGGTCTCTTTTCGGTGCCAAAATTTTCTCACGTGGAGTTGAAAATCTTGGACTTTAATGAACATAATTTCATCAACGGAGGACAGAATTATGAACAAAACCCGACAAGTCTGGAATCTTCTTCTTTTTAGGACGTTTCGGACATAAAAAACGTGTGACCGAATGTCGGCCACACGTTACAATGTCGTTCATCGTTCTGCCGGCCCTCCTTGGCATTTTCTTTGTCTTTTTTTCTTCTGCGCTACTCGTTACGAACAGCCACTGGTTGTACCACAATCTTCGCACACGGTACACGAGCCATTACGCTTCACTCGCATCGAATTGCAATAACCACACTGCTCACCGGTATAGCCTTTGGCTCGTGCCTCTTTCACTTTAGCGTTACCGCTTACGGCTACTTTCGTTTCCACCATCTTCTTTTCACGAGTCACCGTCGTTTCAGCGGCATCAGATCCTTGGATGCTACGCTCCGACGTAGGAGCTTTTCCGGTTGCCAGAGGCTTAGCTGTACCGCTGATGGTGCTTGAAACCGGTTTGGCCGGATGCACCTCATCCACTGCTTTCACATGCACAAAGTCAGTGCGGTTAAGGTAGTCGTAACCAATGGAACGGAATACATAATCAAGAATCGACGTAGCGTTTTTGATCACTTCGTGTCCTTGCACCGGACCCGATGGATCGAAACGTGTGAAGGTAAAGGAGTCCACAAGTTCTTCTAGCGGCATGCCGTATTGCAACGCCTTGGAAGCGAGCACAGCAAAGCAATTGAGCAGACCCTTGAATGATGCGCCTTCCTTGTACATGTCGATGAAAATTTCACCGAGCGTACCGTCTTCAAACTCGCCGGTACGCACGAATACTTTGTGCCCGCCCACGTATGCCTCACGAATCATACCGGCACGTCTCTTCGGCAAACGATGACGCTCGGCGCGGTGATACACACGTTCTACTATGCGCTCATGCACTTCTTGCGGACCCTTGCGCTCATCCAGTGAATCCTCATCGCCCAGCATGATAATCTCGTCCAAATCCTCATCACTCGAACTATTCAGTGGTTGCGAGAGCTTGGAACCGTCGCGATACAAGGCAATGGCCTTCAAACATAATCTCCACGACTCAAAGTGCACCGTATTGATGTCTTCAATCGATGCCTCGTTCGGCATGTTGATAGTCTTGGAAATGGCACCCGAAATAAAGGGCTGCGCAGCAGCCATCATGCGCACATGCGCCATGTAGGGAATGTAGCGCTGACCATTGCGTCCACATCGATTGGCGCAATCGAAGATGGCCAAGTGGGCATCCTTAATATGCGGCGCACCTTCAATCATCATGGTGCCACACACGTAGTCATTTGCACGGTCAATCTCCGTCTTCGAGTATCCAAGAGCACTGAGCATGTCAAAACTCGGATCATCGAGTTGCTCCGCACTGAACTTCAGTTCCTTGGTGCAGAAGTCTTCACCAACCGTCCACTTGTTGAAGGCAAACTTGATGTCGAACACCGTATCAAGCATCATCTCGATGGCATCCAGCTTTTCGTCGCTGAAGCCTTTGTCCTTCAAGCTCGTGCGATTGATCACCGGACATCCCACTAAGGTTCCGTGACCCTTGCAGTACTTTTCGATATCGTCGATTTGTTTTTCGCTATAGCTCAAGTGCGACAACGCGCGGCGAACCGATTGGTTCACAATCTTGAAGTATCCGCCACCGGCAAGCTTCTTGAATTTTACGATAGCAAAGTCCGGCTCAATACCTGTCGTGTCGCAGTCCATCACCAGTCCAATCGTTCCGGTGGGTGCGATAACTGTCACTTGTGCATTGCGATAGCCAAATTCCTCGCCTAAGGTCAGCGCCTTGTCCCAACTCTTCTGCGCTGCCTCGAACAAGGGTACATCCACACTCATCGACTCGTCGATACCAACCGGTGTGATGCTCAATCCTTCATACTCCTCCATCGGTGCGTCGTACGCCGCACGGCGGTGGTTGCGAATCACGCGCAGCATTGAGTCGCGGTTCTTTGCATACTTCGGGAAGGCACCTAGATCGCGCGCCATCTCTGCCGAGGCTGCATAGGCTTCCGCCGTCATCAGTGCGGTGATCGATCCGGCATAACTCAGCGCCTGCGGCGAATCATAAGGAATCCCCAGTGTCATCAAGATTGTGCCAAGATTGGCATATCCCAATCCCAAAGTGCGGAAGTCATAACTGAGCTGAGCAATCTTCTTCGAAGGAAACTGTGCCATGAGTACCGAGATTTCAAGCACGAAGGTCCAAAGGCGAACAACATGACGGAAGTCTTCCACATTGAAACGTCCTGTTTCCTCATCCACAAAGTGAATCAAATTGATGGAAGCCAGGTTGCATGCGGTATCGTCCAAGAACATGTACTCGCTGCAGGGATTCGATGCGTTAATACGACCATCCTCCGGACAGGTATGCCATTCGTTAATAGTCGTATCGAACTGCAATCCCGGATCCGCACTCTTCCACGCACTCAGATTGATTTTCTCCCACAAGTCGCGCGCACGAACAGTGCGAGCAATCGTGCCATGCGTGCGCCAACGCAATTCCCATGGCTCATCGTTCTCAACAGCGCGCATGAACTCGTTGGTGACGCGGACGGAATTATTGGAGTTTTGTCCTGCAACCGTTACATAGGCTTCTCCCTCGTAATGCGTGGAGAAGATCTCCATATTCAACTTTGTGAAGCCCTGTTGCACCAGCGACAAGGTGCGTTGCACATAATTGAGCGGCACTCCGCGATGCAAAGCATGCTTGATAAGCGTATTCAGCTTCTCGTTCACCTTGCGATCCGTTCCATTGGCAATGCCTTCGTCCATGATAGCCTGTAAGAAAGTTCCGTTGATCTTGGAACCGGCTACCAGTGCGGCAACTTTTTCTTCTTCTTTTGCCTTCCACTCGATAAACTCTTCGATGTCCGGATGGTCAACATTGACAATCACCATCTTGGCAGCCCGACGGGTTGTTCCGCCCGACTTAATGGCACCCGCTGCACGATCGAAGATTTTAAGGAAGGACATCAAACCGGACGATACCCCACCGCCCGATAATTTTTCGCCACGACCACGTAAATGCGAAAAGTTCGACCCCGTGCCGGAACCGTACTTGAAAATTCTGGCTTCACGAGTGGCCAAATCAAAAATACCGCCCTCGTTTACCAAATCATCTTCCACGCCCTGAATGAAACAGGCGTGCGGTTGAGGGCGCGTGTACGCATCGGTTGAACGCACTACTTTGTCCGTCTTCGGATCGACATAGTAATGCCCCTGCGCGTTACCTTTTATTCCATAGGCAAAGTTTAACCCGGTGTTGAACCACTGCGGTGAGTTCGGTGCCACCATTTGCTTCAAAAGCATATGCGACACTTCATCATAAAATGCCTGTGCGTCATCGGCACTTTCAAAATAGCCGTTGCCTTCACCCCATGAGCGCCAACAGCCGGCAAGACGATGCACAACTTGCTTGAGCGATGTCTCCCGTCCCAAAATCGGCTTGCCGTTTTCATCCTCACGAAGCTGACCCTTGTCGTCACGCTGCGGTACACCCGCACGACGGAAGTACTTCTGCGCCAGAATATCGGTCGCCACTTGCGACCAACCTACCGGAACCTCGATGTCGTCCATCTGGAAGACTACCGAGCCATCGGTGTTGCGCAAGATCGATGAGCGCTTGGTGTATTCAAATTGATCGTAAGGACTCTGGTTCTTCTTTGTAAATCGACGGGATACCTTCATGGTAACTATGCCTCCGAACGTGAGTGAGCTGTGTATTATCGTTTTTGTGTGATGCGAGAGGGCATCGTGTGTGTTCTGCACCGAAACAACACTGTTGTGCTGCCGCTTCTGTGCATACAGGCGTCAATCGCGCTTGGAAGGGTCGTGTGTACGTCAGTCGACCGAGCTGCTGTTATTTCAGCCAACAGTCGCCAACAAGTTGGTAGCGTAGGACGCTGAGGAGCGTTCGAAAGGGACGGAGACGCAAAAACGGGAGATCGTCTGCCTGTGGATGGCAGAACCTCCGCTGTATTGCGATTCGCTTAATTCCGAAGACGAGAACCCCTACTTCCTCTCCTGCCAACTCTTTTTGCTGCGTACCCTGCTTAGCACGTCACGGACCGCGAGACGGCGCGTGATGACGGATGCAAAATCACGGTGTAGAGAAGCGTGACAAAAGAAATTTTTTCAACGTGGAAAACTAATGTCTTTGGTCATGTTCACAGAATTTTGGTCCTACGTTTGACGCTTATGCGACACACGCACTGACAACGTGTCACCAGCTATTCCGTATCGTGAACTCTTCTCTGCGCCTTCCTTGGCTATACCGAGTCGCTATCCTTGTGCTTCCTGCTCGTTCGGCTTTGCTGCTTGGGCCGAAGAGCAGATACTGTCACCGACTTCTCTCGCAAAAATTCAACGCATTTCAACAACCGCCAAAGCACTGAGTGCAAGAAAATTCCTTGTCCACGCTGAGGCATTCAATTTTTTCATTTTAGGGGGATTTGGACATCATCCGGTCGCTCAGTTTTTTTTTCAATACGTACGCTGCATGCAGCGCACGTATAAAAATCTCCCTGTCGATCTCCCCTCATCGTTAGGCTCTGAGTACCATGGCACCATTATTCCGTCGCCATTTCAGGTTCCGATCGACGGTGTGTTGGCGCCTCTGCTCCCACCAAGCCGTGGAGCTCCGCATATCGTCTTGCCCCCTCAGACCCGAGGTACTTGCTGCGAATTCGCGTGTCCATGGTTCTGAGATCCAGCACCACGAGCGCGTCGATACATGAGGCGAAATCGGTGTCGCGGTGAAAGGCTACGACCTTACCGCCGAGGCGCACATAGTGCCGCAACAACACCGGAAGTGGCTTGGCATCCCATTCCAAGTTTTCGATCAGTCCGTCGAGGTGTTCGATGGGAAGAACATTGTCGCTGCGCAGCAGAGCATCCCAATTGGCGTAGAGTGAGCGATCAACCGGGCGGCGCGCACGAACCAAGCGAGCGAGGGGTAGATGAAAGTGATGATTGAGGACTGAGGCAACGATGAGGCGCAAGGCGTTCTTGGAGAAATCGTTGCTGATGCTGACCGGTCCTATAAGACACTTGTACTGCGGATTGTTGGCGACAAAGGCTCCAATTCCCTTCCACAGAACGTGCAATGCTAAAGGGTTCTTTTGGTATTCAGGTCGAACAAACGAACGACCCAACTCCAGAGCCGGACCTATGCGCCGGAAGAATTCGGCTTTGAGTTCGAAGAGCGTGTTGAGATAGAGTCCACGCGCGCCAAAGCGACGAAGGATGTCGTCCGTTCGTCCGATGCGATACGCTCCGGCTACCTCTTTTTTGTCACGATTCCAGAGAATCAAATGCTCATAGTAACCGTCAAAACTGTCCACGTCGATGGACCGCATGGTTCCTTCGCCGGCCAGACGAAAACTCAGTTCACGTAAGCGACCAATTTCACGCATCATCTGTGGGATCTGTGCTTGCTTTGCACAGTAGACGTCGAACTCCGCCTGCTGACTGAGGAGCTGATCGGATTTGAGATCCGCTATTTCCTTTTCAAGGAGAGAACGATCCACAGCTTCAGCAATGCTGACGCCGGATGACATACGCAAGTCCGTACTTCCGCGCTGCTCACCGGATTTGTAACGGAGCAATGCACTTCGCGTGCGGATGAAGTCGATCACCGATGCATGTCCCGGGTGCGCCATATACTGTCGTGGTGTGAGCAGTGTACCAACACTCACGCGTATGGTGTGGGTGTGTTTGCGCACAAATTCTCGCACCAGCAGCATAGTACGGAGTCGTGGATGAATTACTCCTGCCACTTGAAACAGTACAGAATTCCGTCCATGGATATACATCGGCACCACCGTTGCTCTGGTCTTCACAGCGAGCTTGCCAACTTGCGTTGCCCATGGACCATCCTGCACTCGGCATGCATACAAGCCCAAGTGCGATACCTCGGCTGAAGGAAACACAACGAGCATTCCACCGCTTTGCAGCCATGTCATTGCCTCCTTCATGGCACGCAGGTTGGAAATGCCGGATGACTCAAGATCGACATTGATTACTAACGGCTGTAATTCCGGCAAAACACGAAGCGACGCATTCGCCAAGATCTTGACGTCGGAACGGAGTTGCTGCACGATATCGAGAATTAATAGGCCATCTATCATCCCGTGCGGATGGTTGGAGCAGACAATACACGCCCCGCTGCGCGGGATGCGTATACGTTCGTGTCTGTTCGTGTCGACATGCACATCCATCGCTCCAAGCACGGCGGATGCGAACGTCTCCCCTTGCATCATTCGGAGTTGAGATTTTTGATACAACTGTTGAGCCTGCGGTAGTCCGGCAAAAGCTTCAATCATGTTGAGGAGGGATTCCGGAACAAAACGTGGTCGCGAAAGTCGAAAGCTGCTCATGGAGAGTTGTCTCTTGGTGCTACATGCGCAAATTCCCTCCTGAACATTAGCACAACATTTCCCCAATGTTATCGCAATGAGAGCTCGGTGTTACCAATAGGTAGTAGAAATGGGAACGCCGACCAGCGACGTTCCCACTCGATGTACGACCTATAGTTTTGCGTCTGCGCTTTGCGTCTTTCGCATGGGAAGAGCCAACGCATGTTGACTCTACGCGCTTAGTGCACTACAACAAAAGGCACGATCAGGCAACCCTTGGATGAGCGAATGCGAAGCGCGTACTGTCCGTTAGCCAGCTCATCTGTTCCAACGGTGCACTCGTACACACCACCGTTGCAAGGCTGATCTTGAGCCACACAGCGCAGTTCTTCGCCGAGCAGGGAGACGAGATCGATACGCACAGTTGAAGCATTCTGCAGAGTAAACTGCATGTGCATCACGGCATTTGCCGGTTGCGGAAACACCTTCGCTACACTGAGTTCCGAGTATTCGCCAACAGCAGAGGCAGTGGTGTCCTCTGCTTTGTAGTCCTTGTTCTGTGGATCATATTCCGACCACATGGCATCCCAGCGCAGCGCTAAATCCGGTGCGAAGGCACCACGATACGGTACCTTCTCAAAGAAGGGGTCAGCAATAGCAACGGAACCACGTTGTTCGAAGGAGGCGTTGTTCAGGTACGGAGCATTGGCCATCGGCACGGGTGTAAAGGCATTGGATGCCTCCACAAAAGCGTCATACAGAGATGCATACGCACTTACCGCACCGGATTGCGTAATGAACTCATTTGCGTTCGCGCCACTCGTCAACCAAGAGGCGTCAAATCCCGTTGTTCCGGCCGGGACTGCATTACGGAATCCCGGTGTTCCGCCTTTGATGCCGATGAAGGTGTTGTTGCGCACTTGCATGCTGTCGTGCGAGGCTGCATCCGCTGTGGAACCAGCATTGGGTCCACCTATCTCAACTGTGAAAGGCCAGCCTACAAACACCGAGTTCAAGATTGAGCAGCGTGAGTTACGACGGATGTCGGCTGCTGCTCCGAAGAGACGGTTCCACTGATTGTCTGCACTACCGGATGACCATGAGGTGTCCTGCACCGGACCAATCAAGGTACAATTGGAGAAGATACATTTGGTCAGCGGCAGGTTCATCGAGCCACTCGCATCGTTATCACTCTCGAAGGCCTGACTGGTCGATTGATCGGCGATTTGATGGAAGCGCTTGCCCAGACAGAATTGCACACGACCACTAAATCCATTGTCGGTGTCAAAGTCATCATCAATACCATTGTAGGCAATCAGATACTTAGCATCAACGGTGCCGCCGAAGAACTCGTAGGAATCGTCACCGGAGTACGACACTTGGATATGCTCGAGCGTGGTGCCACGACCGACCGCACAAAGAGTCAAGCCATTGATCTCCTGATTGGGGAATAATGCAATGCCACCAAATTCAATACGTACGTAACGGAGAATACCGCTGTTGTCGTTGTCATCCGGGCTGGCACCACCGCCAAAGCGAGCGTTGACGGGATCGTTGGGAAAACCTTCCATCACGGCTTCACCACCCGGGTGATTAGTCGTGGCACGACCGCAGATGAGAATACCACCCCAGTCACCGCGATCACGCTGACCGGCCGGTGCACGACTGGTAAACACAATCGGTTTTTCTTTCGTGCCGTCGGCAATAATCTTTCCACCACGGTTGACGATGATGGCGGAGTTCACACCGGGCACATCACCAACAACAACGGTTCCCGGAAGGACTTTAAGCACTCCACCATTTTGCACATACACGTAGCCGCTCAGGCCGTAGATCTTGGTGGGGCTGAGAGTAACCGTACCTGTAATGCTTCCGCTCAGGAGGGAATCGACAGGAACCGGTTGAGCTTGAGTGATAGTAAACGGCGTTGCGTTCATACTCACGTTGCTAAGGTCGAGAGAACTATCGGCCTTGTTCAACAACACCATGCGAACATAACCCGACGTTGTTGCCAAAGCCGGTACACGAAAACCGAAGGCATAGGTACCACGTCCGCCCACCATGCCGGCAGGAATTTTGGTTGAGTCGACGATGAACTTTGCGGTGCCAGGGAGTGAAATGTCGGACCAGGGACCATTGTTAGAGTTTGCAAATTGAAACTTGAACCATGCACCGTTGGTGCCTGTGGTATCCCAGGCTAGAGTCTGAGAGGTTCCTGCGCGAAACACTTCCCCACCGGCTGGTTTGAGAAGCTTGACGGTTGGTTGTTGAGGAGCGGCAATTTCGAAACCGAAGGGATTGTGCGAACTCAGCGTAGTGTCGCTCAACGCCACGATGCGAATGAATCCAGTCTTCGTGAGCGTCTGCGGTACTATCCACTGAGCCATTCCACGAGTGGCGCCGCTGTCCACAACATTGCTCAATCCGCTTTGATCTGACCACGGACCACTTACAGCCGTTGCAAACTGAATCTTGTAGTGAAGACGATAGGTGTTTACGGTGTCCCATTTAACAGTCACCATTTGACCTTGCGTAAACTTCTCCCCGCCGGCGGGGTAGCTCAAACTCAACCCCGCTTGCGCTTTGTATTCGCGATGTACCGGATCGTATTCCGTCCAACCGATATCCCAGCGTTTGGTGACGTCTGAAGAGAAGGCACCACGGTAGCTCACTTTTTCGAAGAAGGGGTCGTCAATTGCCACTGCACCACGCTTGACAAACGACGCGTTCAACTGGAACGTGGCATTGATTGTTGGAACCGGATTGAAATCGTTCGTTGCTTCCGCAAACGGATTATAGAGATTGGCGTAGTATTCCACATTGCCAACTTGATTCATGAAGTCGTTTTGGTTATTCGGGTCGGTCAGCCACGCTGAGCTAAATCCCGTTGTTCCGGCCGGGACCGCATTACGGAATCCCGGTGTGCCGCCTTTGATGCCGATGAAGGTGTTGTTGCGCACCTGCATGCTGTCGTGCGATGCCGCGTCCGCTGTAGAACCAGCATTGGGTCCACCTATCTCAACTGTGAAAGGCCAGCCTACAAACACCGAGTTCAAGATTGAGCAGCGTGAGTTACGACGGATGTCGGCTGCTGCTCCGAAGAGACGGTTCCACTGATTGTCTGCACTACCGGATGACCATGAGGTGTCCTGCACCGGACCAATCAAGGTACAATTGGAGAAGATACATTTGGTCAGCGGCAGGTTCATCGAGCCACTCGCATCGTTATCACTCTCGAAGGCCTGACTGGTCGATTGATCGGCGATTTGATGGAAGCGCTTGCCCAGACAGAATTGCACACGACCACTAAATCCATTGTCGGTGTCAAAGTCATCATCAATACCATTGTAGGCAATCAGATACTTAGCATCAACGGTGCCGCCGAAGAACTCGTAGGAATCGTCACCGGAGTACGACACTTGGATATGCTCGAGCGTGGTGCCACGACCGACCGCACAAAGAGTCAAGCCATTGATCTCCTGATTGGGGAATAATGCAATGCCACCAAATTCAATACGTACGTAACGGAGAATACCGCTGTTGTCGTTGTCATCCGGGCTGGCACCACCGCCAAAGCGAGCGTTGACGGGATCGTTAGGAAATCCTTCCATCACGGCTTCACCACCCGGGTGATTGGTCGTGGCACGACCGCAGATGAGGATACCACCCCAGTCACCGCGGTCACGCTGACCGGCCGGTGCACGACTGGTAAACACAATCGGCTTTTCTTTCGTGCCGTCGGCAATAATCTTTCCGCCGCGGTTGACGATGATCGCGGAGTTCACACCGGGGACATCACCAACAACAACAGTTCCCGGGAGGACTTTGAGCACTCCACCATTTTGCACATACACGTAGCCGCTCAGGCCGTAGATTTTGGTGGGGCTGAGAGTGACCGTGCCGCTGATGTTGCCGGCGAGTAAGGAATCCACTTGAATAGGAGTTGCTTGCGTAACGGTGAAGGGTACCGGATTTTGACTCGTCACCGAAGTGTTGAGCGATCCATCTTTGTTCATGAGTACCATGCGCAGATAACCGGTGGTGGTAGGTGTGGCAGGCACGCGAAACCCATAGGCATACACGCCGCGACCGCCAACGTTCGGACTGGGAATGGATGTGGAATCGAGCACGTGATCCAGACCATTAGGCAAGGGTAGATTAGACCAGGGACCATTCTGTGTCGTTCCAAACTGGAACACGAACCATGAACCATTGGTTCCTGTGGTATCCCAACGAATATCCTGTGAGGTTCCAGCACGAAAGACTTCGCCACCGGCGGGTTTCAAAAGCGTCACCGTACTCGGCGCACTGCTCGCTATAGTGAGCGCGGCACAGAGGACGAGGACATGGAGTAACAACTGTCGCATAGAGCTCCCTCGTATAAATGAAAAAGAGAAAAAATTCTGTGTTCGTCCACGTCGGACTGTGGACGGCTGCTTAGAGTATCACGTAGCTTAGAGTCAGGCTCAGTGAGCGACCGCGTTGAACGGACGATACCACCACACCTCCTTGCTGCCATTCGATGGGTTGGTTAAGAATGTCACGCACCGATGCTTTGAGTTGCAGTGATTCCACTACTTGATAGCTGAGTGAGAAGTCGAGTTGCCCGTGTGGCATTTCGTACACATGAGGATCGGCAAAGGAAAAGGAACCCACTTGCGCGACCTGTACAATGCGCTTGCCACTTACGTTGAAGGTCAGGGAAGATTGCAATGCATGGTCGAAGCCTACCCAATGCAATCCTGCGTTGAACGCGTAGGGAGATTGCCCCCACAGGGGGCGAGTATCAGAAACCAGTCCTTGCTGAATTTCAATACGAGAGTGTATCCACGAGTAGTTCAAGCTGAGCAAGAAGTTGTCAAGCGACGAGCTGATCCACGATAGCGACTTGCGAGCTTCTATCTCTACACCGTAGTTAGTTGCGGGTGCTGTGGCATTGGCAAAGGTGCGTTCAATCTCGCTGGCGGCAGGAACAATGGTTTCTTCAATGGCATTGTCGAAGCGTTTGAAGAAGAGGCCGGCTGAGAGTACTTCACTCGACTCCGGGAAATACTCCCACCGAATGTCGTAGTTCTGTATCAAGGTTCGCGTCAGATTTGGATTACCCTGAACGATGGCAAGGTTTTGAAAGTCGTAAAACGCAAAGGGTGCATACTCGCGCAGTGAAGGGCGGGTGAGAGTGCGGCTGAGCGCCAGACGCACATTCATGGAGGGTTGAATACTCAGAACGACGTTTAGTGCGGGCAGAAGATCGGTCGTGTGCAGATGAGTTTGGATTGACTCTTCCGGAAGGTTTGTTCCGTCGCTGAACTTGGTTACCGTATTGAGATCTGTCGTATTGTCCTCTACCCTCACACCTCCCGATATGCGGAGTTTCATGCCGGACACGCTCGTTGCATACTCGGTCATAACAAAGGCTGCATAGAGATGCTCGCTTGCGGTGTAGGAATCCGATGGCTTTGAGTCCTCCGAGATGGCAAGACCATTCGGACCAAAGTTTTCCGCTTGAAAAATGCTGTCGGGCGAGAGCATAAGGACGCTGTCGGCTACCACTGCCCCTCGAGTGAAGATCTTCGATTGAATGTATGTGAACGATCGCGTTGCAAAGTCGCGCGAGCGATCTTCCATAAGCATACCGGCTTTTAGCTTCAAGCCGTCCAGCAGGTACTCGGTATTTACACCGCCCGTCCACACATGATCCCGGAGCGCAGAGCTGAAGTGTCCGGCCGAGGTTCCATCGCCCGACTGCGAGCCGGGATAGGGAATGTCGGCCACATAGGCTTCCTCTGTCCCGCTCGAACGCGAGTAACGAAGACGTCGATAGTCCGGCTGATCCTTGGTCGACGTTGAATACCCCACCCGCCAGTCAAGCTTGAACTGTTGGTCGTCGCCGAAGGCATGCTCACCAATCACTTGCGAACTGAGTAAGCTGCGCTCGGTGTAATCAGCACTCAACAGATGTAGATCGCGGGTTTGCGCCACGTTGTTACCGAACAGATCCACCAGATCGTCGTCCGCAACGTGATTGTACAGATTGCGTAGGCTCAGTACGGTGTGATTCATGCGCGCCGAAACGTTCAACAAGGCGTTGACGCTTGTGCTGCGCGACCAGTCGGAACCTTGATAGTCGAACAAGGTTTCTGATGTGGACGATATTCCCCGACGCACCAGCTGTTGCAGACTGAGCTGATTAGAATAGGACACAGAGCTCAGCACGCCGATCTCTGCATCGTCCGGATGAAAGAGTTGGGCGTACGAAGCACCGAAGGAAGGCAGTACATACACGGTAGATGTCTGGCGATGCCACAACCCATTGTTAAATGCACCGGCCATGCTTTGCCATCGATCGGCGGCAGCTTTTTTATCGGAGCTCGTGTCACCGGCATAGTACGCTCGTGCTGCCGAGAGAATACTGTTCATTTCGTTCCGATTGGCCGGTAACACCGACGGCATCATGCGTGCACCATCATCGTAGCCCAGCCAATCCAGCGACGCGCCAGTGTAACTGTTGAAAGCCTGCGATTGAAAACTCAGGTTGTCGGTAGCGGATGCGCCGAGGTGGACTTTGAGTGAGGTTGCTTCGGGAAAATCGACAGTCTGTAGTTGAACCGAGCCTCCGGCAAAGTTGCCGGGAATATCCGGTGAGAAAGATTTCAGCACACTGGCCGACTGCAGGAACTCGCTGGGAAACATGTCGAAGGCAAAGGCTTTCTTATCTGTTTCGCTCGATGAGAGCGAGGTGCCGTTTAGCGTAGTGTTGTTGTACCGCTCGCTTATACCGCGTACGTACACGAACTTGTCGGCAACGACAGTCACGCCCGACACCCGCTTCAACACTTGCGCCGCATCGGGATCACTTTGCCGATGAATTTCTGTCGCTCCGACGCCATCACTCAATTCAGAGGCGGCTTTCCGACGGGCCAAAATGGATGCGTCCGACTCTCGTGACGCTCTGGCTTCCACGACTACTTCTTGCGTGGTTGTCTGCACCGGTTCCAGGGTAATGTCGAGATGGACGTTTTTTCCTTCGACAACTCGAACACCGACAATCTTTTTCTCTTTATAGCCTATAAATCGACAGTGTACTTCATACTCACCTCCGGGTATCGAACGCAAGACATATGCACCACCGGCATTGGAGAACACACCCCGAACTTTGTTCTGTACCGTCGTAAAAACGGAGGCTCGACGTAGAGTTTCTCCGCTGGACGCATCACGAACAACGCCGTCGATGTCCGAGGCGATCATCAATGGAGTACAGACAAGAAGTGTCGTGATCACGAAGACCACGGAAAGCAACAACCGCATAGTGTCTCATCAATCTTTACGAGTAGAATCGAAACTATTCACGGTATGTTAGCTCTATGCTTCCTCTATGTTACGATCCGAACGTGTGGGTAACAGTGAGATAATCTGAGCGACGATGTGTAGGCGTATGATAGGCAATGGCGTCAGCCATTGTGTACACTATCTGTGTGTTTGGAAGAGAATGGCTGCTCTCTGTGCTGCATCAATGTGTTATGTGAAGGTTACAATACTCGTCATACGCACGTTGCAGAAGACCATCGGAGAGACCAATTTTGGGGACATAAATCTTTTCGGCACCCAACCAAAGCATGATCGTGAGAAAAACCCCGCCGGCAGGGACAATAACATCGGCGCGATCCGGAGAGAGATCAAATCGTTCGATTCGCTCATCGACGCTGCAGTCTTGAAGTTGCTCGACCATCGAACGCAGATTGTGAAGACCCAGTGCAGTTCCCGGGGCTTGTTCCGACATCTTGAACAAGCGATTAATATTTCCTCCGGATCCTACCAGTGTCAGTTTTCTATGCAGGTCCACCTTGTGTCGCAACCACGCCTTCATACGTTTCCACTCGCTCTTCTTCACTTTGTGATTCAGAATGCGTACCGCACCAATTTGGAACGACTCCTCCGCCGTGGAATGTCCGTCGACAAATACGACCGTCTCCGTGCTTCCGCCGCCGACATCGATAAAGAGACAATCTTTTTTCAACTTCAAGGCATAGGCGCGCTGACTGATATTGATAATACGCGCTTCCTCTTCTCCACTAATCACGCTAATGTCGATGCCCGACGCCTTGTGGACTTTTCGCAGCACTTCCTCTGCGTTTTCCATTTCTCGCATGGCCGATGTTGCGCAGGCTTTGTAGTGCACAACTCCATGCACCGACATGATGGAATGAAAGGCTTTCATGGCTTCGGTGAGACGTTCGGCGGTTTTAGCACTCATGCGCCGTTGGAGAAATGCTTCCTCCCCCAGGCGCACGGGAAGGCGCAATAAGGTGTTCTTTTGAAATTGAATCTGACCGTCATGATCAATGACGTTTTCAATCAGAAGGCGAACCGAATTCGAGCCGATGTCGATCGCGGCTAAAGTCTGGATGTTCATATCCACTGTTCCATAAGATTGGGTCTACGAGTATTCGCTGTTCCTATGCACAATCAGCACTATACGATGAGTAGATTCGCTCATCGAGTGATTCTCCACACGCACGTCTGCCATGAGCTCGTGGCACTGCCGATGGTATGAGGAAAGCGGGCAACATACAACACGCTCCCTCACTACCCTACCGATTAACCGGGAAGCAACTATGGCTGGGAAAGAAAATATCTACGTACTAGCGGAGTTATTCTGTGAGCGGACGATCGCTGTCTTCTGTCGAATCATGGCATAAATAGCGAGCTGCGATCGAATACTCGAGCGCGAATGCGTCCTCGCCGTCTCCAGCCCCTCCTCCTTCTGAACCACGCCAATAGCGTGGGCTTCGGTAATTCGTCGCGCTTTGACCGTATCGCTGAACTGTATATCCAGCATCATCTGCAGTTCTTGCTGTATAGCCTGATCATAAATTGGACACGTCACTTCAATGCGCTGGTCGAGATTGCGCGTCATCATGTCGGCCGATGAGATGAAGTACTGCGGTTTGCCGGCATTCTCAAACACGTACACGCGTGAGTGCTCCAAGTAGCGATCGATGATGCTCATCACGCGAAT
The DNA here is from genome assembly GCA_039810585.1 of Chlorobiota bacterium. Lineage (GTDB taxonomy): Bacteria > Bacteroidota > Ignavibacteria > Kapaibacteriales > NICIL-2 > JBBATK01. Next base: position 39,936 of record JBDHXF010000004.1, read on the forward strand.
GTTCTCGCTCATTCCGGGTACTCCCGGTATCAGCGCACACATTCCTCGAACCATAATGTTCACCGGCACCCCTGCACCGCTGGCCTTATAAAGCCAGTCAATAATATGCTCGTCAACCAAACTGTTGAGCTTGAGTGTAATGCCTGAAGCTTTGCCTAATCGAGCGTTCTTGATTTCATGATCGATCAGTTTCGTGAGTTTGGCTCGCGTCCGATTTGGCGAGAGGATCAGGTGTTTGTAGTTCTTCACCAGGTAATTCTTCTCGAAAAACTCAAACAACGATTTCACCTCGGTGGTTATGCGCTTGTCGGCGGTGAAGAGCGCATCGTCACAGTACATAGCCGCCGTACGTTCGTTGTAATTGCCGGTTGCGAGGTTCGCATAGTACTGTCGTTTACCCTGCTCCATTCGCTCAATGAGCACCACCTTCGAGTGCACTTTCAATTGTGGCACGCCATAAATCACGTGAATACCCTCGTCCGCCAATTCCTTTGCCCAATGAATGTTGGCTTCCTCATCAAAGCGCGCCTGCAGTTCGACGACCAAGGTGACCGCCTTTCCATTTCTGGCCGCGTTAATTAAGGCGTTCATCACGTGCGACTTTCGAGCAGCGCGATAGAGGGTCATTCGAATACTCTTCACAGCCGGATCCATGGCCGCTTCACGAAGCAAGTCGATGAAGTGCGTGAAGCTCTGGTAGGGATAGTGTAGCATGATGTCCTGCGCTCGGATGGCGTCGAAGGCGCTGCGAGACGCCGTGAATGCAGGATGTGGAATGGGTTTGAGTTCAGGATTGACAAGCTCTTTAATTCCCAAGTCCGGAAACCCGATAAAGTCCTTGAAATTGTGATAACGTCCGGCAGGAATCAAGTTGTCATACTTATGCAACTTCATCTTCACTTTCAAATAGTCCAGCAGATCGGGCGCGATATCCTTGTCGTACACAAAGCGCACCGGATTTCCCTTTTGACGAGCCTTGATACTCTTCTCCAATTTCTCCATTAAACTCTGCGAGATATCGGAATCTAAATCAAGTTCCTGGTCTCGTGTCAGCTTCACGGTATAGGCTTCAATCGTATCAAACACTTGATTAGGGAACAGATCCGGCAGGCAGAATCGGATGATGTCGTCCAGCAGAATTACTACCTTGTGGGACGAGGTGGAAGGAAGGATAAAAAAGCGACTGACTATCGTGGTCGGTATTTCCGCCACCGCGTACTTCGTGTTCCGTGGCTTGTCGTTCTGTGAGATCTTTATGGCCAGATAAATGGCCGAGTCCTTCAGCATCGGGAACGTCGGAGCCTGATCCAGCATGATGGGAACGAGGGCGGGACGAACCTGAGAGCGGAAAAATTCTCGCACAAGAGTTTGTTGCGAAACCGTGAGCTTTCGCTCGTTGATTATGTCGATGTGGTTTCGTCGCAATGCGTGCCGGATATCTCGATAGGTCGATTCAAAACTGCGATTCTGCTGCAGCACGATGCGCTGTATGTCATCCAGCAAAGCCGAAGGCTTTACGTGCAAAGCAGATCGCAAGCCCGATCCAAGCTTCATGATGCGCTTCAGGCTCGCGATGCGCACGCGATAGAACTCGTCGAGATTATTGGAAAAGATGCCGAGAAATTTTAATCGTTCAAGAAGCGGAACCGTCGGATCCTGTGCCTCTTGTAACACCCGTGCATTAAATGCCAACCAAGCCAATTCACGATTAATGTAGCGCTGTTGTTTTGCCATTGTGTCCTCTCACTCGTCCTCCAAAACTACCGGTTGGTTTTGGGCGATGAATCGCTGTTACCGAATGGTAACACCGTACGAGAGGTCTCGTGCTCAACACACAAGAAGATCACAGATCCTGATTATTATTCACGCAGGCTTCGCCTACGCATCGCTTGGCTTGAGGTGCTGCACCAAGAAGCGCTCCATGGTATGATACATCTCCAAACGATTCTCTTGATTCACGAAGCCGTGTCCTTCGTCGTCCTTAACGACGTACTCAACTTCCACACCTTTGGCTCGAAGCGCGCCGACGATTTGATCGGATTCTGCAATGTTGACTCGGGGATCTCTCGCTCCTTGGAAGACGAGAAGCGGAACGCTGATATTGTCGGCATGGAAATAGGGACTGACCTCCCGAAGCAAGTCTTTATCAGCTATCGGATCACCGATCATCTCATCCAACATGTCGTTTGCCGGTTTCCAATACTCCGGAACCGACGCTCGGAACGTGAAGAGGTTCGACACTCCTACGATATCGACGCCGCAACAGTACAGTTCGGGAGTAAAGGCCAAGCCTGCCAGCACCGCATAGCCACCATAACTACCACCAAGAATGGCCACTCGAGCCGGATCAGCAATTCCCTCGGCAACAAGCCATTGCACAGCGTCTGAGATATCGTTCTGCATCGTTCGTCCCCATTGTTTGAAGGAGGCTTGCCAGAACTGACGCCCATAGCCGGTCGATCCCCGGAAGTTCATCTGCATCACAGCAAATCCACGGGAAGCAAGAAACTGTACGGTCGGGTCGAACTGCCAGTAGTCGCGAGCCCACGGACCTCCATGGGGATTGATCACCACAGGCATGTTCTTCGCGACCGCGCCTTTGGGAATGCATAGGTAGCCATGAATGAGCAGTCCATCCCGCGAGGTGTATCGAACCGGTTCTACAGGACTCAATTCTTCACTGTGCAACCAAGGACGTGCATCGGCCAAATGACGTATCGTCGCCTTCTCATCGTCGTACAAGTAATACGATGCAGGCTGTCGCGGATCGGATGCCACGACAATCCACCAACGCTCGTCGCGTGATGTCGAACTGAAACTGATATTCTGGTCCGGAAGCAAAGAACGCACCGTTGCGAATCGCTTCTGCGCCAAGGCATCCGTGACGATGTACTCTGCCTTGTCCGCCCAGTACCCCGCTCCAAGCACGCACTTGCGATGATCGGACATCATCAGGAAGTCCATATCATAGTTCTCGTTGGCAAACAACACCTCACCGATCCGGGCTGTCGCCGGATCGAGTAATTGAATGGCTGCCGTGTTACGACCAATCGTATTGATCACGTAGAGCTGACGGTTGTCATAACTGAACCCAAGTGCAGTGGCGCTCTCCTTAAAGTTGGAGCGGAGCAACTCTCGCCACTCATCGTCGGCTGAGTCTCGATAGTAGATACTGCTGTTGACGCCATCGGTATGCGACGCACAACGGACCACGCCGTCGTGATCCGTCCGCCAATTGCTCAAGCTTCCCGGATTTTCGCAAATGCATTCCAACGCGCCGCTACTCAATGTGCAGCGGTACACGTCGAAACAGGTTGGGTCCCGCTGATTCATACTTAAGAGAATCTCCTCTTCCACATCCTCCAGCACATCCACTACTTGCGATCGTACCCCGGGGAACGGTGTTAGGCAACGTTCCGATCCGTCGTGGATATCGCTCACAAAGAGCTGCCAATTCTCATCACCGCCGATATCCCGTACGTACAACACCAAGGAAGAATTTGCCCACGTTAATCCTGCGATATTCCGTGTGCTCTGTGTGCTCAGAACACGTACCTCGCCGCCGTCGCGATGCTGTACGTGGACGTTGAGACGACCATTAAACGGCGCCAAAAACGCAATGTGTTCGCCATCGGGCGAGAGCTGAAAAGAAATCTTTTCCGGGTCGCGGAAAAAGTCCTGCAGATCGATGTGCTTGTTTGCCATGGTGTCTCCTTTTCGTTGAACGTTCTTGGTGGTACTTCTCTGTTCTCTTTCTCCAATTCTTCGTGATTGCCTCACGCTATGCGCTTGCCTTCGTAGACGACAGATGATTACCTTGCTCGTCACCTAAGGTCGAACGAGGATTTGGTGCTTTTGTGTACGATCGGTCTGTACGACGTCTATCTCTTCTTCGTCGTTTTCTTTGTGGACGGAGTGCTCTTTGGGGCTCCCAGCAGAATCTGCTTCTCGTCTTCTTTCTCGATGCGATTCACAAATTCTTTAACCACGGCATAATCAGCCACGGTTACTTTATTGGTTGCATAGCTAAACACTCGCTTGGCATACAATTCACCTTTTTCAAATCGATAGTGCACGGAATAGGCGCCTAAGGGCGAATTCAGTGTAACGTCCGCCGGCAACTCCACCGGAGCCAGCGTTGGCGGCAAGCTCAGTCGGAATTCAGAGACCAAGGTATCGTAGCGTTTTTTCACTTCAATTGGGTATTCACGTTTTTCGTACGAAAACTCTTCCTGCATGTTTAAACGGTTCATCCAGGGAAAGTGGAAGAGCTTGTATCCGCCAACGTCGTTGATATAGTGCGGCGCATTCAATTCTTCATGCACACCTACGTTGTAATTCAGGCTATCGAGATGATCGAAGCGCAGCTTCGTGAGTTTGACGTTCGGGAAATAGGAGGCTAGATCTTCGAGGATGGTCTTCTCACTCTCCTTTGCGCCTTTGCCGCGAAAGGCGTAGCGAAGGATGGCACCGGCTTCTCCACTGTACTCTTCATCACGCAGAATATGCAAATCGCCATCGTCATTCATCGTGGCTACGCCGGATGTTCGGTTCACCGCAGGATCCAGGAGGGAATGCGATAAGCGTTGCGCTTCCTTTGTGTCACGCCGAATCAGTAGCGAGAACGCATCCACATCCGGACTGGGCAGCGTTCCAATCGGAAAGTTTGACGCGGTAAAGTCCAGGTAGCGCATCCCCGACTTAAGATGGACGCGAGCAATCACGTGGTCGAAGTCGGAGCTTGGCAACTCGTCGCCCATGAGTGCCGTGTTTGTATTGACCAGACAATAATCCGCATCAATACCAACCACCGAGAGCATGGATATGCCGAGAGTCGCAACGTCCTTGCAATCGCCAATCCGATTGATAAGCACATCACGCGCCTTCTGTGGTGTACCACCGGATTGTCGGAAGGGAACGTAACTGTAGCGAATACTGTCGGTGACGAATTCGTACACCCGTTCCACAATTTCCTCTTGACGTAGCTTCTCCGGATGAGGGACGAGTTCCTTCATCTTCTCGCGAATCTCGTAGGTCACTTTTGATTTACGATTAGTGACGTCGCTGTACCAATCTGCGATGAAGTTCCAGGAGTCGATGCTGGACATTTCAACATACTTTCCAATCACATCAGCATCCGGCATGGATGCCTCCGGTCGCTGTGCCGGCTGATCGTTTACTGTCCACGCATAAATTTTTCCATCATCGCAGGTCGTAATGCTTGGCTGTATGTCGCAATTCACACTGCGATAGTTCAGCTTAAAATCATTTGGTGTGAGCACCTGCAATCGCGCTAGGATAATGGGCGATCGACCGGAAAACACGTGTTTTAAGGTGAAGGTCTTGAAAAAGCGATCGGATTGACGACTATAATCCCGATATCGCAAATACACATAGTCGCCTTCCTGCAAACTCTTGAACACCATTTGACCCTTATCCACGTCCGCACGAATCTCAGCGCCCGAGGCTTTAATGGTCACCGCCTTTTCGATCACTCCGCCTTCACCCACGTTGAGTTCTTTCCAGTCGTCGATGCCCGATTGCTTCAGAATTCTCACAAGCAGCTCAAAGTGTTGGCGGTAGCTGCCCTCAGGATATATGCCATACTGATTGTCGTAGAGTACAATCACGCTCGCGTCATCCGGAAACTGTTCGGCTCCCTTGTTGACGCGCCGCAGCGAATCGATAGAAACTCTCGAGAAGTTGCTGAGCATGAGTTTCTTGCCTTCCAGGTTCTGCAACTTTTCACGCAGATTAATATCGCCCGGATAGCAATGTAGTGCTTTGTGGTACTCTGCTAAACCTTCGGACTTTCTGTCACTCTGCGTGTAAATATCGCCGAGTAACTCATGGTAATCGGAAGAGCTCGGGCAACATTCCAGACTACGCTTAATGGCTTTTTCCGCATCTGCGTAGCGTTCCATTTTAAGATAAGCGCTGGCCGTGGTGTAATTAAAGCCCGGCGCATCATTACTCGCTACGCGAAGTGCTTCCCTATATTTTTCCCAACCTTCAAGATCGTTCTTCCGCGCGTAGAGTGTTGCTACGGCAGACAGAGCATTGTATTGATAGTACTCCTTCAGATAGGTAGTCCACACTTTGATGGCTGCATCATAATCGTGCAACGACTGCTCGTTAATATTCGCCATACCTGTACACAGAGCAAGCGAGTAGGGATAGTCTTCGTATGACTTCTTCATCAATTCCAACGCGTCGCTTTCCTTACCGGAATTTGCCAGCAGGTAGAGTTGCTTGCCCAGAACATCCTCCTTGTCCGGACAGGCTTTCTTATAGGCTTCGAAAAAGCGTTCAGCTTCGGAATAGTTCTTATTCTGGATAGCCTCGCGAAAACGGAAGTCTAAGGCTGACAGATCCGTACTGTCAACCGACCATAGCTTTTCAAGTGTCGTTTGAATTTGGTCGTTTTTTTCGTTTCGGATATAGGCTTCCATCATACGATCCAGCAGCACGACACAGTTCGGGAACTTATCCAGTGCATCACGCAACACCACTTCAGCTTGTTCACCTTTGTCGTTGCGTAAATAGCAATCGGCAAGCAGCAAGTAGTTTTCAGGGTAATCGGGATGAGCCGCCACGCGATGTTCGAAGTACTGCTCATAGGGATTGGGCAACACATGAACTACCGCATGTGGTTGTGTTGGATACTGCTGCATATCCGTTGAATATTTCAGATCGTTGAGTGGCTGACCTTTCGCGTCAGTAAAACGCAGCATGAAATTATTTCGGGAATTATCCCATGCGCACATTTTGACCAGCACTTTATTCCAACCCTTCTGCAATTCTGTCTCGCAGATATAACTGTCTACATCGTTATTATACTCGTCCTCACACTCGAGCATCTTCTCATCGTTTAGAAATACTTTAAAGGCACCCGAGGTGCCAATACGAAGTTGCACGCTCCGCTTGACTTGAGAATACACATTGGTATAGGCATAGAAAACGCCAGCACCGGTCGGAAAGTGGCGCTCGATATCCACCCACTTATCCGGACGCGGATACGAGGGCACAAACCATTCGGCAGTAGTGCCGTAACGGGCGGGGTATGAGGCTTTTAAATCTACGTTGACCTCAGGATCGTACACTTTATTAAATCCGCTTCCCGAGATATTTTCAAAGGGACCAATAAAAGCCCACCGGTCAACAGTACGCAGCATGGCGTAATGTGAATCCGATTCATCGATCTCCCCGCTGTTTCGCTCGTGATCCGCCAATCGACTGGTGCACATGGCTTGAATGATGCCATTCGAGTCCGGATGCTTCATCCAGTACTCATACTGTTTACCAATTCGAAAATTGCGGTTATCCGCGTTCGATTGAGCCATCGCTCCAACCATCATAGCATAGAACAGCGCATCCGGTTTCTCGTCATTATCCATAGCTGCAAGGAACACATCCCAGCCATCGTTCATTCGATGTTGCCATGAATAAAGAAAACTAAGTCCAAGTTTAGCTCGCACATTTTTTGAATCGCGAGAAATGACATCTTTAAATGTTTGCTCTGCTGAACTTGCATTTCCATTCTGCAGATCGTTCCATGCTTTTTGAACTAAGTCGTCGGCAGATTGAGCGCGAAGAAGAAGGGATGTCGGTAGGATGAGAAGAATGAGAAAAATCCGAACGGAAACCGAAAATGGCCGTGGTGTCATAAGAAGTGTGCAGTAGTGTCCCGAAATTTAGCACCTAACTCAAAACGTGCAAGCGCAGACAGAGAAGAAGAGCGAGAAGAGCACTCCACGTCGCTTATACCACAACAAAAACTCCCCCCGGTGTGGCAGGAGGGAGTCTTGTACATGCGATACAACGAGACGGAGAGCCGGCGCATCTACGCTCATTAACTTTCAATACGTGTGCGGCTTCGCCGCGCACGTATTGAAATCCGGCTCAGCGAGGTCACTCAGCTCCTGAGTTGTGCTGCCCTAGGCAACAGCTTCCGGATTGCCGGCCTTTTCGGCGTTCTTCTTCTCCATCATTTTGGATACCATGTCGGGCAGTTTCTCTATCGCTGCGCCTAGACCGCGTGTGGCCTTTGCGGGCAGGAACTGGATGGTATCGCCACGAGTGACGAGGAATCCGACCGGCCCCATACCCAATCCCGCGCCTCCGCCGGCACCGGTTCCCTCACCGCCTACCGACTTGGCGTCGCTCTTGCCTTCGCCACCTCCGCCGCCAAAGCCGAGACCGATGGACATCACCGGTACACAGGTGAATTCTCCAAGTTGAAATTGTTTGCCAATGATCGTTTCTGTCTTGGCTTCTTGTTCGAGAAAGGCAGTGATGTTGCCTAACATGTCAGAAAAGCTGTTCATGACGTACTCCTGAAAGTGAATAATGGTGAAGTGCTACGGAAATAGCGGTAGATAATATGTCCAATGGTATTGGTGATGAGCACGTTGCAAGACACGTGTCCTTCATAGTTTATACCGAGTCGAATCGGTGTCCATGCGCGTAGGAGACCCGAGATGGGATAGAGGTAGGCATTCCAATCGTCTTCTCCCGTATCCAGCTCAATTTCAGCGCGCCGGACTCGGAAACTCGACACGGTGCTGAGCACCCTTGACATGCTCGGTTGTAGCCATCGCGGAAGTGGACGTTTGGTCTTCTTGTTGATCGTTGATGCGCGTGTATTCGTCACATCTGCACGCCTTTTATCCTCGCCCTGAGTTTTGTTGGCTGCATCGTTCCTCTTCTTGGCGGAGCGTGGTCGAGCGAGCATCTGCATAACTGACTGCCGGCGTTTCCAGCCAACAAGTCCAAACTCGAAGTAGATGTCGTCATGCGCGAAATACAGTCGTGCAAAGAGCAGTGGCACAATGCGCAGACCGTAGAACTGACGCGCAGAATTTAGCTCGAGGTGTAAGGGTAAGACGAGAAGTAAAATCAGCACGCTCACGAGCACGCTGAGAAGTCCGAAGACGATGAAACCCAAGATGGTGAGGGCGAGGCTCATCGATTGTGTGGCAAGAATTCAATACCTGGTACTCATTTTCCCTACGGTATGAACCCTGCTATGTTTCGTTAAATAATCCGGCAAGTAGGCAGAAGTACTGCGCTCACGGGAGTTTTTCGTTCTAATCGAGTAGCCCTTTCGCTTTGTCAGTCGATGATCCCGAATCATTCGCGAAGTATCCAAGCCATGGAGCGATCCGGCGAACGCGGGAGTACTGATCACGTTAGGACGACAGGATGTTGAGCATTTCCATCATCGACGGCGTGATTTGCAATGCTCTCTTGCGTGCGTCTGCCAAAGGTGTGTACACAATATCATGATTGATTTCGCCCACCATGATGTTGCTCTGACCTTCCAGTAAAGCGTTGACAGCACCCACACCTAATCTTGTTGCAAGAACGCGATCGCTACACGTTGGCGAGCCACCGCGTTGGATATGACCAAGGATGCACAAGCGGACGGCAAATTGCGGATAGCGTTCGTTTACTTTCTTGGAGATGGTGGCTGCTCCGCCGACCTCATCACCTTCGGCAACTACGACGATGATAGAACTTTTCTTACGACTCCAGCCTTTATCTAAGACGGTGTACAGGTGTTGCAAATCGGTCTTCGTCTCCGGAATGTAAATGGCTTCTGCTCCAACGCCTAGACCGGTACGGTAGGCTATGAAGCCTGCATCACGTCCCATCACTTCAACAAAGAAAATTTTATTGTGCGATTCCGCGGTGTCACGAATCTTGTCGATGGCTTCCATGGCCGTGTTGATCGCCGTATCATAGCCAATCGTAAAGTCAGTTCCATTGATATCGTTATCAATGGTTTTCGGAATGGCAACAAAGGGAATGCTGTGCTCCGCTGTGAAGGCGCGAGCGCCGGCAAAGGAGCCATCACCACCGATAAGAATCACGCCGTCGATATGGTGACGCTTGAGTTGTTCGAAGGCAAGACGACGTCCCTCCACCGTTGTAAACCGATCGCTGCGCGACGACTTCAGAATCGTGCCTCCGCGCTGAATAATTCCGCTCACTCCGGCGGAGGTCAGTTCCTGAAAATCACCGTCCATCATCCCGTCGTACCCATCATGAATACCGGTGACGGCGATGCCGTGATAGTTCGCCGCACGCACAACCGCGCGTATAGCAGCGTTTAAACCCGGAGCATCTCCTCCGCTGGTGAGTAAGGCAATGTTGTGAAAGGCCGTGACCATAAGCATTCTTCCAAACGAGCTGATGTGTGATGAACGCTGAGCAATGAACAACAATGCGTCCACTCGTCAGCGCGTGTTTCCCACACAAAATTACGGAGGATGGGTCGCATCCTCCGTGTACATCGTTCAGATTGACTTAGAGATTTTTTCGCACACCCGGGAATGCGCGCCGTACCGACCGAGCATGCGCTAGTGGGGTGATCCACCGCCAGACGGTGTGCTCCTGGACGGCGATGAGCCGGATGGTCGTGACGGACTCGGACTCGAGGGCGCCGTTCTCGGTTGCGTGGTGTGCGGCTGCGTTGTTCCGCCCCCGGAAGGGGTCGACGGACGAGACGGACGCTCCGGGCTTCGGGCCGGGCCGTTTGGCTGCGGAGTTCTCGGCACTGTTCGTTCCACTCCTCCGCCGCTTCTGGGCGTGGATCGCGGACGTTCCACACTTCCCGGATTCTCGCGCGGTGTTTCACGCGGCATGCTTCGTGGACCATCATTACCGGCGTTTGGAATGTAGCTCGGTCGATTCGTATTACCCTGCGGTCTGTTCGTGGTGCTCGCACCCGGCCGATTCACACCGGTTCGCGGACCGCTCGTTGTACGTCCACTCGTGGTCCGTGTACCGTTTTGTGGACCAAGAGTCGTATTCCATTGACGAATGCGATCGACACGCGCGCCTCGATTCTCTCGAAAATCCGGTTGAATGTAATCGACGTGGCGGTGGTACCAGCCTCGGGTATAAAACGAACTGCGTGCGTAAAACCGAGACGGACCCCAACAGAAATAGTCGAGATAGAAATTGGTGATGTGCGGATAGAGAGTGAAATGTGGTCGACTATGAAAGTGCCAGTGAAGGAAATACCACGACGGCGTTCCCCACCACACGATCGATCCGGAATGGAAGTAAAACCCTACATGGTACCAATAGGGATAAGGCACCCAGCATGGAGTGTCATACCACCAAGGATAGCCCGCCCAATAGCCGTAAGGAACGGCCACATAGTGGTTGACGACCACCGGATTGACCTCGCTCCCCGCAGCGGAGGCATAGCCTTGATCTTTGGCAAAGTCTGCCGCACTCTGTTTCAATTCGTTTTGTGCATCGGGATCACTTGCCATTTGAGACTTCCATTGCTCCATGTCCGATGCCTTGCGATTGGCAAGCGTAAGGTTAAGGTCACGGAAGCGACTTTGCACCAAATCAGGGTTGCGGCGGTACATATCACCCAGTATCACACTCATGCGCATGTTATCGTTCAGCATTCCCAGAGCATCCGGGTTTTTCATCAACACGTTCATGGCTTGACGTGTGTTCTCCGGATAACCGGCCAATAGAGATGCGGCGTTGCGATCGAAATCCGATCGAATCTGATCGATGCTTGCCAGCACTTCCGGGTGAGTTGTGGCGACGTTCACAGCGTCTGCTCGAGCTTCCTCAGGATAGGACTGCGCAATGCGCTCGTAGGCTTCCTTGTCGCGTGAGGGACTATTCCGCAACTGCGAAATCAATCCGTCGAAACGAGTGAGGTTCCAGATGCGCGCCTGATCGTCCTTGGAGTAGGCACTGATCGCCCGCTTGAACGACTCGTTTGACCCGCGTTGGAGATCGGACACACGGGCAATGAGCTCTGCCGAACCGGCAGCCACAAACATGCTCGATCGAACATCAGCGTCATACGCTGCGATCACAGCAACAGCATCGCTATCATCGCGAAACAGTTTGTCCAACGTTTCCTTGTCGTTTTGTGCGCGAAGCGCCACCGTACTCACAACTGCGGTACATACCGCCAGTAATGAAATCAGTCCTTTCCTCATCGAAATATCCATCCTTCCCAGACGTGTGTGTACTACAGTTGTTTGTGCCCGCGGCAGACAAAAAGGTTTAATGGTATGCCTGTGAACGTATGGCACGATATCCTATTGCCAGCCCCGGAAAATGAGATTGTCGCACCATTCTTCCGGAATGCCATGCGCAGCTCATTATCCGCTTCACTGCTGCCGAAGGCACTATTGCGCAATCCAACCACCATCCACGGCAATGGCATCGCCAATGACGAAGGAGGAGGAATCCGAGCAGAGCCACATCACAACGTCGGCCACTTCTTCCGGCTCTCCCATTCGACCAACCGGCTCCATGTCCTCATACATTTTCTCCACTGCCTTGTTCTTGCCGGTGGTGCGGTCAATCATCGGGGTGTGAATCACGCCCGGACACACCGCATTGATGCGAATACCGGTTTTTGCGTTTTCGATCGCTGCGCATTTGGTGAGACCCACTACCCCATGCTTCGAGGCCACATAGGCCGGCAGTCCTGCAAAGCCGACAAGCCCCGCAATAGATGCACAATTGACGATGGCTCCCTTGCGTTGTTTGAGCATTTCGGGGATTTCATACTTCATGCAGAGCCACACTCCACGTAGGTTTACCCCCAGCGTGCGATCCCAATTTTCCGCGGTACAAAGTTGGGTGTTATCGGTATGACCTTCGATGCCGGCATTGTTGAACGCAAAATCCAGACGCCCAAACGTCGAAACGGTTTTCTCGACCATGGCGCGGACGTCAGCTTCGGACGACACATCGCAGTGGCAAAAAATGGCTTCTCCTCCTTCCGAACGAATCGCATCGACAGTGTGCGAGTCGTCCACTACATCAGCCACGCAGACCTTGGCTCCATTCCACGCAAAGTCCAACGCTGTGGCTCTGCCGATGCCGAAAGCACCTCCGGTGACTATGGCAACTTTGTTTTCAAACATCGCGTTCATAACATTCTCCTCGTATAATCTAAATTCACAACACCGCTTTCCATTTCGCATTCATGAGCCAGGTGGAACGCTCAATCCACCTCCCGATCCTGCATGGCTGCGTGCACACGATGCTGCTCCTCCAGGAGAGCGTTGACAGCTCCTGGCTCCACGACGATGAAGTCCACTCCCTGCACTTCATAGAAGTCCAAATCAGCTTGCTGGTACGGCCGACCACGGTGCATGACGCCCACACGGAGTGCATGCGATCCAGCCTGATGTACGATTTCAGCAATCATGCTTCGGAGAGCGCTATCGTCTGCATATTCTTCACTGTGCACCGGCAGGCCGTCCGTTCTCGCGTCGCTTAATCCCATACTCAGTCTGCGCAGTTCTTCGGTATCGATCAGCACACCATCGAAGTATTCGCTAAACGACGATGCGAGAACGGCGTTGCATGGCAGGTCGGCAAGCAGAAAAATTCTCAATTGCGAAACGCCGCGTTCGAATCCGTGCGACGCAAAGAGCTGAAGTAGCTTTTGGGCCTCTTGGGTGGTACGACAATAGGGAACGCACAATACACAGTTCTCAAAGCCGCGTTCGTGCCGCACCAGGTGCAGAGCTCGCAAGAGCATCTCACCGGCAGTCGATGCGGCAGTAGAAAGGAGTCCCGATGCACCGCGAAGGTTGTCATCCGACCTCGCAGCAACGTAACCATCGTCTTGTGCGGAATGCGCTTGTGCAAAGGGTGAGATCTTTTCAGGCAAGCACAGCATCACGTCCTTCGGCGCAAAGGCTGCGCATAAGAGCGAAATCTCATCCGCTAGTTTCTGCACCCATGCCTCCTCCGCTGAGGAGTATCCATGGACAAACCCTGATGGGATCGGGTGCGTTGTAGAGCGATGACCCGGCACATGAGGAACACACGCCTCTGCTTCCACTCCAAGCTTCTGCGCAATGATGCGATCGACACTCACATAGCCCACACCCGCATTGGGCAGCAGAGAAGCAAACATCGCCTCGTCAATGTTTGGCAGCGAAAGCATGATCTGCATGTCCTGACCAATTCGAGGTGCATGGAAACGCGTCGTTGAGGCAGCCGCTTCGGCTTCATAGACTCTTGCCCTCGGAGCCTGAGAGCAGTCCACACTCAGCAAGGTGCCATCTGCGATTTCAAAAATTCGGTCACTGCAACCCACGACCGCCGGGATTCGCAAGGCTCGCGCCAATCCTGCTGCTCGTGCTGCATCCGCATCGGCATGAAGCACCATCGCACTCATCTGGCCCAGATACGGTTCCCACTCGCTGTGCAAATGATCGGCAAGGAGGATTTCATTCGAGCGCAGCTTCGCTGCATCCTCGACAGTATGCACATGCCGGACCGGTCCGACACCAAATCCCGGACTCAGTGCCAGGCCTCGGCTCATGTCCTGTACCTGTTGTAGCGGTTCCGCGTGAGATTGAAAGGGGTGAGGTGCTTTGTGCTCCGCTACCGACAACCGTATGTCAAACACACAAAGGCGATCGGTATCTGCGTGGTACACCCAATCCACGTCCATGGGTCTGCCGACATGTCTCTCGATGCGTTGTGCAATGGATGCTATGCGGCGCACCGTTTCATCGCTCAGACTCCAGTTCTGTTGCTGTTGTTCGGTCGTGCGAATCGAGAGCAGATCGGAACTCAGCTCTTCGGAGGTGGCCACCACAAAGTGTCGGTGCTTGCTACCTAAACGACGGTAGATGATGGCAGGTGTGTGCTGAGTGAGTGACTGCTTGTGCACAACAAACGTATCGCATTCGCTTGCCGTTGACCACGGACTTAGGTGATGCGACGCGACTTGTGAATCTGCGCCCGGTGCAGCATGTGCCAAAAGATGTGATGAGGATTGAGCAACGGTGCATGCCAACGACCACGAACTCCGGAGATAATAGCAATGCTGAGAGCCCGAATCGGGGTCTCCACCATAGATCGTTCCGGATGCACTGAGGTCTGCCAAATCGTAGCGTTGGATGGCAACCGCCATTGCTGCCTCGGCTGCGGGAAATTGTCCGCGCGATCTGCGCACCAAAGCACCAGCAGAGTATAGTGCCGCGTATGATTCACGAATGGCGTTCTCCAACATCTTGACACCTCGAACTTGCAAGAAGGCAGGGTAGCGAGAGTGACGTGAATACTCAAGCGGGAGCTCGTCTGTTGCGCTACAGCGGACGCAGAGTGCTTGACCCAAAAGGTCCATGGAATCCAAGGTCTGGAGAATTTCGCTGCGAAGTTCTTTTGGGAGCGGCGACTGTCGTATAGCCGATTGAATGGTGTCTGTCACGCTCTGAAGCTGCTCGTTGGAAGAATCCAGACGTGACAGTTGCTGCTCGATGAGCACATCCACATCGTTAGCGACGAGGAAATGTCGAAAGGCCGTGGTACTCAGGCAAAAGCCCGTCGCGATAACGGACGGCGCATCAGCACAGGCCTTGTAGGCTTCGCCCAACGCAGCGTTGAGTCCGCCCACGCTTTCCGTGTCGTCTTTATCGATAGACGAGTAGTGCTTGACAAAGGGTGTATTACTTCGATGCGGAGTCATCGTTGTATCGTCCATGAAATGAAACAACACATTCTCTTCGAAGCGTCGACGCTACATGGTACACCAACGCCCGGTAGCGTAGCCGGGCGTTGCGGATAATTAGGCAATAGGAATTTCACGACCGGTTTTGGTCGGTGCTTCTTGTTTCTTTGGCAGACGGACCTTAAGCAGTCCCTGCTCGTAATTGGCATCGATAGTGTCACCTTCCACAGCCTTCGGCAAACGGAAGGAGCGTTCGAAGGAGCGATAGGAAAACTCGCGACGACAGAACGAGTCTTTATCCGTCTTCATCTCTTCCTCTTTTTCTGCACTGATCTTCAGCATGTCGTTGTCTACGGAAATGCTGAAGTCCTTCTTCTCATAACCAGGTGCGGCCATCTCTAAGCGGAACTCTTTATCGTTTTCCGTTATGTTGACCGCCGGCATGCTTTGTTCGGAAACCCAATTCATCCACTTCGGACTTAAAAAATCATCGTTATCGAAAAAGTCCGAAAACACCGACGGAAGAAAGCTCTTGGTGCTTTTTGGCGTGAGCAAGGTCATGGTAGTTCTCCGAGTGTGAAACAGATGTTTTGCGGGACGAAACTAAGCGAAGCCAATTCGGGTGGCGATGATGCCCATCAAGGCAAAATCTGATTGTTGTCAGAGTGGTTGGACAAAAAAACATGAGCGGCGTCAGTTTCGCCTGTGTGTTGACACCTGTTGCGAAGCGCGAGCCGAAGGCTGCGCGAATAATAATCACTTTGGAGCGACACCGCTTCTACACTCAGGGAGTGGAGAGAATGCGACCTTGCTCGTTTTGAAAGGCGAGGGTCCAGTCGTCGGTCATCATGGTTTTAAGCCAGACCCGGCCGGAGAGTCGGAAGATTTCGACGTGCAATCCAAAGGTGCTTAGCAGCAGTTGCTCGAAATCGTGCACAGTCATTTCGGGATCGATGGGCACTTCGGCGTGACACTTGTTATGTCGCAGTTCGGCGAGGGTAGTGTGAGCTTTGCGGCGGGGTGAGAGTGGAGCACGCGGCGCCAATCCATGAACGTCCAGTACTTCAAGTTTGAGATAGGGAAAGAGTGCGCTGAATGCTTCTTGCAGCGCTTGAACCGTGGTTGTATCAGCAATGTGCAGCAACATACATCCTCCTCTACCGTGTCCTTAAGCCTGAACTTGCTGTCAGTGCTTTGCTGTCGGTTCAAAAGTAGAGGAGGCACCAAGGGCGCTGCATGACCGCTATCATCTTTGTCGATGAGACTGGTCAGAAGGATAGGTTTCTCAGCTGTTAATTGCGCATGCTCACGAGCTTCTGTCGGTTGAGGATACTGATCTGACTCCCCTTAATGGCAATGATATGTTCATCGCGAAAATCGCTGAGTGTGCGAATGGTGGTCTCTGTAGCCGTGCCAGCCAGGTTTGCCAGGTTCTCGCGAGAGATGTTCATATGGAAGTGTTCTTCATCCGCTTGCGCAAAGCGCTCTTCGAGCTTGAGCAATGCTTCCGCAACCCGTTTACGTACGCTGTTATAGGCAAGCTTGATGAGCTGTTCCTCCTTTTGTTCAAGCTCGTCGGCTAGCAACCTGATAAATTGTTTCGACACTGCTTGATTGCGCAGCAGCAATGCATAGAACTCTTCTTTGGGAATAAAACACACCTCACTGTCATCCAAGGCCTGTGCTTCATCGGCGTAGGGCTGTTCTTCCATGAGCGAGAGATAGCCGAAGAACTGTCCGTCTGCATACAAGGCAGTAATGAGATCCTTGCCCAACTCGTGAGTACGAAAGGTTTTGACTTTTCCTTTCAGCAGAAGGTAGATTCCGTGCGGCATGGAGCCTTCCTTGTAGATAGTTTCGTTGCGACGGTAGAAGCGACTCTCGTGGTGTTCGCTAAGACTCTGCAAGTCGCCTTGCACTTCCTGCACCATGCTGTCCAATCCCTGCATTGAGCGATCGTAGCCACCTTGTACGCGTTCGTGTTTCAGCAGACGACTCTCCACCGCCGCCAGGAGTTCTGAATCGTCGAAGGGTTTGGAGAGGTAGTCATCCGCGCCAAGCTCCATGCCGCGTCGTACATCGGAACGCTCCGCTTTCGCGGATAAGAAAATGAAGGGGATATTCTGCGTAGCCGGATTCTTGGACAACAAATGAAGCACGCCATAGCCGTCGAGTACGGGCATCATGATATCGCAGATAATTAAGTCAGGAATGTGCTTGAGCGCCAGCTCCACTCCCACTTTTCCCTGCTCAGCGTTCAATACGCGGTAGGAAGCCAGTTCGAGAATCTCACTAATGTTTTCGCGCATTTCAATATTGTCTTCTATCACCAGAATCGTTTTCATTGCGGGAAGTGTAGAGTGACACATGTTCCTTCGTTCTCTGTGCTTTCGATATGCAAACTGCCGTGCATGACCTCGACGAAGCGAGAGACGATATTTAATCCAAGACCCGAGCCCTTAATGTGCATCACGTTCTGTGCGCGAAAGAAGCGCTCGGATATGTGCTCCATGTCTTCGCGAGGTATACCAATGCCTTGGTCGCACAGCACAATCTCAAGACTCCCCTCACTCAATCTCACATCAAGCTGAATGGTGGTATAGTCGGGCGAGTACTTGATTGCATTGGAGAGCAGATTGGTCAGCACCGTGTGCAAGGGTTTCGGATCAAGTTCAACGATAGTGCCGCCCTCGTGACGAATCACAATGTTTTGGTGATCAAGCGCCGAGGGACGCAGCTCTTCAACCAGTTCGTGACAGAAGCCAAGAATATCAAAAGCCACCGGGTGATTTTCAACAAGGCCTTCTTCCACTTTGGACAGCGAGAGGAAATCGTCCAAGGTATCGCTGAGCGTGCCAATGCTTGACTTGATGCGCTCGATGTGCTTGTTCCGTTTTTCCTGGTCACCCATATCAGCGTACTTACGCACTAAAGACAGCGAGGACAAAATGGTTGCCAACGGAGTTCGAAACTCGTGCGAGGCGATGGACACAAAGCGAGACTTGAGGTGATTGAGTTCTTTCTCTTTCGTCAGCGCCTGACTCAACTCCTGCTTAGTGTGCTCCAATTGGTCAACAGCTTCTTGCAAGATGAGTGTCCTGTGTGCCACTTCCTTCTCCAAGCGATCGGCGTAGGCGCGTAATTGGGTTTCGGCTTCCACTCGATAGCTGTCGTCCACTACAAACGAAATCACATAGTTTTTACCATCCACTTGTACAGGACTCAAGCTGATCTGTAAGGGCACCTCAGTGCCATCCTTGCGCAAACCAACCACCCCGCCATGCTGACCAAAGCTTCTCACGTGGGGTCGCTCATGAAACTGCTCCCGCTCGGTTTTATGCTGTCCCATCATCCGATGCGGAACAAGAATCTCAACAACCTGACCAAGCAACTCCTGCTGCGTGTACCCAAACAACTGCGCTCCGGCAGGATTGACTTTGACAATTTTCCCCTGCTCGTCGCTAATGACAATGCCCTCCGACGCATAGAGAAACACAATGTCGCTCGACTGAATACTCAGCGAATTAGGCTCCGGATTGGTCGGCATAATACACCCCAAAGAAGTGGCACCACAAAATTAAGAATGAAATAGGAGTAAATAGTCTTTTATTAGCTGAGTAGCCTCGCTTTTCCACAATCACGTGCAAGAGCGAGCCACTCGCTCTTTTTACGCTTTTCCACAAAACGACGAATGCGTGGAAATTTCGAGGGTTTGGAAGGGGATAAAAAGCGGCGACGTGGAAACAATTTGGCGAGAATTGATGTCCAGTCACGGCATTGGGCGCGAGTTTGAGAGCCGAAGAGTCATATTCCGGCAAAATTGGCTGCTTTAGCGGTTTACAGTCTGCGCTGCGCTGTCGGTAGCGAGTGGCTCGCGCCTCAAAGGGCGCGAGCCACTCGCTCGGCGAGCGTAATTGCCGTTAAGAGGAACGAACGCTGCTGGTTAAATTGCGGTCTAATCTGACGCTCATGCAGCAATATCTCGACCTCGTTTCGCACATTTTGGACAAGGGTATCCGCAAGGAGGATCGTACCGGCACAGGTACGCTGTCGGTGTTTGGCTACCAGTTCCGATGTGATTTAGCACAGGGCTTTCCCCTGCTCACCACTAAGAAGTTGCACCTGAAGTCCATCATCTATGAGTTGCTTTGGTTTTTGAAGGGTGATACGAATGTGCAGTATCTCAAGGAGCACGGCGTGCGGATTTGGGATGAGTGGGCAGACGAGCACGGAAATCTAGGACCCGTCTACGGCAAGCAGTGGCGAAGCTGGTCGGCTGGTGATGGGCAGACTATCGATCAGATCGCACAGGTGATCGCGGAGATAAAGCGCAACCCCAACTCGCGACGTCTGGTGGTGAACGCATGGAACGTTGCCGATTTACCGCAGATGCATTTGCTGCCCTGTCATGTGCTCTTCCAGTTTTACGTGGCCGATGGCAAGTTGTCGTGTCAGCTCTACCAACGCAGCGCTGACGTGTTTCTGGGGGTGCCGTTCAACATCGCGTCGTATGCACTCCTCACGATGATGATTGCACAAGTGTGCGGCTTGCAGCCCGGCGATTTCGTGCACACCTTTGGTGACGCGCATCTGTACCTTAATCATCTCGATCAGGCGCGCGAGCAGATTGGTCGCACTCCCTTTGCTCTTCCGCGAATGCGGATAAATCCCTCGGTGAGCGACATCTCCTCCTTTCAGTTCGAGGATTTCGAACTGCTTGATTATCAATCACATCCGCATATTAAGGCCGAGGTTTCGGTATAGAGAAACACTCGCTCTGTACGCGGCACCCAAACTCTACTCGCACTCCACTTTCACACCGTTATGACCTCACTCAGTTCTCAGCGCGCATCTACACTCATTCAGGCCATGAAGGGTCATCGCATTGCCGTTGTGGGCGATGTGATGCTCGATCGTTATTTCGTCGGCACGGTCAGCCGCGTCTCTCCTGAGGCTCCGGTTCCGGTCATCGATGTGGAGGGCGAAACCTTTCACCTTGGTGGCGCGGCTAATGTGGCCAACAATCTCGCGTCGCTTGGAGTGGTTCCTGTATTGTGTGGCATTATTGGCGATGACAATTCCGGGAAGATGTTTGTGGACATCGCGCGAGAGAATGGTCTCGACACCGGTGCTCTGCTCTCGGACCCGGAACGGGTAACGACCGTAAAGACTCGGATCATCGGGAACAACCAACACATCGCCCGCCTTGATCGCGAGCATCGTGCGGCTATTTCGGACGAGCGCGCTACGGCAATCGCTGCGTTACTTGAAAAACAAGCAAAGCTTGATGCTATTGTGTTTGAGGATTATAACAAGGGACTCATCACTCCCACGTTGATTCGCTTGGTGTTGGACTTTGCACGCAAGAATAACATCCCCGTTTTCGTCGACCCCAAGTTCGAGAATTTCTTCAGCTTTCAGTCGACCACCGTCTTCAAACCCAATCGTAAAGAGGCACAGGAAGCACTGGGATACACGCTAAAGACGGACGAGTCCATCTTGAAAGCAGGACAAGAGATTCTCGCCCGCTTATCCTGCGAAAACGTCCTTCTTACTTTAGGAGCGCAAGGCATGATGCTCTTCGAAAAAAGCGGTGCAGTGGCGCACGTCCCGACCTTTGCACGTCACATTGCTGACGTCTCAGGTGCCGGCGATACAGCAATCGCCACCTTGGCTGCTGCCATTTGTGCAGGAGCCGACATGAAGGAAGCCGCCACGCTTGCCAACCTAGCCGCCGGTATCGTGTGCGGCGAGCCGGGTGTGGTATCCATCCAGACCGAAAAGCTTGTTGACGCGGCCTCAACGTACTGAAATGCCCTGCATTCTCGCTCTGCCCGAACAACGTACAGGAACGCACACTACCCGACAATGAAAAGGACCACCTGTTAGCAGGTAGTCCTTTTATTCTGTCATCTTGTCGTAGTAGCTCTTCAGGTTAACAAGTCGTGACACTCTGCGTTGAGATTCTCACTCAGGCAGGTCCTCAGGGCTATCGATTGAGACACTAAGCACACACCCACTCCAGCCGCGAAGCACAGCCCGAAGGGCGCGAGAATAGAGAGCTTCAAGCAGAGACTATATGCCCGACAATCAACGCAGTATGGTCATTGAGTTACTCAAGGTACCCTGACCGCACACCATGCGATAGGTGTAGCTTCCGTTGGCCAATGCGGCGAGCGGGAACTCCACAAAATTTTGTCCGGCCGGGTAATTCTTATCGCAGATCACCGCCACTTGTTCGCCGCGATCGTCGACCAAGGTCATCCGCACATGATCGGCCTGCTGCAGGGAGAAGCTGATGGTGGTGCTGGCACCGGTGACAGGATTTGGGACGTTTTGGGACAAGCTAAAGCTCATCGACGGGTTTGTTTTGTTTTCAGGCGCTGACATCATAAGTCCCGGATTTCCAAGGGTATCAAGCAGCGACCCGCCATCCCACAACAGAAATCGAGCGGCGGCTTCGTGATGAAAACGCGCATTGGTGTCGGCCATAAAGCGCGGAATCGCCATTGCCATCCACTCAGGCGCGAAGCGACCGAGTCGCACATTATTTTCCTTGGCGTAGTCTTGTGCCTGTTGCGTCGCCGACGCAACCCACAGCTCGATTTTAGGTTGAGCTTTTTGGCGTAAAGAGTGTAGTGAGGGCTGATATTTCTGCGCCAGAGTTTTGACTTGTGTCATAAGCTCACGTTGCTTCTCGCTGATAGCCTGCATTTGATCCCGCGAGGACTGAACTTCAGGATCATCGCGTTGCAAATCACCATCGCGAACGGCCATCATTTGCTTGCGCATGGTGGGCATAAGTTGTAGTCGTTGATGACGAAGATCGGCAGCCTGACTACGAAGGCTATTGAGTGTTGATAAGTCACCGGCTGACATCGAAGCATCAAATTCGCTCTTCCACTCGCGCAAGGTCGGCACCACTTCTTTCTGAGCCCAGACATGGAGTTGGTCCCGCAATCCTTTGAATTTCAACGCACTTGGTCCGCCCGCAAACATCCGTGACGGCGCATGCCAATGCTGCGAAGAATCTGCCGGCTGTGCTTGTAGTCCGCACCAAGCGACAACAAAAACGCCAGTGGCGAGGATAAATAATCGTGTCGTAAATCGAGTGTTCATAACTGCTCCTGAGATGTAAGGAAGTATCAATGTGGTTATAACTTGACATGCTTCAACTCGATTCTCCTCACAGAACAGCAACACAGGGGATGGAGGCATGGAGTCGGTCATGAGTGAGACATCCGAAGACCTCTGCATGTTTAACGTCCCACAGAATTGTTCACAGCTTTAACACTTTGTCGCACAAGAGGACTTTTCTTCATCCTTCGCGCACTTCGTGCGCAGGAGCGTCCTGCGGGAGGATGATGGGACCTCAAAATATCGTAGCTCATAGCGCCGCGAAGCGGGCACGTATTCAACAACTCCCGAACGACAACCCGGAATCACAGCGACTCAATATGAACCAATCGTGGAGTCGCAACATCGAAGCCCAGAAATTGCTTGGCTACTTGCCGGAAGGTGGAGGGGATGTCGGTGACGTAAAAATCGATATTGGTGCTTGGCTCATCACTCGCCTCTTGCAGGTCGCCGGTGGCGCGAAGCAGACGGTGGGCTTCGAGTGCAGCATGCTGACCGGGATCGATCAGAGTGGCTTCAGGGATAGCCTCGTGTATGACATCAGCCAGGAGCGGGTAGTGGGTGCAGCCGAGCACGACGGTGTCGGCGCCGGCTTCGCGCAAGGAGCGCATATATTCTTTGGCGATGGCGCGACTGGCAGGGTGAGCCACCCAGCCCTCCTCTGCTAAGGGAACGAAGAGCGGACAGGCTTGGCCGAGCACGGTGGTCTCCGTGCCGGCAGTGGCGTGGATGGCATTGTCGTACGCGTGTGAATCAACCGTCGCACGAGTGCCAATAATACCCACAATATGGTTTTTTGTCGAGGCACATACAGCCTGCGCACTTGGCTCGATCATGCCAATGACCGGTACCGGAGAGTGGTGTTGGATAACCGACAAAGCGACGGACGATGCGGTGTTGCAGGCAACAATAATGAGCTTCACTCCCTGACGCACCAGAAATTCCGTGCACTGTTTGGAGTAGGTCTGCACGGTTTCCGCCGATTTATTTCCGTAGGGGACCCGCGCAGTGTCGCCTAAGTACACGTAATGCTCAGACGGCATCACGTGCACCAGATGCTTGAGCACGCTGAGACCTCCTACGCCGGAGTCGAATACACCAATGGGACGAGTTGTAGACATATTTCGAGTCTGGTAATGATGCACGCTCCGGTTTTAGCTTTTTGTTTTGTGATCCTTGATCAACGTCGATTCCTTCACCAACGGTTCCTCATCGCGAACAATGGTGTAGCGAGGCGGAGCGGACACCACGAGGGGCACGTTTTCGACGCTGACGTTGCTCGTGTCGAGTCCGTAGTATTCTTGGTTTGACACCGCAAGACGATTGATGAGGAAGTAAGCGTCGAGCACCAGTTTTTCTCCCGGTGGCAGTTCGTTGTCGTTCGAGAGAAATCGTCGGAAGATCACAAAGCGGAAATCCCCCGTTTGGTTCAGTCGGCCCAGCGAGGTGTAGCGACTGGCAATGTCGATTTCACCGCGCTTCACCATATCCTCGATCACCGCCCTGAACATGGTGTTCAAACGCGGTTCCACGCGGAATCCGAGATTGAAGCGGACGTAGACTACGTCTACATTACGCGCTTCGCGCTGACCAATGTCAAGAATCTGAACGTTGTACGACGTGTGATAGGGCTCGTCGGTGGTGTTCACATTCACAAACCAATAAATATCCGCACGTTTGGGGGCGCGTCGCACAATAGAATCGATCGCCAATTGCTCAACTTCCGAAGGATTGGACGAGGCTGTAAGGTACACAAGGTGTGTGGCGAATTTGGGTATGGATTCGTCATGACTCAGGTTTTCAAGGAGAGGGACGAAGACGTCCAGGTCTACCATCTCTGTCAAACGACTCCGAATTTGCTTGGATCGATAAATGATGTACATCATGATGGACAGCACCACGCCGATGGCGATGCTGAACCATCCACCCTCTACAATCTTGGGTGAGTTGGCAACGAGAAATGACAATTCAATCGTCAGAAAAATGGCGAGTGCTGCACCAATGAGAAATTTGGACGTACGCTGCTGAAGCAGATACATACTGATCAGGATGGTGGTCATCAACATCGTCAGCGTGATGGCCAATCCGTACGCCGCTTCCATGTGTTTGGACTCCTGGAAGTAGAGCACCACCACGATACATCCAAACATGAGCGACCAGTTTAAACGCGGAATGTAGAGTTGTCCGCGCACATTGGTGGGAAACACCACCTTCGTCTTAAACCACAAACTGAGCTGCATCGCCTCGTTGATCAAGGTATAGGAACCACTGATCAAAGCCTGACTGGCGATGATGGTTGCCAGCGTGGCCAGAATAATCGAGAAGACAATCAATGGTTGAGGGATGATGGCAAAGAAAATACTGGTATCGCCCAGAGGGTGTCCGATGTGATCTAACAACCACGCACTTTGACCGGCATAACTCAACAGCAGACAGACTTTGACGTAGGTCCAGGAGACGCGAATGTTGTCACGACCGCAATGACCCAAATCCGAATACAGTGCCTCAGCACCTGTGGTGCACAGGAACACGCCTCCCAAGATGAAAAAGCCTTCGGGTTGAGACGTGATCATGTGTACGGCATAGTAGGGATTGATGGCTGCGAGAATGTGTACGTTGTGACCAATCGCCATTGCTCCGATCACCCCAATGAAGGAGAACCAGAGGAGCATCACCGGACCAAATAGTTGTCCCACACGCGCGGTTCCAAACTGCTGCATGGTAAAGAGCAAGACAAGAATGGCAATCACGATGGGTTCAGTCACCAACGTCGGCTCAAGAATTTTCAAGCCCTCAATGGCAGAGGAAACAGAGATAGGCGGTGTAATGATTCCGTCGGCTAAGAGAAAAGCTCCACCAATAACAGCCGGGACGACCAACGAACCACGCATGCGACGCACGAGCGCATAGAGAGAAAAGATGCCTCCTTCCCCATGATTGTCTGCTCGCAGTGTTATGAGCACATACTTGATGGTGGTCTGAAAGGTGAGTGTCCAGAACACCGCCGACAAGGCACCAAGGGCCAAATCTTCGTTAATAATGCGATTGCCGACAATGGCTGTGATGGCGTACAAGGGCGATGTACCGATGTCTCCAAACACAATTCCCATACTGATGAGAATTCCCGCCATCGTGGCTTTGTGAAATCCATGCTGCTTCTGTGCATCCATGAGGCAATGCCCGGGTTGAAGTGAAACCAAACCACAAAACTACGGAGCATAGAGTCCACAACTGTCCACCGGATCGGAATGTGGCTAAACTTTTGGAATAGCTTAAAAAAGCCTAAATTGCCATCTGAATCCGAAGCAAAGAGCGTGTCTTTCGCTTCATTCGTACACCAACAGCGCGGAGCAGACATGTCGGACGTTCTCAATTTTGTCGGACTTCACATCGAGATGATCTACATCGTCATCTTGTCCATCTTCGTCGGTATCGAAGTGATTTCCAAAGTTCCCGCCGTTCTGCACACGCCGCTAATGTCCGGCGCCAACGCCATCCACGGCGTGGTGATCATCGGTGCCTTGATTGTGATGGGTCACACCGACCCCTCAAACACCCCCGGCATGATTCTCGGATTCGTCGCTGTCGTTCTCGGTACCCTCAACGTGGTTGGCGGTTTTGTGGTGACCGACCGCATGCTCGAAATGTTCAAGAAAAAAGCAAAGTAATGTCAGCCCTCCTCTGGGTTGGCATCGGCGGTGCCATAGGCAGCATCCTTCGCTACTTGCTGACGACCTTCATCAGCAGCTCGCGTGACAGCGAATTTCCCTGGGCAACATTTCTCATCAACGTCGTCGGCTCCTTTGCCATCGGCCTCGTGTATTCCCTCTCGGCTCGTAACCTCATTGGTTCAGACCTTCGCTTGTTGCTCGCCACCGGTCTCTGCGGCGGCTTTACCACCTTCTCAACCTTCAGCACGGAGACCTTCGTATTACTTCGCGACGGACATGTAGCCTTGGCCCTACTCTACGTCGGTGGCTCCGTCCTTGCCGGCCTCCTGGCCACCACCCTCGCCTTCTGGATGCTGCGCAGCTCGTAGGACGAACAACTCGTCGCCCCTACTTCTTTCCCATCATGTCGGCGGCGCCGTGGAGTTGTTGTTCTTCGAAGTATCGGATGTTGTCGGCCTCGATGGCAAATCCAGTGTTATCGTAGCCGCGAGCTAGGGTTTCGCAGACGCGTTTGAGGTACTGGCTGCGCTTTGTTTCGTCTTGGATTTGGATCCAGGAGCGCTGTTTGTAGACTTGTGATAATGCAGCAATGGCCGCCTTAGGATTTCGATCGACCGAGGCTTCTGCGCGATGGATTTTTGCGACCAGTTTGCTCTCGTAGCTTGAGGCATTGAAGGCAGGTGCTTTGCCGCGACCAATGTAGCCGCTCTTCGTGAGCCGTGTACTGAGCTGTTTATTGAGTGTATTGACGGCGTCGGCAGTCGACAAATTCAGCACCTGCATGCGAGCCTTGAAGGCTGGCTTTAACGTAACCGTCACCGCCGATGGAGACGATGGGAAATGCTGTTGTTCCAATTGTTGAATGATCGACCGGGCTACGTCCACCGTCAAATTTGTTTCCACTAATCCTAGCGCGCCGCGCAGGGCAATGCCTCCAAGAAAGCCGGTTGACTTGTTGAAGTTATTCAGGATTTGCTGGCGAATAAATTGTCCTTGATTATAACACCGTTGATAATCCCCCACCGCATAGGCCTTCCGGGTTCGCAGTACATGCAGCGTTGATGCGGCATTATCTTTAAAACCCAGCATTTCAATTAATCCTATGGCTTGCGAGAAACCCATCTCCACATAATAGTCGATGCGTCCCACACCGGCGATATCGGCAAGCTTGCGCAGATACACCTCTCTGCCTTTGTTCGAACGCAGATTGGCGAGATAATTCAGCGCGTCGCATTTAAAGCCGGCTTCCACGTGGGTGCCGCGTGGGATGGAGAAGATTTCGATGCGACCACTCGACGGCCAAATGCGCAGCACATGGTTGGCGTCAGCGTGTCTCTGTGCTACACCGATGCGCGAATCCACGCCGGTGATGGCGATGCAGATGTTGGGACCGGATGTTGGCGACGGAGTGGATTCGGAGGCGCGAATTAAACGACGTTCCGTTGCCGCATCGACTAGAGATTCTTCATTCTCGCCTCCTCCGGAGGCACGATCGCTTGTACTTGAAACAGAGCTGTTGTCAGACCTCTTTATTCCGCGTTCGCTGAGATCCGACGTAGTCGATGACGACCATTCATCTCGAGATGACAAGCTCTGCTGCACTGCCGCTTCTTTGCGATGTTTCTTCAGCATCTCGGCAGCGAATGAGTGCAGAGCCATGGGATCGGAGGGCAGGTGTCGTGCGTTCGATAGCGAGCGCCCCTGGCGCGAGCTCTGAAGATGAGTCCTCTTGTGCGACTGCTTGGCGCGATGACCATCACGACGCGTATCGACGCGCGGCACAGCAATGAGTTCTGTGGCGAGAAGCAACAGAATCATGAGGGCTAGGCATACAGTATGGACCGGAGTCCGTATCACACAGTCGAGCGTTCGTTGGATTATTCGGCAGTCTTTGCCTCGTTCCACCAGACATCCATTTCGGCAAGGGTCATATCACTCAAGGCCCGTCCTTGCTCCCGGGCTTTGTCCTCGATATACTGAAAACGACGCGTAAACTTATTCGTCGTTACCTGCAATGCTTCTTCGGCAACAATGTTTTCAAATCGTCCGGCGTTCACCAGCGCAAAGAGCAGATCACCAAACTCCTCAGTAGTAGCAATGCGATTCTGCTCAAGGATTTCTTGCTTGAATTCCTGCAGCTCCTCTTCCACTTTGAGCCACACGTCGTGTCGCTCATCCCAATCAAATCCCACGTTCGCTGCCTTTTCCTGCGTGCGCTGCGCGCGAAGCAGAGCCGGGAGTTGCTTGGGGACGCCTTCGAGGATGGAACGACGTCCCTCCTTCATTTTTTGCGTTTCCCAATTCTGCAACACTTGTTCAGTGCCGCTCGCCGTCGCGTCGCCAAACACATGCGGATGTCGGTGCACCAGCTTTGCTGACACACGCTCGATCACATCGCGCAGACAAAACGCTCCTCGCTCTTCCGCCAGCACCGAGTGCATCACCACGTGAAGGAGCAGATCGCCTAACTCTTTGGAAAACTCCTTGTCGTTCTTCTCGCGAATAGCATCAAGCGTCTCGTAGGCCTCCTCAATCAACAAGTGCGAAATCGACTCGTGTGTTTGTTCGCGATCCCACGGACAATCCGTCCGCAGAATGCGCACGATCTCCACGAAAGCGGAAAATTGATCTAAAACAGAGTCCGGCTGTGCCGGCTGAGGAACCTCGCGTGCCATAAGCGTGTACGTGTCGATGAGAGATGCAGCAAAATTGCGCAGCTCCGGCTCAACACCCAAAGTTGATTGCAAAGCCACACACGGGGAAATACGTAGTACTACGTGTTCAGCATCTGTGCCAGGAGCTCATTTGACGTTGCGTGTGGAGTCAAGCGTTGTCACCGTGTACACACAGTTGAGGTCGCAACGAATGCACGAGGTGTACCTGAGAGGAACGTGTGGAGGCGTTGTGCGGAACCTGCCATATTCTCAAACAAGTGGAGCAATGGCGTGTCTCATCGCTGTGAGATTAGTGCTGAGATCGCCGGAGAAGAGGGCGTTGCCGCTGACCACGATGGACGCACCGGCGCGGACGATCTCGCCCACGTTGTCGTGGTTCACTCCGCCGTCCACTTCAATCTGCACCTTCTCATATCCATGCACATCCAGCCAGGCACGAAGTGTACGGGCGCGTTCGAGGAAATCGGGAATAAAGCGCTGTCCCCCAAATCCGGGATTGACAGACATCAGCAGAATAAAATCGCAGTGTGGTGCTGCGGCAAAGGCGTAGTCAAGCGGAGTGGCCGGATTAAGCACTGCGCCCGCTTTGCAGCCACCTTCGCGGATCATGCTGAGCGTGCGGTGCAGATGAGCACACACTTCCACGTGCACCGAAATCCACGACGCACCGGCTTCGATGAAGGACGCGATGTAGCGGTCGGGATCTGCAATCATTAAATGACAATCCAAAGGCAGCGAGGTTTGAGCTCGAAGTGCTTTCACTACCGGTGGTCCGATGGTGATGTTGGGCACAAAATGACCATCCATCACATCCACGTGCAAGACATCGGCACCGGCCTGCTCGCAGCGCTTGATCTCATCACCCAATCGGGCGAAGTCTGCGGAGAGTAAGGAGGGAGCGATGAGCACGGGATGATTCATGATTCAAGCGTTGGTGTATATCTGCAAAATAACGTCGCATCCGGTGTCGGCAAGGTTCGCGTCACACCGGCGCAATGAGTTGGTTGTCAGCGACGACTGTCGTCAATGACTGATTTTAATACGTGCGGCCTGCAAGCCGCACGTATCATCATGTGGCTAGTGTGCCTCCCAGCGGAGCGCTACTTGGTAGAGTTCCTCCAGACGCTTGTCCACCATGTGGAACAGAGTGCCTTCTGCATAGCTGTAATCGCTGCGCATGGCACCGGCTTTAATTCCCATGAGGATTTCCACGCCTTCTTCGAAGCGCGAAACGGGCCAAATGTGAAAGGTGCCTTTGCGCACAGCGCGAATCACCGCTTCGTCAAGCATGAGGTCGGCAACGTTTTGTCGTGGAATGACCACACCCTGATTTCCGGTCAAGCCACGGCGTTGACAGATTTCGAAGAATCCCTTGATTTTTTCGTTCACACCACCGACAGGCTGGATGTCGCCCTTCTGGTTGATGCTGCCGGTGCAAGCAATGCTTTGGTTGATGGCAACGCCGGAGAGCGACGACAGCATGGCGTACATCTCGGCTGAGCTTGCACTGTCGCCATCCACACCGCCATAGTTCTGCTCAAACGCGACGGTGGCGCTGAGCGCCAAGGGACGGCGCTGGGCAAACAACTCGCGCAACAAACCCGAAATAATAAGCACGCCCTTGGTGTGCGTATTGCCGCTGAATTCCGACTCGCGTTCGATGTTGATGATGCCGGCCGTACCGGCGCTGGTGCTGACCGAGATGCGAGCCGGCTTGCCAAATGAAACGAGACCGGTGCTATAGACGGTGAGACCGTTGATTTGTCCCACTCGCGATCCCGTGGTATCGATCAGCACTGTGCCCTGCAAGATTTGGTTTTGAATCTTATGGTCCTGCAGCTCGGTGCGGTGATGACGCATCTTTACTGCCTTCTCGACACTCGAACGACCCAGAACCCGCTTCTTGTCTTGCTTGGCAAAGAACGCCGCTTCGCGAATCAAGTCCGCCACTTCTGAAAAATTAATCGTGATTTTATTCTTGTCTTCCGTCTGCGCCACCGCCCACTCCACAATGGCAGCGACACCTTGCGGATTGGCATGTGGAAGTTTTTCTTCGGTACAGATTTTGGCAATAAAGCGTGCATAGTTGTGCAACATCTTCTCGGCGCGATCAGTTTCGTAGTCGAACTCTGCCGGGATCTTGAACATCTTCTTGAAATCCTCCTCGACCTCATACAAGGCGGTGTAGGTTTCGTAGTTGCCCAGCATTATTACTTTTACGTTGCTCTCGATGTGTGCCGGCTTGAGGGCAGTGTTCATCACGGCGGCGCTGTCCTGGGATTGAATCTCCAAACGACCATACAACAACACCCTCTTCAGGTTTTGCCACACGCTGGCGTCGGTGAGTAAGTCACTCGCGTTGACAATCAAGTACCCACCGTCAGCGCGCAACAGAGCTCCGGGCTTGATTTGGGTGAAGTCGGTTTTGACATATCCGCTCTTGTCAATCTTCTTTTCAATCGTGCCAAAGAGGTTCACGTAGGTCGGATAGCTTTCGATGATGATGGGCGGACTCTTTGTTTCTGAGTTGTCAAGAATCACGTTCACGGAATACTGAAGCAGTTTGTCGCTCACGTTCATACCGGACGACAACACGGTATCGCTCCCCTCTTCAGCGTGGATGGGCGAAAAGATCTCGATGTTCTGCAGAAGGTCTTCCTCGCATTCGTTGAGGTAGTCTTGAACACCGGCTTCCGTAAAGTGCTCGCGCTCGCTCTCGAACACATCTTTGACAATTCGAGCGGCATGGTTGCGGTCGTGTTCAATAAGTGATACACGAAAGGCCTGACCCACCTGCATTTGTTTTCGGGCAATATCTGCCAACTCATCGCGGTACTGCAGGTATTGCTCACGACGTTCCTCGGCGCGTCGCTCCGTCATTTGTCCTTGTGTCACCAACTCATCCAGCTCGTCGATCAACACGGCTTTGTCCTTTAACAGCACGAACACATCCTGAGATGTCGTGCCATCCTCTGCTTGCACCTGTCCTAAGGTGAACCCTTTTTTGCGCAGCTCTTTGTCAAAATTCTCGAGCAGTGCCTGCTCTTGATGACGAAAGCGTTTGATGAGTTCGGTGCGAGAGCGACGAAACGAGGGATCGTCGAAGAGCTGCGGGATTTGGCGACGCAGCACTGTGATGTTTTCTTCCATGGCCTTGGCGAAGGCACGCGCTCCACCGGCCTGAAACTTGAGCAGGCGCGGCATATCGGGATACTTAAAATTGTGCACGTAGGCGTAGTCGATAAATGCCTGGTGCGACTTCACCACTCTGCGCAGAACCGATTGAATAGTGGTAAGACGTCCCGTGCCCAGCAAGCTCATCACGAAGATGTTGAAGCCTCGGGACGAAATTTCCGCTCCCAATCGAATAGCCTCGATGGCGCGGTGTTGTCCTACAATGCCCATCAACGGCTCCAGTTCGGCTGTGCTTTTGAAGGTGTAAATGCTGGCATCACATCGCCAGCGAAGCTGATCAGCAGTCAGTTCGACAATGCCGGTGGCAACAGAGCTCTTGTCGTGTTTGCGTGTACGACGAGAGTCCTTCGGACTTTGCTTTAAGCGTTTGGTGCGGTGTCGTGCAGCAGCAGTAGTTGACTTAGCGAGGCGCTTGGCAGGTTCTGGAATGTTCGTGCGAGGACTGGACTTTTCAGCAGGCATCAAGATACTCCGGGTCGGTGACGAGTGCTTCAAAAATACAGGGAAAGCTCACTCAGAGCGCAGATGTGTGTAGATACATAAAAGGCAATCACTGAAGGCTCTCAAGCTCTCGTCTTGCTCTCTGCATCACCGCATCGACAGGCACAGCGCATTTTTTTTGTAACCGATCGCACTTGGAAGGTTTGTTTGCATCAAGAGCGGATCGGAATCCTGCACCCCACGGAAGAGTATTTCAACGCGGTGAATTTGATATTGAGTCTCACTTTGAGAAGGACACCACTATGAATCGTAAGAACTTTCTTCGCAGTCTTGGAGCTATCGGCATTGCATCGATGGTACCGAGCAACCATGTCACACAACTTTCTGCAGCGTCGCGTTTACAAAAGCGCATGGATGGCACCTGTGTGTTGATCCCGTCGGAAACTCGCGGCCCCTATCCCTTGGATCTGAGCCAGGACTACTCGAAGTTCCGTCAGCAGATCAATGAGGACAAGACCGGATTGCCTTTGAATGTGACCTTCACGATCGTGAACATCAACGACTCCTGCTCGCCCGTCACCAACGCCCGCGTGGATGTGTGGCACTGCGATAAGGATGGCGTGTACTCGGGATACAATCAGCCGGGCATCAACACGGTGGGACAAACATTTTGTCGCGGCATTCAAATGACCGATGCCAATGGTCAGGTGCGATTCAGCACCATCTACCCCGGTTGGTATAATGGTCGTATTACTCACGTCCATTTCGAGATCTACTTGAATTCCGTGCTGAGTGTCACCTCGCAGCTCTGTTTTCCCGACAGCCTCAATACATCGGTGTATCAAACAACACTCTATGCGGCTCACGGACAGAACTCCTCCGTTGCCAATAACGCAGCCGATCAGGTGTTCAGTGATGGATATTCAACTCAGTTAGCAAGCATCAGCGCTAATAGCGAAGGTGGCTACGATGCCGAGCTGCTTGTGGGTATCGACATGAAGACCAGCGGTGTGGCCCTGTTGGAGCCGGAAACCGGAGGACAATTCCGACTTCTTCAAAACTCACCCAATCCCTTTGCCGATCGCTGTCGCATTCCCTTTGTGCTTGCCAATCCCGCACTCGTCCTCCTGGAAATTTATGCACTGGACGGACGGAAGGTCGCAACAGTTCTCGACGAATACCGCGATCCGGGTGAGCATGAGGTTGTGCTCAACGCACAGACCGAAGACTGGAACTTGCAGGATGCCGCCTATGTGTACCAGTTGAGCACGACGAACAGTTTCGGACACTTTTCCCAATGCAAAGTGCTAACGCGTGTCGGGGACTGAGCACTCGGGCACTCTGCTCTTAGGCTCTCTAAGCTCAGTCACTCTTCAAACACAGCATCATCTGTTCGGTTTTCACCCAAATGCAAAGGCTCGGTTGCGAAGCAGCCGAGCCTTTGCCTGTGTAAGAACATCTCCTCGCGGGGCCTCGCCAAGCGCGAACTGCCTACATTCGTCGACCATCAATGAGATTCAATGTGCCACCCATGGCGCCGTTGACGGGGCCGTTGGATAAGAAGTCGTGCGGAAAGCCAAGCTCAATAGCAGAGACCTCATCGAGGCTCTTGAGGATGTCGTCCGGAAGCACTAAGTCTACACACGAGAGCGAGTCTTGCAACTGCGCAGCCGTACGAGCGCCCACAATGGGAACCACGGATTGACCACGTTGACGGGTCCACGCCAACGCCACTGCAGCGGGTGATGCGTTCAGCTTTGCAGCACTGTCCACAACAACTTGCGCGATCGATTGAGCGCGATCGCTGCGTCGTTGGGAGTTTTCAGCAACTCGTCCCTGCTCGCCGCGCAGATATTTGCCGGTCAATGCACCGCCGCCGAGTGCCCCCCAAGGGGTGACAGTCATGCCCATGGCTTTTGCCATGGGAAGCAAATCGCGATCCGGCGTGCGTTGCAGCAAGGAGTACTCGATTTGCAACGCGCTAAAGGTCGACCATCCGCGGAAATGCGCCAGGGTGTTGGCTTGCGACACAATCCATGCCGGCGTGTCGCTGATGCCGATGTAGTGCACCATGCCTCGTGAAATCAAATCGTCCAATCCGCGCATCACTTCTTCCACCGGTGTGGTGAAATCCCAGGCGTGCAACCACAGCAAATCGATGAACTCTGTGTTCATGCGTTTGAGCGAGGCGTGCACGGAGCGCATCATGTTCTTGCGGTGATTGCCGGAGAACTGCACATCGGCTTCCCTGTCGCTCAGCGTGTATTTGGTCGCCAGAACAAAGTGATCCCGGTCAGAGTGAATGAACTCTCCCGTCCACTGTTCAGAAATTCCGTTGTGGTAGCGATTGGCGGTGTCGACAAAGGTTCCGCCGGCATCGGCAAAGGTGTCGAACACGGCTTTGCTCAACTCGTAGTCGGCTCCCATGGCCCATTCAGTGCCAAAGGTCATGGTGCCGAGGCAGAGTTCGGAGACGCGTAATCCGGAAGGACCGAGTAAGACTTGTCGCATAGTTTTTTTTCCTCTCGTGAATACAATGTCCATCGTAGGTGCACGACGCCTCAGTTCGGGTTTTCGTGCCTGCGCTCTCGCGCTCACAAAAGTACGGCCTCTCAATCTCCGATCGTAAACCACTCGATTGTCTATCATTCCCACAACGCAAAAAGCCAATGCGTAGGGTGCATTGGCTTAAAACGAAGAATCATGCGGGGCAAGTGGTGAAGCAAGCTCACCGCACGTTCTTATTGCACTACGATGATCTGAGGGATCATGGTCACTTTTGCGGTAATCGAGTTCGAGATCAAACACGCAGCCTCAGACTTTTCCAAGATGCGCTGAGCTCGTTCGAGATCTTTCTCGTGGAGAATTTCAAGAGTCGGTCGGAGTTCCACGGCTGTCATTTGAAACTTGCCTTCCACTTTATCCAAGGTCCCGCTCGATCCGCAGGTAAAGGAGCGGAATTCCAATTTGGAATTTTCAGCGATGGCTAAGAAGGTGGTCATTAAGCAAGAACTGACGGCTGCCGTGTAGAGGTGTTCGGGTGACCATATACCGGGAATTCCGCTCGGGAACTGCGGTGGTGTTGCCACCTCCACGCAGTTGGGTTTGTGTGCGGCGTGTTCCTCGATTTCGGGCGAACACATGGTGCCGCGTCGATCGGCGTTCCAGGTAATGGTGACGTTATACTGATGTGGATCCATGGTGATGTGTGTTGTAGTGATAGCTTTTGTGATGGTGGTGATGGTGATGGTGGTGGTGACAGAGTTCTTTCGCTTTCTTGTCGCGCACAAAGAATTGAACGCGACGCTATGCTTTAGTTCAAAATCTTGCGTTGTAATTGATGCCAAGGACCTCCGTTGTGCACGGCGTCGAAGCCACTAGACTTCAACATGCGGGCGGCGGCGGCACTGCGAGCGCCGGAGGCACAGCAAGTAATCACGGCGCGGTTTTTATTCTTGAGATCCTTGTGTGTGGGACTCAGCTTGTCGACCGGGATATTGACCGATCCCTTGATGTGACCTGATGCGTACTCGCGAGCGGTGCGCACGTCGAGAATCAGCGCACCTTCGTTGACTAAGGAAGCATAATCCGGTTCGGGTGCTGAGCTCAGCAGCGATTTCAGGAAGTTGATCATGATATCAAGCCCTTTCCTTGAACGTTGAGTTCGTGTTGTTCTTGCAGGTCGTGCAGGTTGTACCACGGTCCCACATCGGTGCAGTTAATGCCATTGGAGTGCAGTAGGCGAGCAGCAGCGCGGCTACGAGCGCCGGATGCACAGCAAAGCGTGATGTCGTTCGTGATGGCTTTCAATTCGTCGAGCTTGAGAGGTAAAAGACTAAACGGGATATTCATGGCTCCGTCAAAATGTCCGTCGTGGAATTCCTCAGGAGTGCGCACATCGATAATGGTGCGCGTTTGCAGAAATGACTGTGTTTCCATACGCTGATATAAAAGAGTAAATGGTGTATGTGAGTGATGATGTAAAGACTAGAGTGACAATGTTGAAACGGGGCTGTGTTAAGTTTCGAAAGCCGGACAGACATAGTTCAAGCCGCCCGATTCGTAACGACACGTTCAGGATTTTTTCAATACGCGCCTGCCGAAGGCAGTCGCGAACTGAGAGACTACTAAGCGACGCTGATTAGTCGGACTTCTTGACCCAACGGTTGAGTCCGATAATCTGATAGATGGGACAGTAATTCACCAGACTGGTGAGCGTAAAAATGGCGGCGACGATAAGCAGAATCAATGCCAGCGTGCCGCTGATGACATTGGTGAAATACAGGACCAAGACAACCACGGCAAACGCCAGGCGGAGCAGGCGATCGGTGGCGGACATATTCTTAATCATGGTGTTCTCCGTTCTTGTGTTGTTGTTTGTGATACAAAACTATCGAGCTTCAAAAGCCTCCACAGGAACAATTGTTACCATAACTCATCTTTTTTCAAAAGTCGGATTTCGTTGCGTCCGGTCTCAATTCTGCCCATTTCTTTCAGTTTTCGGATAAGTCTGGTGGCAGCCTCACGCTGCATGTTCAGCTCCTGGGCTATATCGTCGTGGGTCACGTGCAGCACATCCGAGGCTTGAGCGCGAAAACGAGAGAGCAAGTAGGTCCATAAGCGCTGATCCATATTGTGGAAGGCGATGTCATCGATCACCTGTAACAGCCGCTCCAATCGCGATTGAAAGGTGAGCGCCACAAACTCGCGCCACACGGAGTATTTCTGCCACTCTTCCACATAACGCAGTTCCACGGCGTAGAATTGCGTCTGTTGCTCAGCAACAGCCTTGATAGCACTACGCCGAGTGGTGGAACAACAGGTGAGCGATAGGGCGCAGGTTTCGCCCGATAGGATGTGGTAGAGAAAAGCTTCAGCCCCCTCTTCGCTCTGACGCAGCACCCGAATGCACCCGCTGAGTACCACTGGAATGACCGTAATGGTCATCCCCGGTTCCATGAGCACGGCGCCTTCGTCTACAGTGAGGAGTTTGGTGTGTGACTGAAATATTTGCTCGAATTGCGGGTCGTCAAATAGCATACAATCCCTTTCTGAGCGCAATCTACTGAGCACGCAGGGAATCTGTTCCGTTTCGGAACCTTATCAATTCTTCAAAAATTCTTCAAACGCAAGGGTCGGGATCTGACACCGACAATCAATTCTTGGCGTGTTTAGCGCGCATTTGAGCATTGAATTGCTCAGATTGACCTCGAGGAACAGTCAGACTTTGCCAATCGCTCTTCCGATACATCTTCGCCAGCATCACGATTTGTCCCACGTGGTACGCCGTATGCCCGATCTGCCGCTGAATGGCTTCCAAAACGCTATGCGCTTCCGCTCGGATGAGAACCTCACGTTCAACATCGGCTGAGCTCAGACTACTCATGCTGGCAAACAAGCATTCCCAACCGGCATTCCAGCGGTTCATAAGCTCCTGACGACTGAGGGCTTCCACCTCAAATTCGTTATCTCGATGGCGATTCTCCTTTTCGCCATCGCTCGTGAGAAAATCGGTCCAACGCGATATCATGTTGCCGTGAAGATGCTTGACGATCGTGGCGATGGAGTTGCACTCTTCATCCTCCTGACGGTTCAAGGCTTCGTCCGACACCTGGGCAATGGCTCGCTCACCCAGCGAACGGTAGCTCAGAAATACGGCTGTGCTGCTCGCCAGAAAATCACTGGTCATGGTAATCCCTTGTGTAATGGATGAAATGTTGATAAGCAATTGACGAGGCGGAAGCCTCGTGCGTTCTATTTTGCCCTTCTGTGTTCACTTAGGTCTGCCTGCAGACCAAAAACCGCGACACATTCTCCTCGAACATACCACGACGAATATGATTGCATCTGATTTCAGCAGTAGCACTATCGAATCTTGCTACATCCACTGCATACGTCCGGCGGATGAGAGCTCGACCTTTGTAGCAAGCATTGAACCCTTACCGATCGAAGAGTCGACCCAAGAGCTGATGCTGCGTTATTTGCTTTCCGGGTTGAAGACCGACGAGTTCTTTCACTTTGCGCATGAACAAGGTCTCGGCGCGCATCCGCTCCACCGCTTGGTGCGCGAGGTATTTCACGATGCCACGTCGCTAGGAAGTCACTCGCGAGTCATAGGCGCACATCTGCATCACCTGATGTCCGGCAGCCCTGACACCGAGGTATTCATCGGTCTGACCCTCATTCGCGACGTTGTGTTGATTGATGAGGTCTTCGATGCCTTGTGTGTGTTTATCGCCGACAATCCGACCGATTTTCTGCAGTTGCGTAGCGCTGCACACAAGAACGACGCCGCAGTGCAGCTTCGTGCGATGCAAGGCTATGCACTGGACGGCGCGGACAAAATGTGTTTGATTATCAACACCGAAGAAGAAGACGGTTTTCGTGTCTTGAGTGCGGAGAAATCACGTCGCAACTCAGAAGTCCGCTGGTGGCGTGAGAGCGCCATGGGCTTGAAGGTTCTTGCCGACGGCTACCATCAAACCCAGAGTTTTATGTCCACCACCAAAGAGTTTATCACCAAACAACTGCACGAGCAGCAGGAACTTCCTAAAGCCGAGACAATTGCATTACTCAACAAATCCATCGAGTACTTCCAGCAGCACGAGAAGTGTAACACCCGCGACTTTGCAGAACGTGTCTTTGAAGAGGCTGAAACGGCTGAGGCGTTTCAGCATTTTCAGGCTAAGAAGGCGGAAGACCGCGGTGAGAAAGTGATCAAGAATTTTGAAATCTCACCCAATGCCGTCAAGAAGCAGCAGAAGGTGTTTAAGAGCGTGCTCAAGTTGGATAAGAACTTTCACATTTATATCCACGGTGATCACGAGATGATCGAGCGAGGGACAGAGCGGGATGGGCGCAAGTTCTACAAGATTTACTATAACAACGAGTCATAGTCCCCATGCAGGACGTCCCTTTATACCACCACACGAACTCCGTCAGCTCACTCGACGCAACGCCGACACCACGCGACGTGTCAGCGCGAAGCGCGCACGTATTGAAATCCGTCATGACGGTCCTTCGCTTCGCAATCGTGGTGTTGAGTGTGCTGTGCACGACAATTCCGCGGCTCAATGCTGCCGGTGCGCCAACGGTGTTTTTGATTGGAGAGCCAATAGTGGAAGCGGACACAGTGGCATCTGCTGCACATTTTCAACGCACGATAGAGCGTTTGCAGCGAGTGCAGGTTGTCAATCTGGGACCACTTATCAACGGTCCGGGTGTTGACTACGCGCCGCGAGTCAGCGCCGACGGACGCAGCTTTGTGTTTCTTTCTGACCGACCCGGAGGTTGTCACGACAACCATTCGTCCACAAGCATCGACCTGTGGATGTGCGCGCTTCGTTGTTCAGCCGATGAATACGCACCCGCTTCGCGGCTGCCGGATTCGGTGTGGAATGTCAATGCGCTGCGCTCGCAACACGACATCAACACTCCTGCGAACGAGGGCAGTGCGACGCTCAATGCCGATGGCAGCTCGTTGGTGTTCAGCGCGTGTGATCGTTCGGCGCACACGTCGGGATGCGAGCTCTTCGAGTGTACGCGCAATGAGCGTGGCGCATGGTCAGCCCCGGAGGCGCTGCCGCCGGCCATCAACTCGAGCTCATGGGAAGCCGATCCGAGTTATTCAGCCGATGGCAAGAGCTTGTTCTTTGTGCGGCATGCAACGGCCGCCGATACGGAATCATCGCGACCGGCAAGCGAGCTGTTGTGTGCACGATTAGCGCCACAGCAATCTGAACGTCGTGCGACGATCGTAGCACTCGATACTCTGCATCAAATTTCTCGATTCAAAGATTTGGCGGCACCTTTTTTGTGTGCCGATGCGCGCACACTCTTTTTAAGCATGAGCGATGCACCGGATGCGAAGGGACGGAAAGATGTGGTGCTGTTTTATCGCGACAGTGCTCATACCTGGCAAGGGCCGGTGGACGCGGGACCGATTGTGAACTCGAATGAGGACGATTCGTATCCCTCGATGGCGGCGGATGGTCGTGTGCTGTTTTTCTCTTCACGTCGTGAGGATCTAACCCACTACGGCGACGCCGATATCTACGCCGCCTTTGTGCCGCAACGAGGAGCTGTGAATGCTGCTAGCGATGGCTCAGATTTGCAGATCCTATCGGTCAGCAGTATGGACTCCAAGGCGCATTTCAGCATTCTCAGCCACACCTCGGATTCGGTGCACTGCTGGGTTTCGACACTCAGCGGAGCGCGTTCATCAGCCCCGACAACTTTTGTACGATATAGTCCGCGCCTCAGCGGCGTTGAACTTGATCTAAGAAGTTTGAGCGAGGGCTTGTACACCCTGCACCTTGAACATGGCAGTACAGAACAGGTACAGCTTTTCGCGCTGAAGCGATAAAACACACTTTCCCACCATCGAAACTGGAAATCGCACGTCGAGCACTGAGCGTGAGTCGGGCACCTGCTGCGCAACACCGAGCGCGATCGACATATACCCTATTGGTTCACAAACTGTTTGATGAGTTCAACTACGTGCACGATTTGTTCCGGTTGAAGTTCGGGGAAGATGGGAAGTGCAAGGGTCTCAGCAGCCAGACGATTGGCGACCGGGAAATCGGCATCCTTGCAGCCCAGTGAGGTGAAACACTCCTGACGATGGAATGGAACGGGGTAGTAAATTTCCGAGCCCACACCATTGGCGCTCAGGAATTGCCGTAATTCATCACGACGTTGCACGTGGATGACGTATTGATTGTAGATGTGATAGTTCTTCGCGCCGGAGTCGCGATACACAGCAGCCGGAAGCCGTACTGCATCATGCGCACCGAACTCGAGTTGACCTTCAGAGCTGGCTAGTCCCTGCTCCATAAAGCTGCGGGTATAGAGGTCGGCATTGCGACGTCGCGCCGCGTGCCAATCTTCCAAATGCGGAAACTTGACGTTCAGCACGGCCGATTGCATCTCGTCGATACGGAAGTTGCCACCGATAAACTTGTGGTAATAGCGTGGCTCCATGCCATGGTTGCGCATTTGCTTGAGCTTGACGTAGAGCGCTTCATCGTTGGTAACCACTAAGCCGGCGTCTCCAAAGGCACCAAGATTTTTCGTGGGATAAAAAGAGTAACAGCCCATGAGTCCCATCGAGCCCACTTTCTTGCCATTCTTATACTGCGTCCCGAGAGCCTGCGCAGCATCTTCAATCACGGGGATACCGAATTCGTTGGCGATACTCAGCAGAGCGTCCATATCCGCGCTTTGACCATAGAGATGCACCGGCATAATTGCTTTTGTCTTAGGCGTGATGGCACGACGCACAGCCTCGGGGTCGATATTGAAGGTCACCGGGTCACTATCGACAAACACCGGCACGGCATGAAGGCGGGCTACTGTTCCGGCTGTGGCAAAGAACGAATAGGTCGGCATAATCACTTCATCCCCGGGCTGAATGTCCAACGCCATGAGCGCCATCAACAAAGCATCCGTACCGCTGGACACGCCAACGGCATAGGAGCAGCCGCAATACTCGGCAAGATCTTTCTCGAGTTTGGCGGTTTCTTGTCCTAAGATCAGCATCTGTGTTGAAGCCACACGCAGTACAGCTGCCTCACACTCTTGTTGGATGGTGGCGTACTGCAACTTCAAATCGAGCAAGGGAACTTTCATGGAGAGATCGTAAAAGTGGTGATAACAGAACGCAAAATTACGACCCCACAAATCCTGGACATTCAGTTTTTCCACAGCCGTGTTGCGGACCAAAGCGAGTGGCTCGCTTTTTGGGTCCGGCGTGGAAAAACACGCGCGAATGATCAAAAAAACCACGATTGTTAAAAAAGCGAGCCACTCGCCTCCGCCTCGAAGCGAGTGGCTCGCTTTATGAATAAAGAGACATGAAATCGTTGATTCCGCATCGCCTGAGCCCTTTCCGCAAAAAGGCGAGCCACTCGCTTGCGAACGACCAGTATTTTTGTGACTGCAATAAAAACATCACGCGGTTGGTTGGGTGTTGGGTATTACCATTGGGGAGATCTGCATGCAAACGTCGAATTATCTGTTTCTAGTTGTCCTTCTCACGGCGGCCGGCGTCATGGCGCGTTCGGTGTGGCGCTTGAATAAGTATTTGTCCTTTGCCAAGGCAGACAACCGCTGGGATCGTCCCTACGATCGGGTGATCCACACCATCAAGGTGGCGATTTTTCAATCGAAGATTCTGCGCGACAAAGCGGCCGGTCCCATCCACGCGCTCATTTTTTGGGGCTTTCTGATTTTACTGACGGCCGCTGCCGAGGCGGTGTTGGAGGGAATTCATCCGGCGCTGGGTATTGCGTTTTTAGGACCGATCTACACCGCGTTCAGCGTGCTGGTTGATTTCTTTTGCGCCTTTATCATCGTTGGAGTGGTGATGTCGCTCTGGCGTCGCTACATTACCAAAGTCAAGCGTCTGCAAGTGGCTCACGAGAAGGTGGAAGCGGGAATGATCTTGCTGACCATTTTTGGCATTGTGACCGCGCTGTTGCTGCAGAACGCGGGAAAAATTGCGATGGGCGTGGACAGTCACTGGGCGGTTCGCCCCATTTCCTCGATGCTTGCACACTCCGTGATGTCGGGTTGGTCTGCTTCTACTACAGAGTGTGTGTTCCAGTGCGCATGGTGGACGCACATCATACTGATTCTGGTCTTTACCAATTACCTGCCCTACTCCAAGCATTTGCATGTGCTGACCTCGGTTCCGAACGTGTTTTTCTCGCCCCTTGAGTATCCCAATCATCTGGACCGGATTGACTTTGAAACGGAGTCGGACATTGTGAAGTTCGGGGTGAGCGATATTGAGGAC
Source organism: Chlorobiota bacterium (assembly GCA_039810585.1). Classification (GTDB taxonomy): domain Bacteria; phylum Bacteroidota; class Ignavibacteria; order Kapaibacteriales; family NICIL-2; genus JBBATK01. The sequence continues at coordinate 83,325 of JBDHXF010000004.1, forward strand.
TTCAGTTGGAAGACCCTCTTCGACGGCTACACATGTACACACTGCGGTCGTTGCACCAGCGTGTGTCCTGCCAATCAAACAGGCAAGGTGTTAGATCCGCGGGAAGTGATCGTGCAGATAAACCACCGGACTATGGACAAGGGACCGCTCCTTGTGAAGTTGCAAGATGTGGCAGACAATACCTCACGTGCCGACATGCAAGATGCCGCTTTGCGCATCATACGTGGCAAAGCCGTTGCTGAGTTTGATGATGTTGAGCGAGGAATTTTTGAATCCACACTCAACGAATCGGAGCGCGAGTTGTGGTCCAAGAAACTCATCGGGGATTATGTTTCTGCTGACGCCCTCTGGGCCTGCACCACCTGTGGCGCTTGTATGCAAGAATGTCCCGTTAATATCGAACACGTGCCTGCCATTGTGGGCATGCGACGTTCAATGGTGATGATGGAATCGTCCTTCAACCATGAGGCTGAGCTGCTGCCGGACATCTTCTCCAACATTGAAAACAATGGCGTGCCGTGGGGCGGAATGGCTGCGGACGACCGTGCTGCATGGACTGAAGGCATGGATATTAAGACCGCTGCGGAAGACGCCGAGATGGACGTGTTGTTCTGGGTTGGCTGCGCCGGAAGTTATGACGAGCGGGCAAAGAAGATTAGTCGCGCCTTTGCAACCCTGATGCAGATGGCAAACGTGCGCTTCCGCATCCTTGGCAATGAGGAGCGTTGTTCGGGCGACCCCGCCAGACGAGGCGGCAACGAGTATTTGGCGGATGCCATGACGAAAATGAACATCGAAACGATGGCCGGCTACAACGTCCGCAACATCGTGACGACCTGTCCGCACTGCTTCAACACCCTGAGCAACGAGTACCCGCAGTTTGGCGGGAATTACCATGTGCAACATCACACGCAGTTCATCCGCGATTTGATCGAGAGTGGTCGATTGAGCATTGATCGTACCAATCCTGCGATATCATCCGACGTAGTAGCCTATCATGATTCCTGTTATTTGGGACGCTACAATCAAGAGTTTGAAGCTCCTCGTGCGCTCTTGGAAAACGTTCCCGGCTTGCAGCTTGCCTCAGTCAAGCGTTCCGAAGATCGTGGTTTCTGCTGCGGCGCCGGTGGCGCGCGCATGTTCATGGAAGAAACCGTTGGAGAGCGCGTGAACATCAATCGCACGAACGAGCTGTTGGCCACCGGAGCCACGACGGTTGCTGTGAATTGTCCCTTCTGCACCACCATGATTACCGATGGCGTCAAGGCATCGGATAAAATCGATACGGTTGTTGTGAAGGATGTTTCCGAAATTCTACTCGAGGCGCTGCAAGCGCGCTCGTAAGAAGAATCTCCGGAAGGACATTATTTCGGGATCCATGCTGTTTACGATGATGAGAATATGACGCGACACGCAGGCTCCGCATACCGACTACTTCGTGCTCTTGGTCACTGTCTGCTGCTGAGCGCGGCTTTGCTGCCCTTGGCATGTAAGCAGCATCGAGGACTGCATCCTGCGAGTTTGCGGGAGATAGCTGGAGGACGCTATCGTGGTGGTACCTTTCGCGTGAATGAGAACGGCGAGTTACGCAGCCTGGATCCAATTGGCGTGAACGATGTTACATCGTCTCACCTCACCGAGCAGATTTACGACCAGCTCCTGTATTTCGACGAGCACTTAAATCTCACCAATGAATTGGCGGAGCAATGGGAGATATCACCTGACGGTAAAACCTATATCTACCATCTGCGCAAGGGCGTCGTATTTCAGGACGATCCCTGCTTTGCGGGAGGTGTGGGACGTGAGCTAGATGCCTACGACGTGGTCTACTCCTTCAATCGAACTTGTGACGCTCGAACCAAAACCTTGTGCTCAGAGTTCTTTCGCGGCAAGGTGGTGGGAGCCGATGAGTATTACGAGGCCACCGGAAAATGTAAGCAAGGTGAGAACCCGACGGTGCCCGCTGTAAAGGGTTTTCGAGCGAGCGACCGCTATACCTTCGAGATCGATTTGATTGAACCTTTCGGCCCATTTGAATATATGGTGGCTCTCAACTCCAGCGCCATTGTACCGCGTGAAGCGGTGGAACATTACGATAAGGATTTCTTCCGTCACCCCGTGGGAAGCGGTCCCTTCAAGTTCGATCACTGGACGCCGGATATTGAATGCGACTTGGTACGCAATCCAAAGTACTGGAAGCACGATTCGTCAGGGAACCAACTTCCCTACTTGGACGGAATCCATACCACGTTTATGAAGGACGACAAGATCCAGCTCCTCGAATTCCGCGAAGGAAACTTGGATGAGTCGTACCGAATACCCATCGAGTTTTTCAGTAGCATGATTGATGAGAATAAAAATCTCAAGCCCGCGTTCAGTGCGTTCAGGTTGCTTCGGACCATGGCGTTGAGTTCGCAGTACTATGGCATGATGACGAAGTCTGATGTCTTCCGCGACAAGCGGGTTCGACAAGCGTTCAGCTACGCTATCGATCGGGCACGTATTATTCGCTATGTGCTCAAGGGACAAGCTGGCGCACCAGCCATTCATGGTCTTGTACCGCCAACGATGCCGGGCTATGCGTGTGATAGTGTTGTAGGGTACGATTTCAATCTAGCCAAAGCACGCTCATTACTAGCCGAAGCGGGTTATCCCGGAGGCAAGGGCTTTCCGCCGGTGACCCTTCAGCTCAATGCCGGTGGCGGACGCAACACGCTCATTGCTGAGGCAGTGCAAACCATGTTGATTGAAAATTTGGGTGTGCATTGCGACCTCAAAATGGTGGAGTTTGCCAAGCACTTGGATGCCATCGATCATGGTAAAGCCGAGTTCTTCCGTCTTGGTTGGGTGGCAGACTATCCGGACCCGGAGAGTTTTCTCAACCTGTTTTACGGAAAGCTTGTTCCGCAGAGCTTCGATATAGCATCGCCTCAGAACAATACGCGCTATCAGAATCCGGCCTTTGACCAATTGTTTGAAAAGGCGAGAATGACCTCAGACCGAGATGCCAGGAACGAACTCTACCGACAAGCGGAGCAGATAGCGATGAACGACGCCCCAATGCTGCTCACGTTTTATGATGAAGACTACCGCTTGGTACAGCGCTACGTGGAGGATTATCACAACAACCCGATGGATAAGCGACCCTACGTCTATGTGTGGTTCAACAAGACGAAGTTTTGAGTTGATGAAGTGCACGGGCAATTCGTTGCTCGAGTGTGCCGGTTGTTGATTGCTCGAGTGTGCTGGTTCTTAATGGAGGAAGATCGAGGCAATAGCCACGAGCAGCGCAACGCCGCCTAGTATGATTCCCGGAAGATTTTGCTGAGATCCTTTGCCTTTCATCGTGCGTAGCTGACGTTCCACGGTGTGAATCTCCAACCGTAGTCCGTTCAAGCGATCGTGCAACACGCCATCGGCCATCATTCCTTCAACAACGGATTTCACGTGAATATTGAGATCGGAAACAAACTCCTTGTTCTTCTCTTCCATTGCTGAGGCTTTTTCCTCAATCACTTCGTCGATTGACTGCGTTGCCGTTTCGAGAAGCGCCTTAGTATCTGCGATGCGTCCCTTGATCTTCGCCACTTCGTCGCTGATTTGCATAAACTCCCGTCGGTGCAAATCTTGGATGCTCACCAAACGCCCGTCAAAGGAGCTGAGTTCAGTGAGTACGGCTTTGAGCCGACGATCGATATTCTTGTCTTGCGTGACGAATGTCGTCTCTACTTCGCTCTTAACGAACTGCTTAACCGATTGAACAACAGTATCCAGCTCAATCGTTTTCTTCTGAAACCCTTGTTTTAATTCGGTCAGACTAAGCTTAAGACGTTTGATATCCTCGAGTTCCTTGTGCACTTCATGCACAAAGTTGATGCGTCGTTGCAAGTCGTCGAGAGCGGAATCGGATCGCTGTCGTGCGCTGACTAATTCCTCTGTCGATGAACCTCGAAAGTCTTTTAACGACCGAAGCATCTCGGTACGCAAATCGTCTAATTCGCGGGTTTTGCGACGGATGAGGTTAAACAACTCTACGTACTCGTCGGCCTGGTGATGAACCTGGTCGAAGAGGTCGATGAGTTCGTGACTTAGGGCAGGTTGCGCATGCATGTTGCGGCCTTGTCGTAAAAGTGTTGTAATGCTCTGGACAAATCTCCCATCAGTTCTTTTTCCAAGCCTTGATCTTCTTCCGCGCAGTAATCCAACATCAGCCCCAACATGAGTTTGCGGAACTCATGGTTGGAGTGAAACTCGTCGTGCATATACCGATCTAAAAAACTCTGGAGCGAGCCCATTTCGGCTAACTCTTCGAAATAGCTATGCGGACCCAATCCACCCTGGGCAGTGGAGAGTCGCCGTTTGTCTGCCAGTTGTGAATCGGGGGTCGTTGCAGGCATAGCGTTGTGAGACACTACGGGGTCTCTTTTTTATGAGCGACAATGCAGTCGCCAGAGATTATCGGAAGAAGTGATTTCGGACTTGACTTATTGTGTTCTTTTTATGATTTTGCACAAAAAAGCAGGAAAATCGCGGTGGAATGTCCTCTGCCCTGCTCTCTATCAATGGGACTATTGTGAAGCTGCGAGACTTATTTGGTACAAAACGCACGGCAAGTGAAGAAATCACCACCACCGGCCTCAATTCCGATGCGGATTTGCAGTTGTTGCTGAATGAGTCCAAACAAAACCTGGCGCAGTGCGACGAGGCGATGATCGCCAAGGCATTCCGTCTGTGCGTGGATGCTCATAAAAACGACCTCCGTGCCTCTGGCGAGCCCTACTACACCCATCCGCTGGAAGTTGCTCGCATTGTGATCAAGGAAATTCCGCTCGATGACATCAGCGTGGCGGCTGCGTTGCTGCATGATGTGGTGGAAGACACCAGCTACAGTCTCGACGACATCCGTGCAGAATTTGGCTCCACCGTTGCCGAGATCGTCGATGGCGTCACTAAGATTTCCGGCATCTTCAAGAGCGCGGAAATGAAGCAGGCAGAGAACTACCGCAAACTTCTGCTCTCGCTGGTCAAAGATGTACGCGTGATCCTCATCAAGTTCGCCGACCGCTTGCACAACATGCGTACACTCGCCTATTTGTCTGAAGAGCGCCGCAGGCGGATGGCAACAGAGACTCTTGAGATTTATGCTCCTTTCGCCCATCGATTCGGGATGGCCAACATCAAGTGGGAGCTTGAGGACCTAGCGTTCCGAGCCCTGCACCCCGAGGAATATGAGGAGGTGCGCAACGCCGTAAGCCTCACTCGCGAGCTGCGCGAAGAGTACATCGAAAAATTCATCGAGCCTATTCGCAAGCGTCTGGCGACGGAGGATTTCAAAGTTGAAATCAGCGGTCGACCCAAGCACATGTACTCGATCTACAATAAGATTCTCCGGCAGCACAAGTCGGTAGAACAGTTGTACGACTTGCTTGCCGTGCGCATCATCGTGGAGTCGAACGAGAACAAGGACTGCTTTACCACCTACGGTATCGTGGCCGATATCTACGAGCCCATTCCGGAGCGTTTTAAGAACTTCATTTCACGTCCCAAGAAAAACTCCTATCAATCGCTGCATACTACCGTGATTGGTCCGGAAGGACGTCGTGTGGAAGTCCAAATCCGCACCCGCGAAATGCACGAGATAGCTGAGAAAGGGATCGCCGCGCACTTCCAGTACAAGGAAAATCAAGGACACGGTCGTGTGGCTTCCTGGTGGAGTGACAAGGAGCTGGAAGATTGGGCACAATGGGTTCGCGACATCTTCGAGAATGCCGGCGATGAAGCTCCGGAGCAACTCTTGGAGTCGTTCAAGCTGAATCTCTATCAAGATGAGATCTACATCTACACTCCCAAGAACGACCTCCGCATCTTACCTCAAGGCGCAACACCAATTGATTTCGCCTTCGAGATTCACTCCGAAGTAGGCAACCATTGCATTGGGGCCAAAGTGAACGGACGTATTGTTCCGCTTGATTATACGCTCAAAACCGGCGAGCAGGTGGAAATTCTCACGTCAAAGAATCAACGTCCTACACTCGATTGGGAGCGCCTCTGCGTCACCCATAAGGCCAAAGCACAGATCCGTAAGTTCCTGAATGAGGATAAGCGCGCCAAACAGCGCGAGGGTCGTGAACAGTGGGACCGAAAGGTGAAGAAGATCAACCTGCATGTAAACAACGACACGCTGGAGCGCATTCTGCACGGATTGAAGTTCGACAACTTGCCGGATTTCTTTTATCAGCTTGGATTGGGCACCGTAAACCTCGACGACATCGCTTCCGAAGTCCAAAGACGCCTTCATCCCTCAACTACTCCAACGCCTGATATTCCGCCGACGGTGCCGGAGAAGGACTTTGTGACCGTTGCTCGAGAAAAGGTTCAGGGCGTGACGCTGAGCGACGGCAACGATGGCAAGAACATTCTGTACCATTACGCGCGCTGCTGTAATCCTGTGCCGGGCGACGACATCGTGGGCCTCGTCACCGTTGGCAGCGGTATAAAAGTACACCGCCGCAACTGTCACAACATCCTCGATCTTGAAAAGAAGGTCGGTCAGCGCTTTGTTGAAATGAGCTGGTCGTCCATGCAAGAAGGCAACTTCATCGTTGCCGTACGGATCACGGGCGACGACCGGGCGGGGATGCTCAACGACATCACCAATGCCATCGTGCACTACGAAAACACCAACATCCGCAGCGTCAACATCGACGCCTTCGGTGCGGAGTTTGAAGGTATTGTAACGCTGTACGTCCGCAACATCAACCACCTCAAAGCCATCATGGAACGCCTACAGAAAATTCGCGGCGTGAAAAATGTTGCACGGTATGATGGCTAATAGCTTAGGACTAACGCTGGCTACATCGGCGTTTGGACGTTTTGGAGATTCTTCATTCGTGCCTGCTTCGCAGTCACACGCCAAGCGCTCATCGGCAGGCTTTACCGTACGACGGTCCACTCCTTAGACACGGAGCGAGAAAAAAACCGAGCGCCGACCCAGTTCACAAACCAACTCCACAAGATGCGCAGGTACCCATATCGTCGGTATCGACGCGGAGATTCGTACACCAGGAGCTCATTCGCAACGGCAATGGGATAGTCCTTCGCAATACGGGCAAAGAAATCGAAATCTTCGCCGGCGGCCAACTTTGAGTTATAACCTCCCGTGCCTTCAAATACCTCTCGTCGAACCAGCTGACACTCTCCTCGACCTACACCAACATTTACTAAGGACAGCACCTTTAAATACGAATTAAAGAAAGTGTGAAAGAGAACATCGCTCCACTTACGTTCGCTGGGATTGACTTCCACGGGACAGGCTAGTGCTGCGTGCCGCGCGTACTTGCCTTCGGTCCGAGCCCACTCTACCACAAAGGGGAAAAACACTGAGGGTTCTGCCGGAACAGTGTCGGCATTAATAAACATGAGCACACGACCCTTCGCTGCAGCCGCTCCGGCGTTTCTACCTTCGGCTATGGTTTGACGTCGCTCCTCACTATGCACGACCACACGATCGGCGAGCTCTCCTGCCTGTTCTATGGTGGAATCGCTGCTCCCGCCATCACTTACGATAAGCTCCATGGTATACTGTTGGCGAAGAGCTGAGCTGTACACACTTAGATTACGCCGCAGAATCTTTTCTTCACAAAGAGTCGGAACGACGATACTCACCAATATTTCCGGATCAAGGTGTGGTACGGCAGCGGTCTGCGGCTGTGTATTCAACGCACCTGTTGACGGTTCGGACGGTACGGCGCTTTCCGTATGAGCAGGTTCGTGAGGCAGAGTGATAATCGCAAGGCGAATGGTGATGTTAAAAACGCAGGGATCCGACCGAGAGTTTGAATGGATAAAGAAGGTTGAACCTTGTCATTCCGTGAGATCCAATCTCAATGGCGGGTGACGGGAACTTAATATAATTCAAGGTTTGAATAACCCAATTCAAACCATCACCCAGTGCACCACCAACAGTTTGACGAAAGTCCGGGAATAATTCCGGAAAGTCGTAATCGAGAGCAAAGACAAGCTTTGTGTCCTCTTGCGGCGTATCCAATCCGCGCGCTGCATAACCGAAGGCCAAATTCAACCAACGCGGCCAGTGAGAGGCAATCGCATCCGGAAAGATATTCACCATCTTAAAGGAATAAAAGAAAGTACTCGAAGAATAATCATCAATAAACGTCTCGCTGCTGGCTCGCGCTTGTTCGTGAATCCACGGAGCCGGCGTGTAAATCCATTTCTCGGTCACGTTTTGCAGCGCCGGAATGTAATACTGACTCAAGTAATACGTAGCACCGACCATGTTCATGTACATATCGGTGGGACTAAAGCCCCATTGTCTGCCATAACCGTCTTCAATCTCAACGTAGGTCTGATAGAGGATTCCCATCAAAGTGCCCCAGATATGAGACGATTCCACGCTCACACCGCTGCCTTGCAGAACTTGGGTGGAAGCGTAGGACATCATGGTGGCACCAAAGACGTGGCCAAACTTATCGACGCCCTTTGCATAGCTACCATCTTCCAAGATGTTGATCCGGCTACTTCTGTCAGCCCAAAACGTGTTCATCTGATAAATGTGCAAGCCAACCATGATACCCAAATACACACCACTAGTGATACCCAGTGCCAGATAGTTGATGTGGCTGTTCCGCAGCGCCGGCATGCCATCCACTGTGTAGCGAACATGCCCTGCATAGAGATATTGGTCCCATGGAATCTCGTCCGCTTTCATGGCAGCATCATCGTCAATCTTTGTCTCAGCTTGCTTCATGGCAACCTCTGCAGGCGCAAGGGCAGCTTGGGTCATAGATTCCGCCTGCCACTGCTTAAACACAGCGGGCAACTCCGAACTCAGAGCTATCGTTTCCATGTCTGAACATGGAAAGAGGCGTGCTTCTAGGTTGGGTGTATATGAATCAGTCGCGAAGAGTAGGCTTTGGTCATCGAGGCCGACCCCAGCATATCTCAAAGTGGGCACCATCGTATTCAACGCATGAGCGCTGAGAGGATGAAGAGTAACACACAGCACAAGCGCCCAAAGCGCGGAGCGAAGTGGATGCATCAGATCTCCTGCACGGCAACGTGGAAGTCGACAACGCGCTTATCAATTAATGCCGGGAAGTAGGCCACGACATCACTCGGTTTGGGACGACCGCCGGCAAAACCGGTCACACCGGGAGGGCCCGTCAAAATAAGGGGAGCAATTTCTTTACCGAAGCGTTCAACGCTTTTTTTGTCACGCGATCGTACGCCGATCCTCATCATTACTTCATTGGGTTCGATGGAAGCGGCAAGCGGTCCATGGCAGGCATTCATCCCCACGAATTCCGTCCGAATCTCGTCGAAATTCAAACCCAAGTTTTGGAGTCGCTGACGCAGAATAGCATCCCCTGCTTTAGCGCGTACGAGCGCATCAGGAGCCGAATAGGTGAGTGAGCTAAACGCCACAAAGCCATCGTCATAACTGGCGCTGACTTTATAAAATGGTGTAGCGGGATGTCCTTTAATTCCAAACACCCTCACTCGATTATTTCCCTCGTCCTCCAAATGGATGCTGCTAAAGTCTGCAACACAATCCGGTGTGATGTATTGAGTCGGATCACCAATTTCATACATCAACTGTTCGCTCACTGTTTCCCGGGTAACCGCGCCACCGGTGCCTTCGTGTTTGGTCACCACAAATGTTCCGTCAGGATAGGCTTCGATGATAGGAAAACCCACGTTGGCCATATCCGGTAGCGACTGCCAATCACCAAGAAAATTGCCACCGCTCGCCTGAGCACCACATTCGTTGATGTGTCCGGCGATTGTGCCGGCAGAGAGCTTGTCCCAATCATCCATCGACCACCCGAATTCGTGTATCATGGGTGCGAGGGTGAGGCCGGTATCGGTGACACGACCCGTAATCACGATGTGTGCTCCTTGTCTCAACGCCTCGACAACGGGAGCTGCGCCAAGATAGACGTTCGCACTGAGTAAGCGTTCCTTCACGGCTGAAATCGGCGTGCCGTCGTCCATGTTCTTCATTTCGTGTCCGGCAGAGATAAGCTCGTCCAGACGCGGAAGGATGTTATCACCCGTCACGATCCCAATCTTCAAGCCGCGTACACCCATTTTCTGTGCGACAGCAAAAATGGCATCCCGAGCAGCCTCCGGGTTTACTCCGCCACCATTGGTGACGAGCTTGATATTGTGCTGCATGAGGTAGGGCAACACTTCTTCAACGGTGTTCACCAAATCCTTCGCGTAGCCAAGCCCGGGGTTCTTGAGCTTTTGCTTTTGCATGATGGACATCGTGACCTCTGCCAGGTAATCCATCATGAGATAATCAATATTTCCTCGGCGAACTTGCTCCAGAGGAGCACTCAATAAATCGCCCCAAAATCCCTGACCCGATGCTATGCGAATGCGATCTTTCATAAGCTATCCACGCGTTAGTAAGCTGAAGTGTCGTCTACAAGCAAATCATCAATATCCACATCAGCCGATTGAATCACCCAATCCGTCGACCGCCGGAGCGTGTGCACCACGCGAATCAATGCGTGTGGACTAAGAGAACAATGACTGATTTCCGATCCGTTTGCGTTGCGAAACCGAAGGACAAACCACAGGAATTCACGATCAACACGCACATGCAGATCCGGCAGCGTAAATGCTACCTGATCCATCCGTTCCGACAGCATACGTCGAATGAGTATGCCACCGGTACGAACCGAGGTTCGCTGCCACTTCGCCCGCAAGTAAAGCTGAAGCGCATTCACCACAAGTACCATGGGGACGACAAGGAGAACCAGTCCCGGTGCGGACATGTTCATCTCCTCGTGCGTGAGATCGGTTTTCAGACTGAGGATGAGGACAAAAATACAGAAAAAGAAGGCGAAGACTCCGATGCCGACAAAGGCTTTGGGATCGAAATAGAGCGCAATTTCTTCACCCAAATGCACCTCTTTCACACTGAGTTGGTCTACAACCTTCCGGTAATAGAGCGCTCCAAACCCAATGCTGGCAGTGCAGAAGGTTACGTACAATGCACTCGTGATGAACTGCGATAAACTCGACATTCCTATACTCTGCTTTGCTATTGCTGATCTGCAAAATTGTAATAATTTACCCACTATTCTTCGAAATGCTTCGCGCTGACCAACCATGGACTCGGTACATCCCATCAGCTCCCGCCTGAAGCAGGCCCGTGAAGCTCGTAGTCTTAGTATTACGGAGCTCAGCAAGCTGACGAGTATTCGAATCCACATCATCCAAGCTCTCGACGAAGGTCGTTTGGACGAACTCCCCTCGGTCTACATGCGCTCCTTCATCAAGCGCTATGCACAGGCGGTTGGAATAACGTCAGACGAGATTGACGAGCTCATGGAGCAGCACCTTGGTGCCCCGGCAAGTTCTTCCTCCACGGCATCATCAGTCCTGAACGCTGCCAAGAGTATGCGAGCTCCAATCATGGTGGGGCCCAATGCCAAGCGCAAACGCACGCTAGCTATTCTGTACATTCTTCTCGGTCTATGTGGTGTTGGTTTGCTGTACTTCATGTATTCTCCCCAGCATCCCGCCACTCCACCAAAGTCCACCCTGTCTCCGTCGATGGTTATTAGTTCTCAAGACAGTGCTTCAGCATCGTCCAAAGGAACTCTGATGAATTACTTTGGGCTCTCCTCTGTGGACTCGGTTGCTCTGGAAGCAGTGGCCACTGATACGGTGTGGTTAACCATTACGATCGATGGAAAGTCTACAGAGCAACTCACTCTGTTCCCCACACAAACCAAGCGGTGGGTAGCAGCTGACAAATTTCTCATGAGCGTTGGAAACGCAGGTGGTATTCACTTGAAACGCAATGGTCAGGACTTGCCTGCACTGGGAAAGACCGGAGAGACCGTTCGCTCAATCCGCATCACAAAATCGGAATTCCTCACCAGTGCGTCACCGTGGAAGTCGCAACGAGATACGACGCGAAAAAGTGTGCCTCCGAAGGCAGCTCCAAAGGCTGCTCCGCCATCATCCAGCTCATCACAGAAGAACATTCCCTCCGCGAGTGTGAAGAGTCAAAGCCAGCCGGCTAAACAAGGCACGAGCACACCTGTTGGTGTGTCGACCGTGAAGAGCGGCTCCGGTGCCAAGCCTCTTGGCACGAAGTCTCCTACCGGCACGGCGAAGTCGGCATCTTCTTCGGTATTGACCGCTCAACAAAAAAAGGAGCGGGCAGAGAAATTGAAAAGGCTTGAGCGTATTCGTCAGGCTCAAAAGAATACGGGCATCACGCCCGTTAAGATACCGTAGCCCTCGATGTCTTTTAGGTCTTTTAGCGCTGCACTTGAAGGATATCATGTAGCCGCAACAGTCCTACGCACCTACCCTCGGCATTTACGACCGGCATCACACTAATTTGGCGCTCGCCTTCTTCCATCATGGCTAAGGCTTCTTGCAGTGAGGTCTCGGGTGCGATAGTTCTCGGGTGAATACTCATCACATCAGACGCCGTCAATTGTCGTATATCGTCGTGACTCTGAAGCGCTCGGCGTACATCGCCGTCCGTAATAATTCCTTGCAACTTGTCGCTTTGATCGCACACGCACACACAACCCAGTGCTTTTGAGCTTGAACAGATAATGGCGTCTCGAAATGTGGTTGATGCCTGGCAAACAGCCATCGACGACCCGTGATGCATTACTTGTTCTACACGAAGCGTTAAGTTTCTCCCCAGCTGTCCGAACGGATGATTGTGCGCAAAGTCCGCCGGTTGAAACTTCATTCTCATCATTAACGCGACTGCCAGAGCATCACCAAGTGCCAATGCAACGGTGGTGCTACTGGTTGGAACGATATCCCACAAATCCGACTCTCGTTCGACGGACGCATCAATCCAAATGTCCGCATTTTTAGCGAGATACGAATCCTCTCGTCCGACAAGAGCCACCATGGACGCGTGTCGTGCTTTCAACAGCGGCAATAACTCCACGAGCTCAGCACTTGTACCACTCTTAGAAATCATGATACAGGCATCGCCATTTTGCACAACACCAAGATCTCCGTGCATTGCCTCAACCGGATGCAGAAAACTACTCGGTCGTCCCACGCTTCGAAGCGTGGATGCGATCTTCCGAGCGATCTGACCCGACTTCCCCACACCAATTACATGAATCCTTTGGGCAGTATGGAGTAATTCAACAGCCTCTTCAAACGATGTTGTTATTCGAGCGGCGCTGCGCGCCAATGCCGTCGATTGCGACTGCAGAACGGTTATTGCAAGGGTGAGCATGGATTCGGGCGAACGACTGTCATGAGACGAAGAATCTGTCATAGCCGCAGAAGTGTAGAAATGTGTATTGGTGATGGTCAGCTCGAAAGTACGAAGTCTTGCCATTCTTCGCCTGATGCCTCTCTTGCATCACCGAACCGAAGCGCCAACACAATGGAACCTTAGATCTGAGTATATGATGAAGCATGTACGCCATACCGGAGTATGGGGCAAGCACTCATCTACGACCAAGCAATCTGATACTCATCCCGGAGGCCAGCCGAGTTGACGGCCACCGAGTAAATGACAGTGAATGTGAAATACACTTTGTCCACCATGCTCGTTGCAATTCATCACGAGACGATATCCGTCGCTTGCTAAGCCTTCCTTCGCCGCGATACGAGAGGCGGCAACAACGAGATGGCCCATTAGTGCTGTATCCTCTTCTCGCAACTCATTGAGAGTAGCTATCGCCGTTTTTGGAACAATGATGATATGAATCGGAGCCTGAGGTGAAATGTCTCTAAATGCCAGGATCAATTCGTCCTCGTACACAATCGAGGCCGGTATTTCCCTTCGAATGATTTTGCTAAAGATGGTATCAGACATGGTGAATCCTCATTGTAATCAACTATAAAAAAACAAAGCTCCCCGCCTTACAGCGAGGAGCTTTGAATAACTAGACAGTCATGCGATTAACGGATAACCTTGAGCATCTTCGTTTCAACCGGGTTGTTACCGGCAGTAAAGCGATAGATGTAGCTGCCATTGGCAACCATCTTACCTTGATTGTCCGTTCCATCCCATTGTACGGAACCCGCACCGGCATTGACGTTATCATCAACTAAGGTCTTGACAGTATTGCCAAGAATGTCAACGATGTCGATACTGAGGTGTGAAGGTGCTGTAACGTTATAGCTCAATGTGGTACTCTTGACACTTTCGTCCATCGGGTTCGGTCCGAATCCGGTGATCGATGCATCGCCGGAAACACCGTCGAATGCGAAAGTAAGTGTGTTCGAGTAGCTTGTTGAACCATCCAAGTCAACTTGACGCAGACGATAGCTATAGGTCGAGCCATTAACCACATCGTTGTCGTTGAACTTGTAGTTCAATTGTGCCACTGATGAACCACCCTTTGCTTGTGTCATGACAAATCCAAGATCTGACCAATTTTGATTGTCATTTGCACGACGCTCAACATAGAATCCCGAATTGTTCTTCTCAGAAGCGGTCTTCCAAGCTAAGTCGACTGACGCGCTACGCTTGATACCAGTGAATGAAATCAGTTCTACTGGAACTGCCGAATCGTGAGGAGGGGGGCTAAATTTCCGCGGACCCCATGTACGTTCGCCTAAGTATGGACGAAGCATCGGAATCCAGGTACCACGGGTGTAGGTAGGACCAACACCAACATAACCTTGGTAGTTTAAGTGGTCATAGCCAACGTTTCCAAGCGTAGGAGCAAAGGCTTGCCACTGACCGCTACGATACGAGTTTTCAAAAGCGAAGCGGTTGTCGTTCAACAATGTACCATTACGTGTGTACTTACGGAAACGTTTATCGAGGTACAAGTTGTAGTTCGTTTGACCGGCAATCGGGCTATTGTTATAGTTACCCAATTGGAAACCAGAGCGAGCACCGGTAGCACCAAGTTCTAAACCTACAGTGCTCAACTGAGCAACTGAAATCCAGTACTCATTCGGTTGCAATACCAATGGAGTATCATAGAGGTAGGTGGAAATAGTATCCAACTTGTCGGTCAAAGAAATATCATCCAAGCTACGAAGCTTCTTAATGGTTGTACCATTGCGTGGTTGCGAAGCCGGGATGGACGACGCATCATCGTACAGAGAGAAGCGAATATTGTTTTCGTCAGCATTCAACGAAGCGAAGTATGCTTGGAAACCATAAATCGTATCCTGAGTTGTAAGGTTGAAGCGTACAGCGATTGATCCGGAACCGGAACCACCAACATCACCAAATGCCGTTGTTGCACTCCAACCGGAGCTCACATAGCCTAACAGATCCAAACCTTTGCCAACCAGTGTCTGACCCAACAATTGCTGGGTGTACTGAGGCACTTGATTTTGCTCTGTGGACGGATAATATGAGTATGCTGGCGAGAAACTGACCGTTGTAACTGAATAGGTAGAATCGTTCAGCGGCTCTAAATCACCACCCGGATAATCCACCTTCGCAGTTACATAGTAATCAGCCGTGTTTTGTCCGGTATTCTGTGATTGACGGGCATTCCATGTTGGGAACGGAATCAAGATGTCCTTGTTACCAACCATAAATGGAATCGTTACGCTACGATAGTACACATAGGTCTGATCAAGCAAACGACCATTGTCGAAGTTGTTGTCCGGATTGTTTTTCAGATCATCAGGAATAATGCTTACACGAACGGTAAATGCCTGAGCATCACGACCGGTGTTATTAGCAATACGGCAGGTGATCGGAATTTGTGTTGCCTGGCTAGCAGGTGTTTCAACATAGGGCCATGAGGTGATTACAGACAGAGCTTCGATGTCGGTAACTTCCGACGGGAAGAGAATACGAATATTCTTAACGAAGAAGTTGTCGTTATCATCGCTCGGACCTGGGTTCCAACCGTGACGGTTACAAGCTGCTCTCAGGCGGAAACGGAAGTTACGAGCACCATCGTTCGGAGCATTGATAAAGGTATCCGGAATTGGCAAATACACTTTCTTCCATTCGAAGTCTTTACCGTCATCATATGGATCCGGACGAAGACCTTGTGCTTGTGTGAGTGCTGTATCCTTTACAGCTTCATCATAGCCGCGACGGAAACCACCACCACCAAAGATCGAGAATGCCGGGTTGTCGGTGATAGCCGATTGGCCGCAGCAGCGTGGGTGCCAGTTCCAAACGAAGTTTGCGCCACCCGGAACTTGAGAAACAACGATGTTGTTCACTTGATCCAAGCTCGGCTTACCAAATTCAACTAAGAGTTGATCTTGACCGCCACTCTGCGTTCCGCCCGGAGCTTGGTTGGTGAGGATACCGTTATAGGTAACACGTGGTTCAGGTCCGATAAGGGTATTATCAGCCCATGCGCGTGGGTAATCCGAGTTCTTTTCTGTTCTGTGGTATGCGAGTGACAACACGGCATTCAAACGTCCGCGTAAGTCGATCGGGAAGGAACGTAATTCATCACCACCCGGATATGAAGGAGGCTCAGCACCATCAATAACGCGATTCAACAGCACAACCGGTGTTCCAAGTTGGAAGTTTGATTTGTTTGCTGCTGCGTACGTACCTCTTGGAGGAGGCGGGTTGTTGGTTGACAAGTCACCGTCACTTACTTCACCACCGATGTTCACCCACTTCAAGACGGAAGGCATTGGAGTACCGTCGATAACGTGATACTCACGAATGTCTTCGTTGAAGGAAGTTAGGCGGCGCATAACGAACAACGTAAAGGACGTAGTATCGTCAAACGGCCATGCATCCTTGTAACCCTGATCTGTTGAGTCGACCGGCTCTGCAATAATCACAGCTTTGAAGCGACCAATTTGATCATCAATAAACTCGTTGGGTTCGAATGGAGGGAATTGAACCTGTACGTATGCATACGGCGGAACACCGTTCGCTGCCGGTGCAGGAGCTGTTGGCGAAAACACTGGAGGTGTTGCCGAGCTAAAGGTACCCAAACGGTAACCACCAATGGTATAGTTTGTGTTATCCGAGAAGAAGGAATTTACACGAACCAGACGATTGTACACCGTCTTGCCGGTCGCTTGATTAATAATGCGGAAACGCGTGCGGAACTTGACGTTCTGCGGCTGATAGTTCACGCCATTGGGTCCTTGAATGTCATTCGACAAGTTTTGGAACACAGCGATAGGTGTGATACCGCCGAGGCGAGGATCACCGGCAAGCAACTCAAAATTGTTAACGTTAGCCGAAGGCACAACAACGGTATAATCAAGTGCTGCATTGGGGTCACGCGGGCGCACACGGTACTCGGTTGTTACTGAGCGAACCGTGTTCTTCCATTGCTTATAACAAACAACCAATCCTACGCTCGGTGTTTGATCGTCTTGTTGTGACGTACCCGATGCATAAACCTTCGGTCCGGATTGTTGTGTGTAATAAATCGTGTACTGCGTATAGCGTGTCGGAGATGCACTTCCATTTTGGGTCAAGGAATTGTAGTTCCAGTGACGAGCTGTTCCGCGTACAGCATTTGTTGTGTTGAAGCGGAACATGTTGGAAGCCGTAAACGGACGGTTGCTGATGAAAGCAACACCTTGGAAGTCTGTATAGTACATGCAGACCGATGAATCCAAACGGTTCATCACGACTGCGATCGAAGCTTCGATGTAATTGGAGGAGACGCCCGGACGAATGTTTGCCGGATACGTAACTGTACCCCAGGTAGCACCGTTTACATAGGCAGTCCAGGTTCCCTTTGGAGTAATGTGCTGGAACCAAATGATGAGCTTGTCACCGCTGACAGATCTTTTGTAACGAACTGATGCGAAATCGTCAACCAAGTTGATTGTCGAATTGTACACCGACATTTGCGTATTGCCCCAGAAAGGCATAATCATCGGTGCGCCGTTTGTATAGTTAGCAACGCCGGAAACACCACCATTGTTAGGATTACGCATACCATCGGAAGCATTGCCCGATCCTTCTACAATCGTTCCTGTGCCCGGGGTCTTTCCAAGAGCAACACAGCGGAAACCATAATCGTCAGGTGTCGGATCTGAAGCTCCGCTCGAACCTTGTTGAGCACGAGTATCTTCAGCTTCCGGATCGTAGTACGAGAATACACCGGTTGATACTTCACGCTGCACGCGACTTCCGTCATCACCGTAGAAATAACGGCGGTTGCTCAAACCAATCAAACCATTGGTCGAGACGTAGAAACTGTCGTAACGAATGCCGTTGAAGTAGAATGGGAATCCAATAGGAATCGGACCCGCAAACGCATTGTCAACCGAGTCCGTACCAAACGCAAACTGTGCGGTATAGGTAGCCGGATTTTGGAAGAACGGTTGTCCTTCAGGATTACCAACCCAGTAGCTCGTCGGGAACTGATGTCCACCACTGACAATCTTACGCCACGTTTCAGGTTGATAATTCAAATCGACTTCGTTGTTTGGTTGCAAGAAGCCGTATGGTTTCCAGTACGAATCAGCCTGGTCGTCAGAGTCGACGATGTAATATCCGGTCGAAACAGACGGATCCATCGTGGTCTTCGTTGGATTGGCTGGTTCTGCACTAAAGTTTCGGGGATATGAACCCGGAGACCCGTTTTTATACAGGTTACTCTTACGCATCGGGTCATTCCCCTTTCCGCTGTCGCCTGCTGTAGCCTGGACCGCTACACACAGCGCCAACGAAAGAAGTAGCAACTTGAATCTCATGAGATCCCCCAAAAGGTAGTTAGTGGTACAAAAATCTTATAGTTGTCGATCGTTTGCTCTTTAGTCAATAATACGATGTTGTTCAAGCTTGTTTCACCTTACAACATGCACTCCCTCTTGTTGATGTTCGCAACTTCGCTGATACACAGACTGTGTACCGCTCCCCCGAGTTTGCTGAACAGACTCCTTCCCCACATATGAGTTCTATGGAGTAGGTGCAAGTGTAAAGTTGAGAAATTCTGCTGAAATAATCAAAGAATTTCTTCTCTGATATCATTTTAGCTACGTTAATGTGACACAAAACTCTCTAACACGTGTTTTTCCAGGATCTTGGGGTACAATTCGTGCTCAATTTTTCGGGTCTTTTCCGCTAGACTTTCTATACTCTCACCATAGTCCAGTTGAAACGACGTTTGTGCCAAGATTCGTCCTTCGTCGTACTGCCGATTCACAAGGTGTATAGTGGCACCGGATTTGTCCGACCCTGCCTCCAACACTGCCTGAAATACACGCTCACCGTACATTCCCTTGCCGCCAAACTGAGGAAGCAGAGCCGGATGCACGTTGAGAATGCGTGACTCAAACGCGTCGATCACCCGATCCGGAACCTTACGCATGAAGCCCGCCAGACACACGACATCAACCGCGTACTCTGCCAGGTACTTCAAGAGTTCCGTCTCATTCGCTACAGGGTCATCCGCTCTGGCGTGAAGAATACAGCTCTGCACTCCGTAGCGCTGAGCTACCTGCACAACTCCGGCTGTCTCCCGTGTACTTACAATAAGAACCACACGGTAGGCACAACGCTCAGCGCTTCGTTCATATCGAATAATCGCTTCGGCATTTGTACCGGCGCCGGATGCACAAATTGCAACGCGAACAGGTTCGAAACTCACCGCTTGATTCTCCCCCCACGCTCCTCGTGATGCAGTATGAATGCCGCTAATTTGCCTTCGTCAACTTGTGTAAATCCGTCCCAGTAGCGGAGGTCAAACTCATATCGCGAGCCTGTCTCAGACGCATCGATCGACTGTAACGACTGCTGAATGGTATGGAGGCGCTTGATCCACGCGTGCATGTTTGGCGACCGCAAGTCAACCCACCCATCGTGACACCATTTATCAAGCGTCTCCGGATCGACGGCTAGCGACTCAGCTCCTTTTTGCAGCGGAATCAAAACGTGCTCTCCGCGAAGATAATCCCGTCCGTTCGCTAACAAAATCACTAAACCGACAGAGAGAATCGTCTGCCGCAGTGAATCGTTCGCTCTGATTTGCTCTTGCGCTTTTGCGCTCAAATCTTCCGCCGACATCGCCATTAATTCTTTGGGGTCGGAGGCAATACAGCCCAGAATGTGAGCCTCATACAACAATTTTGTGAGGCGCGGGGGACCCAGCATCTCAAAGGCAATACTGTGCACTCCATGCTCCGCTTCCAGTTTATGAAGCTGATCAAGAGCCCGCTGGCGCAATGCACCGCCCCGATAGGTCGGTCCCATCACTGTCGCATCAAGACCCTGAATGATTTCTTTGCCCGTGTTCCCGCCCATGAGTTCCATCACCACCACGTGGGCTATCTCTTCTGGGGTAACCAATTCCATTTGTCCAATGGAACTCACAGCCTCAAATTCCGCTCGGGAAAACACGCCGTTTTCGCCTGTATCGATGTAGACAGATTCGAGCGGATTTCCGCTGTGCTCCACACCGCTTGTATCTGCAAAACGGAACTCGGACTGCAGACTACGTGCTTCGTTCATGTCTACTCGTTCAAGCGCCTTACCTTTTCTATAGATTTGACCGTACTGAATGGATTTCCACGCTATCGCTGCGCTCGGTTTCACTTCTTTGATGATGGCTCCTCCCGGCGTACGCGCCATGAGGAAGAGGAGCATCGATTGCGCACCGGCAATGGCCGACTTCGACAACAGCACTCTCGATGGTTTTTCTTCAGAATGGGTGTAGGGAATATTCAAGCCCATCCCCCCTGTACCACTCGTACCAACCTTCAGATACATGGAACTCGAAGCGTCGCCTACCGCGCGTTGTACAATCTGGATGTGGCGCACGAGTTGCGGGATGTACAAGGAGGCAAGCAGGCGCTCCACACTCTCATCTTCTAGCGACGATTGCTCCAGATCTCTTAAAATCGATCGAGATGTCGAGTACACATCCTGGTACGCAATGGCAGTTGCCGTGTTCACACAGTCTATTACCGCATCGGGCTTATACTGCATGATAAGGTCGTACAGAGCTTGCCGCTTTAGCACCTCGTCACTCAGGTCGTCCACGATGTCGCGCACGAAGGCTAGTCGAGTTTCCGGATTAGCCAGGATGACATCGCGAGGAGTGTCCTTCCACTCTGTACGACTAAAGATATTGCCCCACCAAGGCACGAAGGTATCAGCCGGCAATTCCGGATATTCAGAGCGAAATTTCTCTACAACGCTCTGAGCTTCCTGCTCTCGCAGGGAGGTGAGGACGATGCGACGCGGTTGGTGTTTAAGAAGTTTGTGGACGATTGCAGAACCGACTAGTCCCCATCCACCGAGGACTACTACCGTCGAACCTTTTAGTGTCATTCGTAACGCAGATATTGTAGGTGGCAGCTTCCCGTTTCGTTCCCCCCGAACCTTCCTCTGCGCCTTTCATCTGTCCTATATCATTGCTCGCTCCGGCAGAGATTTTTCTTACCGGCGTGCGAAGCACACCGGTAAGAAAAATCCACCTTGCGAACTACTTCAAAATTTTCATTTCTACTCTTCTGTTTTGAGAGCGAGCTTCTTCCGTTGTTCCCTTCACCTTCGGACGCGTTTTTCCATATCCAACAGTGAGAACACGCTTTTGCTCTATTCCCTGTTGCGTGATGTAGGTCTTTACTGCATCCGCACGACGTTGTGACAGTTGAAGATTATAGTTATCCTCACCAACATCATCAGTGTGACCTTCAATCCGAACTCTAATGTCTGGATTCGCCTGTAGGAATTCAACGGCGCGATCTAACTCCGGCATCGACTCATCACTAAGCTCGGCTTTGTCGGTGTCGAAGAAGATAAGGAGTCGCGTCTCCGCATCATTTGCCAACGGCGTCAGCTTGATGTCGTTATTAACCGTACGCCCTTTTTCAGCCACCGGAACGTCCACCCTCTCAGAATAGAACACATAGTCCGGACGCGTAGCCGTGATAGAGTAGCTATGACCGGCGTTTAATGTGACGTAGTACTCACCGCTTTGATCATCACTGTGTAGGATGGCAACCTTCTGTCTGGTTTTCAAATCCGTTACCACCAGATCAGCACCAAGAGGCTTTCCACTATTGGCGTCTGAAACAATGCCGTGCATCGTCAAGACTGCGTCCGGCATTTCCGGATTGGGGTCTGCCATGTAAATGTCGATGCCACCTTGTCCTCCGCTTCGATTGGAAGCAAAGTAGGCCTTTGTAGAATTGGGAACGGCACAATAGTTGTACTCGTCCGCAGATGAGTTGATCGGTGCGCCAATATTTGTCGGGGTCGAATAAGTCCCCGCCTTGTAGCGGGTCGTATATATGTCAAATCCTCCCTGTCCGCCGGAGCGATTCGACGCAAAGTATAAGGTGGAATTATCGGCTGCGAGCGACGGTGTCAACTCATCACTCGAGGTGTTCACTCCGGAACCAACCAACTCGGCTTTGGTCCAATCTTTTCCTCGACGGTGGCACACGTAGATATCCGTACCTCCCGCGCCACCGGAACGATCGCTAACAAAGTATAGCGTACTTCCGTCCGGTGATAATGCCGGTTGTGAATCAAAAGCCTCACTGTTGACCTGCGCCCCAAGGTTTCGAACATCCGTCCACTTGCCGTTTACTTTGCGAGCGGAATACAAATCCGTGCGACCAAAGCCAACAAGACTGTGCTTGTAGGCCGCAAACACGATAAACTGTCCGTCCGATGTAACTGATGCAGAGCCAGCTTGGATTGCATCGTTAACTTCGGATCCCAAATTCGTTGGTGATGCCCACCCTTGGCCGTCTCGTTCGCACAGCATAATGCGCTGCGTCTTGTCGTTTTCCTGGGTGAACAATAACAACTTGCCGTCCTGCGCAAGAGCAGGCGCAAAATCGTCCTCAGGACCGTTATACTGAAATGGACTAATCACAACTTGTGCATTGCCTTGAACCGATACCTGAGCCCGCAACATCGTACAAAGAAGGAAGGTCAGGACTGCGTAGAATAGAAAGCTTTTCATGGTAATTCCTTCTTTATAACTTAAACCAAAGACCAACCGTCAATTGCAAACTGTTGAGCATCGCTTTGCTAAAATCAACTTCCGTAGGTGTGATGTTCGTGGGTAACCGTACGTAATCGTAGGCCACGAAGTCCGAATGCAATGCCGTAAGCATGTACTGATACCGAAGCTCGAGTGCCAATGCCATGGAGCGGTTGATTGGAACTAAATACCCAACACCCGGAACGACGCCAATGCGAAGAGTATTTGCTTTCCCTACGTCGGCATTTGCCGCCGCGGGTGTGATTTGATTGCCTTGGTTGACCACGCGCGACATCGACGTCAGCGAATCGGACAACAGATAGGTTTTATCACCATAGGTTGTTGTCCAGAATACGCCCGTTGTATCAAAGGTCATGACATCCGTGCGCGACCAATCTCCCATTTGGAGTGCAATGGGTATCCCGAGCGATAAAAACAAATGCTCGTCTAAGTTTACCCGTACAGTTGGCTCGATGTTCAGTGCATTAACCTTCCAGGTGTACTGAGCTGTGACCGGAGCAGTAAACGCAAAGGAGTTCTGATCGACAGCATCAATCGCTCCGCGTTGTGAATTCGAAAAATTCTTCGCGTCATACTCCAGTCGAAGCTGCACCGCCACGGTAGGTGATACCGTATAATCAAGCAAGGCTCCCAGAAGAAGCGATGTACCCGATCCTGTTGTGAGCACGGTTTCCAAAGGTTGGTCTACTCTGGGTTGTAATGCGTATTCCACGTTTTGGGAAAAACTATTGATGTTAATGCCTCCGTAGATACCCAGCGCAATAGGAACTTTTTCCGGATGATTCGTCCACGAAAAGGCTGAGCGCTGAGCATCGGTAAGCGGACGTCCGTGAGGCCGTAACACATCCTCTTCTTGAGCTCGTAAAAAGGGAACGCATACTAATGCGCAAGTGAGAAAAAGCAGCTGAAATCGTAAAAACATACAAATCCCCTCGAATGGTCCTGAGAATACGGCAGGCAGAAACGGAGCCGCAGGGGGGCAAATTACATGGCAGGAAACTATAGAACCAAGTCGTAATTTGGTGAGGTGAAAAATAGTTGTCGGGCTTGCGTCGTCATCGATGTCAGTCGGGCTTACCATTCTGCCTCTATGCCTATGCCACGCGCCGCTCTCCTGGTTCAATTGCGAAACAATCTCTCGTTCACAGAGCTCTGCATCGAGAGTATTGAGCAACAGAGCTTTAGAGATTTTGAGCTCATTTTCTTGGCTGACAATGCGTCGAGCAACGTTATCAAAGCTGTCCAAACACGATGTCAGTCTCTCAGTCTGCCCGCACATGTGGCATGGTCGTCAGAACAACGCTCCGCAGCTCCGGAACAACACCTGCTCCACACTGCTTTGCAGGTATGTTCTGCAGAATTCCTGATGTTTAGCGATAGCACTATGCTCTTGCATCCGCTGTTTGCGGAGCAGCATGTACTGGGACAACAGTCCGGCTCGATAGCAACCGGTCGTCAAGTTGAGCTCTCCTCAGCGCTCAGTAGTCGCCTCAATCCCGACGACATCCGATCGCATTGGCTGCAGCGGAAGTACGCGTACGTCCTGTTGGATGGTGTCTTCGGTCAAAGCACCCAAGTCAGTCGTGGTATTTCCCTTTCGGGATCGGTGTGGCAACGATTGTTGCGACGCAGGAGTGACGACATCTACGCCGCAAATTTCTCGCTTCGGCGTGATGATGCCGTCAAACTGCGTGACTTTATCGACTCAGCTCTCGAACTGAATCGCGATTCACTAAATCGCTTTGCTGATTTGCGCATTCAGATGTACCGCAATAGCATAATCCAATACCATTTGCACGAGTCGCACGACATCCCGCTTCCCTTAGTTCCCGGCGTGCTTGAGCGGGTAAAACGACTGCGCTACTCGGTATCGGAGCTCGGCCTGCAGCCTGCCCTCATGGAAGCTCCCGGTCTCTTCAGCCGGCGTCGTTTGTAGTACCCGTTCAGATACAGCTGTGCTTGCTTCCTACCCAGAAGGCGTGTCAAATAAGCACGCAGAGTGCATCGTCTCTCTTCTCTTCAGAATGGTGTAATTTGCCGGTTCGTGCCGGATAGCACCTGCCCCACGCAGCGCATTCCCGCGTGTTGTTCACTACTTCGGATTCCGGGTGAAGACATTTCTTCGCGTTTTTTCCTTTGTCCGTCCATACTTGCCTCTGTTTGTCGGACTGTTCCTGGCAAACATCGCGCTCGGTGCCTTCGGTGCGCTTACCATGGCTGTGATTAAGCCTGTAATGTCCGAACTGTTCGACGAATCCCGAACTGCTGATGCCGTGATACCGGCCGCCAATGGTTTGCAAGCAGCTAAGGACAGCTTCTTTAAAGCTGTAGACGCTCTCCTTGCAGCCCCTACTCCCGGAGAACGTCTATTTCACCTCAGCCTGCTCATTGTCGCTCTGTTTGTTCTCAAGAACCTGGTGAAATACTGGAGTGGTGTGAGCTATGCACGTCTTTCCGAGCTCATCTCCAGAGACATGCGAGCGCTCGTTTTCCAACGTTTGCTCCGCCAGCCACTTAGCTTCTTCAATCAGAACAAAAGTGGCGAGCTCATGGCCCTCGTCACCAACGAAATCAACACTATGCACGGCAGCATTGTTCCCTTTTTCATGCAGCTGCTTCGCAATCCTATTGAAGTACTCTTGCTTCTGACCTTGCTACTATCGATGTCTATGAAGCTCAGTCTCATCGCCATGAGTACCAGTGTCGTGACCTTGGTGGTTATCCGCGTCGCCCGTAAGTATCTGCGTCGATATGCCACACGCATGGCTGACTCTACCGCAGGCTATATCGGAACACTTCAAGAGGCAGTATCTGCTATTCGCATCGTAAAGGCCTTCCGCGCCGAATCCAAAGTATCAAATCGCTTCTTCGACCACGCCACAGCCTACGTGCGCTCCTCGGTGAAGCTCGCAAAAATCAACGAAGCCATTCCCTCGGTCAACGAGGTGTTCGCCATTAGCGCTCTGGCTGTCGTTCTCTACGTTGGCGGACATGAGGTTTTTGCAGGCCACATGCGTGGGTCCGATCTTATGACCTTTCTCTTCGCACTCTTTGCCATCATGTCGCCGACAGTCTCTTTGGTTTCGGTTCCCGGACAAATCCAGCGCGGCCTCGTTGCTGCAGAGCGTGTATTCAATTTGGTTGATCTTCAGCCTTCGCTGATCGAGGGTTCAGAGAAGTGTCCGCCCTTCCATAAGGTTCTTCGTTTCGAGAATCTGAGTTTTCACTATCACACGGGCATCGATGTACTGCAGGATGTGAATTTTGACCTGCCCATAGGCAAAAAAATCGCCCTCGTTGGCGCCTCCGGCAGCGGAAAGTCTACCCTCATCGACCTGCTTGTTCGATTTTATGATCCCACGAAAGGGCGTGTTCTTCTCGACGGACAGGACATTAGAGGTTTTGATACAAACTCCTACCGCGAACGCTTCGGCATTGTGTCGCAAGATGCCGTGTTGTTTAACGATACCATCGCCAACAACATCGCATTCAGTCGCGAGTCCTGTAGTCGGGAAGAGATTCACGAGGCTGCTCGCATCGCACACGCAGATTCCTTTATCGCAGATCTTCCCCAGGGTTACGATACCATGGTAGGCGATCGTGGTGTATTGCTGTCTGGCGGTCAGCGTCAGCGCATTGCCATTGCTCGGGCCATCGCCATGAATCCGGACATCTTAGTGTTCGACGAGGCAACGTCTGCGCTCGATTCGGAGTCTGAAAAAATTGTGCAACTCGCCATCACCGACGTCCTCAAGAACAGAACAGCCGTGATCATTGCCCATCGACTGTCGACCATTATTGGATGCGATCACATCCTCGTTTTTGACAAGGGACGCATTGTTGAGCAAGGAACGCATAGCGAACTACTCGATCTCAACGGTCACTACAAGCATTTATACGATTTACAGTTTTCCAAGCACGAGGAAGAGCAGCATGAAGGTCGGTGATCAACTACGGGTAGAAGTGGAATCGCTGGGATTTGAAGGCACGTCCATCGCTCGCCATGAAGGGATGGTAATCTTTGTCGAGGGTGGACTGGCAGGAGATGTTGTTGACATCACTCTGCGCAAGAAAAAGAAAAAGTACTTCCACGCGGCGATTGACGCTATTGTTCAACCATCGGCATCTCGCTTGAGTCCTGTGTGCCCACATACAGACGACTGCGGTGGATGCGCCTGGCAACATTGCCGCTATGACGACCAATTGAAATGGAAGCAGCAACACACCATCGATTGTTTCGAACGTCTCGGCAAAATTCCTTTCGGCTCGGTAGCGTCGATTATCGCGTCACCGGAACATTTTCATTACCGCAATAAAATGGAGTTTTCCTTCAGCGCTCGCCGATGGATGAGCGCAGCGGAGATTGCTTCCGGTGTGGAACTGAAGAAGGATTTCGCACTCGGTCTACACGCTCCCGGTCGTTATGATGCGGTGGTGGATGTTAAGCGTTGCTATCTTCAGCACGACGATTGCAACAGCATTCTCAACCTTGTTCGCACAAAAGCATTGGAGTTAGGCGTACTGCCATATAGCGACAAAGAGCAACAAGGCTTTTTACGTCATCTGGTGTTGCGGCGTACTCTTCACCGCAATCAACTTATGGTGATCATCATTAGCGCCAGCCCTCGATCTGAAGCGGATGAACACTTTGTTGGATGGATGGAACGTGAACTCCCTGCATCGCTGCCGGAACCCTTTACGTTGATTCACGCTGTGAAGGATTCCCTCTCTCCGGTGGCCGTCGGCGAACCACGTATTCTACACGGCGACGGTGTGATTAGTGAATGGAGTCATGATGTTGAGTTTCGCATCTCGCCCTTCTCGTTTTTTCAGACGAACTCCTATCAGCTTCCCAATTTTTTGGATGCTGTGTTCAACGCCGCTGAACTGGAGCCCAATATGCACGTGTGGGACTTGTACTGCGGCACCGGTTCGATCTCATTGCCCGCCGCCCGTCGCGTTGATTTTGTCACCGGAATTGAACTCAGTCAGCAAAGCATTCTCGACGCGCAGCACAACGCTGAACTCAATGGCCTGTCGAATGTCAACTTCATCGCGGCAGACTTACACAAACGCGAAACCATCGACGCATTGCGCGCAATGAAGCAGCCTGACTTGGTTATTCTCGATCCGCCCCGAGCAGGCGTCCACCCTATGTTGCTCGATCACTTACTCCAGCTCAATCTCCCTCGCATCGTGTATGTGTCCTGCAATCCGGCTACACAAGCCCGCGACTGCGCACTTCTTGCGGAGAACTACGATGTTGTGTCGATGCAAGCGGTCGACATGTTCCCACATACCTTCCACGTGGAGAACGTTGCTGTTCTTCAGAGAAAATAAACCCGAGATCTGTGTCAGAGGAATTTGACCATGGCAATCATCAAGTAAGTACTCCGTTAGCTATCGTGACAAGAGTACGTATGCCAATGTCGTCAGCGAGTATGCTCACGAATTTCGTCAGGTGAGTATGAGCACGAATGTCGTCAGGTGAGTATGAGCACGAATGTCGTCAGGTGAGTATGAGCACGAATGTCGTCAGAAGCATAGGTTCTCTAGTGTCGTCAGGAGAGTACGTACTCAAGTGTCATCATGTGATTTTCAATACGTGCGGCGCATGCGCCGCACGTATTGAAATCATTTAGCGATCATCATCATCGGTGTTGCAGCGGCGGGTGGAATTGTGTCCGGAGGGAGCAGAGGTGTCGCCATCATCCGGTTTCATGAAGTCCTCGCGTTTGACCGGTTGGACATTCCCAAGCTGTTCTGCGCCGAGCAAGTCGTTGACCTTGGGCAGAGTGTTCTTGAGCAGACCGGCGATTGTCGTTTCCAAACTGTCGGTTGTGGCACTGAGGGTTGCAATGCGTTTCAATTGTTCTTCGCTTGGTGTTCCGGTTGATTGGGCAACGTCGCCATAGATGGTGGCGAGGTTCTCGCGAAGCTTTGGTTCGGTGTCGGCGAAGAGCGTACTCTTTTTCGCCACGACGGTTTTGTGCAACGAATCGAGCGTGTTAATCAGCTCGCGCACCGGTGCTTTGGAATCTGCATTCTTGATAGAAAAGATTTTGGCCCTCAAGCTGTCACGAACGCTGGTGATTTGTTCTGCATCATAGGCAACGCGTTCGATCATGGCGTAGAGCTTCATCATGGCATCAAAATTTTTCTTGCGATCGATCGCCGAATAAATCGAACGAGGATCGTTCACAATACTAACGGTGCCGGTGTAGACCTTGTCATTCTTGGTAATGCGTACTTGATAATCGCCCGCCAGTACAGTCGGACCAAAGTCACCGCCGCCGGTATTGGGAGAGGTTGCCACTTTGGGAGGCTTCATGCTCATTCCCCACCCGATGCGGTTGATGCCTTTGCGTTTTCCGGGAGGAACGTTGGCGATGACGTTGTTTTTGGAATCCAAAATCTCAATCTTCATGTCGCCAATCAAATGTCGTGCTCGCAGATAGTAGCAGATCTGTGCATTGCCGTCGGGATTCGGACAATAGAACTCGCCTGAACCATCAAACTCTTGAAAGCCACTCTCGTTGCGCAGCACTGATGCCCGTGTGGGTAAGAAGCTTAGTTCGTTCTTCATGGCACTCGGCGTGAGATTGCGTAGTGCTGTGATGTCGTCGAGCACATACACTCCACGACCGTGAGTGGCAATAATCAAATCGCGATCTCGAGGATGAATCTGGAGATCTCTCACCGGTGTGCAAGGGAGATCGCCTTTAAATCGAGCCCATGAAGAGCCGCGATCAAGTGAAATAAACAATCCATATTCTGAGCCACAGAAGAGCAGGTCTTCGTTACTGATATCTTCTCGAATAACGTGGGTGAAGCCTCGAATGGAATCACTGTTGAGTTTGGTCCATGTGACGCCGAAGTCGGTAGTGCGGTAAAGGTAGGGCTGCATATCGCCCCTGGTATGATTATCGAAGGTGGCGTAGCAGGTGCCTTTGGCGTAGTGTCCGGGCTCTACACAGCTCACCCACGTACCGGCCGGCAGAGTAGAGTCGATAGCGTGGACCACATTCTTCCAGTTTTTACCGCCGTCGGTGGTGACTTGAAGGTTACCGTCGTCGGTTCCCACCCAGAGTGTCTTCTCGTCTAGCGGCGACTCGGCTACCGTAATAATCGTGCAGTGGTTTTCTGCGCTGGTGTTGTCGGCGGTGACCCCACCGCTTCCTTCGGGATTGTATTTCGTGGAGTCGTCGGTCGTTAAATCCGGCGAGATGCGATCCCACGTGTCCCCATGATTGTGTGAGCGAAAGAGATACTGCGCCGCAATGTAGATGGTATTCGGATTAACCGGACTCTGCGTGAGCGGAGTGCACCAATTGAAGCGTAAACGCTTTTCGCCGGGCTGCTCGTAGGGCTTGATGGGCTTGGTTTCGTTGGTGGAAATGTGACGTCGCACTGCGTTCCCACCTTGTGATTCGAAATAGATGATGTCCTTATTTGAACGGTCGCGAATCACCCAAAATCCGTCACCCCAACCCGTAGGTTCCCAATCGCGATTTTGAATTCCGCCTCCGGGTACGCGATGCGGCACCATCCAGGAGCCGTTGTCTTGCAATCCGCCAAAGAGATTGTAGGGCTGTTCGTAGTCGTACGACACATGGTAAAACTGTCCGATCGACAAGTTTTGAAATTTCGTCCAACTACTGCCACGGTCGTAGCTTCTATACACGCCACCATCCGTACCTAGCAAGAGATGCTGCGGATTGATTGGATCGATCCATAAAGCGTGCAAGTCCGGATGCGCTCCTCCGCCATACTGAAAACCATTAAAGGTTTTGCCGCCGTCGTCGCTCATGCCGAGTTGAAAGGAGGGACGATACACGCGGTTTTCATCGTAAGGATCGACGTACAGACAGGAGAAATAAAAGGGACGAGCGGTGACGCTTTGTGCATTGGACAAGCGTTTCCACGTAGCCCCGCGGTCGTCGCTTCGGTATAGGGCACTCTCCTTGCTCTCGATCATGGCGTACACGACGGATGCTTTCGATGGTGCAATCGTTACGAGAATGCGTCCCAAATCTCCACTCGGCATATCGTTGGTGAGTTTGGTCCACGACGTTCCTCCGTCGGTGGATTTGTAGAGTCCTGACCCCGGTCCACCGGAGTTAAAACTGTATCCTGTACGGCGGAATTGCCACATGCTCGCATAGACAATGGAGGGATTTTCGGGATCGATAGCCACATCGGTACATCCTGTTTTCTCGTCCACATACAACACCTTTTGAAAGGTGGCACCACCGTCAGTGGTTCGGTACAAGCCTCGTTCGGGAGAGTCTGACCACAAAGCCCCCAAACCGCACACAAAGGCAATGTTGGGATGATTATGGTTCAGCGCAATCTTGGCAATGCGTTCAACTTTCTCTAAGCCCAACATCTTCCACGTTTCACCACCGTCTGTTGTTTTATACAAGCCGCCGCCAACGCTTACGGAGTTGCGGACGTTACCCTCGCCTGTACCAACCCATAGGATGGAATCGTGATGCATGGGGTCTAAGGTCATGCAACCGATGGAGTGTTGTGACTCCTTATCAAAGATTGCTTTGAAGGAGGTACCATTGTCCTTCGATTTGAAGATTCCTCCTGCAGCCGTACCTACGTAGATGGCTAGTCGTTTCTCGATGGTTTCCTCGTTGGCGTGCGTGTAAGTGGCTTCGATAGCCGTAACACGACCAGAGGACGTAGCGGGGCCGAGGGAACGCACCTCCAGGTTTCCGAACGTCGCTGTGCGAATGACAACGTGAGCCGAGTCGCCGGCGGCCACCACATTCAGCATGGAGCAAAAAAGAAGCGGCAGAACAAAGCGATTCATAGCTTGTGGTGCTTAGTGTCGGAAAAGAGGCACGAAGTGCCTACGAATAAAAATTCAGGCAGCGTATTAGTCGGTTTGAATCGGAAGTCCGTAGCGATCCCGCAGAATGGCCACGTGATGGATTTCATGTCCCGCAACGATCCAGGCTAAAGCACGCGGCGACATGGGGTTTGAGTTCACCATACCGATCACGGCCTGACGGTCTGCCGGAATAGAATCCTGAAACAAGAGAATCGTCGCCTCGCGCACCGCATGGTATTCTGCCAGCAGTGAATTCATGGGTCGTTGGTTCGCATGGGCATGCTGTGCGTACAAATCTTCGTCCATATACGGAAGATTCTTGGCGTCGCCTCTGGCGATACACATAGCGCGATAGCACATTCCCCGTTCCGTATCGATAATGTGAGCCAGCACATCTTTTGGTGTCCACTTGTTGGGAGCGTAGCGATACTGCTGCTGCTCGTCGCTCAAGGTGGCAAACAGACGACTAATTCGCGTGCTATTGAGGCTCATTAGATCGAGCGCATCGCCGTCTTCAACGAGGGCGATGTACTGTCCAAAGTATCTGGAGTGTTCTTGTTCGGTTGGTCGTTGCACCCTTACTTCCCTTTCGATGGCATGGTGAAATCTGTGTCCGGAATGGTGGCGTTCAGCGTGTAGTGATCGATGTACATTCCACCGCCTCCCTTGTTTTCGATAGCAAACGGAAGCAGCATCCCATCTACCGTTCGGTAGTTGGAGTAATACACTTCACTCTCGGCGTCTTGCTGATTCACACTGTACTTGGTGACAATTTTCACGATGAGATAGGAGTCCGCATCTAAGTAGTACTCGCGAGTAATTCCATCCGTGCGAGTCGCCACAATTTTGAAACAATCGGAGCCGTCAATTTCCTCCGACGGAAGCATGGTGAGTTTGGTACCACGCTCTTCGTACACCACTAAATCGTTGGTGAAGATGTCGGTACGTGAACTCAACGCTTTCACATTCTCCACGTTCATGGGCTGCGGATCCAGCGAACCGCTCCACGGCATAATATTCCAGCCGGAACTGCCGTCGCAAGCCTGGATCATTTTCATGCCCGCTTGGATGTCCATTTCGAGACGAATTTTGGAGCCATGCACCAAAATTGTGGAGTGCTTCTTCCATCCTCCGTCGGCGCTCACAAAACGACCGCTTATCGAGTAGGCTTGAATTGTTCGTGCCTTATCAATACCACCAATAGCTTGGTAATGACGCTGGAGGACAGCCTGAATATCAGGACCGGCAGCCTGCGTGCATTCGGTAGCCAACAAAAAAACAGTGCTGAGTGCTACGAGAGCGCATGCCCGCTTCAGTGATGACGGCAGAATGATGTTCATGCCCAACTCCCCGACGGTGAAAAAAAATGCACTGAACCCACCATGGCTCGGTTCAGACTACTCACAAAAAACCAACCTTGGAAGCATGAAGAGTGCAGGTACAAATTTCGGAAGAAAATTGTTAAGGAATTGCTATGAGATGTGGATAGCCGGGGCGACATTGCACTGAGAAGGATTACATTTTCGTCTGCATAGGTCGAAAACATACGAAGCGACTACGAAGAGACTTGGAGCATTTATGAACGACGTTTCTGCAGCTATGCCACCCAAAAACACGGCTCTTCCACCAATTTCTAGGCAGAAAACTTGGATCCGACCGATGTTCGGGAAGAGTTTCGGTTACCGATCCGCTATACCATTACACTGTAAACCCGCTCATTAATAGGTCGCTCGAGCTCATGCCATAGAGTATGCTGGTGCCCGAACCGATCTAGGGTTGCGCCCAGAAACCTCGAACGATGCATGACTGCTCTAGTGCCCACTTTCGTGAACTACTTGAAAGGACCACCATGAATATGATCATCGAATGCACGAATTTCAAACCGAGCCCTGCGCTCAATACCTTTATCGGCGAGAAGGCGCAATCGATTCTGAAGCTCGATGCCTCTATTACTCGAGTGGAGTTCACGCTGGGCGTGGAACGAGACGATCACGCAAAGAGCTTTGCCTGCGGCTTAAACGTGAATATCCCCGGTAACGACATCGCCGTTCACGGTCACTCGGAAGAAGCCCATGATGCGGTGATGCGTGCTGTCGACAGCGCCAAACGCAGTCTTCGAAAAATCAAAACCAAGCGTCTGGCGGCCAGACGTAAAGTTGCGGTTCAGCAAGACTAATTGAAATCAAACGAATGGACATAAAAACGTCATACCGATCTTTTTCGGTATGACGTTTCTTTTTGTCAGCTGAGCACGAATTCACTTGGTCGCTGCGACTAGTTGCGTTGTTCTCCTCGTTGCTCGGGTCCGGCCTGCTCAATTTTTGATGCAAGACCGAGAACGCAGTCCACGTAGTCCTGACTGTTGTTGTAATGGAATACCGCCTTTTGCTGTCCCTCACGTTGAGGCGTCCATCCATTCACTTTCAAGTAGTTTGCCACCGACGCAATGGCGTCTTCCTTCGTGAACAGATCAATCTTTCCATCGTGATTGCCGTCCACTGCCCAGCTACGATACGAACTGGGAATGAACTGCGACCAACCGAATGCTCCCGCCCACGAACCGTTCAAGGTGTAAATCGATCCCGGTAGGCGATCCTGAATTTCGCGCAATGCCATCAGTTGATCGACTGCCCAGACCGCTTTGCGGCGGGCACGGGCTTCGACCATCGAATCGAGAAGGTGGAGTGAATCGGGACTAAAAACAAAGCTCCGGTAACTGGCTTTGTTGGAATCGATATTGACAGGATCGGCTGCTCCGGCCAAGGAGGCATACACGCTCACCACGTTGTGATTACCTGTCACTTTTCCAAACTTGGTCTCAACAAACAGAATGGCAGTCACCACCGAAGCAGGTACACCGGTGCTGTCCTCCACACTCTGTAAAAAACTGCGATTCTCATCATAGAAGGATCTCGCACTGCGCACAGCACGATCGGTAGTATTCAACGAATAGTCGGCACGCTTGACGAAGCCGCTGACGTTGATGCGAAGCATATTCGGTAAAAAAACCGTGTGTGGGTTGTGTAAGGTCTCCACAATAAAGGCCGAATCAGCACCACTATCCACCAGTCCAACGGCTGCCGCGCGAAAATGTTGATCGGTGCCATGCAACGCGGCTTCTAGGATGCGCAAACGCGACGCAGCAACCGGATCGAGGGTTGTACATGATGAAAACAGTGCAAGGAGACCAACAACGGAGAACAGACGACGCCACATGGAGTGCGAGGAAACGGGATTGTGATGAGATGCTGCACCTGCAATCTACGCAAGGCAGAAGGAAGGCTGACCTTTGTCGGCGCTGAACTCGTGATTATTTTCGTGACTATTCACTTCGTTTGCCATCGCAACACGCCCATGCTCTTTCAACGCCTTGTTCTCTCTCTCGGTCTTCTTTGTGCAACGATGGTGTCGGCTCAACACATCTCCTACATCAGCGTTGACACGTCTCGTTTTCCGGTGATGAGCGCAAGGGTCTTCTACGCGAACGATCACGATCAGAACGGTACCGGTTCGAGAGTAACGGCGGAGGTGCACGATAACGACGCCTTTTGCTCCTCGAGCGTTGTGCCCTCTGCATCAGACCTTAACCACCGAGCCTCAACACTGATGCTCAGTATGGATATATCGTTGAGCGCATACGATTTCCCTGCTATCAAGGCTCTTACTCACTTGGCTGTACGCAGTGTCGTCAATGATGTCAACATGAATCACACCGACGTCGGCCTGTGCTTTTTTGACAACCTCTCGCATATCGCTTGCGACTACACCTCTAATCGAGACAATGTTCTTCGAGCGTTGTCGACTGCCTTCGACGGCCGCGCAACCAGCTACCGTCAGGCGCTAACGGAGGAAAAAACCGGTGCACTCTCGCTCATTACGCCTAAAACCTCGAACAATATGATTCTGCTCATCGCCGACGGCAGCGATTCCCTTGACGTGGAAGCTATAAGCGATCGAGCACACTCGCTGAATTGCTCCATCTGCTGCCTCGGCATCGGCTCCTTTCCCGATGAGTCGCTGCGTCGTATCGCTCAAATGACCGGCGGTTATTGTTTTACGCAGCTACAGGATAGTGCCGCAGTAGTCGATGCCGCCTACGCCATCGCCGGTATCGTGAATGGTGAGAGCTTTTTTGATGTTCAGTGGACGGCTTCCGATATCGCGTCAGAATCACACCGCGTGAACCTGAATTTTCCCTCCGTGTCTCGTCAGCTGAACTTCACGTACACGGTCCGCGATCAAAAGCGTGCCCGTGTGGAGCATACCGGGCACCTCATCTTTGGCGCCGTCGCGCCGCATTCGTCGTCTAATGCCCCGATTGCTGTGCAGGCCTTGAATTTTGACATTACCATCGACTCCGTTGCCTTTCTTGGGATGCCGGCCTTTCACACGTCCCAACAGTTTCCTCTGAAGATCAAGGCCAATGCAACGGCCGACATTCCCATTACCTACGCACCGGCGGATTCCAGCTACGTATGGAGCCGGATGATGATCTATACGCGCGAATGTGGTTCGAGCTCCGTCACCATGAGCGGTGGTTATCCGGGATATGAGGCAAAAACGAAGTGTCTTAAAATTTTAAAGCCCAAAGCAAACGACATCTTGCCAACCGATTCCTACGTCAGCGTTGAATGGGAAGGCACCCCTCCAAATAATTTTTGTCGAGTCGAACTTAGTGTCGACGATGGCAGAACATGGAAAGTGATGCAGGAAAACGTTCCCGGCAATCTCTACATGATGAAAACTCCTCGCGATCCGCACGAGCGATGTAGACTTCGAGTGACGCAAAAAGCGTCGCAAACCACCGTTTCCACCCCCGGCATTCAGGATGAAATAAGCGATGGTGTGTTTAGCATTGTCAACCCGGCAACCTTCGTAAACGAGGTGCGCATGAATGCCACCATTGTGGGGCAGCGCAAGGACAAAAGCTTTAGCGCATTTATTAAGAACATCACCCAAGCGCCCCTGTTCGTTGAGTCGGCCGACATTACCGGTGATCATCCGAATGACTTTCATATCTGCTCTCAAGCTCCGCCCTATACCTTACAGCCGGGTCAGACTCACGACATAGAACTGTCCTTCACTCCAACTGCCAAGGGAATGCGCAACGCACGCGTTAGCCTTAAAACCTCCGC
This sequence comes from Chlorobiota bacterium, assembly GCA_039810585.1. Lineage (GTDB taxonomy): Bacteria > Bacteroidota > Ignavibacteria > Kapaibacteriales > NICIL-2 > JBBATK01. The sequence goes on from JBDHXF010000004.1 coordinate 120,218, forward strand.
CGGTTATGCTACTGCTCGAGTGAGCGGCGTTGGTATCGACGCACTCATGGAAGTCAAACCTCTCATTGTTGACTTTGGCGACGTTCAAATGGGAGACTCCGTTACTGTGAAAGTCCCCAACGCCCTTTTCAATCATGGCGACTTCCAAATCAGTTTAAAAAAAATGTTCCTTATCGGACCCGATACCACTCAGTTCTCGATGTATGTGCCCAACACTCTTCCGGTCCTGAAGCACAACGAGGGAATGAACCTCAGCCTAAGTTTTAAAGCCGAAAAAGAAGGTCGTATCTCATCCGAAGCCGTAGTACTTAGTGATGCAGAAGACGCTCCGCATGTCCTGCAGCTCACCGCCAATTCCATGGCGCATGTTAAAGATCCCACGGCATATCGTGAAGTGGTTGCTCCCACAGCACGAACCATGAAAGCCGGGAGCTACGCCGTTGGTGACGTTGATGGTCTTGGCGTGCTTGGCTTCTACGGCATTACCGACAACATCATGGTTCAAGCAGGTGGCGTCATCCCCATTCCTCTCGGCGGAAAGTCGACATTTGTCTATTCGATTGGGGTAAAAGGCGGAATGGCACTCACAAAAGAAATTGGCATCGCCGCAGGCTATCAGTTTGTCAAGAGTCGCTATGACAATTCTGCAACCGATGGCGTGGAATCCAATGTTACCGTTCACGCTCCTTACATTGTAGGCACCTACGGTGACGATGACGCTCGTGGTTCTCTGGCTATCGGCTATGCCTTCAAGCACCACGTCACGCTCGTAGAACCCAACGGCTTTAATGCGGATGCGATTCTCCTCACGCTCAGTGGTGACGTTCGTGTGGGAGCTCGATGGAAAATTTGTGGTGAATCCTACACCTTCCATAACCTCGGTTACGTGCCTATCGTGGGCACTCTTCGTTATTTGGGCGATGGCTATACACTCGACGCGGGTTTGGCCTATATTGGAATAACGACGGGCGACACAGTAGCTCCTTCTTTGCCTGTGTTCCCGGTCCTTTCGGCAATCTGGAATTTCTAAGACGATTTTACCACGGTCGCCCTTCGGGCAACTGTACTATCGATTTGCACAACGCACCATGGATGCTTCCCGCAAAGAACGCATGGGTTGGTATTTCTATGACTGGGCTAACTCTGCCTATCCGCTTGTCATCAATACCGCCATCTTTCCGATCTTCTACAGCTTTGTATGTAAGACCGGTGACAGCGACTATGTGGAACTTTTTGGTTTCTCAATCTACAACGCGTCGCTGTACTCCTACGCCATCGCGCTGTCATACGTTGTCGTCTCCTTCATTACCCCTCTACTTTCCGGTGTAGCCGATTACTCCGGTCGTAAGAAACGCTTCCTGCGCTTATTCTGCACCGTGGGTTCTTTCAGCTGTGCAGCTCTCACGCTATTCAGCCGTGATCATCTTGTTCTTGGTCTCAGCACCGTCATCCTGGCATCTATCGGCTTCAGTGCATCTCTCGTCTTCTACAACGCCTTTCTCCCCGAAATAGCTCCCGCAGAAGAACAGGATGCTGTGAGTGCTCGAGGGTATGCCATGGGCTACATCGGATCGTCGTTGCTGCTCATCGTGAACATTCTCATGCTGCAGAAACCCACATGGTTTGGCTTCTCGGTTGAAGGTTTGAGCGAGAAGCAGCAGTTCTTGAACATTGCTCCTGTGACCTTTCTTATGGTTGCCGTGTGGTGGTTTGCTTGGTCTCAGCTCACCTTTGCCTGGTTGCGCGATCGGGCTTCTAAGGCAATTGGTTCCAACATGTTTCTCCACGGCTTTCGCGAGTTAAAGAAGGTGTGGCTCGAACTGCAGAATCAGTGGCATCTCAAAGTTTATCTCGGCGCATTCTTTGTGTATTCCATGGGCGTTCAAACCGTAATCCTCGTTAGCACCTTTTTTGGAACGCAAGTGATTGGCATGAAATCGGGTGACATGATCACGATCCTCCTACTCCTACAATTTGTTGCCATCGGTGGTTCGTATCTGTTTTCCTGGCTGTCCTCACGCATTGGCAACGTACCGGCGCTCATGGTGGCGGTTGTTATTTGGATCGGCGTATGCATCTCCTCTGCCTTTATCCAAACTCCCACGCAATTCAGTATCGTGTCGCTGGTGGTTGGTGTTGTACTCGGTGGCATTCAGTCGCTCTCACGCTCCTCCTACTCTAAATTCCTGCCTCCCACCCAAGACCATGCTTCGTACTTCAGCTTCTACGACGTGTGCGAAAAAGTGGGGATCGTCATTGGAATGATTCTCTACGGAAAAATTTCTGACGCCACAGGCAACATGCGCAATGCTTCACTCGCGCTCATGTCGTTCTTCGTCGTAGGATTATTCTTTCTGTTGCGCTTGCAGCGCAGACTCAAAACCAAGACCTTATAAGCCAGCCTTCTCAACACTACCAATTATTTGGGACGCGCTCCCTGCTGTTGCTTTCAGCACGTCCTCTACACGCTCGGGACGGACGATGAGAATCAGGCCAATTCCCAGATTAAACACGTGTCGCATTTCCAGTTCTTCAATTGAACCCGCGTTCTGAATAAAACGAAAGAGTGGCGGCCATTCCCAGCTCTGCCAATCGATGCGGAGTTCCAAGCCCTTGGGAACCACTCGCGAGGTGTTACCAACAATTCCACCACCGGTGATGTGCGACACCGCAAGTACGGCGTCGTTCTGCAATAGCGGCTTTACTTCGTACAAGTACGAACGATGGACGGCTAGCAAAGCCTCACCCACACTCATCCCCAACTCATCACTGTGCGTATGCACCGTGTACTTGGGGAACAGAACCTTACGAGCCAGAGAAAAACCGTTGGTATGTAAGCCGGTGGAACGCAGTCCAATCAACACGTCGCCAGCTTGAATGGCTGAACCGTCGAGCACTTTCGATTTTTCCACCACTCCCACAATCGTGCCTGCCATATCGTACTCGCCGGCATGATACATGGACGGCATTTCGGCAGTCTCGCCTCCAATCAGCGCACAGCCGTTTTCCTTGCAGGCAATGACCAATCCTCGAATGACCTCGGCTCCAACGTTGGCATCCAATGCGCCGGTGGCAAAGTAATCGAGAAAGAAGAGCGGGGAGGCGCCACAGGCCAAGATGTCGTTCACACAGTGGTTGACGAGATCTTGTCCCACCGTATCATGCTTTCCCATGGCAAAGGCAATCTTCAACTTCGTACCCACACCATCGGTGCTGCTTACCAAGACCGGGTGTTGGAAGTCCGGAAAACGAGCGTCATACAGCGCTCCGAAGAGTCCGATATCAGCAAGGACATTACTGTTAAACGTCGAACGCACCAAGGGTTTGATGCTGTCCACCATCTTGTCGCCTTCCTCAATACTCACTCCGGCACTCTTGTAATCCATGGTCTGCTCTCTGTTAGTAGATGTGCGAGTAGTTGCCGAACCTTTCAAGCGGTTGAAGCATATGTTCAACGCCATCGATCAATTCAACTTGCCTATTCACGTGTCTCGCGTTTTATGGCACTGTTGTATTGGCGCGAAGCGCGCACGTATTATAAACACCTGACGGCTGCTCTCATCCGCTGATTGCGACGAGCATGCCCGGATACATCAGGCCATTTCCTTGAGCAATTCGCGTGCAATCACGATGTGCTGGATTTCGCTCGTGCCTTCGTAGATCTCGGTAATCTTGGCGTCGCGTAGGTAGCGCTCAACCAGATACTCGCGAACATAGCCATACCCACCGTGCGTCTGAATGGCCTCGAGCGCAACTTCCACCGCGGTCTTCGACGCGAAGAGCTTGGCCGTAGCTGCCGCCTTGATGAAATTCATGTGCTGATCCTTCATCCATGCTGCGCGGTGCACAAGCAAGCGAGCGGCTTCCACTTTCATAGACATCTCGGCGAGCTTGAACTGGATGGCCTGCAAGTCCGAGATGGGCTTGCCGAAAGCCGTACGTTGGGTTGAGTACTTCAACGCTGCTTCGAACGCGCCGGCAGCGATACCAAGGGCTTGGGAGGCAATACCGATGCGCCCGCCGTTTAGGGTCTCCATCGCGATCTTGAAACCGGTGCCCACGTCACCAAGGATGTTTTCTTGCGGAACGCGAACGTTTGTGAAACCCAGTGAGCACGTGTCGCTCGAGCGAATACCAAGTTTGTCTTCCTTCTTCCCAGGTTCAAAACCTTCCATACCGCGTTCAACGATAAAGCACGTAATGCCTTTGTGCCGTTTTTCGCGATCGGTTTGCGCGAAGACCAGATACACACTGGCACTCGTACCGTTGGTGATCCAGTTCTTGGTGCCGTTTATAATCCAATGGTCGCCATCTTGTACGGCCATCGTATGCTGTGAGGTGGCATCAGATCCGGCTTCCGGCTCGCTCAAGCAATAAGCGCCAATAATTTGACCTTGTGCGAGCGGCTTGAGATATTTTTCTTTTTGGGCGTCGGTACCGTATTGGGTGAGACCCCAGCAGACCAACGAATTATTGACGGACATAATCACGCCAACGCTAGCATCGACTTTGGAGATTTCTTCCATAGCTAGCACGTAGCTCAGCGCGTCGAGGCCCGCTCCACCCCACTCGGTGGGAACCATCATGCCAAGGAAACCAAGTTCGCCGAGTTTGGCGACGATATCCTTAGGAAATTCAGCGTTGATGTCGCGTTCAATACCGGAGGGAGCAATTTCGTCTTGAGCAAACTGACGTGCCATATCGCGAATTGCCTGATGCGTTTCGGAGAGTTCGAGGTTAAACATGGAGGATCCGAGAGTGTTGAGATTCGGTGAAGAGAAGAAATGTTCGTTTTAAGACTTCAAAAATGCGAAATTGGCAGCATTCATGGCAGAACAGTTGTCAACAATGTCCACGAAGGAACTCGATGTCCCATAGCACACAACGCTTGACCCCTACTCTATCGGAAGCCAACCACCCCACCGCGGTCGCTCGTCACCCGCAGATCCGTCGCCACTCTTGCCTTCTCTTGCTGTTCTTATTCTCCTCTTTTGCCCTGCTGGCTCAAGGATCCGCCGGAAGTAAGGCACCTTATGAATCGCGGGTTATTGTGGATATGCCAACAGCAGGCGTGGTACAGAAGGGTAGCTTCGGACTAACCAACATCGTATTTGCAGGAGGTGGGTTGTTGTGTGACCTGGCCTTTGCTCCGATGGAGGATTTCAACATTGGTGTAGGCTATAGCGGACTGAACATTCTTGGCAGCGGAAGCGTCACCTGGCAAGGCGTTCCCTCCATGCACCTGCGCTATCGCATACTGGATGAGACCCTGAAAATGCCTGCCATTACTCTCGGAATTCAAACGCAGGGACGTGGAGTGGTGGTAGACAAAGTATTTGAGACCGCTGCTCCCGGACTTTTTGCAGCCCTTTCGAAACAATTTACGTGGTCAGGCGGCACTCTCGCTTTTCACGGCGGATTGGGCTATTCGGTGGACTTGGCGTTCAACGGAAAAGGAGCCAACGTCTGGTTTGGCGCTGAACAATCGCTTGGTCCAAACGCTTCCCTAATGGCGGAACTCAATCCCACCGTAGGTGACGCCCGTTCCGGGGTGCTCTTTAACCTAAGTCTTCGCTGGGTTATCACACCGGGCTTTACCTTAGAACTTCAGGGCCGAGATCTCTTTGGTCAGCTCCCCACTCGCTCCGGCTTCACACGCACGATGGCATTCGAAATCAATCGACATCTTTGAGGTGATCGGCGGCAGATTTTTCTTTATCCGCTGCGCTTCGCACCTCGGTTGACCTGCGTGCACTCGAATGTGGTAATACGAAAAAAGGCGACTGCTCTCGATGAGCAATCGCCTTTGTCGTTGTTGACGACAGGTCAAATTAGGCGCGATGGTTAACGATATCTTCCGCCTGACTGAGCAGAGAGTCGATGAAGTCCAATCCACGTGACCAAAAATGCTTGTCGGCCAGGTCTATCCCAAAAGGCTTGAGCAAATTATCGGGTGTGTCGCTTCCTCCGGCTGAAAGAAGATCGATATAGCGTTGCTTAAAGCTCTCATCGTCTTCCTTGTATATCTCATACAAGGCAAGCACCAGTAACTCGCCGAAAGCGTAAGCATACACGTAGCCAGGGGTATGTAAGAAGTGCGAAATGTAACTCCACCATGTCGAGTACTCATCACGCAACTGAACGGCCTTGCCATAACTCGGTCGTTGTGTATGCATCCAGAGTTCGCTCAGTCGTTCGACACTCAATTCACCCTCCTCGCGGCGTGCCGTGTGCATTGCGTGTTCGAAGCGATTCAGGGCAACCTGACGGAATACGGTATTCACGATGTCGTTGAGTTTCTCCATCAGTAAGGTCAGGCGTTGCTCATCATTGGTGGCTTGATTCATGAGTGAATCAAATACGAGCATTTCGCCAAACACGGAGGCGGTTTCCGCAATCGTGAGTGGTGTTCCGGAATTGAACAAACCTTTTGCGCGAGAAAGATATTGGTGAACGCCGTGACCCAATTCATGCGCCAGGGTCTTCACATCTCGCTGCGTCCCTGTGTAGTTCATGAAAATATAGGGGTGCACACTGGGCACCGTCGATGCAGCAAATGCACCATTTCGCTTGCCGGGGCGCAACGCTGCGTCAATCCAATTCTTTTCGAAGAACTCGTCGACGATTGATCCAACCTGAGGATGAAAATCGTGATAGGCTTTGCTTACTAATGCGCGAGCCTCTGTCCAACTCACGCGTACTGTATCGTTTGTTGCGGGCGCGTTGCGATCATATTCGTAAAAATCACTCAGCCCGAGAAGGCGACGTTTGAGCATGAAGAATCGCTCGCAAATGTCGTAGCGATCCACTACCGACTGCACAAGCGTTTCTACCGAAGCGTCGCTGATTTTGTTGGCTTTGTTCCGTGAAGAAATCCACGAGGGATAATGACGAATACGATCGTCGATCATTCGATCGGCAACGATCGTGTTGAAGATGAATGCATTCATCATCGCATCGTCTTGCAAGCCTTTTGAAAAAGCATCGGCAGCAGCCTTGCGAACAGCACGATCCGGGTTGGACATGCGCATCATGAGCTCTTGTTGGGAAACTTTCTCACCATCCAACTCAAACTCTCGAACCGACTGGGTTTGATCGTAAAAACGCACCCATGCACTGAGACCGGTCATGTCCTTTTCCGAATCCAGAATTTCTTCCGCTTCACTCAACGTATGCTCGCGAAACTGACGATTAAACTCTAGCCAGTGCTTGAACTCAGCGAGCACCGGAGAGCTACGCAAATACTCAAAGTGCTCCTCGCTGATGCTTCGCAGCTCAACGCTTACAAAGATGATTTGCGTGTGGACTTTGTTAATGAATTCCGACACGGACTGATAGGCAGCGGCTAATTGCTGATTCTTCTGGTCGGTGGTCCATTCAAGACGAACGCGCGCCATCAGACGACCAATAATCTCATCCACCTTTTGCAATTCGGTAATCATGGCGAGCATATCCTCATCACCGCACGTGCTGATTTTTCCGTGCCACTTAGCGGCAAATGCGGCAGCGTCGGATGCAACTCGTTGCATGTCGGCAGCAAACGCTCCGGCGTTGATTTCAGGGTACAGGTCGCTTAAATCCCACGACACAGTCTCCGCGCCAGTGGGTTCCTTAAAGTCATGTTCAGTCATTCCGTTCTTCCCTTATGATAGAAAAATTCATGTCTCAATAGTTGTAGAATCCGCGACCCGACTTACGACCTAAATGACCGGCTGCAACCATGCGTCGTAATAATGGACAGGGACGATACTTGCTGTCACCGAGACCCTCGTGTAATACTTCCATTATTGCCAAACACACGTCCAAACCAATGAAGTCGGCCAAAGTGAGCGGTCCCATAGGATGTGCCATGCCGAGTTTCATCACCGTGTCGATGTCCTCCACCGACGCCACATGCTCCATCACGCAGTACACTGCTTCATTAATCATCGGCATCAAGATCCGATTTGAAATAAAGCCAGGATAATCCTGAACTTCAACCGGAGTTTTTTCGCAGCGTGTTGCTACCTCTCGAACCTTGGTATAGGTTTCATCACTGGTTGCCTGACCGCGAACCAGTTCGCAGAGTTTCATGACCGGGACAGGATTGAAAAAGTGCATGCCGATCACTTTTTCCGGTCGGTTGGTGACCGCTGCGATTTGGGTGATGGAAATGGACGACGTATTAGAAGCAAGAATCGTGTCAGCTTTTGCCGCTTTGTCAATCGTCTGAAAAATGCTCTTTTTTATGTCAAAATTCTCGCTGGCTGCCTCAATAATCAAGTCAGCCTCTGCAGCCGACGCTGCCAGATCGGTCGAGAGTCGAATTCGGCCCAGTATTTCCGTCTTTTGCTCCTCCGTCAAGCTGCCCTTCTTTACCTGGCGTCCCAAATTATTCTCAATTGTGCCACGTCCGCGCTCGACTGCTGCATCGTTAACATCAACCATTATCACATCAAAGCCATACTGAGCGTGAAGGTGGGCGATACCGTTCCCCATTGTTCCGGCACCGATTACAAGGATCGTTTTCATGGTGGTTTTACTACGAAAGTGAACAGAATGATCACAAAAATAGGAAATCACAAGTCCGAAGATGGTGTACGCTTCATGTGTCCTGCGGTTTCGATTCGCACAACGCACAAATCATCGCGTTTAACGGTATCCATCGTACTTTTGTAATCACACTTTTTAGTCTTATTTCCACACTCTGTTCTTGGAAACACAGCCTCTACACGCTCTGAGCTCCTTTCACGTCGATTCCGTGTACAGATCGCGAGGTAGTTCTTCGTTGCCTCGAACGTTGAACAGATTGTTCGAATTATTCTCTTTTCACCATGTCCTCAACACTCGACATAGACCGTGCATTGGAGATCCAGCAACTGTACGAGGAGATCCGCGAACTCAAGCGACAGAAAAACGCGGTTATTCTCGCGCACTACTACATGAGCCCTGAGCTGCAGGTCACCCACGCCGAAGGCGGGATTGCAGATTTTGTGGGCGATTCCCTGGGCTTGAGTCTTGAAGCCACCAAAGTCACCCACCCAAACATCATCTTTTGCGGTGTACGTTTTATGGCGGAGACTGCGAAAATTGTTAATCCGGAAAAACAGGTATTCCTTCCCGATTCCGAAGCCGGGTGTTCCCTCGCGGCCTCGATCACGCCGGCAGATGTCCGTGCTCTGCGTCAGCGCTATCCGGGCAGACCCGTTATCAGTTACGTGAACACCTATGCGGATGTGAAGGCAGAGAGTGACATCTGCTGTACCTCTCGCAATGCCCTACGCATTGTGGAGAGCTACGATCAAGAGGAGCTCATTTTCCTGCCTGATGTCTATATGGGTGCAAACTTGCAGCGACAAATCTCCGAGCAAAGCTCCAAGAAGCTCATACTCTGGAATGGTCGCTGCGAAGTGCACGAGCAGTTCGCCGAAAGTCTGCTCACGAAAGTATGCGCCGAGAATCCGGAGGCCGAGGTGCTCTTGCATTGGGAGGTTCCGCAACCTTCGGTGGAAGCAGGACTCGCTCACAATCGCGGTGTGCTGGGAAGTACGAATGATATTATCCGTCATGTTGGCGAAAGTAGCGCCCACTCATTCATCCTTGCATCGGAGTGCGACTTAGGAGCCACCCTAAAAACCATGTACCCGGCCAAGTCCTTTATCACGCCGTGTATTAAGTGTCCGTACATGAAAAAAATCACCCTCGAGAATACGAAAGCTGCGCTGTTGTCCATTGGAAATGATGGCAGCAGTGCATCGTCAGCCAACTACGAAATCACCCTCGATGCCGACATCATGACTCGCGCTCTTCTTCCTATCCAACGTATGCTCAGTTTCGCATGACCACTCGATCCACCGACGTCCTCGTTATCGGAAGCGGCATCGCCGGATTGTTTTACGCTTTGCACTGCTCCTCCTTCGCCCGTGTGTTGGTGGTAACGAAGTCCGGAATTGGCGAAAGCAATACCATGTACGCCCAAGGAGGTATCGCAGCCGTCACACACGCGCGCGATTCGATCGAGCAGCATGTGCAGGATACGCTGACGGCGGGTGCCGGACATTGCAACGAAGCAGCCGTTCGCCTCGTCGCCGAAAACGCCGCCACCTGCATTGCCGAACTTGAGCGGATGTCGGTTCGCTTCGATCGCGATCCCTCCGGTCATTACGATTTACACCGAGAGGGTGGTCATTCACAATCTCGAGTGCTGCATGCGGCGGACGCTACCGGTCGCGAAGTAGAAAATTCGTTGGTTCGATACCTGCGTACCCAACCCAACATCGAAGTCCTTGAGCATCATTTCGTTGTGGATCTCATGCACAACTCGACCTCGTGTACCGGCGCATGCGTACTTGACGTGGATCAGGGTCAAACTCTGACCATTAACGCCAACCTTGTCATGCTCGCAAGCGGCGGCGGATCGCAGGTGTTTCTGCACAACACCAATCCGTCGGTCTCCACGGGCGACGGCTATGCCTTGGCTGCACGATGCGGAGCGACGTTGGAGGATATGGAATTCGTCCAGTTTCATCCAACCAGTTTGGCATCCAAGGCGGAACAAACGTTTTTGATCTCGGAAGCAGTTCGCGGATTTGGCGCTGTATTATGTCACGCCGACGGTCACCGTTTCATGGAGCGCTATCATCCTATGGCCTCGCTTGCCCCTCGGGATGTCGTGAGTCGTGCCATCAGCATGGAAATGAATGCGCGCGGCACTCAGTGCGTGTACTTGGATCTTCGTGGCTTGGACCTTCACACCTTTCAAGAGCATTTTCCCAACATCTCCAAGCGGTGCACGGAAGAAGGCTTGGATCTGCATCACGATTTACTCCCCGTTGTTCCGGCGGCACACTATTTCTGCGGTGGCGTCAAAACAGACCTGCATGCACGCACGAGTGTCGACCGACTCTACGCCTGCGGAGAAGTAGCCTGCACAGGCGTCCATGGCGCCAATCGCCTGGCATCAAACTCTCTGCTCGAAGGTCTGGTCTTCGCGGTTCAAGCTGCACATGAGGCAAAAAACCGCCTTGCCCACGAAGTAGATCTCAATAGCCATTCAAACGATGTGCTCTGCACAGATCTCTTGCTTCGCACCGACGGAGCACAACGTGCAAGCGAACTTCGTCAGCAGGTTCAGGTGCTCATGTGGTCGAACGCCGGTATACTTCGGCGTCGTGACGAACTGCTGGACTGTGCGCAACGTTTAGGCGAGATGAAGCAGGAGCTAGAACAGGAGTTAAAAACTCTTGGTGTGTCCGTGCCTCTGCTTGAAGTTCGAAACATGATGGACGTGGGAATTGCTATCGCCGATGCAGCGGCAAAGAGAGCTGAGTCGCTGGGATGCCATTGGATCGTGAGCGACAACGCGGCAGCCATGCCGCGAGAATAAGAATCCTCTTGAGATTATTGATTCGTGCGCAGCTTCGCTGCATCGTAGTTGGCACGCTGTTCGGCAATCGAAATGGCACTCAGAAGTGCGTGCACTGTGCTGGTCTCGTCTGCTACCCCTTGTCCCGCTATGGCATACGCTGTTCCATGATCGGGTGAACAACGCACAAGGGGAAGATTCGCGCTAAAATTGACACCACCTCCGGAGGCAAGCAGCTTCAGCGGTATAAGTCCCTGATCGTGATACATGGCCAAGATTGCATCGTAGTTCAGATACGCTTTGTGGGCAAAAAATCCGTCGGCGGCAAAAGGTCCTTCACAATCCACGCCTTCATTCTGCAACACGTGCAAGGCTGGCAGCAGTATATCCTGCTCTTCCATACCAATGGCGCCGTGCTCTCCTGCGTGCGGGTTGAGAGCAAGCATGGCGATGCGCGGATATTCACATCCAAAGTCACGATGCAGACTATTCTCCAACGCTCGTACGCGCTCACAGAGTAGCTGCACACTGAGCAGCGAAGCCACCGATTGCAACGGAACATGAATGGTTGCGAGAGCTACACGCATTGCGCCGTACACGAGCATCATCAGAGCATCGGCGCCGGAGCGAGGAACCGAGTCGTCAGAGCTCTCTGACGAGTGCCATTCAGCAGCTCGCGCGGCAAAGAATTCGGTTTGTCCGGGAAAGGCAAAGCCACTGCGTTGAAGTGAGTGTTTGGAAATTGGCAGGGTCAGCACCGCATCTGCCTGAGTTGAGCACACCGCGGCGGCAGATAGTTCTAAAGATCGTATGGCCAGGCGGGCGGCGTCTGCATACTCGGCACCAAAGCGAAGTCGAGTGTGTTGATCGCAGGACTGCACATGACACCGAAGACCTGCGACAGAAAACGTGTCTTTGTTCCATTGCAGCTCAATGCCAAGCTTTTCGGCAGTGAGTTGCACGCAGTCAGATTCGCAGTACAGTGTCAGTTCATGACCTTTGTGTTGTTGCAGAACAGGATGCCCCAATGCCTTGAGAAAGACCTCGAGGCCGATGCCGTTCACGTCACCGCATGACACTACTATTCTCATCGTTCCGCCAAAGATCTTAAACGAGCGCGATTGAAGCTGATCACGATACCAACTGCCGTCATGTTCGCCATCAAGGCTGTACCACCGGACGACAAGTACGGCAAGGGAATGCCCATCACAGGAAAGAGTCCGATCGCCATCCCAATATTCACCATCGTGTGATACAGCAATATTGCTGCCAGCCCAAATGCGAACGAACTCTCGAAGGCAGCGAGTGAATTTCTCGCCAAGCGTACTAGTCGAAAGATGAGAAAGACGAGCAACCCGAGAACCGTCACCGATCCTGCGAATCCAAATTCTTCGCCCGGTACGTCGAAGATAAAATCCGTCCATTGTTCCGGGATATAGCGCAGCTGCGTAAGGGTTCCCCGCATGTAGCCCTTGCCGGTCAAGCCACCACTACCCACCGCCATCATGGATTGAAGAACGTGATAGCCCTCGTCTCTGGGATATTTCTCCGGATCGAAATAGGTTTTAATACGACTTTGCTGGTGCTCCGGCAATTTGAGGTACACCGGCTTGGCAGAAAAGCCGGCTGCGGCGAACAGAACAAGTGCCAGGGCGGTGAATACCACTCCCCGGCGAAAGAAGAGTGCAGCTACTCCAAATACGATCATCACTACGTAGACCGGTGTGCGGACCTCATGCAGGTAGCAATACATTCCGGTGACGGCTATCACCGGAAGGGCGGCAACAATAAAGAGGAGGAACAAGTCGCCCCCGCACCAAAGCATCACCCCCATCATCATGGCGATGAAAACGGATGCTGTTCCGGTGTCCTTCTCCGCCAGAATTAACAGCGTGGGTAGCATGACAATCAAACTCAGCCATCCCATATCGCGCAACGAGCGAAGGTTGACCCCTTTGGTTTCCATGAAACGACCAATCATCATCAGGGTGCTGAGCTTTGCAAATTCGGAGGGTTGCACAGAAAAGCCACCAATGCGAATCCAGCAGATTTGTCCGTTGATCTTTGCACCAATTCCCGGAATTAACACTGCCAGAAGCAAGACCAACGATCCCACGTACACGATGGGCGCTGTATTGCGGAACCAATGCGTGGGCATGAAGATACAGGCGATCATCAGCCCCGCTCCAACTCCGGCATAGATCAGCTGCTTCACAAAGAAGCTGCTCATATGCGGTTCGTATGTGGCACTGTAAATGGAAATCAGGCCAATGGCAATGAGCGAGAGCATCGCCAGGATGGTCGGGAAATCGAAAGTGTCGACGGTTTTCTTCTCGAGACCTTCGCTGAATTCTTCGTGTTCGTACTGTATGGCAGACATACGGGAGTAAAAGGTGACGCCGAGCGCTTAGTCCATAAGACGTCGCACGGCTTCCTGATATTTGTCTAAGGTTTTAGCAATGATATCTTCCGGTAGATGCGGTGCCGGAACTTGCTTGTTCCAATCTTGTGTGAGTAACCAGTCGCGCAGAACCTGTTTGTCAAAATTCATCTGTGCCTTTCCCGGTGCATACGATTCGGCAAGCCAATAGCGAGACGAATCCGGGGTGAGGGCTTCGTCGATCAGAATGATCGAACCGTCCGGAAGGCGTCCAAACTCAAACTTGGTATCCGCCAGAATGATTCCCCGACTCTGTGCATACTCGGCCGCATAACGGTAGAGATCAATCGAATGCTGTTTGACAAACTGTGCTGTTTCATGACCAACGATTTCTGCAGCACGTTCGAAGGAAATGTTCTCATCGTGTCCCTCCTCCGCCTTCGTAGCCGGCGTGAAGATTGGTTCCGGCAGACGTGAGGATTCGACTAATCCGTCGGGCAACGACACTCCACACACCCGACGATTCTGCTGATATTCTACCCAACCGGATCCGGCTAAATAGCCTCGCACCACGCACTCAATAGGCAGAGGCTGCGTTTTGCGCACGAGCATGGAACGACCCTCTAACTGATCGCGAAAAGCATGGAGTTGCTCCGGGTATTCGTCTACCGAAGTGCTAATCAGGTGATTGTTGATAAGCTCTCGTGTCTTGGAGAACCAGAAAGTCGAAAGCGACGTGAGTATTTTTCCCTTGCCCGGAATCGGTTCCGCCATGATCACATCAAAGGCAGAAATGCGGTCGGTTGCAACAATCAAGAGATGATCGCCAATGTCGTACACGTCACGAACCTTGCCGCGACGAGCTAAGCGGAGCCCGGGCAATGAGCTCTCAAAAAGTGCAGTCATGTTATATACGGAGTGCTGCCGAAAGGTAGAAAGCACGAAAATACGGATGTCGGTGGCATTGATTGGTGGCTTTTCGGCGAGGATGTTTCCAGAGTACTTTTCTTACGTTCCGCCTTCGGCGCGCCAGTATCGCAGTCTGTTCACCACCCACCTACACGAGAGAAAGCGCGATTTCGATTGTATATGCCGACACAAAAATTGGAGGTCTGCGGGACAATCCGATAGAGCACTCGAAACGACCTCGACTGATCAGGTACACCATGTACCGGACGAGGTCTCAACGACACGACAAGCGAGTCACTCGCTGCGTGCAGCTTCTTCTCCTTCAGTACAGAGCGACCCAACTACACGATTCGCTAAAAATGACCGTCATTGTTGGAAAAGCGGATCAATTTGGCCCATTACGGGAACCCTAGGGATGGAGCGTCAGTAGTAGTACGTATTTAACACCTGCTAACAGACATTAACCCTTCGGATTTGCTCAAAAAGTATATCTTGCACACAGTTCATTCAATAATCACCAATTTTTGAGGTACAACATGACTTTACTACGACACGTTGTTCTATCTGCCCTGGTTCTGGTTTTTGCCTATGGTGCGTCCATTAGCGCACAGAACGCAGTTGTCAGCGGCAGCAACGAAAGTTATACTGCACCTGCTTCTGCAGTCCCGCAAAAAGACCCCGGATATATCGGTATGCAACTTTCCGTCCGCACAGCAGACTATGCCCTTATGGTTGACCGCGTTGCGCCCGGTTCAAAGGCTGAATTTGCCGGTTTGCAAACCGGTGATATCGTGAAAATGGTTGAAGGCCAAGCCGTTCATTCCATGTGTGATGTGTACCATGCAATGCGTGGTAAAGGCGCCGGCGATGTGATTTTGGTTCGTGTTAATCGCAACGGCGAAGACCAAGACCTTAAAGTGGTGGTTTCATCCACCGCGGAAATGCAGGCTCAAACACAGCAAACGTCAACACTTCCTCAATCAACGGAGCAATACACCTCGGCTTGCGATCGTCTGGAACGCGAGTATTACAACAACCCAATCCTGGGTGTGTATGTTAACTCCACCGGAAGTGCAACACTCACCGGTACGATTCCTAACACCGGTGCAGAACGTGCCTCGTTGGTTGCAGGTGATGTTATCGAAAATGTCAACGGAACTTCAGTCCCCAGTTTTCAGGATTTGAAAGGTGTGATTTCTGCACACCGCCCTGGTGACCAAGTTACTGTTGTCTATCGTCGTGCAGGCGTGCAACACACAGCAATCGCTACGCTGAATTCTTATGCTGACGTGAACCCTGAGATGGTAGCCAAGCTGAAAGCCGAATGCGTGAAAGCTTCTGCAGACAACTTTGTAGCCGGCGAACGCATCAGTACCATGGAATTGAGTCCGGCCACATTGAGCCTGGCTCCAAACCCAAGCACCGGTGAAGTAAATCTCACCGTTGCCGGCTTAGATCCCATCGAATTCCGCATTACTGTCAATGACCTTCTCGGCAATAACTTCTTCGATCGCAGCGTGCGCAATACCGCTACAAGCTTCTCGACGAAGATCGACATGAGTGGCGCTCCTCGCGGCGTGTACCTCGTATCTGTTATTCAAGGAAATCAAAGCTTCAAGCAGAAGCTGATTATCGAGTAAGCAGCCGGTCATTCGAACTTAGAAATGCAAAAAAGGCGTGCCATTTGGTACGCCTTTTTTGTTGGGTTGTTCATCGATCGCAAACTCTAACGCAATGCTCTCTTCACTTAAAAATCTCCACGACCAAAGAGCATTACTGGGATCGTCTTGAGCATGATTTGCAGGTCAAACCAGGGCGACATATTCTCGATGTAGTAGTAATCGAGCATCACCATGTCGTTGAAGGAAGTCTTCGATCGATCTGACACTTGCCACAAGCCGGTACAACCGGGGAGAACGCTGACTCGTTTCTTGTGCCACTCGTCGTACAATTCGTATTCGTGCGGCATGCAGGGACGTGGTCCAACAAGGCTCATATCTCCCTTCAATACATTCCAAAGTTGTGGTAACTCGTCCAACGAGGTTTTTCGCAGAAATGCTCCGATAGCAGTAACACGCGATTGATCAATAATCTTGCCCACGACTTGATTTGCCTTGATGTAGGAAGCATATTGGTCGCCCCCTGCCTGTTGCCGCTGATGCACATCAGCAGAACGCATGGAGCGAAATTTGAAGAAGGGGAACAGCCGTCCCTCACGACCCACCCGCTGCGATCGATACAACACCGGACCCTTAGAACTGAGTTTGACTAGTATAGCGATAACCAGCAGAACGGGCGAAAGCACAACGAGTGCCAGTCCGCTCAGGGTAATGTCCATCGCACGCTTCAGGATTCTTGCGCCGAGATTGTTGTACGATCCGTGAAAATGGATAAGGGGAAATTCAAGATCCGGAATGGTGGTGGCACGTTGATTCAAAATGCCACCCGAAGCGGAGGCAACGTCAACTTGTGCTCCCATCTTGGTGCACTCTTCGGTAATCTCCAGAAGTTCTCCGGAGGCTAAGTCGTCCGAGGCAATCACAAATCGATGAATGTTATGCTGGGCGGCAATGCGTCGTAAATCACGCTTCAGACCCAAAATCTTGTAGGCAGGCGCAGCCCCATCTCCATGGTGCTCGGAACCCTCCTCTACTTGATCAGCAATAAATCCAACGAGCTCTACATCCGCGTCTTTGCGCGCTTTGAGGGTCGTAGCATAGCCAACTCCGCGCTTCGTGGTGCCAATGATAGCCGTGCGTTGTTGGTAGCGCGATCCAAATCCGGTGTGACTCCACAGGCGACGAAATACCAATAACCGCCACATACTCAGCATCGCCATTCCTACGGGATACACCACGGCGTTAATCGTGCGGGAACCAATCCAGGTGTTGGGTCGGAAGAAATAATCGCTCAACACCGCCACCATAAACGCTGCAAAGGTGCTTTTGAGCAAGAGTACTGTTTGCTCGCTACGGTTCATCACCACGCGGTGCTGGTAGAGATTGTAGATCTCCATGGCGAAGATCCAGACGGCGGCAAAAAGACAAAAACTGAGCAGATTAATGGCATTAAGCACTTCGAGCTTGCCGGGTAAAAACCGCATGGCAAGTAAAAAAGCGCTGAGGATGCACAGGTAGTCACCTGCCGCTAAAATCCATTTATATCGGGGTATGGCTTGGGCTTTCATAACACTCTTCCGTGAGTTCGGAAAAAGTGTTAAAAAACCGTGCCAAGTATGAATATTCTAAGAGACAGCTCTGGCGCCAAGTCTGAGCGACACCGTAAACTCTGTTTTTCTAGGTGGTAACGAACTCTCAAATCCAGATGTTGGCTCCTCAATGCTACCCGAAGCATGTTGGGAAGTTCTAACTCGACCATTCATCCAAGATCAGACGGGTTGGTGCCGCAGCCTCGTCCTTGATTACTAGTCCCTGTTCAAGCATCCGACGCACCGCTTCGAGGCGTGTATCGGTTCCGGCTTGAAGAATCAAGATGTCTTCACCCGCCTTCACTTCTTCACCTACTCTCTTCAGCAATCGAAATCCGGCCATGGGGTCGATCATGTCGTCTTGTTTCTTTCGGCCGGCACCAAGCTCTATCGCTGCAATACCCATGGCACGCGTGGACCAGCTATGCAATACGCCACTGCGTGGCGATGTAAGGACCATCACCTTTGGATGCGCGTAACGTCGTTCGGCTTCGCTCCAATCACCCCCTTGTGCGGCAATCAGCGCATGAAAGCGACGATATGCGTCGCCGCTTTGCCATACTGAGCGCACACGAGTCCGTGCATCGTCATCCGTCAACGTTGAGTCTGCAAGCATCAGCATTCGTGCGCCAAGTATTTCACAAAGTTCGCGTATGTCCGGAGCACAATTATCGTAGTGAGCAAGGCAGTTTTCGCTTTCTTGCATCTCGAGCCAATTACCCACGCAGGAACCGAGCGGATGATCCATCTGCGTGAAGACGATGCGCATGGGCAAGGAGGCGGCACGTGCAACATCCAACATGCTCTGTGCGAGTTCACGAGCCTGATCCATGGTTTGCATGAAGGCACCGGCACCTACTTTCATGTCGAGGACGAGACCATCGAGACCTTCAACCAACTTCTTAGATAAAATAGAGGCCGTGATAAGCGAGGTCGACTCGATGGTTCCCGTTACATCCCGCAGCGCGTAGAGCTTGGCATCGGCTGGTGCCACGTTTGCCGTGGCTTTGATCAGAAAGGCACCGTGTTCGTGTAAGAGCGAGCGAAGCTCGCGAGAATGAAAATCCATCTGAAGACCAGGAATGGATTCCAATTTGTCAACCGTTCCGCCGGTGTGGCCCAAACCGCGACCACTCATCATGGGAACGGCGACGCCGCAGGCGGCAACGAGTGGAACAAGGAGAAGCGAGAGTTTGTCGCCCACTCCACCGGTCGAATGTTTGTCGATGAGGGGCAGGCCCAGGTCGTGAAAATCATAGTGGTCGCCGCTATCGCGCATAGATAGCGAGAGTGCGGCTGTCTCAGCAGCGCTCATACCCCGTGTGCAGGCGGCCATGAGAAATGCAGCGGCCTGTGCATCGTTCACGGCTCCGGTGCTGAGGCCATGAATAAAGTCGCGCACTTCGTCGCCGGTCCATTCAACGCCATCACGTTTCTTTCGCAGCAGTTCAGCAGGTATCATGCCTGTGCATTGTAATTTTGTTGAGATAAATGTCGGCCGCTGAAGTAGCGACCGTCTCCCTACGCCTGGTCTCGAGTAGAGTACCGTCCGTAGACCATCCTTCAATCGTCACGCGCATGTCCTCAACGCAGTCCGGCTTCGCTAGTGGCGTAGCCTTATCCGATTCGGTACGCAAACTCGTGCGTTCGTTGCATCTACGCAAGGACCGCGATGCAGAATCTGCCTGCGTAGCAGAGGGAGCGTTGATGGTTCGCGAACTGCTGCGCTCTGCGTGGACAGCTCGTTTTGTGGTGATGCAAAGCGACATGACCGAGCGGTATGCCGACGTGCAGCATCTGTGTGTGACGCGCTCTATTCCCGTGTACCTGTGTAGCGAGAAAGTTTTTGGAACACTGTGCGACACGAACTCTCCACAAGGCATCTTGGCCGTTGCGAATCAACACCGGGAGCCCGTTTCTCTCGACGGCAACCTTGTGTTGCTGGACGCTGTGCAAGATCCGGGGAATGTGGGAACGATCATCCGCTCGGCGCATTTTTTCGGATATGATGCGCTCATCTTAGGTGAAGGTTGTGCGGATCTCTACAATCCAAAAGTCATGCGCTCCACCATGGGCTCGGTGTTCGCGCTGCCGGTGAGAAAAATGTCAGTACCTGAATTTGTGACAACCAGCCGAGAAAGCCATACCCTGATCGGTGCTGCGGCACATGCGCCCGGTGAGCTTCGCGCACTCAAGCCCCAGGGTGCTCGATGTATCGTGATCGGTTCGGAGGCACACGGCATCAGTGCAGCCCTCGCCTCTGAGCTACACCACCAAGTTCGCATTGTGGGAATTGGCGGGGCGGAGTCGCTCAATGCAGCCGTGGCCGCCGGAATTATTCTTCACCACTGTTCACAGGATTTTGAGTGATGACCATCCTTCTGGCTACCAATAATGCGCATAAAGTAGATGAGCTTCAGTCGGTACTGCGTCGTACGCTAGCGGATCTGCAGATCGTTCGACCTGCGGACATTGGACTTGCGCTCGACGTCGAGGAAGATGCGATGACCTTGGAAGGCAACGCGTATCGAAAAGCCATCGCCTTTCATCACGCAAGCGGAATGGCCTGCATTGCAGATGATACCGGCCTCGAGGTCGATGCGTTGAACGGTGCACCCGGCGTACACTCTGCTCGCTTTGCAGGACCGGAGGCGAGTTATAACGAGAACTGCGAGCTCCTGCTGCAGAAGCTTGAGCAAATACCCGACGATAACCGACGTGCGCGATTTCGCACCATACTCTGTTTCGTCGACTCCCATCGTACGGAGTTTGCCGAGGGAATGTGTGCCGGTCATATACTAGGCGAAGGACGAGGCACGGCGGGCTTTGGCTACGATCCACTGTTTGTTCCGGATGGATATGAACACAGCTTTGCCGAAATGAGCGCAGATCAGAAGAATGCCATTAGTCATCGCGGACGTGCTTTGCAGGCGCTCGCGGAACGCTTTGCGGAATATCGTGATCCTGAGTCTGCACAATCCGCAAAAGCGCACCGTGCCCTAAACAATGGATCGAAGGCGGAGCATGGACAACCGATACGCAGGTGGTTGTGTGAGGCGGCGGTGCTTGCCCTTAGGCAGAACAATGAGCAGTTGCGGGAATTTCTCGATCGGTATACACGGGAGCATCATGATGTGGGACAGATGTACGAGGCACTTCTGCAGATATATCTTTTTGCCGGATTCCCTGCGGCACTGGAAGCGCTGACAACTTTGCGAAGTGTGGTGAACAGCGAAGGGCAGGCTTGGTATGCGGAAGATGATGAAGCATACGACCTGCGAGAATTTCAACGTCGAGGCACCGAGACCTGTCAGCGCATCTATACGAGCGTCTACACCGCGATGCGCGAACGAGTGTCGCAATTGTCGTCACACCTCGACACCTGGATGATCATCGAAGGCTATGGAAAGGTACTGTCACGTCCACGCTTGGACATCGTCTCCCGCGAACTCGTGAGTGTAGCGGTGCTGGCGTATAGTGGCTGGGAACGACAACTGCTATCGCACCTGCGCGGCGCTCTCAATGTTGGCGCAACTGCCGATGATTGTGAGATGGCGCTGGACTGCGCCGCACGACACAGCAGTGAACTAGGCAGCCTACGTGCGCGTGCGGTGTGGCAACGCTTGCAGGTATCCACTAAAAATTCCTGAGATTCGTGCTATAGCCTATGACTCACAGCAGCACAGAACGTGGTACAGTTCATTACCGGTCGCAGCTCTGGCTCCACACTCGGAGCCTGCTCACATCGCCCTTCCTGGCGCTTGCCCTCTTGGTGATGCCTTATTCGGTTGAGGCACAGCCTCAACCGAACGCAACAAGTCGGCCAGACACCATCCGTATCGAACACAAGATTCAACGCTCGCCGGTTCGGGAGTTGCAGAATGACATCGATGGTTTGTTGAAGACCCGAGATTTTTCATCGGCGATGATTGGTGTGTCCGTGTTATCCGTGGACAACGGCGAAACGCTGTACAAGGAGAATGACCAGAAGAGTTTCATTCCGGCCAGCACCCTGAAGCTCTTCACTACATCGGCTGCTGTGGACTATCTGGGCAAAGACTTTAGATACTCAACGCGCTTGTATTTGGACGGGAAGGTGAGCTCCGGTGGTGAGTTCCAGGGCAATATCATTTTACGCGGTGCCGGCGATCCCTCATGGAGTGATTTCTTCAATACCGACGTCGTGGCAATTTTCGACGCGTGGATGACCAAGTTCGATTCGCTGGGAATTAAATCGATCAACGGAAATATCATTGGGGACGACTCGTATTTCGATAGTGATCGCTATGGCGCAGGCTGGAGTTGGGACGATATGGCCAATCCCTATTCCGCACAGGTAAGCGCAATTTCCGCGAATGATAATGCTGTGGAATTGCAAATCTATCCCGGCAATATGGCCGGCGAGCAGCCCAGAGTGGTTCTGGCCCAGGACAATCGTTTCGTTCGCATCATCAACAACATCGTCACCGTTAGCGCTAACGAAGGCACCGACATTTTTCCTATTCGTGATCTGAGTGAAAATACGATTGAGCTTCGCGGACACATTGCGCTGGATGGCAAGGCGATGAATGACCAGCCCTATAGCATGAAAGTAGCAGTTGACGACCCGACCTTATTCGTGCTGCATATTCTGCGTCAAGCCTTCGAGCACCATCAAATCAAAGTTCGTGGCTTGGTGCTCGACATCAATAATTGGAACGAACATATTTCCTACGCAGGGATGCAAGCCTTGTGCGAACACTTATCACCCCCCTTGCAGGATATCGTGAGCGTTATCAATACACACTCTCACAATTTGGGAGCCGAATGTTTGCTCAAGACATTAGCCAAAGAAAGCAGCGGCATAGGAAGTTTTGACGCCGGAATTGACGCGGTGAAGAAGTATATCACGAAACTCGGAATTCAGCACGACGAGTTTCAGATGGCGGACGGTAGCGGACTCTCACGCTTAAATCTCTGCACACCCAGGCAACTTGCCCAACTATTGTGGGCTGTTCACAAGAGTGATATAGGACCCGTGATCGAAGCCTCGCTTGCGCAGCCGGGAGAAGAAGGCACCATGAGAACGCGGACAATTGGGACTTTGGCCGAAAAGAAGCTGAAGGCAAAAACTGGATCTCTCACCAACGTCAGCACACTCGCGGGTTACGTTACCACGCGCGACGGAGAAACGCTCAGCTTTGCCATTATGATCAACAACTTTACAGTTCCGGAAACTCTGGCGCGAAACCTTCAAGACCTCATTTGCATGCGCCTAGCCAGCTTTTCGCGGAGGAGCTAGGCTCGCTCAGCCGAGGCGAGCACCGTTTGACTAGGACATCCTGAACCTTAATGAACCTGACACCTCACTGGGCAAACCGTTCGTAGCAGAGCATCTAGAGTTGAATCCAATATCCCATACCTTTGAGTCGCGCCACACCGGCGATAACAAGCACGAGTGAAGCAGCGATAAAAATGAGTGCGCGCTTTGAACTTCCGGGCCCGCGTTTGCGCCGAATACCTGCTGTGGCGTGGGCTAGACCTAGTGCCAGAAACATGGTCACGACGTGCTCCCACTGATGTTGCATGAGCGACATATCCCACGAGGCCTGCGACCCCACAGTCCATAACAGGACAAGTCCGACCCCAAACTGAATGGTAAATATCAAAGCATAGAGACGAAGAAGCATAGCGTCGGTCCCGTCGATATCCTGATGGCGCATGAGGTTCCGAATCAATTTGACGACAGTAATCAACGCCAGCACTCCAATGAGGAAGCGCATGTGGGCATGGAACACGTGAAGAATATCAATCATGACAACAAAGGCAAGGTGAACAAACAGCTGAAAAGACGATGCATCATCGCCGCCAATTGTCTAGGCGGAGTGATGAGCAAGGCCGACAACAAAGTAATAACTCATCAGTAAAAATGCAATCACCGCCGGGATCAGGCTCAGAATGGTTGCAGCCGAGTAGCGACGGAGGTACACGAGAAACCATGCGAGCGCACTCAAGGCTACGGGCAGCACCGGATACACTTGAAAGATGGCGCCTACTTCTTCAAGAGCAGACGGACTCTTGCTGAACATGGAGTAGAGACTAAACCACAGCAACAACGACAGCAAGGAAACCATCTGGCTAACAAGCAAAGTCAGTATTGTTCTCGATCGCTGTGACGTCATGGGCTGTTGATAGATAGACGAAAGGGACGAAGCTTCGTCCCTTTCAATCTGCAAGTAGAATAAATAATGGGATTTCTCGCGTGGACAATTCCTCATCCAACGCGTTGACATCCGTCGCCTCAGCAACGCTGAGCGGCGTTGTCAATTTACTGACCGATGCTCGCCTTGTAGGCGTTCACATCCATCAACTCGTCGAGCTCGGATGGGTTGGACAGTTCCACTTTTACAATCCAACCATCCTTGTAGGGATCTTGATTTACGCGCTCAGGAGCGTCGTTTAAACCGCGATTGACTTCCAATACTTTGCCGCTGCACGGTGCGTACAAATCGGCCACAGTTTTCACTGCTTCGATCGTTCCAAACACCTCACCCTTTGTAAGGCTGCTGAGGTCATCGGCAATATCGATGTACACCACGTCGCCCAACTCTCCCTGAGCGTGATCGCTCACACCAATCCAGCCGGTGTTACCTTCAACGCGAATCCATTCATGATCTGTGGTGTACTTAAGCTCTTCGGGAAATGTCATAGTAGTACGATGTTGGTGATCGATTGTGCGCGTCACGACAATTGACGGATGTGACTGCGCTGCATTGCGATTGCGAATTTCGCACTTTCAACGCATATTTTGAGTGAAAAGTGTAGACAAGAAGGTCATTTTCTCATCATATGCACGAGGGTGCCTTTACGAGGTACGATCTTACTCATTGGTTTTGGCCTTATGAACCAAATCCGAGAGTTGTTGCAGAGCCTGTAAGGGAGTCAGACTATTAACATCCACTGTCTTCAACTCAGTGCGCAGGTTGTCGTCCCTCAGCTCAAACATACTCATTTGATGTTCGTGCTCCGCAGCTTTGCGTTGCACTGCCAAGCGTGGTCGCGCTTCGGCCACTCCCGTGGCATTCATCAGCTGCTGATTATTGTTCTCCAGCGTTGTGAGGATCTCACGCGCTCGTTGCACTACTTCCTTGGGTAGCCCCGCCATTTGGGCGACGTGAATTCCAAAAGAATGGTCGGTGGACCCCGGCAACACTTTTCTTGTGAACATCACTGATTGCGACACTTCCTTTACTTCGACATTATAGTTGCGTATGCGCTCAAAAAGCTCGGCCAGATCATTCAACTCATGGTAGTGGGTGGCGAAGAGGGTTTTAGCACCACATCGATCGTGCAGGTATTCGGCGATGGACCACGCGATGCTAATGCCGTCGAAAGTAGCGGTTCCGCGGCCGACTTCATCGAGCAGGATCAGACTCTTATCGGAGGCGTTATTCAAAATATTGGCAGCCTCCTGCATCTCCACCAAAAAGGTACTCTCGCCCGCCGCCAAATTGTCTTGCGCTCCCACTCTGGTGAAGATGCGGTCACATAATGATACGTGCGCGCTTCGCGCCGGCACGTAGCTGCCGACATGACTGAGTAGCACAATCAACCCTACCTGACGTAGGTAGCAGGACTTACCGGCCATGTTGGGTCCGGTAATGATATGAATTTGTTCCTCTTTGGTATCCAGATGCGTGGAGTTCGGTACGAAGCTCTGCCCTGCCGGCAACAGGCGCTCTACCACCGGATGTCGACCATCAACTATCGTCAGGATGCCATCGTCACGGAGTTCCGGTTTGCAGTACTGATTAATCACGGCGGCTTCGGCAAATCCTTGCAAGCAATCGAGGGTGGCGAGGAGTCTGGCATTGCTCTGGATGGCAACGGCAGACTCAGCGATACTCGCGCGAAGTTCCTGAAACAGTTTCTGCTCCAATCCGCCAATCTTCTCTTCCGCGTGCAGGATTTTGGATTCGAATTCCTTCAATTGCGGTGTTGTGTATCGCTCGGCATTTGCCAGTGTCTGCTTGCGATCGAAGGCGGCCGGGACTCTGTTCTTATGGGTGTTTGAAATCTCGATGTAGTATCCAAACACATTATTGAAGCTAATCTTGAGCGACGGAATGGCGGTTTGCTCTCGAAGCTCATCTTGGTAGGATGCGATCCAATTTTTGCCGGAGTACATGGCTTCACGCAAGTCGTCAAGCTCGGCATTATAGCCTGCGCGAAAAATGTTCCCGCTGCCAAACTGTAGC
>JBDHXF010000005.1:0-101206 GCA_039810585.1 Chlorobiota bacterium
AGAATCGTGATCGTTACCGTGTCCGACCCTACCACCAAGCCACCAAGGGTGGCGCGTACAAAGTACTTGTAGGTGCCAGGACTCAACGTCGATGGTACCGAGTAGTTCGCATTGGTTTCGCCACTGATCGGGTTCGTGTTATTCGGGCCGTACCATTGGTAGCTTACCGGGTAACCGATGTTGCCGTTCACTTGTGCTGACAATGTCGGTGGATTAACGGAACGGAAATAGGTTGTGTCGTTCTTGTTGACATTCGGTGATACATAGGCATTCACCGTCGGTGGTGTGGCAAGAGTCAGCACAACCGTGTCAGATCCTACCGTGATTCCACCGCCCGTGATCTTCAGCGTGTAGGCATAGCTTCCAACACCAAGGTTTGTCGGTGGTGTGAACGTGCTGTTTGTTGCACCGCTGATTGCTGTGTTGCTGTTCGGACCATACCATTGATACGTGAAGGTCACTCCTCCGCCATTGTAAATCGTCGAGCCGATTTGTGGTGGCGTCGTGCCGGCAAAGGCTGTGGAGTCGTTGCGGTTGTTGGCGCTAAAGTAAATGTCCACATACGCTGCCGATTGAACAGTGACGGTGACCGTATCAGACTGAATATCCAATCCATTGAAGTGGGCCTTGATGAAGTACTGGTAGGTTCCCACTGCCATGGTGTTGAGCAGGGTGACACTACTGTTCGTTGCTCCACTCACGGCTTGACCTGTTGACACCAGATACCACTGATAGCTCGGAGTCTGCGAGTTGTTGTTGCTCAGCAGTGAGTTCAGCGTTGGGGCTTGGGCTCCTTGGAAGAAGCTGACGCTCTTTTGATTGACGTTGGGATTGACGTATGCAACGATGCTCGGGTTTGCAAGAATCGTGATCGTTACCGTGTCCGACCCTACCACCAAGCCACCAAGGGTGGCGCGTACAAAGTACTTGTAGGTGCCGGGACTCAACGTCGATGGTACCGAGTAGTTCGCATTGGTTTCGCCACTGATCGGGTTCGTGTTATTCGGTCCATACCATTGGTAGCTAACAGGGTAACCGATGTTGCCGTTCACTTGTGCTGACAACGTCGGCGGATTGACGGAACGAAAATAGGTTGTGTCGGTCGTGCTGACATTTGGCGACACATAGGCGTGCACGGTCGGCGGATTGACGACGCTGAGAACAACAGTGTCAGACCCTATAACCTGGCCTCCACCGCTAATCTTTGCAGTAAACCGGTACACCCCTACACCAAGTGCAGACGGTGTATAGGTAGCATTGGTCGCGCCTGAAATAGCGGACGACGAATTGGGACCGTACCATTGGTAGGTGAAGGTAATGCCATTCCCGTTAGAGATTGTACTGCCAAGTTGCGGAGAGTCCACACCTTGGAAGTACGTGCTATCGTTTCTCGTATTTGCAACAACGAAGATGTGAAGCGATGCCGGAGCGAGAACCGTGATCGTCACGGTATCGGATCCAACGCTGACACCACCAAGACTTGCCCGCAAAATGTAGTGATACACACCTGGAGTCAACGATGAGGGCGGAGTAAACTCAGAGGTTGTTGCCCCGCTGATTGCCAGAGTGGTGCTGTTCGGACCATACCACTGGTACGCAGGGCTCACGCCGTGATCACCGCTTAATGTAGAAGCCAGTGCAGGCGGAGTAATTCCGGTTGCATAACTAGAATCGTTTCTGCCGTTTGCGGCTACATAAATATGCAAGGTCGGCAAGCTCCAGACCGTTACCGCAACGGCATTTGAGGTAGCGTCACAACTTGATGAGGAAGTGCAATGAACAGCGAAACTGTAGCTACCGGCTGACAACGAGGTCGGAATCTGATAGGCACTGCCGGTTGCTCCGGAAAGCGTGGCTGAGTTCTGTAACCACTGGTACGACGGGTTCATTCCAGATGGAGTAACAGTGCTGCTGATTTGGAAGGTGTTCGATGTACCGGTAAAGAAGGATACCGACGTACCACCTCCATTGAGAGCTGCAGAAACGCTGAGGCTAGGACTGACCGTAAGAGAGAACGAATTGGATATACCAACACAACCACTCGAGGCGGTCTGTTTCAGTGTGTACACGTAGGTTCCCAGATTGAGTCCTGTAGGAACCGTATAGGTGGAATTCGTAGCTCCAAGGATGGGCAGTACGCCAATGTACCACTGGTAGCTTGCAGTGCTCAAGTTGGTTGTAGATGTCAACTGATACGCAGAGCTGTACCCCAAACACGTCGAAACGCTGATGTTTCCACTTTGCGAGGTTCCACTCCAAGCGATAACCGGTGCCGGAGTTGGACTCACAGTAATGTAGTTCATGGCACTGGGTTGACTCAGACAGGTGGTATTGGGATCGACAGAACTAACGTAGAGGGAGTACACCGAACCGGAAGTGCTAAGATTTGGAACATCAATCGAGAAGAGACCCAACTGTCCGGAAACGCTAACCCGAGTTTGGCCGCTTGCGCTGTCGATAACTTGATATTGCAATGAGGGATTACCATTGGCTACCCAAAGCTGTGCGGTTACACCGCTGCCGTCGTCACAATAATTCTGCACCGTTGTTCCGGTGGCCATAAGTGGCTTGGCCGGACGTTGACTCACGGCGATCGTCAGTGAATTGGCAGATAAAACCCGACAATTATTATTAACGGGATTGATAGCGTACACACGGACAGTTCTGTTTCCTAGGCCAAGACCCGGAACCGCCGGTGTCACCGGAATATTGTCGATGCTAAACACACCGTTCGACGTAGCCGACACGCTGTAGACTGCTGTATTTCCGTCCACCACTTGGTAGGTGTAGCCAGCTTCTGCGTTGGTTACAATCACACTGGCAGTACCACCCGGCGAGCACGCATGCGGATTGTTTGTTGTAATCGTCGGCGCAGGTGGCAGGTGGTAAATTGTAAAGGCGGCCCCATCCGGATTGCCACTAGCTGTACTCGCGAAACAGTTCGTGTTGGAGTTGGATGTTGCCTGGACAGCAAAGTTCTTCGTTCCGCTGGTTGGGAAAAGCGATGCTGCCAGGGAGAACGATAGCGAACCATTGTTTCCGTTTTGTGGTCCGGCAACGACAGCCGAACCATCAAGCACGACGTAGCTTGCTTCGGGCTCAGTATTGATCACCGTGATCTGCCCGGCATTTCCGGCGCAGAGTACTTGATTCAAAGAATTCAAGGACAGAGCCGGGGTTTGCGGTGAATAGGCTACCAAGGTTGGCGAGCCGTTCATAATCACAATGCAACTGCCGAGTGTAGCTCTGATTGAAATTTGATAGCTACCTGCTCCCATCGAAGGAATGGCAAATCGACGTTGACCGTTGGCCGTTACGCTTTGTGCACAAGCCATCGGCGATCCGTTCACCAGTGCGGTGTAGCTGACGGTGTTTTGGTATGAGCTTAGTAACACAACTAAACTATCGCTTTCGCAAGGGTGCAAGGTCGGAGCACTCACCGTGTAGGTCACGGGACAACCAAGGATGTTGGTGACTGTAAAAACTCCCACAGACCCTGAGTAATCATTGCCATCGTCGATACTGGCAGGGACATCCGTCCCAACACTTCCCGGGATTGCCATTCCGCCAACAAGTGCACTGCTCCGATGGAAGGAACAATAATCCAGATTCACATTGCCGCTATTTGCGGCTGAGTTTGCAATACTCCCCCATCGCGCACTTCCGGATCCGGAGATGCGCAGATCGAATCGAGCAACAGTTTTATTTGCGCTACCCGAGGAGCTGATGACAACGCCACTATTAGCGTTGATCACTGTGGTCGGTAGAGAAGAAGCGAGGACGTCACCACAAAGCGTGACAGCATTGGTCAAGCTTAGAGTTTCGTTGTATGTTCCCTGCTGAACAAAGACACTGTCATTAGCAGAAGCAACATTAATACCACGTTGAATGCTCGGTGAGCTGGTAGTACCGGTAATAAATGAATTCTGTGTGACGAACACTTTGGATCCCAGCACACGAACGAAGCCCAAGCCTGACGCGTCGACACCATGGTCAATTTTGTCCTCAAGACCGAAGAGTTGAGTCAGCGTCATGGAACTCGGCGACTGCGGCGAAGCGCCAATTCCGAACACATTGTTCGTGGCATCTATTGCATACGCGAAGCCGTTGGCTTCGTGTAAGAAACGACTCAGCGATGGTACGAAGCTGTTTGGTGAAGAGGACGATCCTATTGTTAGCGAAGAGAAATCAGGGCTGGGCTGACCACTTTGGCCCGCATTGTCGTCAAGCAGGTCGATAGCTCGAACTCCCGAATATGAAGAGCTGTTAAAGGTATTTCCGACGATGCTGATTGAGTTCTGGACGAAGTTTGAACTCACACCCGATGCTGCGCTATTGATTTTGACATGTGTCGCGGAATTTGAACCCGGCGTGAAGCTGTTATTCGAGAGAGTCACTCCTTGACTGGCAGCACTGAGCACTCCAATGGTATGACCGCTGAAGGTATTTGCATTTACCACAACCTGCGTTG
Organism: Chlorobiota bacterium; assembly: GCA_039810585.1. Lineage (GTDB taxonomy): Bacteria > Bacteroidota > Ignavibacteria > Kapaibacteriales > NICIL-2 > JBBATK01. The sequence continues at coordinate 4,472 of JBDHXF010000005.1, forward strand.
CGTTCATGTAGTTGTGGCGGATAGAGAGACTTTGACTTGCTCCGGAGGCCGCGCTGAAGCTATTGGAGTTCAGGCTCACCGTTAGGGAGCTAAGAGAACTGTAGCGATTGGGTTCGTCTAGTACTACGCCGGCAGCATTGAACGCATTGTTAGCAATCGTAGTATTATCCGCACTGTATTGCACATACGCGTCGTAGCTCGAACCATAGAAGCTATTGGCATCCGCTGCATTCGATCCCCCTATGGTACCACTCACGGCACGCATCCATAATGCTCGTTCAAAAGTAGTGGACGAGGAGCCAACTGAACAGCCCTTCATGGATATGGTTTCGTAGGGAGACGAGTTATCACTCACAAACACTACACCGGCACTGGCAAAGCTCTCGTTGATCGACGTGGTGCTCAAACTAAAACTCCCGCCTGATCCGGTATGGCTTATGGTGCAACTCTGAAGCGTGAGATTGTTTTGGTTTAGTGCCAATACGCCAACCGTTGCTTTTGGTGAATTAACCACGATACCGATTCCTACGAGCTGAATGCCGCTGCTTGAAATGCTGATGACTGCTGAGTTTGCAGCACTACTCGGAGCGGTGACAGAAACTGATGCGCCGTTGTATGCTCTGACAAGCACCGACTTCGAAATCGTCACGTTCTCGGTGAAGGTTCCGGCCATGAGGTTGAGAGTATCACCGTTTGCTACGGCTGCGGTGTCGTTTGCAAACTGTATTGTTTTCCACGGACTGGCTGTACTTAGTCCGGTGTTCGTGTTTGAACCTCCGGGTGAAACATACCATTGAGCAGCTCTCACAAGCGTGGCACTGGTGGAAAAGAGTAAAAACGAACATAGAAACAAGCCAAAACGATTTCTCATAACCTGACGACTTTGATAGTGTATTTGCTAATTGAGGCGGGAAGAAGAACCACATCCTGGGCATAGACGCTGATACTCATAGCGTCAGTCCGGGGTTCCCTTCCCATGTTTACGATGTTGTCGAAAACTGCACAATACGACGAAAAAAAGGCATGGACGCCCAAACGACGGTCGGATTACACCGTAAGCGTTTGAGGCGTCCATGCCTTTGAAATGTTCGTCATGGTTGAAATTCATTGATTTCAGCCAAGTGTAGTGATCGGTAGAAAAGGCCGCTTTCTTAACCATGGTAGTAAATTAGAAGCACTCCCCACCTTTCCCCTCCGTACTAGTACGTATTTTCGTTCAAATGAGTGAAAATCCCGCATTATCAAGCGATTTCATCATCTGCATCGCGCCACAAATCCGTGGCTGATCGTTGAGATTTTCGTTGTGAATGACGTTGTTTTTGAACACGACGCTTCCCCTTTGACGCACGGGTCGGTTTGGTAGCCACTCGCGCTTTTGGAGTTTCCAAACACTTCAACACCAATTCCCTCAAGCGTATCTGCACGCGCTCGGCATTGGCAGACCGCGAACGATCGACACCACTACTGAAAACAATTGTCCCGTCAACTCTGAATTTCCGACCGGCAACAAAACGAAGCCGCTCCTTCTGCTCATCGTTAAGTACTTGACAATGTTCAAGATCAAAAATCAGCTCGACCTTTGTTTCTACTTTGTTGACATGCTGTCCGCCCGGTCCGGACGATCGAGAAAATCGATACTGAACGTCCTTTTGCGGTATCGTGATGTCGTCGTTTATAAAAATGTCTGCTGTCACCTGATCCCCCGCTTTAGGCTTCAATTCACTCGACTGACGGCGAGAATACTGCAAAATCGCGCCCGCGACACTTATAGCACCACACTAAATCCTAGTGTTGGTAAAATCGGGAGCATGGTTTGTTCCTTCACCTCCAAATCGAGCGTGCTTCGATTCACGGAGTAACGATAGCCAATCACATTTTGGTTGTTATAGACGTTTATCACATCCAGGTAAAAGCTCCACTTCTTTCCCCACCAATGAGCATAGGTGGTGAAGCGTATGTCCAGTCGATGGTAGTCCGGGAGTCGAACTTGATTGATGTTAGACAGTCCCCCCTGGTCCACATCAAACACTACTCCACGCCAATCTGTATCAATTTGAGGGTTCGTTTGACCGCTAACTGTATCCTTTACCAACACGATACGTGGTTTAATTCCAAGCGGTTGTGTCCAAGGAAATCCGCTGCCGTAGCTAAACGTCATGTTGAAATCCAGCCAATCCGACACTTTCACGCCGCCAACAATGTTGATGGTATGCCGGCGGTCGTAATTGAACGGGATATTCAATCCATTCTGGGTGCGCGTGGCGAATGCCAGCGCGTAAGAAGCCCATCCATAGATTTTGTTCTCTCCAACAGACCCTATTTTTTGTAACAGCAGCTCGAAGCCATAAGAAGCACCTGATGCGGAATTCACGGGAACTGAGGTAAGTGAGTCTCCCACGGTGGCGATGGGATCGCTCCAGCCCGCGCGCGTCTTATAGACAGAATCTGCCAAACCCGGTAGTTTTTGAACTTTCCAGATGGTTCCCTGAACTTGCGCCGGGAGAATCAAATCATGAAAGTCCTTGTAATACGCTTCAGCTTTTACCTGCCACTCCGGACTCAGCATGTGGTCAACACCAATGATGTAGTGGATAGCACTCTCTGCCTTGAGCGATTGAACAGCGTTGGTGGTCAAGTCCAGGAAGACCTGCTGATCAAAAAGTTTTTCGTAGCCAGGAGACTGATAATAGATGCCCCAAGCAGCTCGGATCGTGGTGAGGGAATCGACAGCGTACGATGCAGACAGTCGAGGTGCAAGGTAGCTCTTGGACAGGATAGCAAAATAGTCGTAACGCAATCCCGCTTGCACAGTCAATGCCTTCGAAAAGTGCACGATGTCTTGCACATAGGCCGCAGGCCGTATGTAATCAACTCCATTTTCATAACTATCGGGCAACGAGGGAAATTTTGGGTTATTCTGTTGCAACGCGCGGATTCGGGGATCGAATTCGAAGTTGAAAATCACTCCGGTATGAATCCAATCTTGAATCAATCCGGCCTCAAGAGTGTGCACGGAATCGACGTGCCAGCTATGGTCGTTACGGATCGACGTTTTACGAAAATTATACCCCGTATTCCCGCTCACAGAGTACAGTGTGGGAACGTCTACTCCTGCTTGACGCAGAGAATCTTGTAAATGCGTGAAGTCATCGCGGTTGACCGGACTGTCGGAGCCGGTAATAGACTGTGAACCGGCCAGAGCTCCAAACGAGGTGGTACCAATGTTTTTGTAGGTGGACACGACAGTGGACATCGTGTAGTCTCTCGTTGGCGTCCACAGCCAGGTGGCACCAATCACGTCGTTGTAGGAATTATCGACCACGCTCACGCTGTCGGCGAGCTGACGAGAGGCTCCACTGTGAAACTCCGTGTTATCTCGACTGGTAAGCGCAAAGATGCTCAGCTTGGAATCACGAAATGGATACAGGGTGATTTTAGCCTGCAAGTCTGCAAAGTTTGGAAGTGCAACATCACCATCTACAGCTCCGGAGGCCTTGGCGATAGGCCCTGCTATGAGGTCGTAATAAGTTCGGCGGCCGGACACGATCCACGAACCGTTCCACATTGGTAATGCTCCATCCATGATAACATTCGCGTTGGTGATGCTCATATTGACCTTGGCGCCAATCCAACCATGGTCTCGAGATCCATCGCGATTCGTCACGTCAAGAACGGCTGATAAGCGATCAGAGTATTTTGCCCCAAACCCGCCTGTCATAAGCGTGATCCCGCTCACTGTTTCCGGATTGAACACCGAAATGAAGCCGTAGAGTCGGTAGGGATTGAAAAGCTCAACGTTATCCATCAGGATCAAGTTTTGATCCGGACCGCTTCCGCGTACCACCAGTTGGGAGCTGAAATCGTTGGGGGCGACAACACCAGGCATTGTTTGCAGGGTACGGAACACATCTTCGACTGCCCCTGCTTTAAACTTACTTTCTTGTGGATCAACCGTCAGAACAGACGGTCTGGTATCGCTCTGTTCTTGCTTACGCCTATTGGCGGTTACTTCCACTGCATTGGTGGTGACCGACTGCGGCTTTAAATGAAAATCAATTCTCTGAGTGCCGGATGCTGCACAAACCACTCTCCGCTTTTGCGTTGCATAGCCTATGATGCTGCACTCCAGATCGTAACGACCGCTATCGATATCCACAATTCGGTAGCTGCCGTCCTTTTTCGTGGTTGCGCCCTTTTTCAATACACGGATTTGCACGGTCACTCCCGCTAAGGGCTGACCATTTTCATCATACACCTTTCCACTGATCGTGAAATCTTGTGCGGCTAAAAGGGTGGAGAAAACAAGACTGACAAAGACGAGAAGCAGTGGTGACAATCGTGGCATGAGAACGGACAACAGAATACAAAAAGCCTATGGACGAAACTGTAGTGATTCAGTTGCATAGATGAGGTCGGAGCAACCCTACTCGAGAGATTTTTCTTACACAGGGGAAGGTGCCGGCTTTTGGCCGGCACCTTCCCACATTGCTTTATAAGCGTCAACGATTTTTAGTGCGTTACGACAAACTTTTCAGCCGGATTCGACCTGCCGTCGATGCTGAGGACCACAGAATACATGCCAGCGGGCATCTCGTGGGTGTCAAGAATGACGTTATTGTTATCATCAAGCGTTTTCATCCCATCGACCAAGGTCACCATTCGTTCACCAAGCAGAGAATACACGTCGATACGGACATGCGCCTGAGCCTGCGTCATGGTGTAGCGAATGAAGGCGTGCTCGTGACTAGGATTTGGGCTGATCGATAATCCGGTCGGGATTTCCGGATTTTGCTGAACGTCGCTCAAGGGATTAGACGGAGTATCGAAGTTCGCAATCTTAAAAATATTGCCGCTTAAGTCCGTTATCCAGTAATTCTTATCGCGCGGATCGTACTCCACACCACGAGCATTGATTTCGCTGCCGGTGGCATTGATGAGTTCCATTTCGTCCAGTTCTTTCGAGGGATTGCTTACGCTAAACTTCGACAGGTAGGCGCCCACTAAGCCGGAGCCACTGCCAAAATCGGTGCCCACTTGCAGTAAGTCGCCATTGCCGTCGAGCGACATACAACGTGGACCATAGAACTTCTCAAAACAATTCGGATACGATTTAATGATATCGCCACTTTCAGGATTACAGAAGTACACATACTGCAATCCGTCTCGCTCGCCAACGATTAATTGACCATTCAAGTATTCCAATCCAATACCATAACTCGCCGGTGAGATGAGTGTCCTCAACAGATTTCCCGATGTGTCGATGACCAGGATTTTCGATCCTGAGCCATTATTGGTTGTATTGAGGTGATGGATGTAAAACGTACCGCTTGAGCGATCCATGGCCATATCGGTAAAGTTCCCGGTATAGCCTGTCGGCATCGGCACTGATTTTTGAATCAATAGGGTGGTTGCATCCAATTTAAAGAGCTCACCCGTGTAAAAGCTGGTCGTCCAAAGCCCATTATTGCCATCGTAGCTCAAGCCATAGGCCACGTGCGAAAAGGACTGTGTACTCTTCACCGATCCCCGTTGGAATTCAAGAATGGTGAACGAATTCGAGACAAGTGAAATGGTGGTGTCGCTCTCCTGCGTCACCCGTATACGAGCAAAACCTGTTGGACGGTTTTCGATAACGGTACTCATGACGTTGGACACCACGCCGCTCGCCAACCGAACCCAATATTGATTCAGAGTGTCGTACGAAATATCCACCCGAACCGGACCATTAAATCCGTGCCATGAAAAGACCATACTCGCCGTTGCCATCACCACATCTCCACCGGTGGGAGCCGTGATTTCAGGCTCTGTGATTTCTTCGGATGGGATGGAGACTTCCCACATGGAACGACCATGGGTGGCAATGCGAAGCACTCCCTTTTCCTCAAATATTTGCATGTCTTCTACAGGAGCACGTGGGAGTCCCTTGCCGTAAGGGAACCAGCTTTCGCCTCCATTGTAGGTGGCGAATACGCCAATGTCCGTTCCGGCAAAGATGATTTTTTCATTGTTTCTATACACAGAAAGAGCATTGACGGGCACATCAGGCAGCGAACCGCTGATGTCTGTCCAGTGCAGGCCAGCGTCATCGGTCCGAAACACGTGTCCGGTGCCATAACCCGAAAAGCATGCCCAGGCTACTGTGGTATGAGACTGATCGTGGGTCGGAATGATGTCGCGAACAAAACGCTTTGGCAATCCATTCAACGAAACATTTCTCCATTTCACTCCTCCGTCACTCGTGGCATATAAGCTGCCGTTGGCATAGCCAACAAAACACAGTTGATCGTCGATCACTGATGCTCCGATGGCGGAGATAAAGGACGATGTGTCGAGCTTCGGTGAATATGGTGACCATCCCGCTGTCCCTGCCGCTTTGATATAGAGCGCCTTACGACCGCAATAGACAATGGCATTTTCTCGGTCCATGAAAATTGGTGAGCTCCAATCACCGGATGGATCACTGGCGGGGATGCCAAGAGTGTCGACGTTTGCAAATCCGCTTGCCAGATTGACCACTTTTAAACTTCCATTATAATTTTCACAGTAGATAATGTTGGGATTTAAAGGATTTACAGCGACATAAAATCCATCACCTCCCAGAACGCCACGCCAGTCTTGTGAGTCTGTAGTGCTGCCGGTCGTTCCGTTGTCTTGTGATCCGCCATAGGTTTTATTATCGGCAGAATGATCAATATCCATGGCATAGTACGCCGTCACGGCATATCCATTATTCACGGCGAGAAAATCGTCATTCGCCGACGCTCTGCGGAACATTCCTCCGTCGTTTCCGACATATATTTCGTCCGGATTTAAAGGATTAAAGCAGCCGCACTGTTGATCCGGGTGAACTCCTCCTCCACTGTAGGACTGGGAAATGTTTGACCAGGTTGAGCCACCGTTGGTGGTTTGGTAAAAATCAATACCGGCGATAAAAGCAATGTTTGGATTCGTGGGGTGTGTGATCACAAAGTTGTCGTAGTAACCTTGAAAGTTCGATCCAAAAATTGACAGATCATCTTGCATTCGGGCCGTCCAACTGTTCCCCTTATCGTTGCTCACATACACATAGCCCGAGAAGCGTGTCGTATCACCCGAATACGGACCTTCAATCAAGCAGTACCAACGCGAAGGATTGGAGGGACACAATTGCACCGACACTCGGCCCATTGAGGACGGAAAACCGCTCGAGCGACTCGTGATCGTTTGTCCACCGTCGTTACTGTAGTATACACCTTGACCACTAATTCCTAATACCAGCTCATTTGAGTCGGCAGGGTTGAGGCTGATGTCGGTAATCGCCAGGCGGTTTAGGCGTGTCCAGGTATGTCCGGCGTCATTAGAACGATACAAACCGGATCCGGATCGCACACCGCCTGCGTACAGAATGTTTGAATTCAAAGGGTGAACGTAAATTTTCGAAAATGCACCAACGGTGGTCAGTCCAAGGAGATGCCACGTTGCGCCAGCATCAGTGGACTTGTAGATGCCGGTTCCCCAGCCATCAGAAATGGGGGAAGCGGGTGCCATTTCCCCGGTGGCAGCATAGAGAATGTCGGAGTTGTTTGGATCAATCGCCAGCGCGCCCATGCACAGACTATTCTGTGAATCGAACAGTGCAGTCCACGAAGCGCCATGGTCGGTGCTGCGCCATACTCCCCCACCTGCGGCGGCGGTATAGACCCATCCGTCTTTCTTGGGGTCGCAAACCACGGAGCGGGTGCGTCCTCCAATATTTCCCGGACCGATGGATTTCCATTCCGGAGAGGCTGACATGAGTGCTGCTGCACCTTTGCGCTGAAGCATCGATTTCTGTTTAGCAACGGCGCGATCTAGGGCACCATCCGGAATCTTATCAAAAGGATATGCACGCTGTCCCCAGAACTCCATTTCACGTCGATAGGGATCGTCGTTCTCTTGAAACTGCTTCATATCGTTTTCCACGCGCAGACCTTGGCCTGGAGAATCTATACCACGAGCTTCTTGCTCGACGCGATCCGCATCCAGGTCATGATTTTTCTTTTGAGCTGACCCATGGTTAGCGGCTTGAAGTCCGATGTTGAAACCGCACAGCAGCACGAAACAGGCTAGAGCTGCCTTACAAGTAATGGAGTTCACCATAATAGTTCCGTTGAGGTTAGATACAGTATCTCCAAGCTACTGAGAAGTTTTGACATACCATTGCATTTCGCAGGAGGAAGGCTCAGATCCTGTTATAAACAGCAAACGGCAACCTTCTGTAGGTTGCCGCTCCTGTCAGAAAAGAAATCGTTCTAAAACTTGTACGACAACCCAATAGCCAAGACGTCTCGAATTTGGGTCGCAGGCCCACTCGTTCCATCGTTTCGTAGGACCACCGTGTTGGGATCGTATATCACATCAAGCGCAAAAGTGGCGTTCACATAGTCGTTCACTTTCATACTGAGTAATGTGTTCCAATTGACAAGGTTTTCCGTGATGCTCTTATACGGAGCAAATGAATTGAGCTTCGATTCTATGGTGACATTTTTCATCACGTCCATTTTGAAGCTGACACTCAGCAGGGCACCAAGGTCCGACTTAATGGTCTTACCGGAATCCACACCAAACGCACGATAACGGTTTAAAGAGTCATCCGCCACGATCAACAGTTTGTTCGACAGCGGTGCAAGAGTAATAGACAGATACGATTCCGGCGTGTAGGTCAAACCAAGACCAAGAATCACGTTTGCCGGGGCAAAAATGTTTGAGATTCTTTGCGTAGGCTTTCCGGTACTGTCGTTGTAGGCCAAGCCCTCGGCTATCTGAGTCCGTAAATCCAACAAGGCCGAGTAACTGAGTTGATCCGTGGCCTTCAAATTGTACTTGGACGCTAGGTTCAATTTGTCGTCGCTCTTTCGATAATCCTGCTTGCCAAGCTTTGTTTGGCCGTAGCCCACATCCAAACTGTTTTGCCAGTTGGCATTTTGCTCTATCAAATTGGCAGCGTAGCTAAACAATCCTCCAATTGCCACGGTGTTCTGTCCACCACCTGCCCAGTTACTGAGATTCACCATCGAAAAATTCACACCGACAATTCCGCTGGTTTTCCAGCCCAAGGAATCCGCGGCGTCAGCCGCATGAAGAAAAATCACACTGAAAAGGCAACCCACAATGTATAGACTTGCTTTACGCATAGCGCTCTCCTTAGTGAAACACACCAGTCCCCGCTCAGCAGAACCGACAGGGCACCATTCGAACTTGCCAAACAAAACAATGAGTTGAGTGGTTTCACCCGCTCAACTCATTGTAAAACCTTCGATAACCTCAGGACTCCTTCTTATCCATCCGAGCTTTCAGCTTGTTCATCGGGCGTACAAAAATGAAGAACAGCACAGCTGCGGTAATGAGGAAGTTGATGAACGCTGTAATCACTAAACCAACGTCCAAAGGACCAAGCTTTAGTCCTACACCACCCGGACCAAACATGTTAATAATTGGCTCAACAAAGCCCTTGGTAAACGCATCGACGACTTTTCCAAATGAGGCTCCGAGCAAGAGACCAACGGCAAGGTCAACCACGTTGCCTTGCATGATAAAGGTTTTGAATTCACCCATCATCGACATGGTGATACTCCTAAAAAGTGTAAAATACTCCCCTGACTGCCCTATCCCCGACAAAGCTGACGAGCAGCGTGTTGCCAACAATATAAAACAATCTTTAAGAGATGTTACTATCCTGATGTCCTGAATGTTCCCGCAAAATTCTATTTGTACGATACCTCACACTCTCCTAAGTTTGTAGGAGACAGTCTGACAAGTCTGTCAGACGTCAGAAAGGATTTTCACTTCATTCAAGGAGGAAGGTATGAACCTTCAGGATCTCGGCCTTGAAACCATGTCAACGGAAGAAATGGAATCCGTTCGTGGTGGATGGCAGTACATTTGGTACGACTATGAGGAAAATGCGCCGAAACCTACTACTGGTAAGTAAGGTTCAGCCATCTTCTCATCCGGACGCAGCCGGGTACCACGTGCTCCTTTGCTGGTTCTGTCGCATTGTCGACTCAGACCGAAAAGGGTCATAAAAGCAAAGCGCCTGTTTTTCCCCGAATTGCAGGCGCTTTTTGTATGTCCCACGTATTCAATCGCCGTCAACTCTTTTGACCACACACTGAACCTCTGTATGTCCTTCGAACTTCTCAAAACTCTGTGCGCAACTCCGGCTATTCCCGGCCGCGAATCCACATTTCGTCAGCTCGTTCATCAACATCTCGCACCCATTGCCGACGAACATTGGGTAGATGCCATGGGCAATGCCTTCTATCGTAGAAAAGGTCGTTCTGCTTCGGCACGAAAAATCATGATCGCCGCTCACATGGATGAGATTTCCTTTGTTGTGCGTTACATTTCGAAGGAAGGTTTTCTCTACTTCCAAACACTTGGTGGTTTTGACCCCAGGGTGCTTATCGCTCAGCGGGTGAAGATCTATGGCCGAGAGCTAATGGATGGCGTGATTGGTATTAAACCGACGCACTTTACAACGCCCGAGGAGCGTAATAAAGTCACTGCTCTCGAGGATTTGTTTATCGATGTCGGTCTGGATGCGGATCGCGTTCGAGCGTTGGTTCGTGTTGGTGATTGTATTACTCTGGAGCGCGAGCTCATCCCGATGGGCGATTTCTATACCGGTAAAACACTCGACGATCGTGTTGGCGTGTACACCATGATTGAGGCCTTTCGATCCTTTAGTGGTAGCGAGGATGATGTGTATGCCGTTGCGACGGTACAAGAAGAAGTCGGGGTACGCGGTGCTAAAGCTGCGGCGTTTGGTCTCAATCCCGACATCGGCATTGCAATCGATATCACCATTGCAGCAGACATCCCCGGCGTAGAAGACCGTAACCACTGCGTTCGCTGCGGCGAGGGCACCGGCATTAAAATTCTCGACTCCTACAGCATCTCACACTTTGGCCTCGTTGAGTTTCTTCGCACACTCAGTGAAGAGCAAGGGATTAAGCACCAAATGGAAGTCCTGCCAAAGGGCGGTACCGATGCGGGAGGAATGCAACTTAGTCGCGCAGGAATTCCGGTAGCGACCATCTCTATTCCCTGCCGCTATACGCACACCGTCATCGAATCTGTTCACGCATCCGATGTGCAAGCCTCGATCGACTTAACGCGTGCATTCCTGGAACATTCGCACCTCTTTCGCGTGGATGCCTGATCGAGTTCACTCGCATCGTACATGAGGAGAGTATAATGATGAACTCTGATGTGCGGTGAAACTCTGGATTGCTCGCAGTGTATTAGGGCTTCTTTTGGGAGTTCCGCGCTTTCCTCTGCGTTGATGAGGAGTGCGTTGTTGCTTTGCGGGAGCTTGGTGCAGTCTTGTCTGTGCCCACAGCCTCTGCCTTACCGCCATGGAAATGCCGGATCTCGGTATATCCACTGTTGGACCCGAAGAGCATATCTCGGCCGTCGCTCGACCGCACTTGCCAAACAAAACTCTTAGCACTCAGGGAATCGGGAACGGTCCAATCGAAGTGACACTCGTTGTCGATCAAGGTATCGACCACCGGTCGATGCGTTCGCACGACTTGCGCGGCATAGGCATCCGCTTCCTTCGTGAATATTTTGAGCTGATACTGACAGTACCGCGGCTTGGGCTGAATTCCAGTCCACGAAAAACGTACCCCCCGCCCATTATGAAGAACCGCGCCATCAGCCGGCTCCGAGAGACTGTTGTCATGGTAGTGAAAAACCGTGCTCGGCACACAATTGGCCGCCGACAAAGCGGTCTGTCGTGTTGGATCGAACACATTAATACAAATGCGAATCGGACCGTCGTCCGTGTCAAAGCCATTCGTCAGCTCTGCGTGCTTGGAGTGTGGGTGTTGAACACGCAAACATCCTAGTATTTCAGCGGCACTCACATCACGCGAAGCGTGGGGAGCGATTGACCGAACGCCTTGCGCTTTCGCCGGAGCAGCCAAGACATTTTCGTTGTTGAGAATAGTTGGCTCCATGACGAACATCACTGCCGTATCAGCAGTGTTGGTCAGAGTTAGGTGAAGCTGATCATAGCGTGACCATTCCTCCATTTGGTTGCTGAGGATTGAGTCGACCCTAATGCGACACTGTAGCGGATACGTTTGGGATCGGAGAGTCGGCCCGGCGAGCACACACAATCCGAAAAGTGCGAGAATTGTCAGAATTTTACGAACGAAGTACCTGGGGTTTAGTATCATTGTAGGCATACACAAATATACTTGACATCGCTTTGAAAGGAAGGACTCATGGCAAGCAACGACACTCTGTTTAACGCCGATAAGGCGAATATGTATAATGTCCTGCTCACGTTTCCCGAGCAGGTCCGTCACGCAATCAGCATTGGCGAAGAAGCACCCTCCTTCAAGAAGAAACCAAAGTCAGACAACATCCTCGTGCTTGGCCTCGGCGGTTCCGCAATCGGTGGTGACCTGGCGCGTTCCTACTGCGCCGCCACCAAAGGTGCTGATCATTTGCACATAGGCGTGTCACGCACGTACTCACTGCCGGCCTACGTCAACAAGAAAACGACGATCATTACCAGCTCGTACAGCGGTGACACCGAAGAGACGCTCAGTGCTTTTGATGAAGCACGCAAAAAGACGGAAAATATTTTGTGCATCTCCACCGGCGGCAAGCTTACGGATCGTGCCAATAAACTCAAGTTTCCGGTGATTGCTATTCCCAAAGGTTTTCAACCACGATGCGCTCTCGGCTACAGTTTCTTTCCTTTGTTGATGACCCTTATGAAACATCCCGGGGTGAGCGCCGCGGCTCGAAAGACCACTGAAAAAGGAATGAATGAAGTTGTTGAACTCTTAGACCGCTTGTCCGAACAATACGCCCAACCATCGTCCAAGAAGAATCTGGCCCTGCAACTAGCAACGAAGCTACATGGCACTGCACCGGTAGTCTACTCCTCTGCTGAGCGCATGGATGCAGTCAATCTGCGCTGGCGAGGACAAATCCAAGAGAATGCCAAGAACGTTGCCTTTGGTCACGTCCTTCCGGAAATGAATCACAACGAAATCAATGGATGGGCGTATCCGAAGTCCAACAAAAACAACTTTAGCGTTGTACTCCTGCGCGATCGCGACGATCATCCACGAGTATCAATTCGATTTGATGCCTTGAAGGACATCCTCAAAAAGCAAGTCAAAAACATTCATGAGATTCGCGGCGAAGGCAACACCCTGCTGGGTCGTATGTTCAGCTCTATCTATCTGGGCGATTGGGTCAGTTTCTACCTGGCTATGCTCAACGGTGTAGATCCGACTCCGGTACCCGTGATCATGCAGCTCAAGGCACTGCTGGCGGCCAAGAAATAGACGTCGACTCTACTCAGCGTTTCTTCATTACCCTCTTCGGTCCGCAGACGGTCGTTCATCTGACTTTTAATACGCGGGGCGCTTTGCGCCTCGCGTATCATAATCTTCCCTCGATCAACTCTCGTCGTTGTCTTCATTGCGACATGTGTACATGCCATTTTCATCCCATCAGAATACACTTCATTCCTCCGCCAGTCTCTATTTACGAGATCACGCTTCGAATCCGGTGTGGTGGCAATGCTGGTCTTCGGAAGTCTGGCAAGAAGCTCGCTCGCGCAACGCACTGGTGATCGTCAGTATAGGGTATTCTGCATGCCACTGGTGTCACGTCATGGAGCACGAGAGTTTCAGTGATGTCAACATCGCTCACTTGATGAACAAGAATTTCCTGTGTATCAAAGTTGATCGCGAAGAACTTCCCCACATCGATCAGTACTACATGGATGCCGTGCAACTCATGAGCGGTCGTGGCGGGTGGCCGTTAAATGTCATCTGTCTTCCCGATATGCGACCCATCTTTGGCGGCACCTACTTTCGACCGACACAGTGGACTTCCCTTTTGAATTCGATTGCTGAGTTGTGGGAACGTGAACCGGAGCGACTCTTCGCCTCAGCCGAGCAATGCAGCAGCATTCTCGCGGAGCAATCTCTGAAGGCAGACACACGCGAATACGGAAACGGCATTCCTTCGCAAGCTCAAATTCTTCAGGCTATCTCGCAGTGGTCGGCAAGCTTTGATCCTGAGTATGGCGGCGACTCGCGCGTCCCAAAATTCCCCATGCCTTGCGCTCTCCGTTTTCTCTTGCAGTGGTCACGATCGGCGCTTGAGACAGATGCTGAAGAGTTTGCGGTCAAGGTCAGACTCCATGTGTTTCGCAGCATCGACTCCATGCTGCGCGGTGGGATATGGGATCACGTGGCTGGAGGTTGGGCACGCTACTCTACGGACCGACGGTGGAAACTTCCGCATTTTGAGAAGATGCTCTACGACAACGCGCAGCTTGTTGCGTTAGTTTCCGAGGCATATATGCAGCAGCCGGAGCCACGATGGAAACAGGTTATCGAGCAGAGTGTGGAGTTTCTGCATTCCAGTTTTGGTGTAGCGTCCGGACTGTACGGAGCGGCTTTGGACGCCGACAGCGAGGGTGAAGAGGGACTCTACTACACTTGGACTCGCGACGAAATCAACAATGTCCTGGGAACCGACGCTGAGTGGTTTTGTCAGCACTATGGCGTTAACGACTCAGAAGAGTTGGAGGACGGTCGCTACGTACTTTTTCCGGCTGCCAGTGCGCCTGATCATGAGGCTGACACTGACTGGAATGATTCTCGTGCTGAGCGGTGCTTGGAGCTTCTGCGCGACGCGCGAGCTAAACGTGTGCCTCCGGCTTTCGACCCCAAAGCACTGTGTTCCTGGAATGCGCTCATGGTGAGTGCACTAACAAAAGCCGGCATTGCGCTCGAATCCCTTCGCTACGCCGATCAGGCGCAACAACTGTTGCGGAATATTCTTGGCTATTGTCGGCGCGACGACGGACTTCTCCGCTGTGCGCCCGTCGGTGCATACGCTGATGTGCCTGCCGTGCCCGCTATGGCGGACGACTATGTGCTTTTGGCCATGGCTTGCTTGGATGTGTACGAACTCAGTGCGGACAATGTATTTCTGAAGCATGCTGAGTCGCTCTGTGATGAGCTGCTCCGAGATTTTCGCGTAGCCGACCAGGCAACGATTTCCTACGCACGCGTGTCGGAAGACATGCCGCCAACGCGCGAAGAGACGCACGATACTGTCATTCCATCGTCGTCAGCCGTTTTCTGCAGAGTCTTGCTGCACTGCGGTACCATCAGCGGACGCGCCGACTTTCTGGATTTCAGCAGAGCAATGATGTCACGCCAAACAGATACCATGCTTTCGCAACCGGCCTTTCATGCGGAGTGGCTGCACGCCGCCACCGAATGGTTAGCACCGTTTATCGTGACCCACCTTTCCATCGCTCAAAACGATTATGCTCATGCGCTTCGCAGGCAACTCTCATTCTCGCGCGTCGTGTGCAACGGAGATGGTCTGCGAACAAGCGAGGCTACTGTTTGCGATCAGACGCGATGTCTGAACACGGACATCAGCTCCCTACTCCAAGTAACCGCGGAGATGCGAGGTTTAGGCTAAGAGAAAGCTCACTGCACAATCTGCATGCATACAAAAACGACGCGCCCGCTCGAAAGCAGGCGCGCCGTGGAGAGCAAACGGACAAGAGGGACTAATGCAGTACGGCGATGTGTCCGCTATACACTCCGTTTGTTGTGAGAATACGACAGAGGTAGATACCATTGGGAAGTGTATTCAAGGGAATCGACACCTGTGTGACGTTGTGCAGCTGCTGCGCGTGAATGCAGGCACCTTGCGTATCATAGAGTTCGATGCTAGACAATTGACCGGCGCTTGGTTGAGCTTGAATGGACAAGCTTGACGACACCGGATTGGGAGCGATACGGAATGCAACAGAAAGATTTTCAATCACTGCGGCCGGTTGGTCCGTACCATTACCATTGACGATTGGCGTTGATACAACTCCCAAATGGTTTTCGGGCACCACATAAGAAAAGTTGTCTTGCGCCGGACCAACGGCTGTGGGACTGAATTCCACTTCCGCCACTTTCATCTGTTGCGACGCCGGAATACTCAACGGCAAGCTTGCCGCGTTCTTCAGCCGGAAACCCTGGTTGCCATCTTTCAGACTGAGAGATTGGAGAGTTGCGGCAAGCGTGCCATTGTTGAGTGCTATCACATCCATTGTCTTTGAGGTTCCAACCATAACGGAGTCGAATCGGACATCTTGAACGAGGAACACCAGCGTTCCTACCTGAGCACGGACGGCGATGCTTTGTGCATTGTTAGTGTCGCAGCCCATCCGCACCCGCAGTGTGGTTGAGAAGGCAGACGACGATGCTGACTGAAAGTGAACCAACACCCACACTGTGTCATACTTCTGCATCGTGAAGTTTTTCGGAGTTGCATTATCCAGCGTGAACTGCGTATCGGATCCGGTCAGCTCCACCGACGTGACGACGATGGGAGCACCGGAAAGATTGACGATGGGAATGCGAATATCGATCGCGCTGTCCGGGTAGACACCGCTCACGGATGCATCGACCATAGTCAATTGATACGGAGTATAGCTAAAGAACACCGTGGTGTCGTTTCCTGCCACGTCAACAAAGTGCACGTTCGCCGTTCCCGGTCTAGAGTAATCACGCGGTTTCAGCGTAAAGCTTGCTGATACAGTGATGCCGGACGTAATAGTATCAGAGCTTAGCTGATAGTTCGTTGACGAAGCATCCAGGTACACTGAGCGCAGGTTCGATCGTGATGTGGACAGGTCCGGTTTATCTGTTACCGTTCCATGAAACACACCGTTGCAGTCTTGAGCGCTGGTAACGAATGGTCGTTCGTGATCGAGAGATAAGACGGACGCGAACTGATCACGAGAGTCTGCCATGATTCTCAGCGAGCTAAGAAGACACAGCAGGAAGAGTAGTTTTAAAAATTGCTTCATGAGAAATCCTCACAAACTGGTTGAACAAAATGGTACCGTGATCAGCAGACGAGGTGCGTATGAGCCGCGTCCGACCCACATACACCGGCTGTGACGATATATGGAAGCGCTCATTCCGGAATGAGACTTCACGCGCGTCGTCAAAGCAACTGACCTGTTGAAACACGAGTAGCAATTCGCAAGGATATCCGTTTATTAATGCCTGGTTTCAATGACAATAATCAGAAGACAAAAAAATTTGTTTCATGTAGTACGAAACATTTTTTTTCATGTCGTGTTGCAGAGCGCTTCAACACTGGGCTCGCGGGCAGCTTCTCAACAGTTGTCCCAATAAAAAAAAACGATCCCCACGCTGAAGTGAGGATCGTCTTTGATACGCGAGAATGTCTTCTGTACGTACGCCGCTTGCGGCGTACGAATTAAAATCCCATCTCGGTGAGCTTTGCAATGTTGGCGGCCACATCGTCGGCAGACTTCTTCAGCAACGCCTTTTCGGAATCGCTGAGTTTGATTTCGAGAATTTGCTCGACACCATTCTTGCCAAGTTTTACCGGTACGCCAACGCACACACCGCTCAGACCATACTCTCCGTCGAGCATGACTGCACAAGGAAGAATGCGACGTTTGTTTTTGGCAATGCTGTCCACCATTTGCACAGCCGATGCAGACGGTGCATAGTAGGCGGAACCGGTCTTCAAGTGATTCACGATTTCAATACCACCGTTCTTTGCGCGGTCAACAATAGCGTTGATGCGTTCTTCAGACAGCAATTGCGTAATCGGAATACCGGCCACTGTGGTGTAGCTGGGAAGCGGAACCATGGAGTCGCCATGACCACCCATGAGCAATGCCTGAACGTCTTCCACGGAACAGTTGAGTTCCATCGCAATGAAACTGCGATAGCGAGCGGTATCAAGTACACCGGCCATACCAATCACCTTGTGTTTCGGAGCGCCTGTGCGCTTGAAGGTGAGGTAGGTCATCACGTCGAGAGGATTGGACACGACGATGAAAAAGGCGTTGGGTGATTTTGCATAGGCTTGCTCGACACACGAGCTCACGATTTTGGCGTTGGCCGAAAGCAAATCGTCACGGCTCATTCCGGGCTTACGAGCCAACCCTGCGGTCATGATCACAAAGTCAGAATTTGCTGTTTCATCGTAACTGTTGGTGCCGATAATGCGCGTGTCCGATGCCAAGACCGGCATGGCTTCGTACATGTCCAAACCTTTGCCCTGGGGAATGCCCTCGGCGATATCGACTAGAACGACTTCTTCTGCCTTTTCATAGTAGGCTAAATGTTGTGCTGCTGTGGCTCCGACGTTTCCGGCGCCTATCACGGTAATCTTCATACGAACTCCAGTAGGTGAGTGAAGAGAGACTTGTTAGTGTTGTGTGTTTGCCTGTTAGGGCGTCTGCGTGCGGTTTGTACCTGCGGTTGCATAGGAGGAACTCAAAAAAAAACCCTACTCAGAATCTGAACAGGGTGTTTTTTCGGAATCGAACATGCGGTACACTCAAACGGATTGAGGAACCACAGAAATTTTCAATCGCTTACGATCCTTGCGTTCGAACTTGACAACCCCATCGACTAGTGCAAAAATAGTGTAATCTTTGCCGAGTCCAACGTTGGTGCCCGGATGCCAGTGCGTACCGTTTTGACGCGCAATGATGTTGCCGGCAGTCACGATCTGACCGCCAAATCGCTTGATACCAAGACGCTGCGCATTAGAATCGCGTCCGTTCTTAGTAGATCCTGCTCCTTTTTTATGTGCCATGAGATTCTCCTTAGCCTACGCTAACGTTGGTAATTTCAATTTTGGTAAAGTCCTGACGGTGACCGTTCATCTTCTGGTAGCCCTTGCGACGCTTCTTCTTGAAGACAAGAATCTTGTCACCACGACCATGTTCGATAATCTTTGCGCTCACCGTGCCGCTCAAATGAGGCGTTCCTACACGCACAACATCACCGTCGGTGGAAGCAAGGATAGAGGTGAATTCTACCGTGTCATCCGGGTTGCCGGAAAGGAAAGGAACAACAATCTTATCTGATTGCTTTACATTGAATTGCTTTCCTGCGATTTCAACAATTGCTGTCATGTACGTATTGCCTGCGATAATTTGATCGGACTGCAAAAATAGAACGAAATGTTGAAATCCAAAAATGAAAAATGTGAATGCGCCTGTTTCGGCTCCTGAGCTATATTCCCGTGGAACGGGGACGAAATCGGGTCAACTCTCCCCTTTTTCGTCCGTTTCCGTGCTGAAATCGCATCTGGTCACACTCACCGCACACGGGGAATCATGCTGCTGTCCATCGAGGAAATTGCTCTTAAACTGAAGATTGCTGCCCAGTTTATTGGTCAGCGAGTGGTCAATCGAGAAGAAGTGATCGAACAAGCCTTTTGCGCGTTACTCACCGGCGAGCACTTGCTCCTGCAAAGCCGAACCGGTGTTGGAAAGACCCTCTTGGCTGAACAAATCTTCGGGATGTTTGAAGGCGCCAACATCTTCCGCGTGCAGGCGTCCAAAGAACAACAACCGGACACCTACTTTGGCGGACTTGATATCGAGGATCTGAAAACGGGCATCATCCGTCATAACACCAAAGGCTCCCTCGTTGAAGCGGAGTTTGGATTCATTGACGAGATTTTCGACGCGAACGATTTCACGCTCCGTGCGTTGCTCTCGCTCTTGAACGAACGACGCCTCATTCGCGGTGTGCAGAATGTCCCCTCTGCCATTCACACGGTGATCGCATCCACCAACTATCTGCGGGTGACCGAGGTAACGGAGGCATTGCTGGATCGCTTCATCTTTAAGGCACTTATCCTGCCCGACAAAGAGCCCTACAATCAATTCAAGATTGCGCAGAAGTACTTGCAGCACGGCTCGCGGACAGCCCATCCACCGGAAAAAATTCCCTTTGAAGAATTGATCTTCATGAACAAGGTCATCACCGGGCACAACGAGAAGTTCCATATCAGCATTCGTCCGGAAGATTTGTACTTCATGAATCTCGTCGTTCGGCATTTCGAATTTCTCCGCAATCGCGCGCTCAGAGAGTCGCACAAGGGTCAATCCACCGGCACCTATCAGGACTTCTACATTTCGCCGCGTACACAGGCAAAGTCGATCGACCTGCTCAGAGCGCTAGCGCTTCTGAGGGCAAGGACGAACGTGACCCATGAAGACATTTCAAAACTCTACTTCGTGTTTGCAACGGTGGGCGTTCCGGAAGAGATTGCGTTGTATAAAAAAGCCTTTCAGACGGTGCAGAACACCTTGCTTTCGAGTAATGGCTTTGACCAGATTTCTACGCTGCTGGCCTTTGAAACCCTGCTGATGCACATTCGCGACGATCACTCGTTGATTAATATGTCGCTCGGTGACCTCAACCAAACCCCGGCGCGTCGCAACTTCGTCGATTGGTTTAAGGAGACCTTTGGGGGCATTGACAAAACAGTGGCACAGAATCGTCGCTCTTTGGAAAAATTCATGGCCGACTTCATTCCATCCAGTGATGAAGTGCGCGAACTCAAAGTGTCGGTCGAGCAGTTGATGACCAAAGTCTTCCAAGAAATTGAGCGCGAACAATCGCGTGCCAACGAAAAAATGGAGCGCTTGAAGACGCAGGATCCCTCATCTTGACGGTCGTTCAGCAAAGCCGAATTGCAGCGGATCTCATTGCAGGTCTATCACTCGTCATTGCTTATACCTTGTGCTGGCGCACATAGGTCACGACATCCCAATCATACTCGTTTCGCTCGTCCGCGCGGTGATGCTCGCGACCTAGCTCTTTCCACTCCTCTACATTCCACACAGGAAAGTGAGCATCGCAAGGAAGTTCCGCATGCACGTCGGTGACGTACATCGTGCTGCAATGAGGCAAGGCAAGACGGTACACCTCCGCTCCCCCGCATACAAAGATTTCACGTTCCGATCGGGATTCTGCCAGTGCCAGTGCGGCTTCGAAGGAGCTCACCGTATCGCAACCTTCCGCCATATAGTGAGCCTGCGAGCTTAATACAATCATGTGCCTGCCGGGCAACGCTCGTCCGATACTCTCGTAGGTTTTTCGTCCCACGATAATATGGTGCCCCATCGTGCGTTCCTTGAACAAGCGCAAGTCACCCGACAGCCTCCAGGGTAGTGTATTCTGAATTCCAATACCATGCTGTCTGTCCATGGCAACGATGAGCGATATATTCACATTATCCTTTCGTTTTCAACAAACATTCTCAGACGTTTGCGCTCGTTTGCATGGAGTTCTCTCTACCACAACCAAATTCCAATACAGACAGCTAACACGATTCGGTACACGATAAACACCATCATTGAGTTGCTACGCAAGTAGCGTAGGAGCAGCGCTATCGATGCGTACCCAACGATTGCCGCAACGATGGTCGCCACGCCAACCGCGATGAGCTGAGAACTGTCCAGCATCTTTGCCTCTTTCACACACTCATACAAGCCGCTGGCTGCCACCGCCGGGATACTGAGTAAAAAAGAAAAACGAGCTGCTGCTTCACGGCTCATCCCTAAAAACAAACCTGCGGAAATTGTCGACCCTGAACGTGAAGTTCCGGGAATGAGGGCGAAACATTGGGATAGACCAATAATCACCGCATCACGGAGTTTCAGGTCGGCCAACAAGCGTGTGCGTTTGGATACGCGTTCGGCAACAATGAGTATACCACTCACCACCACTAACATGATGGCAATCAGGTGCAAGTCTTTGGTGAGAGAACCTTCAATCACTTTCTTCAAAGCATAACCCACCAGCATAATCGGCAGACTGCCAATCACCACATACCAGCCCATTCGGGAGTCGTCCGATTGCGACGCCATCGGGCGGCGCGAATTGATATTCTCTGCCCACCACGCTGCGAGGATGGTCTGAATATCTTTTGCAAAATAGAGCAGCACCGCAGCCAAGGTCCCCAGCTGCACGATAGCCATGAAGGCCGTCCACTGCTCGGGATGCGCCGGATCCACCAGGTTCATGATGCGCGCCCAAATCGTCATATGCGCGGTGGAGCTGACCGGTATAAACTCCGTCAAGCCTTGGATAATACCGATGAGGATACTTTGTAAGAGGGACATACACTTCGTTGAAATGAAACCATGAAAACCGTCATTCCCCTTCGTCAGGAGATTTTCAATTCGTGCATGCTACGCATGCACGTCTGCATTTGGAACATCGATGCCGTCGCTCGCACGAAATAGATCATGCGAATCGGCTTCAGACTTCGATGCGGGCGGGTCAAAACTATGACGAATGCAGTTTTGTACCTGTTCAAATAATTCATCCGGTGTTTGGTCTTCCACATACACACTCAGAGATTGATCCCGCTTACGGTAGACCCACTGAGCAATGATGCGCAACTCATCTACTTCTTCCAGACTCAAATCAAAACTCAGTTCCTCTCCTTGATAGTACAAGCGTTGCAGCACATCGCGTACGTTCGCAAGGGAAGCTTTACGACCAAGGATCTGCTGATGCGCCAGGAAGCCGCGTCGCAAACAAAACAGCTCGACACTTTTCTCACGCTCGGATGCCGGAACAATGACCACCAAATTGGTCTTATTCACTGCCGTCGATCCCTGATGATTGCGGTCAAATAACTTGCGCAACTCCCGCGCTCGGTTTCGAAGCATTGCCGCTTGTTCAAATTCGAGGCGCTCTGCACACGCTTGCATTTCGTGTTCAATCATCGCAACCACGCCTTCAGAATAGCCCGAGAGAAAACGTCGCACCGCTTCCACTTCTTCCCGGTACGACTCCTTGCTTTGAGCAGCCGCACACGGGGCAGCACACTTCTTGATGTGATAATAAAAGCAAGGACGGACATCTGGCGAGGGATCGAGCGGATCGTGACAGAGGCGCAAACGAAAATTTCGCTCGATAGTTTGCACCACTTCTTGAACCATGCCGCGGTAGAGAAATGGTCCGTAATACTCGGCCCCATCGTTATGAATGTGATCGCAGAACTCCACAGTTGGGAAGTCGGACGTGGTATCCAAACGTAGAAAGGGATAACGCCGAATCTTCTTACTCATAGTGTTGAAGGGCGGCTTATGCTTCTTGATCTGCTGAGACTCAAGTAAGAGCGCACCGAGCTCGGATCCTGTTTCTTCCCACCGAATGCTGTGCACCTTGCGCACCATCTTGGCAATCTTCTCGGGGTGCTGCGCACTCATCTGAAAATACGAGCGTACTCGATCGGCCAAGACTTTGGCTTTGCCGACGTAGAGAATGAATCCGTCGCTATCAATCATGAAATACACGCCCGGCGCATTTGGGAGCGCATCCAAAAACGGTTGCAGCTTGCTGATCGCCTTCGGCGTAGCGTGGAAATTTTTCAGTCGCTTATACTGAAACGAAACGAGTGTGTTGAGATCATCTACCTCGTGCTCCCCTTCCAGTTCCTCAAGAAATTCGAGCAACACTTGTGCTGTTGCTTCGGCATCGCCAAAAGCACGGTGACGTGCGTCGATGCGAATACCGAAGTGTTGAGAAACCGCACCGAGATTCTTCTTGTGTTTCTTGGGAAGCAGACGGTTAGCCAGCTTACAGGTACAGAGTACAGGAATGTCCGGAACATCGAGACCAGTGCGAAGAAGGGCGTTGCTGACGAAGGACCAGTCGAAGGACGCATTGTGAGCAACAAACACGGCGTTGGGCAGATTGAGCAGGCGATGCACCTGACGAAAGACCTCGTCTTCCTCCGGTGCATGCAAAACCATGGCATTTGTGATGCCGGTAAGGTTTTCGATGAACGAGGGAATGAACTGACGGGGATTGACCAGCGAACTGAAATTCTGTCGCACTTCCCCATCGCGAACCACCACGCAGGCAACCTCCGTCACCCGATTGGCGCTTCCGCTCATCCCTGTGGTTTCAACGTCGATGACGATGAAGTTCAGGTCCGCAATGGCAATCTCGGACGTTTCGGTGGAACTGCTCATGCTTCAATTTACGCTATGAATGTTCGCTGACATCGATGCGAGCAGAGCTTGGACCGGCTTGTGGAAAAGTGGGCAGTGATCCGACACAAAAACACCCTCACAGGTTGCTGCCTTGAGGGTGTTTTCGGAGCTTCAACTGGTGGCGTCGCTATTGCTCGCTCACGGACATCACGTTATCCTCCGCGTCCCGATCAATCAGTTTGTTGTACGGGTCAATCCCGGCTTTCTCCGGTTTTGTGCTGACGGTAAAGGTGAAGGTCTGTTTGGCCTGTGTCATTAACACGCGGTTCATAACCAGTGCCTTCCCCAGCTTTGTTCGAGGGTCGTCCTGAGCATCGAACACACCAATGTCGATGTAATCATGCAGGGGCATATCCTTCTGCTCTCCCAGCGAATCGGCAAGGAACTTTTTGGATTCCACCGTCAAACGAACATCATAGAGACCATCAGCGCGATGACTATAGCTGGCTTCACGTATACGATTGTCATACAGAGTGATGGTTTCAAACCAATCTCGCACGAGATATTGCAAGGAATCCGGAACAACCTGATGTAAGTCTGCAAGGAAGTCCTTCGTGGTTGGATACGGAGCCGGACGCAAACGGAATCGCTGACAGAAGCGCGACAGCGCAGCGTTCAATGAATCTTCGCCGATGTAATCGGCCAGTGCATAGAGAACCAACGATCCCTTGTTGTAGTGCAAGTACTGCTGGTTTTCGTTGATGTACAGCGGAAGCTCTTTACTTCGTTCCGAACCACGGCCACGCAGGTAACTGTTTAGCGCAAATTTCAAGAACTTCTTCATGATGGGCGCACCGTACTCGTGCTTCATCACCATAAGCGCGGTGTACTCGGCGAAACTCTCGCTCAGCATGGTTGCGCCTTGCACGGAGGCCCCAACCACCTGATGTCCCCACCACTGGTGCGCGGTTTCGTGTGCCGTAACATAGAAAGGATAATCCACATCTTCATCCGATTTCACTCGGGCAATGAAACCAATCGCTTCGGAATAGGGCACCGTGTTCGGGAACGACTGCGCAAATGTGGCATAGCGAGGAAACTCGAGGATGCGTAACTGACGGAACTGGTACGGCGCATAGTTCTTTGCACAGTATTGCAGCGATTGCTTCATTCCCTTAATCATCGTCTCAAGATTGTACTCGTGTCCCTTATTGTAATAGATCTCCAGCCTAATGCCGTCAACAGAATCGCGCTTTACTTCATATCGAGCCGAGAGCAGCGAGTAAAAGCCAAGAATGGGGGCGTCCATCACATAACTGAAATACCGGCGTCCAGCCGCGTTCCACTCCTTTTGCAAATAGCCGGGAGAAATCGCGATTTGGTCCGGAGCAGTGGAGATGGTAATCTGGTACCGCATCCAATCAGTGTTGTCGGATATGTAGTTCCGCTTGTGTGCCAATGTGTCGTCGATGTTCGGCATGCGCTCTTTCGGTCCTAGCCCTTCTTTCTTGCGATCATCCTCATCAGAGATCTCAACATCTGCACTGTAACCAATATGCGGAAACACGTCGTTGCTGATGAACGAACCGTTATAAGCAATACTCGTGTTCATCGCTCCGTTACGGAAGCCCTTGTTTGCACAGCTCATGTGGAAGTGAAAGCGACACGAATCCTTCGGTTGCAAAGCCGGGTGCAAGACCACAAGCTGAACGCCTGTTTCTTTATCATCGGAGATTGTTTGCGACGCACGATCGAAGCGCAAGTCGTCATACACCTTGTCGTCGTTGAGATTAATCATCACTGTGTCGATAGGCTGGTCAAAAGTATTGCGCAACACATAGTCGCCTTCTGCCGTGTATCGCAACTCTTCCGGAACCAAATCGACGTTTAACGATGTTGCAATCACGTGAGGCTGAGGACCATGCTCGAAGTGTTGATAGCGTTTCTCAAACAATGCCGATTCATGACGTGAATCATCGTCGGTGATGCGTTTGTTCAGGATGTTTGTGTTGTAATACACGAATCCACCGCTGCCGAGGACGCCAATTACGAGAAACGCACCCATCACCATCGTGGCCGAGCTCGTCCGTACGCGCGCGAAGCGCAGGCGCTGAAGAAACGAATCTTCGACGCCACGGGCTGTTAGCAAGTACGCAATCCACGCACACAAAGCGCAGAAGAACACCCAGTAGGTCGTCATACTGATTTGACGAGGCACATAGGGTCCAAAGCCATTCATGTCCGAATAAAAGGCCGTGCTCTGGTTCATGAATTGGGTTAGGAGGTGATCTATCTTCATGGTAGGAAATACCAGGACGAGCACCCAAATGGCAACGGCAAAGAAATGTCCGAGATACTTGTTGTTGACGATGCTGTGAACGGTAACGGTAAACAACGACATCATCACCACTTTAAATACATAGTTCGTCAGGAACTCTGTGGCGTAGAGTCCGAGCTCCAGATGATAGTAGCCTTTGGAGAGTTGTATCATCATCCCTGCCACAAAGAGAGCGGCAATCACGATGAGTTGAGCAATACTGAGCGCTATAATTTTCGAAACATAGCCGACCCACGTAGGTAATGGCAATGCGTCGACAATATTTGCCACGCGATAGCGACGGTCTCTCCACACCAACTCACCACCGTAAAAAGTGGAGATGAGTAAAATGAAGAAGCTAAAACCGCTCAATGTATCGAGCATGAGGTACGTGACGGGATACACTGTTGTACCAAACAAGGTGTCGGCGTTATAGGCGGCGAACAGTGTGTTGATCATTCCGATCACCGCCAACGCCAGGAACAGTTTGTCTCTGGTTATGCTCTTCACCAGTGTGCGAATGAGCATCGAGAAACTACTCCAACGGTACGCACGATCGAAGTGTTGGCGAACTGCCGGTAATCGAAGGCTGCCGGGCGCGCCCTGCAACTCGTTCTCAGCGTCATTCTTCTTGCGTGATGCAGATGCACCAACGGCAAATCGAAAGAAAGAGTAGCAGAGACCGAGCGATAGCATGCCGACGGCGAGCCAGAGCACCCGGTTCACCAGGAGGTAACTACCAATCGGAACAATCTGCGTGTTCTTTTCAAAAACTGTCCAATAGCGAGTTTCGAAAAAGAAAGAGCGAATGCCGTATAAATCCATGGCGGACGCTATGTGCGTGTTCTCCAATCCCCGCACAATGATCGACGAAATGCCGTACAGCACAAACAGCAAAATTCCCTGCACGTACACCGCAAACATGTTTTTACTCAGCGTACCGACGGTGAAGAAAAGCGCTGAGATAACAAATACATTAGGCACGATAAATACCAAGAATGCATGACCGTAAGCCCAAAGGTTGGTCGGACCAATTTTCGTCGCGTCAAGCCATGGCATCCATGAACCAATGAGTAAACCAAGAGGAGCCGCCGCATACACAAGCAACATAATGGTATAGGCACCTAAAAAGCGACCCAACAAATACTGTGCTTTTGCGAGCGGTGTGGTAAAGTACAGTGCATCCACCTGCATTTCGGAGTCGCGCAGTATGGCCGTTCCGGCCAAGGCTGTCGTGATGATCGAACCGACAAAGGTGAGGATGACAATCGACTGAGAAATCACGTACGGAGCGTTCTTCATCACTTTACCGATACCACCGCCCAGTTGCACGGCATCGGTGGTCATAAAGAAGAATCCCAATAAAAACAGAATACTGAAGTAAACCCAGGTGGCAGGACGCTTCAATAAATAGCGAAGTTCAAAGAGATAGATGGCAAGCATGAGTCCTCCTTAAGCAGGTTGTTGAAGAAGAGACATGCGGTGGAAGTACACGTCTTCCAAACTCGCGTCAACTGGCGTACAATGGCTGTCGGGTTGATGATCGGCATAGAGGTGAACAACAGGTCGCCCGCCCACTAAGCGCGAGGAAATCACGTGATACTGGGCATTAACCGCAGCCAGTGCATCCTTGGCAACTACCTTGCGCCATACCTTACCCTGGAGTTCGTTAATGAAATCCTGAGGAACGCCGTGTGCTAACACTTCACCCTTTGCGATCATTGCCATCGTGGAACAGAGTTCGGTGACGTCCTCCACAATGTGCGTCGACAAAATCACCACCACATTTTCGCTGATCTCGCCAAGGAGGTTTAGAAAGCGACGACGCTCCGAGGGATCCAGGCCTGCCGTTGGTTCATCGACAATCACCAGATGGGGCTGGCCGAGCAACGCGATAGCTATGCCCAAGCGCTGCTTCATGCCTCCGGAAAATGTCCCCACATGTTTCTTGCGCACGTCGTACAAATTGGTTTGCACCAACAAGGCTTGTACGGTTTCCTTACGCTCGGCGGACGACTGTATGCCCTTCAACGAGGCAAAGTGATCGAGGGTAAATTCGGCGCTCAGGTTTGGATACAGACCAAATTCTTGCGGCAAATAGCCGAGGATTTTTCGCACTTCTTCTTTTTGATGCAACACATCCAGTTCACCTAAATGGATGGATCCGCTGTCGGCTTCCTGCAAGGTTGCAATGGTGCGCATCAACGATGATTTGCCCGCACCATTCGGTCCCAACAACCCAAACATGCCCGTCGGAATTGTTAAGGTGACATCGTTCAACGCCCTCACGCCGTTCGCGTAAGTCTTACTCAGATTTTGAATATCCAACTGCATAAAGCTGCCTTTCCCTTGATGTGAATGGAGTGGAAGAGTTCGATTGGAATGGATTGCCGTATCCACCTGCGTTACAAACTACGCTAGCTCCGGGCACAGGATTCACAAAATTTCTGACGATGAGTAAATGGCGTCATACCAACAACACGACACCTAGTAATTTTGAAAAGAGCATTATTAGATAGCGATGCTGAAAAGCGTGCGGCAGCTTCATGCGCAGCACACATGCATACATTTCGCCTCCCCCGTAACCTGAGGTTGAAGACGAAGAATCTATAACAAGTCATGCGTGGCAAATCTCACAGTGCCGTAGGCGAATCTTCTAGGCAACATGCTACGGACAGCATGACCACATACAGCTTGTTAACAGCTGAGCAGTGTTTTGAGCGTTTGTCAACGAGTTGGAGTGGACTGGACGACCATCAAATACGAGAGCGAACCTCCACCTACGGAGCTAATATCCTCGAATCTGCCGGTAGCCTCAGCTGGCAGCGACAACTTCTTCGTTCATTCTTCTTTCCCTTTAACGCAATTCTGTTTGCCATTCTGCTTATCAGCGCGATGAGCAATGTGCTAGCACAGTCGGCTAACAACCGCGATTACAAGACCATCATCATGCTTGGCAGCATGATTCTCCTGAGCTCCCTCATACGCTTTTGGCAGGAGTATCGCAGCTCAAAGGCCATTGCTGCGCTGCGAGCTATGATTCACAGTACATCAACCGTTCGACGAAATGGTTTGGATCGAGTGGAGATCGACAATGAGCACCTTGTACCGGGCGACGTGTTGCTTCTGGCGGCAGGAGATATGATTCCGGCGGACTGTCGCATCGTACAAGCAAAAGATCTGTTTCTCAGCCAATCCTTGCTCAGCGGCGAATCCCTTCCGGTAGAAAAACACGCCGCTGTAATGGCATCGGTACAGGGTATCTCAGCGTTCGATTGCAGTAACCTTTGCTACATGGGAACTACGGTTGCATCAGGCACAGCCATCGCCGTGGTTATCAACACCGGCTCGAGATGTGCGCTGGCGGAAATCAGTCGAAGCGTGCAGGAGAATCCCGTCGAGAGTTCATTTGACAAGGGTGTGCGTAGCGTCAGTTATCTACTCATGCGCTCCATGCTCGTTATGGTACCCTTGGTTTTTCTGATTAATGGTCTCACCAAACATGACTGGGTGGAGTCTCTGCTTTTTGCCTTAAGCGTTGCCGTAGGCTTAACTCCGGAAATGTTACCGATGATCGTTAGTACAAACCTCGCACGTGGTGCCGTCAGCATGGCTGCTCGTCATGTGATTGTCAAGCGCCTCAGTTCGATACAGAACATTGGGGCAATGGACATCTTTTGCACGGATAAAACGGGAACGCTCACGATGGATAAAATCGTTCTCAAACGCGCCCTGAATGTTGACGGTGACGAAGACGAGGAAGTGATGCAATGGGCTTATTTAAACTCGTTCCATCAAACCGGTCTTCGCAACGTGATGGATGCTGCCGTTCTGGAACATGAACAGATTTTACACCGAGAACACAGTGAAACCGCCTTTGTGAAAGTCGATGAGATTCCCTTCGACTTTGAACGACGTCGCATGTCTGTGATCTTGCGCCAACCTTCAGGCAAGCACTTACTCATTTGCAAAGGTGCCGTCGAGGAGATGCTCAGCGTGTGTTCGGCTGCGTTCGATCCCGGTGTCGATCGAAAATTGCACATAGACCACGATCGTGTTACGGAATTAAACGACGAGGTACGAGACCGAATTATTCGGCTGTCAGAGCAACTCAATGAGGATGGACTGCGCGTCTTAATCATAGCCGTGCGCGAATTTGAAGCTGACCAAATTCACTACGGCGTTTCAGACGAACGCAGTCTCATCGTCACCGGATTCATTGGCTTTCTCGATCCACTAAAGGATTCCGCTGCGGCAGCTCTCAAAGAACTCCAAAAACTGGGTGTGTCGCTAAAAGTGTTGAGCGGCGACAACCTCACCATTTGCCGGACGATATGCCGCCAAGTGGGTATTCCCGCGGAAGACACCTTGCTTGGCACCGATATGGAGTTCATGACGGATGAACAGCTGAAATCTCGACTGCCTCACACCACCCTCTTTGCAAAGCTTCGCCCTCTACAAAAGAGTCGTATCATCCGTCTCCTTCAACAAGACGGTCATACTGTTGGCTTCATGGGGGACGGAATTAATGACGCGGCAGCGCTGCACCTGGCCGATGTGGGTATATCTGTGGACAGTGCAGTGGACATTGCCAAAGAAAGTGCCGAGATGATCCTACTCGAGAAGGATCTGCTCGTGCTAAAGAACGCGGTTATTGTTGGTCGTACCACCTTTGGCAACATCATGAAGTACATCAAGATGGCTGCCAGCGGAAATTTCGGCAATATGTTTTCCATGCTTGGCGCTTCGCTGCTTCTTCCCTTTGTTCCCATGCTACCAGTACAAGTGCTCTTGCAAAATCTATTGTACGACCTCTCACAAATCAGTATTCCCTGGGACCGCATGGACGACGAGTACATGAACCTGCCGCGACGTTGGGACGCGAGCGACATAGCACGTTTCATGTTACGCATCGGTCCTATCAGCTCGATTTTCGACTACCTAAGTTTCGCTGTGTTAGCTTTTGTCTTTCATGTCGCCACACCGGAAGCCCAACATCAATTTCAAACCGGATGGTTCTGGGAGGGTCTCATCAGCCAAGTACTTATCGTACACTTCATCCGCACTCGACGTATCCCCTTCCTGCAGAGTCGTGCAAGCGCCGCCGTTCTCCTTTCCGGAATCGCACTGTGCCTGGTTGCCCTCACCTTACCCTTCAGTGCACTTGCACCCTACGCCTCGCTCCAGCCCATGCCGCCAGCCTATCTGCTCTGTCTGATTCTTATTCTTGCGGCCTACGGCCTGAGTCTGCAGTGGGCAAAAAAACGCTACATCGCACGCTTTGGCACGTGGTTATAAGCGCCTTAGATATCAGCATTTACTCTGAGTGAACGCAGAAGTCCATCCTGCAGCCACGGACGCGAAGCGCCCGGTTGATAAGAAGTCGGCCACGAAGATCTCTCAAGTTTCCCCCCGGTTACCGATATGCAAACATTCGCTTGGCATAGGATTTGCTCATTGCCGCTTGTATTGTTCGTTACAAGTCTATTCCAACTCCGCAATGGCACAAGCCGGCAATCCGGGCTCTGAAGAGTCTACCGGAGGCATTGCCTCTCTCTTGAATCGCGTGGGACAACACAAGGACGTGTTGCTTGCCATAGGGATTCTTATGGTGTTGGGTCTGCTTGTTTTACCGCTCAATCCCTTCTTACTCGACGTCTTCCTCACCCTCAGTCTCACCATTTCGGTTTTGGTGCTGATGGTTTCCGTCTACTTGAAGTCCTCACTCGAAATGAGTTCATTCCCGACGGTATTGCTGCTCACCACGTTGTTTCGTCTGGGATTGAATATTGCCACTACCCGGTTAATCTTGGGTGAAGGCGTGGCAGGACACCTTATTCATGCCTTCGGAAGTTTCGTGGTTTCCGGCAATTTCATTGTCGGAATCATTGTGTTTATCATCCTGCTCGTCATCAATTTCGTAGTGATCATCAAGGGTTCTACGCGGATTGCGGAAGTGGCGGCGCGCTTCACGTTGGACGCCTTGCCCGGAAAGCAGATGAGTATCGATGCGGATTTGAATTCCGGATTTATTGACGAAAAGGAAGCCAGACGTCGTCGTGAACGTTTGCAACACGAGGCGGAATTTCACGGTGCTATGGACGGTGCCGCGAAGTTCGTCCGCGGTGATGCAGTGGCGGCACTTATTATTACCGCGATCAATATTCTTGGTGGCTTTGCCATTGGCGTGTTGCAGCGCGGCATGGACATTCAAACCGCCATCAAGAACTATACGATTCTGACGGTGGGTGACGGCTTGGTGTCACAAATCCCGGCACTCTTGATTTCCGTCGCTGCCGGTTTGCTGATTACCCGTAGTAGCAGTGGTGACAAACTGGAGAACGAACTGACCAAACAGTTTATCTCCAAAGCTCAACCATTGTTCATCGTGTCAGGTGTGATGACCCTTCTCGGCTTACTTCCCGGATTTCCCTTTCTTCCTTTTGCGCTCCTTGCATTGTCAAGCGGCACCCTCGGTTACTTCCGTCTGCAGGGCGAAAAGAAGGAAGCTGCCGACAAAGCTGCCACTGAGTTGCTCGAGTCGCAAGACGCAGCCAAAGACAAAGAAGAAGCACCCGTGGAAGATCTGCTCAAGATCGATCCTGTGGAGGTGGAGCTCGGTTACGGTCTCATTCAACTCGTCGACGAAACCCAGGGTGGCGATGTGTTCAAACGCATCACCAACATTCGCAAGCAACTTGCGACCGAGCTTGGGATTGTGTTGCCGCCGGTTCGGGTACGTGACAACCTAAACCTGGATGCAGAAGAATACATCGTAAAGCTGAGAGGAAATGTGATTGCTCGCAATCGACTCTATCCGGGAATGATGCTGGCTATGAATCCGGGAACGGCTGACGGAGAGCTGAACGGCATCAATGTCACCGAACCGGTATTCGGTTTGCCTGCTACCTGGATTGCGCAGAATGAGCGGGAGAACGCCGAGATTGCAGGGTTTACGGTTGTGGAATCGCCCACCGTGTTAGCCACGCACCTGACGGAATTATTGAAGCGTAATGCGGATAAGTTGCTCACCAGACAAGACGTCAAGCAGCTCATCGAGAATATGAAGAAAGACTACGCGGCGTTGGTGGATGAGCTCACTCCGGACAGTCTGCCCATAGGAACCTTGCAAAAAGTCTTACAAAACTTATTACGCGAAGGCGTCCCGGTCCGCGACTTACCAATCATTACTGAAGCCCTGCTTGAGTACTCAAAAGTGACCAAGAATATCGACGTCCTTACAGAGTACGTACGCCACAACCTCTCGGAAACAATTAAGCGTCTGTATCAAGATCCCAATGGCGTTGTGCACGTCATTGGCGTGGATCAGAGTTTGGAAAACATGCTAACGAGCACCTTGCAGAATAACCCCAATGCAACCTCAAGTTCAACCCTCGGCCTATCGCCTGAAGTGGTTCGATCCATTCAGGAAAGTCTCGCCCAAGGAATAGACGAGATTACGCTAGCCGGATACTCACCGGTGGTGATTTGCTCGGCCCCCATTCGGCCCTACATGTATCGAATGATCCACGCAACCTATCCAATTGTCAACGTCATTAGCTACACAGAATTGCCGTCCGATACCGACATCGATATCATCGTGAGCATGAATTCAGACCGCACGTTAAGCGGCGCATCACGGAGCGCGCAGCTCGAAGGAGCAACACGCTAGTCAAGCCACACCTACCGGTGGTTCACGTATTCTCCCTGCAAAGACATTGAAAGCAGCTCATTGATTTTGACGAGCGCAGTCTACACAGTAGATTGAATAATGGATCACTCGCAGCATGCCACTGCCAGGCACTCGCAGAACTCGCAGAACTCTCGAAACCAACAGAACTCTCAGAAGGTCTCAGCGAGTCATACACAGCATGACCCAACCCAACACGGTGCACAGGAACACGTGCATCACCATACTAACGAGCACCATACGCACTCGCGAAGTTCATCGCGTCTGACCATCTTGGATGCCGTGAAACTTGCCGCCATGATCATGATGATGCAAGGTCACACGCTGGACGCCTTGGTTCAGCCTTCACAAATGGACTTGGATCATTTTCCGTGGATTATCTGGTATCACTTTCGTGGCTTCACGGCACCAATATTTCTGACGGTTTCCGGAATACTGTTCGCTCTCACCATGAAGCGGCAACCGAGTGGTCGAATGGCGTACACTCAAGCCTGGAAGCGAGTTCGTTGGGCACTCATCTTGGGCGCTCTCGGATACCTGCAGGCGTTTCCGGCGAATAACCTTATCAACTTACGCTATGTGGACACTGCTGGTTGGCAGCAGTTTTTTCAGCTCAACATCTTGCAACACAATGCGGTGGTTCTCAGTCTGGTTACTGTAGTGGCCTTATTCACAACGAGCGATCGCCGGTTTGGCCTCAGCAGCGCAGTCCTCGCTCTGCTCTTTTGCTTTGCCAGCCCTTGGATAAACTCTGTTGCCTGGTTTGCTCTGCTCCCCGAGGGATTGGCAAGTCTCCTGAGCTATGCCCACGGATCTTACTTTCCACTATTCCCCTTTGCCTCGTACATGTTCTTTGGAGCGGCACTAGGAAGTAGAATGCGAACGTTGACCAGGGAGCATCAAAGGGAGTTTTTATTGACGGCTAGTCTACGCCTGGCACTCGTGCTGTTAGTTGCCGGCACATCCTTTCTCGCACTCGATCCGATGTTACCCTGGCTTCCACAGCTTGACGTACTCCAATCCATGCCATCCACAGTCCTTCTTCGTGAAGGAGTAGTGTTTTTGAGCATTGTCCTCATCGCGCGAGCGGACGGCATCTTGCGACGTTATAAAAACCCTATCGAGGTTTTTGGCAAGCAATCACTCGTCATTTACGTAGTCCACATTGTCATCCTCTTCGGTACCCCTTGGTTTTCCAGTTTTGGTCGTCTCTACACAAAAGCCCTGCCACTGAGTGCGGGATTAGTCCTAGCGTTATGTGTGATTTGTTCGACGCTGCTGCTCGTGTGGGCCGATCAACGCCTCAAGGCCCAACATCGCCGTTGGCACCGAGCGATGCAGTGGTCCCTTGTCGGTCTGCTGGGCTACGCCTTGCTTGCTTGAAACCACCACGTAGAGTCATTCTGTTGCTTCCCGCCTCCGCTATCGATCTGAAGAGGAGAGCTTAGAATCGACATCCAAGCGAGGTACCTGGTCCTTGCAGGTCGAGGAAGACAGGCCGACACAGCGTAAATTGCAGGATGCATCGTCGCAGCAGTAGCCATTCACAACGTTCAACCACGTTCAGATTTACTCTGCTGGCACTGCTGTGCCTTGCCATTGGTCAAAGCATCCTGCTGGCGCAAGATTCTACCGGAGCTGAGAGACAGCATTCCAATATTCGATCGGTTGACCGCTATGCGCTGCACGAGATTGTGTTCGCGTACTCGAATGCGCCCGGCAGTTCGACCGATGGACTTCCTGCGAACACAGAGTTGTTATCGATCATTAACTCTCGCGCGTGCGACTTTTCAATAACCAGCCGCATGCTTCGCAAGCTTACCTATGAGGCGATGGCTAACAACGATGTTCCGGACGACATCGTCACTGTTCTCCAAGAATTCTACACGAGATCTTCGCTCACAGAGTTGCGTTACTTCGACAAAACCGTGGCCGGCCTCGACGTGTACCGCCTACGTGACTATTTCTCACAAATTGGCTTCCATGACGTTCGCATTCACTATGACTTCCACGTTAGCCTGAGCCGTCGTCATAACGTCCTCAGCTTCCATATCACTCCCGGTAAACGGTACAGTTTGGATACGGTCGTCATCATTGGAATCGATAGCCTGAACAATGAGCTCGCGCAACGCTTACGAAGCATAGCTCTCGATGCAAAACCAACAGAATTTAATGAGCCACAGTTACGAGTCGTGCTGCAGAATCTCCTATCAACTTTACACGACAATAGTTATGCTTTTGCCAGAGTTCCTTTAATCAGAGATACAACAGCTCCAGCTCCAGATCAAACGCCAAGTAAGACGACCCGTGACACGGCACAACCTTCCAAACAGGACGTCACTTATGTCGAGCAAATGCCTACTGTTGCTATCGACACAAGCAATAAACGTGACAGTCTGACCATTTTTGTTGAGCCCCTTAAACCCTACATTTTTGGATCGACACTTTTTATTGATTCGACGCGTGGCTATCCCTTTACCGTGGAGAACTTAAAACGTCACCAACTGGCTTTTTCACCCGGTGATCCGTACAGTCTCAGTGCACTCCGGCGTTCCGAGGCCGCGATCTATTCGCTTGGTCCGTACGAAAGGGTGGCGATTGACACGACCGTAAGCGGTGATAGTATTTTAACTCGAGTGTTCTGCTTGTATAAACGTGTATGGGATGCAGGAGCAAACATTTTTGTTAACAATACATTTCCGGACAACTTCACGAACATTGGAATTGACGCATTACTGTTGGATCGCAACCTCTTTCATGACGCTCAGTCGCTTTCCTTAAGCGGCCGAACTACACTGAGAGACTTACCGTCTGTGCTTAATCATTGGATTTACCCATCGTTAGGCAAACCCAACTATGACTACGAGCTGGAAACCACAGTTCAGTACGGACAGCCCGATGTGACAGTTCTATTTAAGCATCGTATCGATGTCTCACTTACCTTTAACGCCTACGATCACTACATCGTAGATCCTTTTAGTGTATCTGGCGGAAATATTCACGTTGCAGCCTTCACCAGAAGTTCTGACAATACGAAGCGCTATCAGGTCGAGGCTGTGATAGAGGCTGAGAAGCCAAAGAACTTTACCACCGCCTACGAGAGTGCTTTTCAAGAATTTCTCGACAAGCACCCAACGACCGACACGGCAAGCTTACGTTCAGATCTTAACGAGCGTCTGGATCCATACAAGAAATTGGATACGTACACCGATCAGGGTACGAAGTCAATTTTCCAATCGATCACGTCTATCAGCATGACTGCCAGTTATTCGTACGACAATCGAAACGACATTTTCTTTCCATCGCGTGGATCGCAGGCGAACATGTTGATTGAGGTTACGCCGGTGCCGCAGCTCACAAATTTTATTCGTGTTATTGGAAACTACTATGCCTACGGCACACTTGGGGAGCGACTGACGGATGCGTTTAAAATCCGTGCAGGGCACATTCTCTGGTTAGGCTTTGGCGCTGCCGACAGCAACGGAACACCCACCAATTCCTACACCGTACCCTCAGACCGGGGCTTCTTTGCCGGTGGTGCATCAAGCATCCGTTCGTTTGCCAGCCGGCAATTAGGTAATCCGGCTTCCAATGATCCTAATCTTCCCAGTAATGTTGGTGACCTTGCTAACTACGTGGGCTGGGCCACGGTGATTGAGCTCAGTGCTGAGTTACGCTATACCTTTCCCTATATCCCGGAGCTGGGCGACTTCGTATCCGACAAAGTGAGAAACTTGGGCCTGACCTTTTTCACCGACATTGGGAACGCGTTCAATCGTCTTACTCCCTCCGCCTATGGCAAGGCTCAGTTCAAGGACATTCTTAATCCCGTGAATTATGCCTGGGCAATTGGTACCGGTATTCGCTACACCACTCCGGCCGGTCCAATCCGCATCGATCTCGGTTATGACTTGTATGATCCCATGCAGTCAAACCCCCGCTACAACTGGCCACTTCATCGGAAGTTTATTGAATCCTTGGCCGTGCAGCTCAGCTTAGGACATGCCTTCTAAATTCTGGCCGTCTCACATCACTCGCCGTCTTCCGGATTGCAAGCCTTCAAACGCGGCAGTATCGCTGTCAGTTCTTGTTCAAAGGTCTTAAGATCCGCCCGACTATACTGAACAGCGCGCTGTTGCGCACTGCGGGTAAAAATGAGACGGGCGGTAAATTCCAATTGCTCCGGAAACAAGTGTGATAACATCATACCGTAGAGTTGCAACTGCCGCCTGTAGTAGAGAAGCCAGGCGTCCTCCGATCTCAGATCCAATCGATTTGTCTTCCAATCCCATACCTCGGCGTTACCATCGGCACGGATCACCAAGAGATCTAGAGTGCCGCTCAGGAAATCGTCGCCAAACGGCATCATCATACTGTACTCATGCTCAGCCTGAACGAGTACCTGCGCATGCTCCTGTATCAAAGGCATCGCACTAAGAGTGCGCAATTCCGAAGACATTCTGCGACGCAAGCTTTCTCTCTCCGCGCTCGGCACATCGGCACTGACCTCTAGAATACACTGCTCGAGTGCTGCTTCATCTACTACGGCATCAGAACGCAGCCACTCTGAGAGGCGCGCAAGCGCCGCGTGTATTAATATTCCGCTTTCAACTCCACGTACTCGCTGCTCGGCTTCAATGCGTTGTTCAAGATTGTCCTCCTCCCGCCACGGCTCCGACTCCTCTAAACCCAAATGCGCATTCCGGAAGTACAATTCGCGGTCTGCTTCAAAACTCATGATATGCGTTGCAGATATAGTACTATCGGCATTTTCACCGGCGATCGCTGAGGCAAACACCGGTCGCTTTCGGATCACTTTCACCGTTGAAATTTCCCGAGGCGCATGCCCTGTTGTCGAGTCTTGTCCTCCCATGCGTTCATCGCCGATCCGAGTTCGAATGTGCATAACAATGTCGATCACAGAGTTCGACACTCCGTCGGCATTCTGAACAGCCAAAGGCAAGGTAAATCCCGCGTCGGTGGATTCCACCAGTCTCAATGGTCGGTTCAACGCTTCTCGAAATAGCTCGAAGAAGCCGTGAGCGCCGCATTCCATCAAAGTCTGATCTCTTTCCTTTGCGTCCAGCTCCGTGCTGCAGATCACGTGGTCACGTGCTCGTGTGAGTGCCACATACAACAGCCTCTTGAGCTCCGCGCGATCGCGAGAGCGGTATCGACTCAACGCCAGACTGCGAAGGTGAGATGACTGCGACTTCGTACCGTGCATGGCCACACTCAAACACCAGCCATATTGATCGTCGAAAAACATCGAGCGAGGACTGCGCAGAGGAAAGTCTGTGTCGTACACCACGACGATTGGGAACTCAAGTCCCTTTGCGGCATGTACCGTCATCACATTCACCACATCGTCGTCACTCATCACCGCGGCTTCAGACTCGTTGTCTTCGTGCTCTGCTAAAGCCTCGAGCTCGCAGCTGACGTCGTAGAGATGTCGAAAGCCGGTCGCCTCGCGCGCCAGAATAATGTCAAACACTTTCTCCACATTCGCGCGTCGTTGCTCCGCACTTTCGGTATAGGCAATAGCCCCGTACCACCCAGATGTATGGTACACCGTGCGTAAGAGCTGAGAGGCTCCGGTGTAACTGCGCTGGGCAACGACATCCTGCAACAAACGTCCGGCGCGACGAAGAAGAGATGATGATTCGAAGGCGCCGGTGGCGCTATCACGTCCGGAGTCTTTGCACACGATTCCAAGCTTTGTCCAGAGGGATGTTCCTAATGACACGCGACTGAGTCGATAGAGTGCGGTATCGTCAACACCGTAGTGCGGTGACCGGAGCACGGCAGCCAGCGCAGCGTCGTCGTGCGGATCAACAAAGAATCGCAATAAGGCCAACACATCCTGCACTTCAGCACTTGCGTAGAAGCCTCGTCCGCCGTGCCTCACGCAGGGTATGGAACGCTCGCGTAGGGCCTGCATGAGGGAGCCTAACTTTCTGCTGTTTCTCGCCAACACAGTGATATCTCGGGCACGAGCGGGTCGTTGCTCTTTGAGCGTTTCATCCCACACAGGCCATTGTTCCGGTGACTTCAGGATTTCGTTGATACGCTCCGCCACCAGCGTCGCTTCCGATTGTAAGCCCTCGGGAAGGGGCTCTTGTCCTCTCGTCTTGTAGCCAACTAAGAGATCGATACGACTGTCTATCCAACTTTGCGGACTTCGGCCGCAAACCAGATCCTCGTAGTCGACATCGTAATCCGAATCTCTCTGGTTCATGGAATGACGGCACACGTGGTTGACAAACGCGACCAGTGCGGGAGCCATGCGGTAGGACGCAGTAAGATGCACATCTCCCAATTCCGCTGTCGGATCTGCCGCCTCAGTTTCACGAATGCCTTCCAGGGCGGCATTGGCCGCACGCACATCGCGCTTTGCTTCAGCAAACACTCGAACGTCGGCATGCCGAAAACCATAAATGGATTGCTTCGCGTCACCCACAATAAATACATTCGGAAGCGCCTCGCAACGTTCGGGCTGCGAGAGACTCTTCACCAATTGCTTTACCAGCGAATACTGGATGCTATTCGTATCCTGAAACTCGTCCACCATCAGGTAAGGTATGCTCTGACGTACGCGCTCGCACACCTCTTCGTTTTCTAATAACTCCGCACAGCGAAGCTGTAAGTCATCAAAGTCCAGGACACCAAGTTCCTCCTTATCGGCGCGCAGCTCTTGAGCAACTCTCTGCGCCAATGCAAACACATAGGCGGCATCATCAAGCATGGTGGAATCAACACTCAGACCGGAACAGCGAGCAAGTTCATCCCGCAGTGATTTAGACAAATCCTTGCATTGTGCTTTTCGATCTTTATCCACCTTCTTGTCCAAGGCTTTTAGCTCTGTTGCCCATGCACTAGACTTTGGAATCAACAGTCGTCCGCAATCCGCGCAGGTGCTAACAATCTGTCGTATCAATTCTTCGCTCGGTTCTTGGTCATCTATCTCAGAACGCAATCTCTGTGCCCTCTCGCCGAAACTCATTGCATCAGCAGCCACGGATGTGCCCACAGAGCGCAATGGTCCTTCAAGCTCACGCATGCATTCGAGAAAGGAATCGACGGTGTCGGAAATGGAATGCCAAAAGATCTGACGTGAACGCCGGAGAAGCTCGTCACGATCGCAGTGTTCAAACCAGTAGCGCGTTCGTAGCAGAGTCTCGCCCGACTGCGTCATTGCTTCTACTGCGTCGTGAACGTTTTTGAGGCTATAGCGGGCCAGGAAGCGACGGCAGGCTAATGAGTCATCATCGCCTTTCTCTAACTCCTGTTCCAGCACTCGTTGGATAGCTGCCGACCGTAGTTCGCGCACTTCCCCGCTTCCGGCATCGCGAAAATCGGGCGACACGCCGGCTTCCACCGGATACTCGCGAAGAAGATTAGAGCAAAAGGCGTGAATAGTACTGATACGCGCTTGTGATAGTCGGAGCGAAGCCTGCTCAAGTGCAGTACGTTGCTCGTCCGAAATCGATGTCTTCAGAACCTGCTCGATACGACGTCCGATACGAGACAACATCTCCGCTGCGGCTTTGCGGGTAAAGGTGATAGCCACGATCTGTCGCGGTTGAACACCACTCATGAGCAGGTGGACAATACGTTCCACCAGCACACTTGTTTTTCCTGAACCTGCCGCCGCACTCACAATGCGATGGCGATCGGTGCGCAGGGCTTGTTGCTGTTCCTGACTAAAATTCATTGGCGCGTTGCGTAGTGCTCTGACACTTCTCTTGTACTTTTGCTGAAACACACCCACCCACGAAGGAATTACGAAGCTATGGCAAAGCTGCTTCTGGTCGACTCATTTTCTTTGATTTTTCGCGCGTTTTACGCTCTTCAGCGTGGACGTCCCCTCACGGCCACCAACGGTGAGCCCAGCGGCGCCGTGTTTGGCTTTGCCAATATTCTCAGCTCCCTACTGGAAAGGGAAAAGCCCGAGTACATCGCCTGCGTGTTCGACACGAAGGAACCTACGCACCGTCATATTCTTTACTCCGAGTACAAGGCTAATCGTCAGGCAATGCCGGAGGACCTCATTCCGCAAATTCCCCGCATCAAGGAACTCATCGATGCTCTCGGCATCACGCGCATTGAGCAGCCCGGTTTTGAGGCGGACGATATCATCGGCACTCTTGCCATGGAGGGTGAGCGCAAGGATATTGATGTGTACTGCGTCACATCGGATAAAGACTACTATCAACTGGTCGATTCCAAAGTTCGTCTGCTTAAACCCGGTTCAGGCGCTGAATACGAACTGCATGGCGAGGAACAGTGTCGTGAGAAATTTGGTGTGGCTCCCGCCCAGGTTATCGACGTCCTAGCCATTATCGGCGATGCCAGCGACAACGTCCCCGGCGTAAAAGGCGTTGGCGAAAAAACTGCCATCCCGCTCGTGCAGCAGTTTGGAACACTCGAGAACATCTACGCCCACTTGGATGAAATCCCACGCGAATCGGTGCGCAAGAAGTTTGAAGACGCGGCTGAGATTGCCAAGCTCTCCAAAGTGCTAGTTACCATCGATCGCGCCGTGCCCATTGAGCACGGCTACGAAGAATGCGCGTGGCAACAACCCAACGCCTCCCGTCTCGGCGAGTTCTTCGACCTGATGGGTTTCAAGACGTTGAAGGTCAAGTGGATGACAAAGCTCTCTGGCGACATCCCAGCCACCGCCGATTCATCAGCGCCTTCCGCAAAGACCGGTGAAGCCACATCCGTTGCGGCCGGCGACACAAAAGCAACCACAACTCCTTCAGACATCGCGGGCGAAGCCCGCGAGAATGAAGAATCCGTCTTTCACACCATTCTGGATGTTCCCCACGACTATCAACTCGTGCGCGACCCCAAAGCATTGGCGTCCATGCTGAAAAAGCTGGCGAAGGCAAAGAAGCTTGCGGTGGATTTAGAGACCACCTCGCTGGATGCCATGAGCTGCGAAATCGTGGGCATTTCCCTCTGTGCTGAAGAAGGCAGTGCCTACTACATAGCCGTGAGCCCGGCGCATCAGGCCGATCAGGATTTTTCTCGAGACCAAGCCATTCCGCTGCTCAGCGAGGAAGAGTTGTTTGGCAGTGCTGACAGTTCAAGCGATATGCATAATGGTCAACTGGAGACTCGCTATGCCCTGCAGCAACTGCGCGATCTCTTGGAGAGTGAACGTTGCGAGAAGTGGGGACAAAACATCAAGTTCGATAGTCTTATTCTGAAACGTCACGGCATCGACGTCCGCCCCATCAGCTTCGATTCCATGATAGCGAGCTATATCCTGAATCCGGATTCCTCGCATGGCATGGACGCTCTTGCCGAACGTCTGCTGCACTATAAGCCCATCTCCATCACCGAGCTCATCGGTATCAAAAAGGCCACGCAGCTCTCGATGCGCGACGTAGCGGTGGACCGCGTTGCCGAATATGCTGCCGAAGATGCTGACGTGACCTACAAACTCTGCTCTGTACTCTCGAAGAATTTGCACGCGGAACCCGGCCTGGAAAAACTGGCAGCGGAGATTGAGTTCCCGCTCATCACGGTGCTTCGCGATATGGAGTATAATGGCATTGCAGTAGACACGAAGCATCTATCGAGTCTCGGAACCAAAGTGAAAGCCGAGACGGCCGTGTTAAAAGAAAAGATCATCGCCGAAGCCGGTGTGAGTTTCAATCCGGATTCACCCAAGCAGCTCGGAGAAATTCTGTTTGAGAAGCTGCAATTACCGGTCATCAAGAAGAATAAAACCGGCTACAGCACTGATGTGCAAGTGCTCACGGAACTGGCGGAGAGCTACCCCATTGCCTCGTTGATGTTAGAGTACCGTCAGCTCCAAAAGCTGCAAAGCACCTACATCGAAAACTTGCCGCGCATGGTGAACTCGCGAACCGGCCGCGTGCATACCACCTACGCTCAGCACATTGCTGCCACGGGACGCTTAGCGTCTACTGACCCGAACCTTCAGAACATTCCGATTAAGACCGAGCTAGGACGTTCCATTCGAGCCGCTTTTGTGGCTCAACGCAAGGATGCTGTGATCCTGTCAGCCGACTACTCGCAAATCGAGCTTCGCATCATGGCGCATATCTGCGGCGATGAAACGCTCACCCATGCCTTTCAAAATGGACTGGACATTCATACGGCTACTGCGGCGCGACTCTTTAGCGTGCCTCTGGACCAGGTGGATTCTGCCATGCGACGTAAAGCCAAGACGGTCAACTTCGGCATCATGTATGGTCAAGGAGCTTTCGGCTTGGCACGTCAGCTCGGTATTTCGCGTACGGAAGGCAAAGAAATTATCGATACCTACTTCAAGCAGTACGAGCGCATCAAGAACTACATGGAGCAGACTATTCATGACTGCGAGCGGAATGGCTTTGTTCAGACCTTGTGTGGTCGGCGACGTTTCTTGCCAGACATCACCAGTCGCAATCACACCATTAAAGCTGCTGCTGAACGTACAGCAATCAATACGCCGATACAAGGAACAGCTGCCGACATGATCAAGATTGCCATGATCCGCTTGCATGCAGCCATGAAAGAACGCGGCTTTGAGTCGCTCATGATGTTGCAGGTTCACGACGAATTGGTCTTCGAAGTACTAAACAGTGAATTGGACGAGCTGCGAGCCCTAGTCAAGAAAACGATGGAGGAAGCCCTTCCGCTAGGCAATGTTCCCGTCCTCGTCGAAACCGGTGTGGGTGATAATTGGGATGAGGCGCATTGAGAACTGAGTGAAATGGACATGCTTGATTTGACTTTTCACCGGCGCAGCACTCACTTTCCGAGGGAATTCGCTGTATTTTGGATCAAACTCTTCGAAACGGCTTTTTTGGCACGAATTTGAAGGATTCAGTCTAACGACAGCTCGAACACTCATCAACGCTTTCAAGGATGAACACAGCATTGATCACCGGTATCACCGGACAGGACGGATCCTACCTCACCGAGTACTTGCATAGCAAGGGCTATACCGTGCACGGCATTATTCGCCGCTCCAGCGTTTTCAATACCAATCGTATTGACCATATCTATCAGGATCCAAATGCCAGAGATACGAG
The DNA here is from genome assembly GCA_039810585.1 of Chlorobiota bacterium. Lineage (GTDB taxonomy): Bacteria > Bacteroidota > Ignavibacteria > Kapaibacteriales > NICIL-2 > JBBATK01. The sequence continues at coordinate 49,357 of JBDHXF010000005.1, forward strand.
GTTACACCTGCATTATGGCGACCTGACCGATCCGGGATTGTTGACGGAGATTGTCTACAACATCAAGCCGGAGGAGGTGTATCATTTGGGTGCTCAGAGTCACGTTCGTGTGTCCTTCGACATGCCCGAATACACCGGCAACGCAACCGGACTTGGAACCATCAGAATTCTTGAAGCTATTCGTCGCAGTGGTACACGCACACGCTTTTATCAGGCATCAACCTCAGAGCTCTTCGGATCAGCTCCGGCACCGCAAAGCGAAGTCACTCCCTTCGAACCACAAAGTCCCTACGCCATTGCTAAGCTCTACTCCTACTGGCTCGTGAAGAACTATCGTGAAGCCTACAAGATGTATGCGTGCAATGGTATACTGTTCAATCATGAGTCACCGCGACGTGGCGAGACCTTTGTCACCCGCAAAATCACCCGCGCCTTGGCGCATATTCTGAGCGGGAAACAGAAGACCCTCTTCCTCGGAAACCTTGATGCCAAGCGCGACTGGGGCTTTGCCGCCGAGTATGTGCAGATGATGTGGCTCATGCTGCAACAAGACAAACCGGATGATTATACAGTCGGTACCGGCGACACACACACGGTGCGGCAATTCGTGAACGACAGTTTTCACTATGCCGGCGTGGAACTTGAATGGCAAGGCGAAGGCGCGAACGAAAGGGCTTTGGTCAAGAGCTTTAACCCGGTATTCGGCGATCACCTCAAGACGGGTGACACAGTAGTGCAAATCCTTCCGAAGTACTTCCGTCCCACCGAGGTAGACTGGCTGCAAGCCGATATCTCCAAAGCCAAACGACAATTGAACTGGGAACCAAAAGTCGGCTATCAGGATTTAGTGAACGTGATGGTTGATTACGATATGCTCTTCGAAAAATTAGCAGCCCCCATGAAAGGCATCGAGACCCTCAGTCACATGGGCTTTGATTGGATACAACAGCCCTTGTATAATGTCACCGGCGGCGTGTTCTAAGATTTAGATACATTCGAAAGTGAACAAAGAAGTCCCTGACACTCACATGCTCAGGGATTTTTTTTGTTCGGACCCATCTACGACTTGACTTTTCCACTATCGTCGATGTAACGGCATCTTCGCTTTCACTTTTGCCTCGTCGTGGGTAGTTTCGTTGTCAAGCGAGCCACTCGCTTTTGTCATCCATCATCTCACATTTGCATTTACTGACATGGCACAACGCGGACCGATTTCTCAATTCATGGAACGACACTACCTGCACTTCAACGCCGCTGCCATGATGGACGCCGTGAAGGCCTATGAAACGCACATGGCGGAGGGCGGAAAGATGATGATCACTCTTGCCGGCGCCATGAGTACGGCCGAAATGGGTAAGTCCTTAGCCGAAATGATCCGTCAGGATAAGGTCCAGATCATCTCCTGTACCGGGGCGAATTTGGAGGAGGACATCATGAACCTCGTTGCGCACTCTCACTACAAGCGCGTTCCGCACTACCGCGATTTGTCGCCTCAGGACGAGTGGGACTTGCTCGAAAACCACTACAACCGCGTCACCGACACATGCATTCCGGAAGAAGAAGCATTCCGCCGTCTGCAAAAACACATCCACGAACTCTGGAAAAGAGCCAACGACTCCGGTGAGCGCTATTTCCCTCACGAGTTCATGTACCAGATGTTGCTCAGCGGCGTGCTGGAACAGTACTACGAAATCGATCCGGCAGATAGCTGGATGCTTGCCGCGGCACAGAAGAATCTTCCCATCGTCGTTCCGGGCTGGGAAGACTCCACCATGGGCAACATCTTTGCTTCTTATGTCATCAAAAACGAACTCAAAGCCACCACCATGAAATCCGGTGTGGAATACATGGCCTGGCTTGCCAATTGGTACACCAAAAACTGCGACGGCAAAGGCATCGGCTTTTACCAGATCGGCGGCGGTATCGCGGGCGACTTCCCCATTTGCGTGGTTCCCATGCTTTACCAAGACATGGGCATGCACGACATACCTTTCTGGTCATACTTCTGCCAGATTTCCGATTCCACCACCAGCTACGGCTCCTACTCCGGCGCCGTTCCCAACGAAAAAATCACCTGGGGTAAACTCGGTATCGAAACCCCAAAGTTCATCGTCGAGAGCGATGCCACCATCGTCGCTCCGCTGATGTTCGGATGGCTGCTTGGTTGGTAGCCGGTATATGATCTCGAAGAATAACAGCTTGCCTTACAAGCTCTTGCACTGTTCTACTGAAACGATTTCGAGCAGCGAGCGCAGCGAATGATCTATCACGTATCTCTGCGGAGTGTCGGCAGGAGATTCTTCTTACGTACATGCTTCGCATGTCCTGTCGCCGCGGGTGAAATGGGTGAGCTGAGTCGGAAGTGACCTCGATGAGCGAGTGCGCGAAGCGCGCACGAATAATAATCACACCAAATAGTCTTTTTATAAAGTTCGGGCTTGACTTTATGCCTGCTATGGACTAAGTTACAGCAGTCGAGCGCGGCTCGTTCAACGAGCTTCGTGTTCGATCCTACTAAAGTCCTACCAATTCCAGAGAGGGGAGTGTGTATGAGCACTTCGGAAGACTACTCACAGCGATTTCCTGAGCTTCCGTTCGAGACATGGTCGACAGGACACACAGTATCGCAGGCCGGATTTGGATGCTACCGCGTCAACACTCACAATCCCGAACATGCACGAGCCCTACAAAAAGCCGTCTTGTCCGGGATTAATTGTATTGATACCGCAGCAAACTATGGCGACGGATCAGCCGAGGAACTTGTCGGCAGCGTTGTCGAGCAATTGATTGCCCATCACGGTATTGAACGTACAGAGTTGGTGCTTGTCACCAAGGCTGGCTACATGCAAGGCAGGAACTACCACCGGGCACACAAGGCGGAGCATAACGGACATGCCTTTCCCAACGTGGTAAAGTTTGGTGATGGCCTCTGGCACTGCATCCACCCAGAGTTTTTGGAGGATCAACTTGAACGTTCCTTACGCCATTTGAAAAGCGAGTACGTGGATGTGTATTTACTGCATAATCCGGAGTACTTTCTCATCCAGGCAGAGCGAGACGAAGTGTCGCTCGAAGAAGCACGAGCCGAGTTCTATCACCGAATCCAACAGGCATTTGAGTATTGCGAAAAACAAGTGGAAGCCGGAAGAATACGGGCCTACGGTATTTCGTCAAACTGCTTCGGACACGCCTCGTCGGACGCTGATTTCGTGTCCCTCGAATCCTGTCTGCAAGCCGCGTTCAACGTCGGTGGTTCGGAGCATCACTTCCGTGTAGTGCAACTCCCCTTTAACCTGCTTGAAACCGGTGCGGCAACGGAGCTCAATAACCTTGGCAATTCGCAATCTGTATTGGAGTTTGCAAAAGCCAACGCCATCAACGTGATGGTTAATCGTGTTCTGAATGCCATTACCCAAAGCTCGCTGGTGCGTTTAGCAGAGCATGCCTTTGCCGGCACTCCCCCGCCCACGCATTCGGATATCGAAGCTGCGCTGGCAGATTTGGTCGCTCACGAAGATGTCATGCTGAAGAATATCCTGACCACTCTGCCTTTCGAAGAACATAGCCGCGAAACCTTGGCAGACTTCCTCACTCCCGGAGCACATTTGGTGGAGCATTGGAATACCTTCGACAGTATCGAGCACTGGCATGAGATAGAAGCACAATACCTCAGGCCTCGCATGAACGAAGCCGTCGAGGCTATCCTGCATCACCCGACGCCCGGGATGGACGAGTGGATTGCAGAGTTCAAAAGCAAAACGCAAGAGCTCTTTAAACTGATTACTCATCACTATGCAGTACTATCGCACCCACGCCTGGAACGCATCCACGCCAAAGCCGTTGAGATGCTGGGAGCTGAGTTTGCCGATATGAGCATTGCGCAACTGGCATTCAGTGCTCCGCGAGCAACAGAAGGCGTTTCCTGCACACTCATTGGTGCGCGCCGCGAACAGTATGTGGACGAGATCGTGGAATCGATGAAGATGCAGCTTCCGAGCTTGAGCAGACAACAATGGGCCGGCCTTGTTGGCATTGAGGAGATGGTGGCCTAAAGTCATACGATAGTTTTGTTGAAGGGTCGGACATTGCATCCGACCTTTTTTTATGTCGCACTGCGAATGCACAAAGATTGCACACGCTGAACTGCAATAATGAGTTGGTCATTCACCACTTTGTCCGGGCTTCACCGAGCCTTTCACGATGATGACATGGAGAGAATACACAGCGCAGTTTAGCGCCGAGTTGAAGCGAGCTAATGATAGTATCGACCGCGGTCACTACGCAGAAGCAGAGGCATTGCTGGCCGCAGAGGAAGAACGTCTGCGACTGATCGCTAACGCTCAACGCAACGATTTTCACCGCGATGAAATCGCATACACCACACAAATCAAAGCCTATGCAGCCTTCATGCAGGGTCGTGTTAACGAAGCCTTTGGGTTATACAGGCGATGTCTTGAGCTGTGTGATTCACTAGAGTACGGCTACATCCGGGCATCGTCATCAAGCGGTCTGGGAAATTGCTATCACCGTGTCGGACAAAACGACAAGGCTATTGAGTGCATCGCACAAGCCCTCACTCTGTGGGAGCAGTACAGAGAAGACTTCGGCGTCGCCACCGAGTGCGGCAACATGGCGAACGTCCTGATGCACTTAGCTCAATTTGAATCGGCTCGTGATTACATGGAACGATGCAGCCGCATCTTCGAGCAGCTTGGCGAGCTGCGACAAACGGCAAACGCCTATCTCAATCTTGCCGTATGCTTGCAAAATCTAAAGGACTTGAAAGGAGCATACGACGCCTTGCACAAAGGTATCAATCTGCTTCAATCCCTGGGTGACAGAACGTCGCTTGCACGTGCAGAGGGAAATCTGGGGACCTTGTGTTATCACATGGGCGATGCAGAGGAAGCGGTTCGACACATCCAAAACGCCTTGCGAGAACACACAGAGTTGGGCAATCGCGACTCCGTTGCTATTTGGAAATCCAATTTGGGATGGATGTATGGTCAGCCGGGATTAAGCATCTCCGATCCCGTTCAAGCCGAGCAGCTCATTCGGGAAGCGATAGCAATCAACTCCGAGAATAGCTCGACCTACTATTTAGCTAACAATTATGAGTCGCTCGCAGAGGTCTTCGAGCACAATGGCAAACCCGAGGCGGCCTTAGATGCGTACAAAACATTTCACCGACTGAGTCAGGAATACCAGAGCCAGAAAGCGCGGGAGCTGGCGGAGCGACAAGACGCCGAGTTCAAACTGGGTATTGAACGGGCACGCGTGCAAGCTACCGAGCAGGTTTTGCACCGCGTGTTGCCGGCATCAATCGCCGAGAGGTTGACCAAAGGTGAAGAAGTGGCCGATCACTTCGACTCCGTCTCTGTGTTCTTTTCGGACATCGTCGGCTTCACACCCATGGCCTCGCGCATGAGCGCGCACAACGTAATCGGATTGCTGAACTATGTGTTCGAAATCTTCGACACCATCATGGAGAAACACGGCTGCGAGAAGATTAAAACTATCGGCGACGGCTACATGGCAATATCTGGTGCGCCGATTCCGGTTGATGATCACGCTGAACGACTCGCCGCGGCTAGTGTGGAATTACTGTCTGCGCTTGATTTACCCGACCACATTCAGGCTCTGCTCCCTGATGGCTGCACTCTTCAACTTCGCATCGGTTTACACTGTGGTCCTGCCTTTGCCGGCATCGTGGGCATCAACCGCTTTGTGTACGACCTATATTCCGACACCATCAACACCGCCGCCCGCATGGAGAGTCATGGTCTACCAGGCCGCATCCATTGCTCCGCCGAGTTTGCCGACGAGTTGAAACGACGCGGTAGCACCTATGATTTTGAAGATCGAGGAATAATGGTGATCAAAGGCAAGGGCGAGATGCACACCTACTTTCTGAACGCAGCAGCTCAGGAGAACTGAGCCACTGTGCTCACTTCCAATCATTCGGCACCTTCGCGCGACATTGATATATGCGGATGAATGCTCCGTTGGCATTTTTGTATCGTTATGGTGATGAACATTAGCATTGATGTTGGCGCCTTGGTGTGACAGATGTCGTCGCTGTCGTGTTGTTGTCAATGAAAGGCGAGTGTAAATCGCAACTCAGTCTACGTCGTCACCACACCTCCGATTTCAGCACCACACAGGAGTACCGTTATGAATTCTATAGCGCAGTCTCTCAGCTTTGCCGTCCTCCTTCTCCTTCCTATCAAAGGCTGCGAGTTCTTTCAAAAGGAAGCCTCTAACACGGTTGAAATTCCGTTGGTTCTCGAGCAGAGTTTACACTCGTGCAGTATGCCCTGCGAGCTGACAAGTCCCGTGGATCTCAACACCGAAGCCGGATACCCCGAGTTAAAGGCTCATGCCGCGAGCGTGGCGCTATCGGAGGTGCATCTGCAGCTCAGACATTATTCCGGAATTCCGCGCGCAGATGCTGTGCTGTTTAGTGTCATCAGTCTGAAGTTGCGTTTTGACCCGAGCTATGGTGACAGTACCACCTACCGCATTGGCGAGTTTGACAACGTCTACGCCTCGGATCTGCTCGAAAAAGAGAAAGGGATTACGATTGTGAATCCGGCACTGACCGCTGCACTTCACAAGCTACCCGAGAGACCTCGCTTTACGGTGCTGACTCAGTACGCTACGGTGGGTAATTGCGCCATCAGTGCGCTTGATGCCTCAGTGCGGATGTCTTTCGTGTTGAATTCTACGCACGACTATTAAGGTCGTGCAGCTCAACGCTGCGCAGCAGCCTACGTATAAAAATGAACGGTGAGAAAAACAGACGATCGTCTGCTTGCGGGGTAAACAGCTGCCTCGTTGAGTGTGGCAGATAAAAAAAGGGTCCGGTCGTCGAAACGCCGGACCTACGTAATCACTACCGTCATAAAATTTACGACAGAGGCGTTACAAAAGCATGTTCGGGATGGAAAAGTGCCTTGCGTACCCAAGCTCCGCTTTCTTCAACCCACCGGCGAACGGACAAGCGTTCGGCGTTACAGGGACCGTCGCCATTAATCACGCGGAAAAACTCATCCCAATCCGGATCGCCGTAGATCCATTTTCCGGTAGCCTCATCCTTGCGCAGCTCGGGATCGGGAACGGTAAGACCGAGTTCCCAGATCTTCGGAACATAGGTCTCAAAAAATTGCTGACGCATATCGTCGTTCGAGGCCATCTTCACTTTCCAGCGCATGAGCGTTTTGGTGTGCTCGGACATCTTGTCCGGTGGACCAAAGAAGTGCATCAGGGGACGCCACCAGCGGTGCAATGCTTCCTGCACCATCTGACGCTGCGTCGCGGTACCGGTAGCTAAGGTCACCACCGAGTCGTAGCCATACTTCAAGTGAAAGGACTCTTCCGTGCAGATGCGATCCAGAGCACGACAGTATGGTCCGTATGAGCCCTTGGCATTGATCACTTGATTGATGATGGCTGCAGCATCAACAAGCCAGGCAATAACGGCAGTATCTGCCCACGTAACAGCTGGGTAGTTGAAGATGTTCGAGTACTTGGATTTTCCGCTGAGCAAATCGTTGAGCATGGCCTCGCGACTCTTGCCCAGAGTCTCAGCAGCAGAATAGAGTAAGTGGCCGTGACCAATCTCATCCTGAACTTTGGCGATTAAAGCCATACGTCGACGAAAGCCCGGCGCTCGGGTAATCCATGTTCCTTCGGGAAGCGCGCCGACTATTTCAGAGTGGGCGTGCTGCTCGATCATGCGCAGACATTGCCGACGGTATTCGCGCGGCATCCAATCGCCCGGTTCGATTTTCTCGCCACGATCAATTTTTGCTTCAAATTCCGCCAGCAAGACCGGATCTTCTTCGTAGCGATCTTTAGCGGATGGGGCGTCTACTATGCTGACATTTCCGTACATGGAGGTGTCCTTCGTAAAATTTCAGTTCTCAGTGCCGTTCCGAGAGTGTCGGACAAACTTAGCGAAAATCGAGCTGTCAGCACGCCGGCAAGACGGAAGCATCGATCACACTGGCGAGCTACTCAACCCAATCGCAAATGAACACGTTGGTGTCGCCGGGTTTAGTATCATGACGATTGGAGCAGAAAATCAAGTGTTTACCGTCGCGTGTAAACATCGGAAAGCCGTCAAATTGCTCATAATAGGTCACTCTTTCCAGTCCGGTGCCGTCCGTATTCACCATCCACAAGTCAAAATTCCGTCCCTTCGGATCCGCCATATTCGACGCAAAAATGATGCGCTTGCCGTCGGGAAAGAAGAAGGGGGCAAAGTTTGCTTTGCCGTTATGAGTGACCTGTATTACGTTCTTTCCGTCGGCATCCATCACCATGATTTCCAGGCTGGTCGGTCTGATGAGGTTTTGCTTGAGCAAGTTCACATAATCGGCAGAATCCTTGCCTGTTGGTCGTGACGCGCGAAAGACAATCTTTTTACCATCCAGACTATAAAATGCTCCCCCGTCATAGCCCAGAGTATTTGTCAATCGCTTTACGTGCTTGCCGTTCAAATCGCAGGAGTACAGATCGATATCGCCATCTCTGGTAGAGGTAAACACAATTCGATCGCCCTTCGGGCTCACAGTCGCTTCGGCATCATACCCCTTTGAGGAAATAATCTTATGCAGATTCGATCCGTCGATCTTTGAACGATAGATATCGTAATCTGCATAGAGTGCCCAGGTGTAACCATGGCTCATATCCGGCTTTTGCGGACACGCTGCAGATGCTGCGTGGGTACTTGCATAAATAATTTCGCCGTTCGGCAAATAATACGAGCAGGTCGTACGACCCTTTCCGGTGCTCACCAGTGTTTTATTCGAACCGTCCAGATTCATGGTATAAATCTGATCACACTTGTCATCGCCATCATGCGCTTGATAAATCAACTTCTTATCATCGAATGACAAGTAAGCTTCCGCGTTCTCGCCGCTAAAGGTCAGTTGTCGAATGTTGGTTAAATGTTTTTCCCGTGGATCACGAAGCGAATCCGGGATCGTCTGCGCGCGAAGCGGCAGCAATACGGAGCCAAAACTTAGGAGGACAAAAAGGGTGGTGGAACGCAACATGGAGTACCTTGTTATATGAAAAGCATTCGTTAGCTTGGTGCGCTGCAAAAATACGTGTTTAAACGACGATAAGTGGAAAGGTTCGTATGGGTCAGGCATTACAACACCACGTGGCACAAGAGCATTTTCGGAGTCCGGTGCTCGAGGCGATCATGAACATTTCCGTTGCCGCCAGTTCCATTCGAGCAAATGTTGAGGAAGCGTGTACCCCTCTAGGGCTCACCGCAGCACAATATCACATCTTACGAATCCTCACGCAGCAGCCACTGAGCGGATTGTCCCGCAACGATATCGTGCGTAGGCTCATCGAAAAAAGCGTGGATGTTACTCGTTCTATCAACAACCTTGTTAGCGCCGGGTATGTGGTTCGTGAGCCCGATGAGCACGATCGCCGTATTGTACTCCATAAAGTGACCCGAGGCGGTATTGAGGCGCTCGCAGGGATAGATACCTCACTTCGCAAACACATGATGCGCATTGCCGACTCGATGAGCGAAGAAGAACTGTCGTGTTTGTCACGACTCTGCGAAAAAATTTCGCTTGCGCAATCTGCCGTACCGGCAGAACGACCACCTGTGCGCGATGGTGAACGACGACACTAGTCTCGACCGTACCAATTCATACACTTAGAAGTAACTGGCAATTCCCCATTGCAATCCGGTGACAACGCTGAGATTGTTCAACCGATCGAACACGCGGTGATACTGATACACGCAGCGCATTGAGGTTGATGCCGTGGGCCGAATAGCAAGAGCCAAGCTCAGGGCGGACTCATCATCGGCAATGGATGAACCGTCGGCGAATTGTCCCCAATTGTAATCCACGTATTCTGCGCGGAGCGACACATTGAGCACCATCTCGTTGTAGTCCAACGCTGCAAACCGACACAGTGTTTGCGTTAATTCCGCATAACTTCCCCACTGTTTTGCCGCATACACGGATTCCAATCCCTGCGGCAGTTGCAGTGTTATGAGTGCACTTTCGCCCATAAATCTTGTGTCGTCCGCTATTTGCCATTGGTAGTCGAGTGCGGCCATGCTAAGACTGCGCTTCGTATCCACGTCAATACCTTCGATGCGAAAGCTGTTGTACACTCCATGATAGGCAGATAACCCTAGCTCGGCACTACGCTTCCAGCGCAACGCCAATCGTCCGACATAGGCCGGAACTCCATTATTTGATTCTTCAAACAACTCGTTGTTTTTTGCAGCGCCAATATGAGTGCGACCGTTCTCAATGTCCAGGATGCCATCACCCAAGCCATTGCAGACATAGGCTTCGGCACTCAAGCGGAATTCAGAACCAAGCGTCTGAACTCCGCTGAGGCCAACACCGGGAAGCGACAGCGTTCCCGGTAATAACTGTGTCGCCACGATGGGACGATCGATGAATTCGTACAGAGGGCTGTCGTGATGGGTATTGAAATACCCCAAGGGCGCAAGCAGTACACCGGCACGTAAACGCAGATCGCTTCGCAGTCGGAAATCCATCGTTGCACTCTCCAACGAAATTTCTTCCGTACCGTGCTCGAACTCTATCTCCGCCATCATGCTCATTCGTGCACTTATACTTGAATACACAAAGAGGTTGAAGTGCCGTAGCTCGAAACTCATACCTTCATCCGCTCCGTCATTTCGTATCCACCCCACATTAGCATCGGTGTAACCGCCAAGACTAGTATGCAATCCCACATCGCTTCCTACAGGTCGTTGCGGGAAAGCCGCCGAGAGTGCCTGCAAGGCACTCGTACTATCCTGGGCCTGCATTGTGCCACAGATAAAAAGGAGAAGCGCAACCACGTGTTTCGTGAGTCGCCTTTGATGTGACAAATGATACGGTGATTTCATAGTTCTGTGCTTGTCCTCTGTTGAGTTCTTATTGCTGAAGAGTTTGCGGTTCATAGTCGGATGTAAATCTGCGTTCCATCGAAGCGCGTCGGGTAGCTGTCGAGATTGCGAGATGCAGGCGGACTGAGCACTTCCCCGCTGAGCGAGAATTCGGATCCATGGCATGGACACACCAACAGCTGCCCCTCTGCTTGAACTTGACATCCTTTGTGTGTGCAACGCATGAGTAAGGCCCGAAAAGCAGCTCCGTCTTTCACCACAAGGATGTCCGCCGGCAATGACGCGGTGCGTTCAACTTGAACCATCATCGTATGCTCAAAAGCGCTCAACGGCACTACTAACTCCGATTGGACTTGTTGAGCTCGAAGCATGGGAACGCTGCTGCACGATTGCAATCCCAGCGTGGCAACTGCACAACTCCCAACCACTCCCGCTGCGCAGTAGCGTAAAAACTGCGAGCGACTCATGAGCTCTCGATCGCCGGTGCTTTTCATGTTTACAATGAATCCAAGAAATACAACAGATCGTCCTGCTGCGAAGGAGGTAGTGCGTCGAAGGCTCCACGACTTCGTGCCGCTTCTCCACCATGATATCGAATCGCCTCGCGAACACTATGTGCGCGTCCATCGTGCAGAAGCAAGATTTGTCCGCCGGTCGACACGCCCGCCAAGCCAAGTCCCCACAAGGGGGTGGTTCGCCACTCAGCAGCTTGCGCAGCTGCTTCTGTGTATCCATCGTTAAGCTCTGAACCCATGTCGTGCAGAAGCAAGTCGGTGTAGGGATGAAACTCTTTGTGGTCCAACGCTTCCACGTCGGAGCTTCCGGTCATCATTGTTGGGGTGTGGCATGATGCGCAGCCAATCTGGCTAAACAGTGCTTCGCCTCTCAATGTCTGCTCGTCGTTTGCGTGATGTCTGGGAGGAACCTTCAAGGTCTTCACGTAGTAGGTCAAAGTCTGCACTTCAGCCGCTGAGATCTCCGGATCCGGTGCTGTATCGTAGATCTGTCCGGCTTCCGTCCGTGCCGGCAGATCGTCCGGGTGAAACTCACTACTCAGTCCCATATCATTAATCAACGCCAGCACTGTTTGATGCAGGAGGCTCACTGCTCCGGCCTTCCGTCCAAATCTTCCCAGCATCTTCCCATTGCGAAGTACAGACGTGGGTAGTGGTTGCAGAAAATCCGGAGGTGCTACAAACGATGCCACGCCGCTAATGCCATCGCCGTCGGCATCCGACGGATCCTCGCGTTTGAGAATATCCGCATCGTCCACCGCCTCTAAATATCCTAAGCCGGTCACGGGTGGTGCCAGGAGTGCTGTGCGAGCAGTCGCACCGGATGGGATCTGCTCCGGTAAAAATCCCGGCATCGCGCGGTCCTGCAACTGCGGTCCTCCAAAGGCAATCATCGGGTCGAAGCTGCTATCGGTTTGACGACCGAAACGAATGAGCATCGTGGAGCTGTGTCCTCTGCCGTCGGCTATGTGACATCCCTCGCATGACTGCGCATTGAACACCGGCCCTACTCCGTCAGCGGCACTAAATACACGTCCGAACTCTTGATCGGAAATCACGTGCATCCGCAACTGCTCCGGCGTTAAGCCCGAAATGGCGCCGTCTAGCTTCTCGCTGTCGGCAGGTCCACTTCCAAGCAAGGAATCGCAAGAGGTCAATGCTGCGCCCAGTAGCAGACCACAAAGCACCACGTTTAGAAATCGCAGAGCGCGGTTCTTCCGCTTGCTCTTTCTCTCTGTCGCATTTCGGGGGCTGTCAAAAGTCTGAGACACAATTAATATCCTTATTTAGACTAGGTCTAAATTAAGGAATGAAAGATGACTTTGGCCGAGTTTTTTTTAGGAGGCGTAAAAAACCGTCAAATACTGACGAATTACGGTAAAAGCTCGGATTGCTAAGCCGAGAGTGATAGACCGACGAGATCAAAACATGCGAAGCATGTGAGTAAGAAGAGTCCCCTGCTCGTCAACACATTTCTCTCAAAGTGATTTCAATTCGAGGCGCCTGCGGCGTATCAGCGCGAGACGCAGACCAAAGTCACGGCACTTGGACACGTGGATTCAGAAACCGAGAGCAGAGCTAAAGGTAAACGTAGGGTTGATCGAAGTGAAGTATAGGTATCCCACTTAACTGTAGTGGGCAACGACCATGGTTAGGTCGTCAGACAAATCGGTTTGCTGACGGTAGTGTTCAACATCGAGAAGTAAGGCATCGCGAAGTTGTACAGCTCGTTCACCCGCGTGACGACTCAAGCAGGTTCGAATGCGCTCTTCTCCGTATTCTTCACGCTTATTGTTGAGGGCTTCGTTGAGGCCATCGGAATAAAGCACCACGCTGAGTCCCGGTTCCAGAGGCAAGGTACTTTCTTGCAGGTGACGGGCAAAGAGCTCTCCTGTGCAGAGGCCGAGGCCCAAACCAGTGGTCTCGACAATTTCAACACGACCATCGATAACCACGAGTGGCTTGGTGTGTCCGCAACGACAGAGGTGGACGGCTTTGGCTTCAAGGTCGAACAAGGCGAGAGCCATGGTGACATACGCGTTGCGTTCCATCGCACCGAATACATGGTCATTCAAGTAGATCATGATCTCTCGCGGTGAATCGTAGCGTCTGGATGCCAGCTGCATCATTCCCTGAATTTTTGACATGTATAACGCAGCGGAGATTCCCTTACCGGACACATCGCCAATCACGCACAGCAGTTTGCTTGGCGAGAGTTCGATGAGGTCGTAAAAATCTCCACCCACAATTTCTGCCGGCTGCGAAATACCACACACGTCGAGTCCGGGCAAGCTGGGCCACACTTGTGGGAGCAGACTCTGTTGGATACGACGAGCGATCGCAAGCGAGTCCTCCATTTTTTGCTTCTGAATTTCCGTTTCATGCAAACGTGCATTTTCAAAAGCGATAGCAGCTTGGCTTGCAACCGTCTGTAGCAGGTCGATGTCATCGCGCGAGAAGACCTTTCCGCTTCGTTTTTTACCGACGGCAATCATGCCTACCGCATCCTGTTTGAACATCATGGGCACAGCAAGCTCAATGTGTTCGTCGTTCGTCAAGGTGCTGCGCAGCTCATCACTGATATGGTCATTCTCATGCAAACCTATACTCACCACAGTGCCGGATTCCCTCACGTATTGCAGCAGCGAGTGTAGCGCAGCTGACGCAGCTGACGAGCCCTGCGCTTCGTTTGCCGCCGGACTAGTATCACCCGAAGTGAGAACGACAGCCACTCGTTCGGGATGGATTGTGATTTGCAGGCGAGAACTAAGCGTGTCGACGATGGCTTGAGTAGAGATCAATCCGGGAAGTTCTCGACTGAGTTCTAACAGTGCCTTCTGGTAATTAATGCGTTCTTGATAGAATATTCGTGCCACCCAATCTTCCGTTCGTCGCTTGACCGGATCGAAGGCCAGGCCGAGAACGACGAAGGCGCTGACGGTAACCCATAGTGAGGTGCCACGCTCGGAGTTGAGACCAAAGGCGACAGACATGTAGTTACCAAGCACGGATGACAGCATCGAGACCAGCGAGAAGTAGAGAATAGCCAGCACAGCCGTAGCAATGGCAAAGATGAGACTTCGCTCGATGATGATTCCCACATCCATCAAGCCATAGCGAATGATGCTATACGCAATCGCGATGGGAGTACTCGCGAAGAGCACCAAGGGAAGCGATAGTTCGGGGCGCAAGAACAAGGCGAAGGGAACGCTTTGCACCGAGATGGTGAAGAAAATGAGAGACGAGATCGAAATAAAAAAGGCAAAGATGATGGGTCGTATCGCCTTTTTATCCTCCTTTGAGAGACCGGAAAAATAGCGTTGCGTTAGTCGACCCAAGCCTGCGGGGTAGAAGCTAAACAACGAAAGAGCCATCCAACCTGCCATGATAGCCAGAACGATGTTCCAGGGAGATGAGACTTTGTTGACGAAGTCTGTTATGATAGCATTCCCGACCACAGCCGATATCGCAATTCCATACATCAATGGCGCAAACCAGCGCTTATCGGCTTTTGCGTTGCGTCGTGGAAAGTGTGAGAAGAACAACACTTGTTGTGGCAACGCGATAGAAATGCAGACCACCAACACAATGCGCAGGCACCAATTAAGCACGGCCGTCCCCGGGTACAACGTGTAATGAATGCCGGTTCCCAGGGTAAAGACAAAGGCGTTCGCAAGACAATAGTTCATGAAACGTTGTTGCAATACCCCTTTGGGTTTCACGAAAACCGTGAGCGATCCAACGGCTAGAAAGAGGATGGCGGTTACAAACAACGAGATATTGAACAGGTTATACACCCGAAGGATTCGCACAGGAACATCTTGCTCGTTCGCACCGCGCCGGATAGTATAGACGGCTGTCCCGCCCGCGGGCACAGCGTTGATCAGCGATTGCGAGGTTTCGTAATCGAAGTGATGTCCGTTTATTTTTACGAGTGTGTCGCCATTGTGTAAGCCCGCCAAATCCGCCACCCCGCCGGGTACGATTTTATCGATAACGGCGATGGAGTCGTCATTTCGTTGTTTGATCCACGCGCATTGGTCGTTTGCTGTAGCGTGAACAAAGTTTGTCTGCACAAAATTTGTGCTTGCCGCACTGAGGAGTAGCAAACTCAGAATTCCATAAAAGGCCTTCACTCCGGAAGGCGAAAAACGCGAAAGCAAAGCAATCATTGAAGAAATGGCGAGAGTGAAGTTCAACCGATTGACTACCGAGACTGACAACGAACATAGCGAAGACCGAGAACTCCGTCGTAATTTGTTGAACGGCAAAAGGCACCAGAACCCTATCTCGATCAGATTGTTTCATCAGCGGAGAATGCAATTCTCACAGCACTATGGTATCCATCGATTGCCAATACCTTGGCCAGCTCATGTGTCGATTACGTCACGGTCCCTCCGGTTCGGAGCTTGAGACGGATGCTCCAACGGACAACATGGGCAAAGGTTCTCGGTTTTCTCCGACCGATCTCTGCGCAACATCGTTGCTTTCGTGCATGGTCACGACAATGGGTATTGCTGCCAACAAACACGATTTTGTACTGCTGGACTGTGATGCCATCGTGCAAAAAGTGATGACCTCAGTTCCCACTAGGCGTATCGCCGCCCTTCCGGTTGAAATTCGCTTGCATGGTACGTATACCACGAAACAACTCCGAATACTTCATGCCGCAGCGGAGAGTTGTCCGGTAAAAGAGAGCCTGAGTCCGGCTATCGAAATCAGCATTACATGGCATGAGTCGGCAGCCATCGACTAATTGCTCGGTACGAATTGTCTTAGCGTTCGTCAGCCACTCAACCTCATCGCGAATTGCGCACCATTCAACATTCGCGTGGTTACGATATCCCGCTGCCGCAAATCTCCACGTGATCAGGCCGGTGCAATGTCAGACCAATAACCTCAACACTTAGGCGGCGTCCGCAATGCTGCGATGCGTTTTGTGTGGGATATAGATTGGCTCCCCTTCCCCGCGGATGGCTTCAACCGTGATAACGACTTTCTTGAGATTCTCTCGACCTGGTAGATGAAACATGATGGGAAGCATTGCCACTTCCATGATGGAACGAAGTCCACGTGCCCCAGTTTTTCGTTCTTTCGCCATGCGCACAACTTCCAGCAGGGCCGCACGCTCAAACTCAAGTTCCACGCCCTCCATGTAGAACAGCTTTTCGTACTGCTTTGTAATGGCGTTTTTGGGCTCGGTAAGGATATTGAGCATTGCGTCGTCGTCAAGAGGATTGAGCGGTGCAAAGACCGGCAACCTCCCCATGAACTCCGGTATGAATCCGAAACGAATGAAATCATCCGGCTCGGCAAACTTGAACAATTCGTAGTTCTCCTCTACCTGCTCTTCGGCAGCGCTGTGGAACCCTATAGTGGCGGCTTTCAGACGCCGAGCGATAATCTTCTCGAGTCCGTCGAAGGCGCCACCGCAGATAAACAAAATGTTCTTGGTATTGACCTGCAGCAGAGGCTGCTCAGGGTGCTTACGACCTCCACGTGGCGGAACTCCCGCAACGGTGCCTTCTAGGAGCTTCAGTAAACCTTGCTGTACGCCTTCGCCGCTCACGTCGCGCGTGATACTGGCGCTGTCGGACTTGCGGGTGATTTTGTCGATTTCGTCGATGTAGATGATACCAATCTCAGCACGAGCGACATCAAAATCCGCGTTTTGAACGAGGTTAACGATAATGCTCTCGACATCATCGCCCACGTAGCCGGACTCGGTGACCGTTGTTGCATCGGCGATCGCAAAAGGCACATCGAGCACACGTGCCAGAGTTTGAGCCAGTAAGGTCTTTCCTGTACCGGTAGGTCCAAGCAGCAAGATGTTACTCTTTTCGATTTCAACTTCTTCGTACATCCCCACCATACCGTGCGAGAGAATGCGTTTGTAATGGTTGTAAACGGCAACGGCAAGAGCACGCTTTGCCTCATCTTGTCCGATCACATACTCATCCAGCTTTTGCTTGAGCTCAACAGGTTTTGGCAGGTTATAATTCAGAGGTCGGGTTTCGACCGGCTCGCTTTTCTTCTGATTCTGCTGCATCAGAATCAACGAGTTCACCAGACACAGATCACAAATATTAGCTCCATTGGGGGAACTGATAATCGTTGTCACTTCGTGCGATTTGCGTCCGCAAAACGCGCACTGTACGTCTTCTTCCTTGTGCTCTTTTTTCATGCTGCTAGAATGCGTGATCGATAATGGGATAGGACAACGGCAGCATTCGTATGAGCACCGCAGCCCGGTTGGACACGATGCAACGGTGCACTATTTGAGTTGTCGGTTGACTTCTTATTCTCGCCGCGCGAAGCGCGCGAGAATAAGAAAAACACAAGTAAAAAACGTTAGCTCAACCGAACAGCGAATGACTGCGCTTCACAAAAGTATTGCGCGCGGCGCACAGATCCTACCGGAGAATCAACGACGAGATGAATCTCCCCGAAACGGATCGTGTTGTTTGAGACGAGTCCGGCCGTTGGATCTTAGAGCTTGGTGCTTTCGAGAATGCCATCGATCAGACCGTAATCGAGGGCTTCTTGGGGCGACATGTAGTTGTCGCGATCGGCATCTGCCTTGATCTGCTCGATGGTCTTCCCACTATGTTTTTGGATGATGGAATAGAGGGTATCGCGAATCCGCAGCATTTCCTTGGTGTAAATCTCGATGTCGGTAGCCTGGCCTTGGGTTCCACCCAAAGGCTGGTGAAGCATTATCCGAGAGTGTGGCAAAGCATAGCGCTTGCCCTTGGTACCTGCGCAAAGGAGCACTTGAGCCATTGATGCCGCCATTCCAACGCAGTAGGTGGAGATGTCCGGCTTGATGAATTGCATGGTATCATAAATCGCCAGGCCGGCTGTTACGCTCCCACCGGGAGAATTGATGTACATGAAGATATCCTTGGACGGATCTTCGCTGGCCAAAAAGAGAAGCTGGGCGATGGCCAGTGATGCGACATAATCGTCGATCGGCGTTCCAATAAAGATAATACGTTCTTTGAGCAAGCGCGAGTAGATGTCGTACGAACGCTCACCACGGCTTGTCTGCTCAATAACATAAGGCACCAACTGGTTCTGTATGGAAGTTGAATGAATCATAAATGGAGTTACAAGTGGTAGATGCTGATGGATGTGTGGAGATAAACAACGTCGACTTCACCGTATTGCTCTACGTGGTTTTCGAGAGCCGAGACGCAAGACCTTCTCAGTGATACTTCTGGCCTTCTGCAATAGGCGGCATCATATTGCCATCATTCACACTGATTTCACCATACTGTTGCTCGTATCGCAGAATGTTGTCGTTCAAAGCCCCAAGGAGGAGTTTGGCGTGCTGAGGCGTCATCACAATGCGTGAAAGAACGCGGGCTTTAGGAACTCCGGGAAGGATGCGTGTAAAATCGATGACAAATTCCGCTGGCGAGTGGGAAATAATCGCAAGGTTAGAATAGATACCTTCGGCCTCTTTCTCACCGAGTTCGATGTTGATTTGCTGCGGATTTGGCTGTGTTTCTGGGTTGGACATGAGGGTACCTTAGTGATAGTAAAAAAAATGCCGATTGAGTCCAAGCGGCATTCGCACCGATGACAGGACCGGTGACGGCAAAATACGATATTTATTGAGTGCGAGATTGAGCGCCATGGATGCAATCGCGCTCAAAGACGCCGCTCCGCAGGCCTACTGTACTGCTGCTTGCACGTGTTACTTCATGCGGGACCGAGCCTCATCGGCTTTCTGAAACGCGTGATCGGCACGATCCGAGTGAGCTCGACTATAGTATCCACCCAAAATTTCCCAGTAGCGAGGATTGTTGGTGTTGCTGAATTCCATACCCTCAAGCTCCGACACAATAACTTTAAGTTTTGGGGTGTCACCTAAGGTTTCATAAATATTCAACAAGTGCTCCATACAAGTGAGGTCATCGCGATGGGCGCTCAGATGACGGTAGCGATCGAAGTACTCTGCAGACTTTGTGAGCAGAGGAAAATAGCGTGAGCTATTCTGCTTGTACTTGGGATCCTTTGAATGATGATCCAATTCTTCTTTTTGGACTTGAGCCGCACTGTTTTTTAGTGCCGCTGCACAATTCAAGAGAGCCAAATCGTAGTCCGGATCGATAGCCAGTGCTTTTTCGTAATTACTTACCGCGTCAGCGTATTTCTGTTGCTTCAAGAGAGCCAAGGCGTAATTGCAGAGGTAGGCTTTGTTCTTTGGATCTTGTTTGACCAGATCGCTTAGCGCTGCCAGTGCTTCATCTGCTTTACCTTGATCGGCGTAGATTTGAACCTTCAGATTTTGCGCCTGTTCATCGCTTGGCTTCAGCAAGGAAATCACATCGATATACCCCATCGCCTTATCATAATCATGACGGTTGTAGTAGAGTGAACCGAGTTGAGCGAATGGACGAATATTGAGAGGTGCGTAGCGATTTTTTTCGAGGTCTGTCCAATTTGATGGCGGATTGACGCGCCAACCTTCAACATGGTAACCGGACTTATCCTTCTGAACAGAATAGAGGTACACGGTATCCTTTGCTTGAATAACGTCAATGGCTACCGAATCGCTTCCGATCATGAGCATTTGCGATTGTCCGGCACGACCAATTTTATCAAACGCCAGCGATCGCTCCATTCCAAGAGTCAGTCCGGACGACTTCGAAAAATTCACTGCCGGCTGTTGCATCTTGGTGTAATTCTCGTAAGCCTGAACAGACGATGCGGTGTCTTTCTTTGCTTCGTACAACAAACCAAGAACCGAATAATTTTCCGGCAGCTCGGGCTTGAGCTCAATAGCTGTCTTCATGGTTTCGACACCCTTGTCCAACTTAGAACTGTCACCGGACTCGGCATAGCGATTATAAATCTCAACCGACGTATTAAACATCTCAGCCCAAGCGGAAAAACGTGCGCGTGATATTGCCACTTTAAAATCGTCCGACGCCCCCTTTTCCGCGATCGTGTAGGCGTCGTTCATTCCTTTTATATCGCCAAGGTGTTGCCGTGTGTAGCCCAACATATACCATGCTTCAGAGTTATTCTTGTTGCGAGCAACCTCTTTTTCCAACAAATCCTTAGCTGTTGGCCAATCGCTACGATTCACCGCGTCCTTCGCTGCAATGTATTCCGGTGACATGCGGATACCGCCACACGACTCCAGAAAGAATACTGACAGTAAACCAAGGGAAACGAGAAAAACAGGAATCCAAGAGAAGAGATGTTTCATGGGGTGTTTCATACTTCAGACTGGCGATCGGTAAATATTCTTCGGTAGCTCGGGCGCACGCCTTCGGGCAAACGTGGTGTGATCCTCTCCCCATTTTCGACCAAAACTGTCGTTTTCTTGAAAAACTGAGGAGGTGTCATTCAACCTATCCGCCAAAACGGCGGAGTCCGGACAGAGCAGACGGTGGGAAATTAGCAATTGAGGAGCCAATTGAAAAGCGCAGATTTACTGAGTTCGTCTAAGCCTCCGTCGCCCGGAATCGCTCTTTCCGGCCAGCTCCGCTGCGTATGTTTGCAGTCTTCTATCACAACTGTCCTCTCGAAACTTCACCAATGGCTCATCAGGATTTCTTAGACCGTGCACTTGCTCTCGACGCCGCGGATTCCCTGGCATCCTTTCGACAGCTCTTTGCCTTTCCTCAGCACAATACCCAAGATGTTGTGTACTTGTGTGGAAACTCACTGGGTTTAATGCCCAAATCTGTTCCCACACGCCTCGCCGAAGAGTGCGAGGATTGGTCGAAGTTCGGCGTCGAGGCTCATTTCCAAGCCCGGCGCCCTTGGTTTGGATACCATCACCAATTCCCCGCCTCCCTGGCTCGCCTGATTGGAGCAAAGGAATCTGAGGTGGTGTGTATGAATTCACTGACGGCTAATGTACATCTGATGGCTGCTTCTTTCTATCGGCCTTCGGCCGAGCGACGGATCATCCTGCTTCTGGGTAATGAATTTCCTTCCGATCGCTATGCAATGGAGAGTCATGTTCGGCTTCATGGCGGTGATCCCGCTCGCGATATCATTGAGCTTCGTCCGCGGGACGGTGAAGATATACTTCGCGATGATGATGTCCTTTCCGTTATACATACGCTTGGAGCATCTCTTGCACTATTGCATTGCAGCGCTGTGCATTACTATACCGGACAATTTTTCAACATCCAGGCGTGGACGAGAGCAGCTCATTCCGTCGGTGCAATTGCGGGGTGGGATTTGGCGCATGCTATTGGCAATGTGCCCTTGCAGCTGCATGACTGGGATGTGGATTATGCTGCCTGGTGTTCGTACAAATATCTGAACTCCGGTCCCGGAGGAGTTGGTGGAGCATTTGTGCATCAGCGTCACTGCAGCGACAGCTCCCGACCCCGTTTAGCAGGTTGGTGGGGAAACGACGAAGTAAAACGCTTTACCATGCCGCAGTGGTTTGAGCCGGTACCGACCGCAGAAAGTTGGCAGCTCTCCAATGCGCCCATCTTCTCGATGGCGGCGCATCGAGCATCGCTGGATGTTTTTGACCAAACCGATATCCAAAGCTTGTCCGCTAAGGGTCGTGCACTATCGTCATTCCTCATTGAAGTACTCGACGACATTCACACTCGTTTTCCCAAAGATCACCTTCGAGTGCTAAGTCCCCGCAACGAAGCTGAGCGTGGGGCACAGATTAGTACCATTGCAAGTCGTAACGGGCGAGCCATGTTCGATCATCTTAGCTCGCAGGGAGTTGTTGCCGATTGGCGAAATCCGGACGTTATCCGCATGGCACCGGCTCCGTTGTACACACGGTTCGCGGATATTGTTAGCGTGCATACCGTTTTGTCTGACTACGCCTCAAAGCAATCCTGATGGCCTGGGCACTTGTCTATACGACGAACACGGAGACCGATGCCCTGGTGATCGAGGGCATGTTATTAGCCAACGAGATCCCTGCTCAAGTACTATCGCAGGTGGATTCTACCAGACCCTTTGGTTTAGGCGGTCTGTCTATTGCAAAGGTGTACGTTCCATCCGACTACGCTGTCGAAGCGGAACACCTTATTGCGGAAACACTCTCCAAGAACAACGACGCCGACGAACTCTAGAGGCAAGTTCGCCGCTCTCATACAGGGGTTTGGTTACTTGATACGTTGAGGTAGACTAAGGTCAGGCGTTCTCAGACGACATTGTTTATAGGCGTCGTCAATGGCATAAGCAGCCGAAAATTCTAGTTGGCAATGTCCTTCCTCAACCGACCGTTTGAGTTCTTTGCGAATGGCATACTGCACCAAGACTTCCCCGTCCGACACGATAACTTCCGGGGCGTCGATATGAAAGGCTTGTTTTCTGTCGTTCATCCCAAACGACTCGCTTGGCAAATGCACGCTATCCAAGCTGAGCACTGCTCCATCGGCAGGGACATCGCGAGCCTCCACATAAATACTCATCACACCGAGATCGCTCAACGCTGCTCGGCGGAATCGCAAACTCATTTCACCGAACTCCGTGGATCCTCGAAAGGCGGTGTGAACTTTGTTCCACTCAGATTCACCGCACCGCGTGAGGCAGCGAAGCTGGCTCGAATCAAACACCACCAGCATTCCGGGTGAGAGCAAGGCTACCTTATACCGTACAGTATCCGATTCGTAACGCAGTTGCAACTGCTGACCATCCTGACTCAGCCACCATTGTCCGACCCGGCGTTGTGTTACGCTATCGGATTCAATCATGGCTGTGCGAGCAGATCCATTTCGACTACAGGTGAGATACGTGGTCTTCAGCGTTGCGTCGCCCCCCGGTCCTGACCACTCGCGCCACAATCGTCGAGACATGCCGTACAGAGCAGGCGAACTATAACGACCGGGATAGCCTTGCTTAGCTTCGGCTTCCTGAACATCCGTGCACACATCGCGCAGTGTTGCTTGCCACTCTTCATTGCTGCATCGAAGCGAGTCCAATTGTTGATGAACAAAGTTTGCCAGACCTTCATGCTCATCGTCGCTCAAACACAAGGCTTGCACGAAGTAGCGTCGGGCAGCGGCAATATTCTTTTGCATACCCAAGCCGTGCGCATAGCGATAGCCCAACTCGGCATGAGCTTGCAGTAATCCACCAAGGGCAGCCTGACGGAACCATCGTTCTGATTGAATAGTGTCTCGTCGTGTCCCCACAGCAGCATAGCAAAAAGCTCCGCACTGATACTGTGCATTCGCGTAACCAAGCAACGCTGCCCGATGCGCGTAAAGCCATGCCAGATCTTCAGAAGCCGGTCGTTGTGCATACATGCCGGCAAGTTGAGCCATAGCAGGACAATACAACTGATCGGCGGCACTTCGCAGGTAGGCGATGGCTACAATGGAGTCGCGCTCAGATCGCGCTGCTCCGAGAACCGTAGGAAAGTACGCAGAGGCTGCCGGGGCAAACAGTGAATCGGCTGCCTGTCGAAGCAGAGCGGACGCGGAATCCTCCCGCACTGCTGTTCCCATTCCGTGGGCGAAGCACTCGCTCAGCGCATAAAGCACTTCGGGGCTTCGTGCAGCGGATTGTTGAAGTCGCGGAACGGCCCGCGACGATAGTGACAAGGCCTTGGCCAGATCCATGCCGGTGCCACATCCACGGCGATAGCATTCGGCCAGACAGTACAAGGAAAACCCGTCGGTAGTGTCCATACCTTTCGTAGCCCATTGAAAGGCCGAATGTCCATCCGGGGCTACTCCAAACCCGGTGCGAACGCAGAGTGAGTAGCAGGAGGCCGCGTGACGATTTCCGTGCGTCGCAGCTTCTCGCAAGGAATCGACCGACCACGCTCGGACAACGGTAGAGTGCGAAAGGAATAGAAGAAAGGCCATGAAAAAACCTTTGCCATAGATTCTGATGGGCCACAGTACACGAAGCTCGTGAAGCATGAACGGCGGTGAATTCTTACAACAGTGAGCACTCATGAAATGCTGTCCGCGGGTTGCTGACTTTGGTATATTTGTAGGCATAGGAAATTCTTGTATCGCAAGGGTATAACGGTCACGGATGACATCTTCCCGCTTCGCATTATCGACCTTGGTTGCAGCGCTGTTGCTCTTCTTTTGCCTCTTCGGCATGAGCGCTTTTGCGCAGCTACCTCGAGCGGCTTCACCGTCCCGTTGGTTATATCCTGCCGGAAACAGTGAAGCAACGCACAGTCAAAATAGCGCGTCCAGAGCACAGAATCTCGATTCCTTTCAGCTCAAATGGTCGACAAACGCTATTGCCGGAGACGTGCAACCACTTATCGGCAATATCATCGACAATACACAGCTCGTTCCGAGCTATCCCTTTGCACCGCTGGAAATCACGGCTGTGATTGCCGGTCAGCTCATTACCTTAGATGCAACCGGACGAACAAGAACCATCACCCGCCTTCCACCCTTTGTGCAGGCTGTGAGCGTGCTGCTAGATTCCGCGTCGCTGCCCACAGAATTATACAAGCGATATCCAAGCATCCTTGGTTTGGAGACCATTGAGCGCCGCGACACCACTGATTCCCTTGCACTGGGCTACATCGCGGGTTTTGATGCGACAGCCGACACGATTGCGATCCTCAAGAATTTGACCATCGACGTACGTCCCTTCGCGCCGAATCTCTTTGCGTCCATCACTCCGGTGTATGCGCAGCCTTTTGGAGCCAACCAAATCATGGTGCACGCGGTGGTAAACATGAGTACGCCGACCATCCCAGCAATTCCGCCGTCGCTCCCTTTCTTCAGAGGCATGACTAGTTTTCTGTCCGGATCGTTCGACGCGGGCGCGCTGGCAACGGTGAGCGACACTTCATCGGGACGTTTTACGGTTGGACCCACTGTTTCGCTGGCGCAACCTTCTATCCACAGTTTTAGTGCAGGTACGAGCGACTGCTTGCTTCCCACTGCCCCATCGTCCCTGGACTGGACCATAACCGACTCCTTCCGCCCTGCCCTGAGCACCTTTAGCAATCGCCCATACTTGATGAGTGCTCAAATGCGAAGCACCGGATTAAGCGAGGGCATCGTGCCGGTGGACTTATTTCCCCTTACCTACACGGCGCAGAACTCCACATTACCACGGGTACGCAACTTTCATATCCAGCTACGTGATGCCGGTCAATCCAATGCCTTGCAAGATCTCGTCCTAAGCTCTGAAGAATACTTAGGGAGGGACTCGAGTTTTGGAACAGCGCGCTTGCACCTGTTTAATACCTTTGGGGATCCGATAACTTTTCCTGGTGATACGTCCAATCCCTCGTTCAGTGCTAAGGCAAATCATGCGTGGTCCATTGCCATTGGAAACGTGGACGGACTCGACACGAATCGGCTCTTGCCTTACTACCCGAATAATCCGGGTGATGAAATTGTGGTGACACAGAGCACTCACGACTTTGCCTATCCGGGTTCAAAACTGATGATTCTGCGGTACCGAAGCGGAACACGTATTCAAAAGCCGGCTCCGCGGAACGCCTACTTATTCCCCTTCGACACGGTGATGACTACGACGCTCACGGGTTGGGTGGCCTGCGTAAGTGACTTAGATAGCGCGGTGGATGCGAAGGACGAAATATTCATCGCGGATGGTTCCGACCTCTACATTCTGCATTTGCGAGACTATGCAGATCCGCGTTTCACGCGCAATGCACCTTTTGATACCGTGTACCACAGGCGATTTCCAACCGAGACGATAAATCATGTCGCGGTTGCGGACGTAGACGGCGATGGATACAACGACGTGCTGGTCACCACTAATGTGCGATGTTATCTGTTTGGGCAACCGGTACAAAACTCCATTCAAATCGTGAGCCCGACCACGGCAATTCCAGAAACACTCACATGTCAGGGCGATACGGTTGATGTACGCTGGTATAATGTGTTTAGCGGTCAGCCCGCTGTAAAAGTGCTCTTTCAGCGATATCGTAACGGATTTGCGTGGGGATCTGCGGTCGTTCTGGATTCCTCCTACAGCAACCTGACGGACACCGTCACCTTTCGCTTGAAAGCCGACAGCACACTCGCCGGGGTGAGTGGACGTATCATTATACAAAGCACACAACGATCGGTCTTGAAGGATTCCACAGGCATCTTGTCATTCCCGGTAGCATCCATTGCGTTCGACTCCTCGACCATGGCAACGGTCTACCGATCGATGCAATTGGGAAAAGTGAGTGGAGTGTTGCGTTGCGTGGATAGCGTCTCTCTGTATTGCTCAGTGGATCGATCGGCAAGCTGGACACTGCTGGGTGGAGAGTTTCGACGATCAAGCGACACGACATTTTGGATCGATGCAGTGTTTCCATGTCCGGGATTCTTTGGATGTGAAACAGATGCAGACTCGTTGATTAGTCTTCGTGCTGAAGGAATACGCGGAGACGGATCGGTGGTGTATTCGGACACGGTGGACGTTCGAATCCGCCCACACGAGCTTCAGTGCACCGTCTATCCCCAACCCGATGTGTTATGTTCCGACCGAGGATTGCTTTGGCTGTTACCGGCCGACAGCAGTAGTTGCGACAGCGTACAAATTCTCGAATCCACCGATGGCGGTCGCAGTTTTCATTCGTTGGCGCTGCAAGCGCGCACGAATAATGAGTTTCATTATCGTCCCACCCCAACAACACCGGACAGTGTGATCTTGCGACTATGTTGTCCGGGGAGTTGTTTGCGTACCGACACGACGGTGTATAACACGAAGGCTACTGTCATCCAAAAGGTGGCACCGAATCCTTTTGATCCGACCACAGAACTGTGCGAGATATTCTCCGTTCCGGCTAGCTCAAGCGCCCTTAGTGTGCACATTTTGGATCAAAACGAGCACATTATCACAGAGCTGGTACGCAGCGAAACCAGAACGCCGGGACGCGTGTACTGCGACCGCTGGGATGGGCGGACGGATGATGGAAAAGTAGTCGCTATGGGCATGTACTATGTGGTGCTGCAGTACGCGGACGGATCGAAGGAGTTTTACCCGGTATTTGTGCGCCGTAACTAGTGGTCGCACCTATTTGGGGTCGACGCTATTTCGGGTCTGATTCTCCTAAGCTCACGTAAAAAAAACATATTGCACCGTATTAGTTCCGACTTTCCTATCTTTGTATTGCCCGATCATCTCCTGTCGGGAGCGATCTCTATGGTCACCAAGTATGCTATGTATCAGTTTTCTCAGGTAGTAGTTGAAGAATAAAAGCCCCTTCTTTAGTCCATTCGACCGTAATCGCCGTGACAGCCGCAACGATCGAGAGAGTAAAAGCGGCATCCGAACCAACGAAGACATCAAAGCACAGACAGTCCGCGTTCTTGGGAGCGACGGAGCTATGCTTGGCATCGTAAGTATTCGTGAAGCCCGCGACCTTGCCGCCAAAGAAGGCAAAGACCTGGTGGAGATTGCACCGCAGGCGAATCCGCCCGTGTGTAAAATCATTGACTTTGGAAAGTTCCTTTACGATCAGCACAAGCGCGACAAGGAGCAAAAGAAGAAAGTTCATACTGCGCAACTGAAGGAGATTCGATTCAAGGCGCAGACTGATACGCATGATTTCGATTTCAAAACGCGTCATGCTCGCGATTTTTTGATTCGTGGAGACAAGGTGAAAGCCTCGGTGTTATTCCGCGGACGGGAAATGCAACACATGGAATTTGGTGAAGTACTTTTGAAGCGCTTCATCGAAAAACTGGAAGACGTTGCCAAAGTTGACCAGCCTTTGAAGGCAGAAGGTAGAACAATGGCAGTGACGTTGGCTCCGGATAAAGACAAGATCAAAAAAATCGCTCCGACTGAGAAGACCACAGATAAGTCTGACAAGTTGGAGAACCCTGCCGACGAGTCGAATGAGGTATCTACGGCAACCTCACAGACTACTCTGCAATCTGAAGGATAAAGTGGTTCTTGGTTCATCCAAGACCACCCTCCATTCGCTCTCATTGAGGAGTGAGTGGTGTTGACACTCTGGACAATTTTTCAATTTCTTTTTTAGGTGCGTCATGCCAAAGATGAAATCGCTAGGAAGTGCCAAGAAGCGCTACAAAATCACCGGTTCCGGTGCTATTAAGCGTCAAAAGGCCTTTCGTGCACATATTCTGACTTCCAAGACCCGTAAACGCAAGCGCCAATTACGTCAAGATTCGCTGGTTCATACCGCAAACTTGAAACTGGTTCGCCGTCAATTGGTTATTGGATAAAGTTTTTGTGCTGATCTTGATGGCAAGATCGGCAATCGGTGAAGCGAAACTCGCTGTTACCGAACAATTTGGTGCTAAGGGTCTGAGCGCTACTCTCCTTACACCGATTTTTTCACTACCTAATTTTAGGAGTATATAATGCCTCGTTCAACGAACAAAGCAGCAGCGCACCGTAAACGTCGTAAGTTTATTCGCCTTGCGAAGGGTTACTGGGGTGCTCGCTCAAAAGTATGGACAGTTGCCAAGAACCACATTGAAAAGGGTCTCGGCTATGCATACCGCGATCGTCGCGCCAAGAAGAGAACCTTCCGTCGCTTATGGATTGTGCGTATCAATGCGGCTGCACGTTTAAATAACACAACGTATTCGCGTCTGATTGATGCGTTACACAAGAAGAATATTTCAATTAACCGCAAAGTACTAGCTGACCTTGCCATGAATCATCCGAATGTTTTTTCGGCGGTAGTAAAGCAAGCACTGGCATAGCGCCTGCGGTCGTTTTTGTTCCACTTACACGTTTATATTCGGATGAAACTCTATATCGGTAACCTCAGTTACCAAGCCCGTGAGAACGACCTCGCGCAACTCTTTGGCGCGCACGGTGAGGTCAGTTCCACACAAGTCATCATGGATCGCCAAACCGGCCGCAGTCGCGGATTCGGATTTGTCGAAATGACCAATGATGATGAAGGCCGCGCTGCCATCGAGGCAGTGAATGGCATGTCCTTCATGGGACGTAATATCACAGTGAACGAAGCTCGTCCTCAAGAAGAGCGTCCACGCCGTGAATTCCGCCCACGTAGCGACTATCAAGGTGGTGGAGGAAACCGCTACTAAGAGCGCTACTCTTTTGTACGACTCTCATTTCGGCCTGTGGGATTTCTCACAGGCCTTTTCATTTTTCGCCCCATCGGCTGGACAGAAATAGTCCGACCTGCTCATGAAACTCTCGCGGTCTTAGGGTAGAGAATCAATGGGGACTACGATGCATGCGGCCTGCACACCGCCGAGTGTAGCGTCTGAAATACGTGGTCAAGCCTCAGCCGGAGTAATCCCCTAGCCTTGAGCACTCGAGGCGAAGCGTGAGAACCAGCCACCGGATTGTGCGAGAGTAGAGGGAGTGCCGGATTCGCTTATGCGTCCGTCTTCAATCACATACACGTAGTCGGCATCTCGTATCATGCTGAAACGATGCGCGATGATAAGCACGGTTCTGTCCTTACGAAAGTCCATAAGCGTGCGACGGATTTCCGCTTCCGTTGCAAAATCCAAATTAGCAGTCGCCTCATCCAACACAAGTATCGGAGGTTTGGCAACGATGATACGGGCCAACTGCATACGCTGACGTTCCCCCACCGACAAGCCTATACCGCCTTCTCCGATTTCCGAATCCAGTCCCTCCGGGAGCCGCTCCATCAGCGGTGCCAACCCGGCTTTTTCAATGGCTTCGAGGATGTCACTGTCTGCCACTCCGTCTGTGCAATACGCGACGTTTTCGCGTACCGTCGATTTGAATACTACCCCATCCGCCGCGACAAGTCCAATCTGCGCCCGCACCGACGCCGGATCGAGTGACGCGAGATCTTGTCCGTCAATCACGATCGATCCACTTTGTACATCGTATAGTTTCAGAAGGAGGTCCATACTGGTTGTCTTGCCTGCCCCGGAG
This sequence comes from Chlorobiota bacterium, assembly GCA_039810585.1. Classification (GTDB taxonomy): domain Bacteria; phylum Bacteroidota; class Ignavibacteria; order Kapaibacteriales; family NICIL-2; genus JBBATK01. Next base: position 79,594 of record JBDHXF010000005.1, read on the forward strand.
GGACCAACAATAGCCGTAATCGTGCCTGGTCTCGCCTGCATAGAAATCCCCTTGAGGATTTTCCTCTTCGATGTGTACGAGAATTGCACGTCGTGAAATTCTACGACGCCGGCTGACACCTCCAAGGCCACACCACTCTTTTCCTCTTCCCCGCTCTTTAACAATTGAAACGTGCGCTTGAATGATGCAATGTTCTGCTGTAACTCCATCCAAACACTGGACAGCTCATCTATTGGCGAGTATAGTTCCTCAACGTAGACGACAAACATGACAACATCACCCGGCGTGAGCTGTCGCTTTAGTGCCAAATACCCACCTACGATTAACACGACCGCCGAACCCAAGTGCGAAATAAAGGCATCCCAAAACACAAAGCGATTGCTCACCTTGGTTCGATAGACATACTCATCGTATGCTTGGTCAGACAAATGTTGTAGTGCTCTGAGTTCACGACTCTCGGCGCCGGACAACTTAACCGTCTTAATTGCTTGCATCGCGTTTTGAAGGCGCGACGAAATGTTCTCCCACAACTCGTAATAGGTTGACAGTCCGTTCTCCAGTCGCTTCGACGAATATCGAACAAGCCAGATGTACGGAGGAATGGTAACGAGAACGATAATCGTGAGTTGTGCGTTCAGAATCATCATCACAAAGAAGGTCCCCACAACCTTCACCACATTTGGTAGAACGTGCTTGCTGAGATTCGTAATGATGGGTGAAATATGGTCTGCTTCGTCAATCTGTTTTGTCAACACACCGGACGATCGCGTGCGGAAGAAGCCCAAAGGCAGGCGCAGCACGTGCTGAAACGTTTCCAGTAGAAAACTCTGCTCAATATTTGTCGCAACACGTTCGGAAATGTTTTCCGCTACAATCCAGAGCGCATAGCCAATCATTCCCAAGCCAAAGAGAATAATCACGGCCCAAATCATGGTCTGTAATACTTGATCCGGTGTCCGTCGAGCAACGTGTGTGGAGCTATGCGCACCACTTGGGTGTAAAAGAGTGCTATCGATAGATGGCGGCGGATTGACACTTGTCGCAGGATGCGTTGTATCAGGTGCACCCGAAGCCAGAGCCGGATTCCGACGCAGCAGTTGCGGATGTTTGCGCGCTACCTTTTGCTTAATGGAATTTCTCTTCGTTATAATGCGTTTGCGGCGCGCAACACTATCCATGCGATGCTTGAGGCGGGCAACGCTGTCCGGATTCGCCAGAACTTGCGGTGCTGCTTCTGTTTCAGAGGCAAGTCCGGTCGTGTCCTCTTCGGTAACCGTTGAGTCCGGTTCTTCCATTCCCACGATTTCATCAATCACATCGTTGAGAAAGGAATTGTCCTCAAGCGCGTCGTCGTAGGCTTGCTTCACGAACAGACCGGCAATGTCGTTCACTACCTGACGATATACCAACGGATACAAAAGGTCTGTAGCGGTGTACACAAAACTGAGCACCACGACAACTCCCAACAATCGCTTGTAGGGCTGTGCAAAATGCCAGATCTCACGAAAAATGGTAGCTGTACCGGTCTCTTTCTTCATGCGAAGATTCGGGATGACAATCAGGAATGGTCAGGTACGGCGATGTGATGAGCGGAGCGGACTATGCAGCGGGATTATTATTCTTAGGGCTCCATGCTTTGCTTCGCAAAGCATGGAGCCACACCTTCGTTATTCACTCATGACTTCGTGTTCTTTGGCTTGGCTGAGCACATCGACGTCTTTGACAAATTTATCAGTCAGCTTCTGAATCTCATCCTCGCCACGTTTGCGATCATCTTCCGAGTAGCCTTCCGCTTTTTCTGCTTTCTTCAGCAACTCCATGTGATCGCGGCGAACAGTGCGAATGGTGACCTTGCAGTCTTCTGCCATTTTCCAGCAGCTCTTTACAATTTCCTTTCGTCGTTCCTCCGTCATCGGTGGAATCGGAATGCGGATAACCGTTCCGTCGCTTTGCGGTGTCAATCCCAGATTGGCAGCCAGAATTGCTTTTTCGATTGCACCGAGAATGTTCCGCTCCCACGGCTGGATGATGATAAGACGGGGCTCCGGCACCGAAATGCTACCAACTTGTGCAACGGGCGTTGGCGTTCCGTAGTAATCGACTCGCACGGAATCGAACATGGAAGCCGAGGCTCGTCCTGTTCGCACTTTCGCCAAAGCTTGCTGGTGGTGTTCCACTGCCTTGGCCATTTGCGATTTTGCGTTTGCGATAAAATCTTGTACTGGCATAATGATCCTTGTATTAGTGTGCAATGGTCGGACTAGGCAATACTGTCGCTCACGACCGTGGCAATATCTTCTCCCATGATCAACTTCTTCAAATTTCCCGGTGTGTTCATGTCGAACACAAGAATGGGTAGGTTGTTTTCCTGACAGAGGGTCACCGCCGTCATGTCCATCACACCAAGCTGACGATCGATGACGTCTCGGTAGCTCAACTGTCGAAAGCGCTTTGCATTCGGATTCTTCTCTGGATCGGAATCGTAAATACCATCCACTCTCGTTCCCTTAATAATACATTCGGCTTCCATTTCTACCGCACGCAATGCAGCGGCGGTATCGGTCGTGAAGTAGGGATTCCCGGTTCCTGCGCCAAAGAGAACGACTCGTCCTTTTTCGAAATGGCGCAAAGCGCGTCGTCGAATAAACGGTTCAGCGATCTGCGCGACTTGGATGGCACTCTGCAAGCGTGTCGGGATGTTCTGCGCCTCGAGGGCGTTTTGCAAGCCAATAGCGTTGATGAGGGTGGCGAGCATCCCCATATAGTCACCACTTACTTTATCGATCCCATTTTCCACGGCTTGCACGCCTCGAAAAATGTTACCTCCTCCGATAACCAATCCAACTTCCACACCCAATTCGTGCACCGTTTTTACTTCACGTGCAAAGTGTTGCAGCACCATGGGGTCAATGCCATACTGACGGTCTCCCATCAGAGACTCACCGCTCAATTTCAGGAGGATGCGTTTGTATCGAAGATTGGTCATGATGCTTAGTCGGTGGTGGACGATCGGAATCAACCGATACAAAATTACCGTTGGGAGTGACGTGGAGCGTCAGAATAGGGCAAAAAAAAGACCTCTAAACGAGGTCTTTTATTCTGCGGTACTTTTTATTCGCCGAGGAAAAAGCGATGGAATGCAATCACTTTTGCATCAGCACCGATTTCCTTGACGACGTCTGCAACCGTTTTGCCGGCGTCCTTGACGAAGGATTGTTCGACAAGACAGTTTTCTTGATAGTACTTCTCAACACGGCCCTTAGAAATACGTTCGGCGATTTCAGCACTCTTGCCTTCATTCATCGCCTGTTCTTTGTAGATCTCGATTTCTTTCGAAAGTGCGTCATTCTGAACCTGTGTGCGATCCACATACAGTGGATTCATGGCTGCGATTTGCATGGAAATATCGCGCATAAGGCCAGCGGCACGATCGTCAGACGCACCTTGGTTCATTTCCAATACTACAGCAAGCTTGTTGCCGGCGTGATTGTACGCTACAAGCGATCCGCTTGAGGTATAGAACTCAGCACGACGAAGCTCGATGCGCTCGCTGAATTTTGCAAGAATCTCATCACGAAGATTTCCCAGCGTCTTGGCGCCAAGATTCGTGTTCCACAAGTCGTCTCCGGAGGTAGCACCGGAGCTCAAGACGGTTTTCGAAATTGCGTGGGCAAAATCGACGAACTCTTCGTTGCGACCTACGAAGTCGGTTTCGCAGTTCACTTCGACAAGTGATGCGCGCTTACCGTCTTCCGAGGTGAGCGCAAGAACCAATCCTTCATTTGCCGAACGATCGGAGCGCTTCGAAACCGATGCTGCGCCTTTTTTGCGCAAATACTCGATGGCCAACTGCATATCGCCTTGCGTTTCGTCCAAAGCCTTTTTACAATCTGCCATTCCGGCTCCGGTCTTGTCACGGAGCTCTTTTACTGTTTGAGGGCTAATCATAGTCTTTCTGTTGTTTATGTCGTTCAATAATGAAAAGTAGCCTGTCCTAACGTCGAGCGGTTCTCTTATTCTATCGGACTCATGAATTCCGCCCTATCGCGCTTGTTTATGCGTGACTGTGCTCTTCGGCTCCACCTTCGCCACCAGCGTTCGGACGCTTTGTGCGTTCGCGCATACGACGACGTGGTTTGTTATCATCTGATGCTTCAGCGTCTACACCAACCTCAGGCTGGGTGCCAATTTCTGCAGCGCGAGTCTTGGCTACTTCGCGACCCTCTACCACGGCGTCACCCATAATGCGGCTTATGAGCTCAATGGTGGCGACGGAATCGTCGTTTGCGGGTATCGGGAAATCCACTTCCTCAGGATCCGAATTTGTATCGACAATCCCAATGACCGGAATACCTAAGATTTTTGCTTCCTTAATTGCAAGGTGCTCTTTCTTGATGTCGATCACGAACAATGCGCCTGGCAGACGTGTCATCACCTCAATACCACCAAACACTTGGCGTAAACGATCGCGTTCACGTCCTAATAGCAAACGCTCTTTCTTGGTAATCTTCTCAAAAGTACCGTCCGCCTCTTTCTTATCAATTGCAGTTAACTGCTTGATACTTTTACGGATGGTAGCAAAGTTTGTAAGCATTCCGCCCAACCAGCGCTCTACCACATAATTGGTTCCGCAATTCTTGGCTGCATTCTCAACCGGAACTTTGGCCTGTGGTTTAGTACCAACAAAGAGAACAATTTTGCCCTGAGATGCAATCTCAAGAACAGCTTCGCGCGCAATGTCGATCAAGGCTTGTGTCTTACGAAGGTCAATAATGTGGATTCCATTGCGATGCGTAAAAATGAAGTTGCGCATCTTGGGATTCCAGCGGCGGGTTAGGTGACCAAAATGGGCACCCGCTTCGAGCAGTTGCTCGACAGAAACTGAAGGCATAGAATGATGGGGTTTGTGTTAAACATCTGCTCTTCCCGTTTGTCCTGAAAAATCCTCCGTAGAGAATCACACCTCAGGCAGTCCGAGCATGGTAGATTAGAAAAGGAATGGCAGCACATGCTGCCATTCCCCCAAAACTTCACGAGCTGACAACGATTAACGCTTCGAGAATTGGAAGCGCTTGCGTGCCTTTTTCTGACCGTACTTCTTCCGCTCGACCATACGTGGGTCGCGCGTCAACAAATCCGCTTGACGTAAAGTTGGGCGCAAGGTGGAATCGAATTCCAACAACGCGCGCGAAATGCCAAGACTTACAGCTCCGGCCTGTCCGGATTTTCCGCCACCATGCACGTTGACAAAAATGTCAAACTTGCCTTCCGACTTCGTCTCAGCCAGCGGTCGTAATGCTTCCTGACGGGTCGTGATAACCGGAAAATACTCTTCCAAACTGCGACGGTTCACCGTTACCTTGCCGGTTCCGGGAACAATACGAATTCGTGCTACTGCAGTTTTGCGACGGCCCGTGCCTTGAAATGCTTTGTTCATACGTTCACTAATTAATACTTCAGTTGATAGACTTCCGGCTTTTGAGCAGCATGGCTATGATCGGCTCCACTATACACCTTGAGCTTCATGCCAATCTTCTTGCCAAGGGAGTTTTTAGGCAACATTCCCTTTACAGCCAGTTCAATAACTTCTTCAGGCTTCGTTTGGATTAACTCTTTGAAGGAGCGATAGCGATCTCCACCCGGATGCCCTGTGTGGTGCATATACACCTTTTGATTTTCGCGCTTGCCCTTCATCGTGACCTTTTCCGCGTTGACCACTATGACGTAGTCTCCACAATCCACGTGTGAGGTGAATGATGGTTTGTGCTTGCCACGAAGCAAGGATGCTACTTGGGAAGCAATGCGACCAAGCGTCTGACCGCTGGCATCAACTACCCACCATTTTGGTTCGACATCAATTTTGCGAACCGACTTTGTAAAGTCACCGGACGTTTTCACACCGAGCCTGTCGTTAGTTCAATAATTTTTTAGGGGACTGCAAATTTAAGAGGAAAAGTTGATCTGACATCATGGTGAGAAGAAAAAAGTGCGGAGAACTGTCAAGCCGGCCAGTATCCGCCCTTTTTTTGTTTCCACCCTATTCTTTTTTAGCATCCCAAAGCTATCGTGCCAAGCACTGCTTTGCGAGTAGCCCCGGTGACGGACGGGAGGTTAGATGGGAGTCCTGCCAGGGTGCGCCATGCCAAATACGCAAAACACAGGGCTTCTTTACTCTGCGAGGGTATGCCGATTTCGTCCGACACGTGTACTCGCATGCCGCTTAAATATTGGCGAAGCATGTTGATTATAAAGGGGTTGCGACTTCCTCCCCCGGCAACAATCACGGTACCGGTATTGGGTGCGACGCGCTGTATGTTCTGTGCTATAGACCAGGCAGTGAAGCAACTCAGGGTGTGAACCACGTCCTGCGCCGTTGCATTAGCGGCGTGGTTGTGTAACAACAACTTCAGCGCTTCACCCGAAAACTCTTCTCTCCCGGTCGATTTGGGTCCCTCGCGATGCACAAAGGGAATGCGTATCAACTCCTCCCACAAAGACGCTATGAGTTGACCCTGCGATGCCTGTCTGCCGCCGTCATCATAGTTCGTTCCGACAAAGTGACTCATTGCGGCATCGATCCATACATTGCCCGGTCCGGTATCGAAGGCAATGAGCTTGCTCTCGTCCTCCACAGCCGGAAGCACCGTGATATTAGCCATGCCTCCAATATTCAAGGCTACACAGTCGATGCCCGGTTGCGAGAGAAAGGTCTGATCAAATACAGGAACTAACGGCGCCCCCTGCCCTCCCAGCATTACATCCGCTGCTCGAAAGTCACCCACGCATGGTAGACCACTTGCTTGCGCCAAGGCGGATACCGAGCAACTCTGCCAGGTTGATCGAATGCTCGTTGCTGCTCGCTCGTGGAGCGTAGGATTGTGCCACAGAGTCTGACCATGCACGCCAATTGCATCCGGCGACTCCGCTGCTATGCCCGCATCCTCGCAGGCCTGGCGCACTGCCGCGGCATACCAAGAGCTTAAGAGAAAAGGAAGGTCGCAGATGACGGAGGCCGGCTGCCTTTCTTCAATGACAGACTGAAGGAACGAACGCTGTGTAGCAGTGAAGGCAATGGACGAAGTGTGACGGTGCGCCATGCGACAGCCTTTGGCTGGCGCGTATTGAGAATCACCTGCAGAAAATTCGGCTAGTGCTACGTCAATGCCGTCGAGTGACGTGCCACTCATGATACCGACTACCAGTCGTGGTTTTCGAAGCCACTCCTGAGTATTGAGAAGGGAAAGCATGGATTAACGTTTGAGTACCTAATTTGATGGAATATAGCACATCCACCCAGCGTTGATCATCTCAATTATGCCCCTCCTTGTTCAATACGATGTCTTTTTCTACCACTTGGTAAACCAAGTGATGGTGTGCTCTGTACTGGATTGGTTTATGCCTTTCGTAACCAATGTGCATCACTGGATTCCCGTGTATGTTCTGGCACTTGCACTGTTGGCGTGGAAAGGTGGGATACACGGGCGGCGGTGTACGGTGATTTTGCTCATCGGCGTCCTCATCAGCGATCCACTGAATAGTCGGGTCATCAAGGAATTGGTTCAACGTCCTCGTCCTTCAGTTACTCTGGCCACAGCTCGCGTTCTCACTCCGGCCGGTGGAGCGTCGTTCCCCTCTTCCCATGCCACCAATAATTTTGCAGCGGCTTTGGTGTTAAGTGCTTACTACCCGAAACGGCGATGGCTGTGGTACAGCGCTGCGTTCGTGGTTGCCTATTCACGGGTCTATGTTGGTGTCCATTATCCGTTGGACGTGTTGGGTGGCGCCGTGGAGGGAACGTTGTTGGCTTGGTTGTTACTGATTCTGGACTCTCGCCTCTTTCCCCAATGGAGATCCGCGACCTCATCCGCTGCCAACGAAATTCTCGAGTAGATCAAAGAAAGCAAAAAAACACAAGTCCTACCATGAAATGGAAGGACTTGTGATCGGTGGTGAAAGGTGAGCATCTGTACACAGATGAAGAGGTAGTGCCTCTGCCCAACTTTATTTGTCCATCGCTGTGGTGATCAACGATGGTCGGGATGGTTCGGTACGGCGTGTGATGAATATGCTCGTAGTGTTCTTCCCCATTCCCCAGGCTTCCTGCCTTGCGTTCTCTGACTCCTGCTTCCTGCAAAACGTTTACTGCCGCTCGGTGAATCCATTCAGGTCGGCAAAAACGCTGAGAATTGTATCGCTTCGCCACTGAAGTGTAGGTGTGAAGCGTGCTTCAGCCTGATTGACGATAGAATAACAAGTCTATTTCACGGGCGTTTCACAAAAATTTGCTAAAACTTTCCACCAGCATCCCGGAGCGAGTCGGCTAGCGTTTGTCGAAATGCTGGTAGTCCTTGGAGCCCTTCCAATTGCCGCCCCACGTCCATCCCTTTGCTCGAAACGCGCGTACAATAGCGCCGCCTGCCTGCAAGGTTCCCGGGGTCTTTAGATCGTACGCACGTTTTCTCTTACCGCTAGCGCGCTGCCAGGGATTCAGCCAGGGATTGATGTCGATGGCAATGCCATACGAGTGCTTCGAAAGGTGGCGACTCCCCTCCACCATTCGATAGTTGAACGCACTGGTGTTGTTGGCCTTCACCGAACTGTCGTCGTCCCAACCAAAGTGTACGATGGGTATCACGGACTGCAAAGGAAATCGCAAACTGTCGATGGTATGGAAAATGGAGCGGACATCATTGCGCACCGACGAATCGCAGACGATTTGTCCCTCGTGCTCCTTACCATCCATCCCGCTATAATGTACCACAACAAGTACCTGTCGATTCAAGATCTCCTGTGGTGCGTGTGAACCCGCCAAAGCCTGCTCGCGCGTATAATACGCGTCGACAATCACCGACATCGGTGTACGCCTCTGCGTCATTTCGGCGTCAGACCCTTGAGGTGCACGCACAGGTTTTACAAGCAGCACCGCAGCTAGACAAAGCGGTACACAAGCAAAAAGCACCGTCTGACGAGGATTCTTGTTCATAGTAATCGTGACCAATGGTACTCGGTTTCTCTTAACCCCATTCCCTCTTTTGCCTGCGATCCATAGCGCCGGCCTACGATACCATTGACCGAAGAGCACATCACTCGAATCAATAGGCCGAAGGCACGAATATTCCGCCTAGAACGTCGATGCTATGCTGGATGTGTATTTTCCCTTTACGGGAGCACTTTGTCCAGCAGACATCTTTAGGATACACATATGAATACCAACGAACTCAAGAAGAAATTCTTACAACGGGATCGATCGGCACGAGCGCTGACGAACGACGGAAAGTTTCGGGCTGCAGCTGTGATCAATACCAATACTGCCAAAGAGGCGCAGCGACGTCATACTATCGATCCGCTCTCTACTCTTCTTCTTTCTCGCAGCCTTGCGGCTGCTTCACTACTGGCGTCATTTCTCAAAGGAGAGGAACGCGTAGTAGTCGAATTTATGGGAAACGGCATCTACAAACGAATCTTTGCAGAGGCACTGCAAGTGGGCGAGGTGCGCGGCTACGTGGACAAGAATCAACATCCGGAAAACACAGAGACCGCATTCGGGGTTGGACTGCTTCGCGTCACCAAAGTTCTCTATGGAAAATTCGAGCCTGTTTCCGGTGTGGTGGCGTTGCAAAAAGGCAATGTGTCGAACGACATCGCCTACTACCTTACCCAAAGTGAGCAAATCCCTTCTGCCGTGCGCCTTGATGTGGACATGACAGAAGATGGCGCGATCCGTCATTCAGCCGGCATCATTGTGCAAGCCATGCCCGATGCCACCGAGTCGGAAATCATGGAAGTGCATGACAGCATGCTACGCATCGGTTCCGTTGCCGAGCTTGCTGCTGACGGCTACCATCCTGACGAGATCCTACGCCAATTCCTACCCACCGATTGTCAGATCGTCAATACCACACCGGTGGATTTCTTTTGTCGTTGCTCGCTCGACCGCTTCAAGGCCATTCTTCTCACCCTTGGCTTGCAAGAAGTTCAAGGTATGCGTGATGAAGGTCAGCGCGAGCTGGTGTGTCAGTACTGCAATAACCACTATCAATTAAGCAACAAGGATTTTGACGATCTCATTACTCAACTCAAGGCAAGCCAAAACTGATCGAGTTGCCCCTTGCGGAGTTCGAGATACAGCGTACATACCTGTCATATGCAAAGAGCCGATTGAACAGTAGTGTCAATCGGCTCTTTGAATTTTATCTGAGAGAATTTCTTCGGTAGCTTCGGACAAGATCACAGGTGTATCAACAGCCCTAGTTCGAGAACGCGCCTTTTACTTTACCGAAGAAGCTACCGTCTTTCGACGATTTCTTTGCCTTCTTCGGAGCAATGTTTTCGCTCTTCGATAACTCCTTCAACAAATCCTTCTCATGCGAGCTGAGTTTGGAAGGAACGTAGACATTCACGTGAATCAGCTGATCTCCCTTGCCGTAACTGTTGAGATGGGGTATGCCCTTGCCACCCATTTTTAACACCGTACCCGGCTGCGTTCCAGGTTGAATAGTGAGTGCTGCCGTTCCACCTAAGGTTGGAACCATCACTTCGCCGCCTAAGGCTGCATCGGGATAGGATATCATCAGGTCGTAGATGATGTCATCACCTTCACGACTAAAATGCTGGTGCTGAATCTCCTGAATCACCACAATCACATTTCCCGCCTCGCCACCGCGACGTCCGGCATTTCCTTTACCTTGGATGGGAATGTAATTGCCTTCGCTCACTCCGGCAGGAACATTGACCTTAATGGTGGTTTCTCCGCTTACTCTACCCTCGCCCTTACAATTTTCACAATGGTCTTTAATCACCTGACCGGAGCCTCCACAGGTATTGCAAGCGCTAATGTTGACAAACTGACCAAACATGGAACGTGAGACCTGACGGATTTCACCTTGTCCATGACAGGTAGGACAGGTCGTTGATCCCGAGCCGGCTTTTGCACCAGTCCCCTTACACACGTCGCACTCACGCTGACGCTTTATCTTCAACGTTTTCTCGACGCCACTTGCAATTTCCTCAAGCGTGAGAGGGAGTCGAATCTTGAGGTCCGATCCCGGTTGTCCAGCGCTACGCCGACCGCCTGACGAACGTCGACCTCCGCCTCCACCGCCAAAGAACTCTTCGAAGATGGTTCCGGCACCACCGCCGCCAAAGATGTCGCCAAACTGACTGAAGATATCATTGATATTGGAGTACTGATGGAAGTCCTGACCTCCACGCATTCCTTGGTGTCCATACTGATCATAACGCGCACGCTTGTCGGCGTCGCTCAAAATCTCGTAGGCTTCGGACGCTTCCTTAAACTTCTCTTCTGCCTCCTTGTCTCCCTGATTTCGATCAGGATGATACTTCATGGCAAGCTTGCGGTAGGATGACTTGATCTCCTCCGCCGACGCTCCTTTAGCCACTCCAAGGATTTCGTAATAATCTCGTTTACTCATAAATCATGTTGTTCTATTCAATTCGAAGAAACATCGCGTTCGCGAATACTCTACTCGCCATTACCGGCAGAGGTGATGACCTTTGCATGGCGCAACACCTTGTCATGCAGCATGTAGCCGCGTTGGATTTGTTGGACAACCTGACCCTCCGGTACGTCCGCATGCGGTATGTGCATGAGCGCCTCGTGTACGTCCACATTGAAGGGCGTATTCTGTTCAACGATGAGGGGTTTCACGCCATGCTCTTCGTAGATGCGGTGCGTTTTGTTGTAAATCATTTCCAGACCGCTGAGCATTGAGGAATAATCGTCGCTCTTGCGTCCGGCTTCAAGCGCCGCGTGCAGATCGTCCAAGACGTCGACTAAGCGTCCAAACACTTTCTCACTCACATACAGTGCCAATTGCTCCTTTTCTCGCTCGGTACGCTTGCGAAAATTCTCGAACTCGGCAATCTTGCGGAGCAGCTGATCACGCAAATCGTCACGTTCCCTTTCCGCGCGCTTAAGGGCGTCGCTCATCGCTTCGAGCTCGACGTGCAACGTTTGGAGCTCCTGCTCGCTACTTTCTGCACGCTGCTCACCGCTGTCTGACGCAGTGTCCTGCGCGTTCTCCACAGGAATATGCACTTGGTTGATGTCCTTCGACGTTGTAGCACGCACCACATCGTCTCCCGCCACAACCTCTGTCTTTTCGTCCGAACGCTTATTGGCGCTGTAAATATCCTTCACCTTACTCGCCACAGTGCGGAAGGGTTTTAATTTCTCGTCCATACGGTCAATGTTGAATAAATCGAGTGACTGAATCCGGCAAAGCTAGCAAACACCAAGCAATGAATGGTTGAGGATGCCTTTGAACTCGGCGAGAGACTCTTCTTACGCGCGTGCTTCGCACGGCGCGTATTGTCAATCTGTCCTCGTCACTTAAGCAGAAAATTCGACTTGTTTTTCACTATGTGCACTATTCTACCACAAAATGACGCAAGAATGGGAAGTTCATTGTGAGAATGGGAACGTAGACCGGGAAGCTCGAGTCAGACCGTCTCAAACAGTTCCCGAGGTTTCGCGATAGATGTGTTGGTGTATGCTCAGCGCTGACTGGTTTTAGGATCTAGAGCATCCCGCAGACCATCACCAAAGAGATTGAAGGCGTACACCGTCAGTCCAAGCGCAATACAGGGGTACAAAACCAATTCCAAGCTCTGCCCAACGAACAGGAAGCCTATACCATCCTGTATCATCTTTCCCCATGAAGCGGTTGGAGGCTGAACTCCAAGACCAATAAAGCTCAAACTGGCTTCTAAGGTGATCGCCGTAGCGAATCCGGCTGTGGCAATCACGGTAACCGGACCCAGGGTATTGGGAAGCAAGTGTCGGAAGATGGTGCGAAAAGTTCCGAAGCCAAATGCTCGAGTTGCCTCTATGAACTCAGTTTCGCGCAAGGAAAAAAACTGTCCGCGCACAACCCTGGTTAAATCCACCCACCCACTGAGACCAATGGCTACAAAGGTTTGCCACACGCCGTTGCCGAGGATGACCGAGAAAGCAATTACAAGCAGGACCGTTGGGAATGACCACATCACGTTTGTAAACCACATGATCACTTCGTCCACCCAGCCGCGGAAATATCCGGCCAATGCACCGAGGAGAATGCCAATAGCAATCGATATTGATTCACTGATGATAGCAACGAGCAGTGCAATGCGAGCACCATGGAAGATGCGAGATAGGATGTCACGGCCATATTTATCGGTTCCTAAGAAATACAGCGGCTCACGATGCCACTCCTTCTCGTTGGCGCCGAACATGGAAGTGGTTGGCAAGCTAAAGCTCCGATGCATGGGATCGACAAAGTAGACCGAGTCACCAACTCGTTTCCACGATTCCACAGCCAGCACGTAGGGCTCGGTCGGGCGAATAGGATTTTTCTTCAATAACACATTGCCCCGGAACATTGATGGCTCCGAAGGATACTCGAGAACCTGCGTGTTGGGATCCATCGGCGAAATCCACGGAGCGAGGATGGCAACACACACGAGTAGACCGATATACCACACGGCAATCACTGCTCCACGATTCTTCTTGAGTCGCTTCCAGGTTTGACCGGCTAAGCTTTCAACCGTCGGGTTTGCTGTGGCCATAATGCTCCTGAGCCTCGTCCCCTGTGTGTGAAGGAATACCCATCTTGAGTGTCGCACCGAGTGAATCCGGTGCGGACAATTGCAAGGCGAGCCACGAAAGTGGTAGTTTTGTCAGCCGTGGCTCCGAGCCACGTCTGCGATGTTACGAAAGAGCCTTCAACTGAGCAACACTGATGCGAGCACTGGCACCAAGCTATCTGGAAGACAAACAATTCCTCAAAAACTACCGTCTGGTGGAACTTCAGAGTTTCCTTAATGCCAGAGGCATACCACCCTATCGAGCGATGCAAATCATGCAGGCAGTGTATGCCCAGCGGAAGGCGGACTGGTCGCACGTGAGCGCGCTCCCCGACGTTCTCCGGGCAGAACTCGATGCTCTGCTGCGATTCAACAGCCTCCACTGCGAGCAACAGCAAGTATCAGCCGATGGAACCGTGAAGTTTTTGTTTGGTCTTGTCGACAACGCCCAGATCGAATCGGTGTGGATTCCCAGTGAGTCGGTTCAAGACGACGGCAAACCGAAACGTCAAACCCTCTGTGTTTCAACGCAAGCCGGCTGCCCCTTAGGCTGCACGTTCTGTGCTACCGCCACCCTTCGCTTGCAACGAAACCTGGAATGCGCCGAGATTGTTGAACAGGTATTAATGGCTCAACAGCTTTTGGGACGAGACATCAGCAACATTGTCTTTATGGGCATGGGTGAGCCGCTGCTTAATTACGACAACGTAATGAACGCCATCGACATCATCACGATGCCTGAGGCTAAATTGGTGCCTGCAAAGCGCATCACACTTTCAACAGCCGGTATCGTACCGGGCATCTTACGGATGGCGGATGAAAAGCGTACTGTAAAGCTGGCACTGTCACTCCATGCCACCACGAACGGTCTGCGGGAGAAGCTCATGCCCATTGCCCGCCAGTATTCACTGGAAGAGCTGGGTAATGCTTTGGAATACTATTACCGAGCAACGCGCAATCCTATTACGTTTGAGTATATCTTGTTTGACGGTTTAAACGACAGTCCTTTGGATGCCAAGCGACTGGCACGATTGAGTCGCCGGGTGCCAACCAAGGTCAACGTCATCCCCTTCCACTCCATCGATTTCACCCATCCTGAGGGTCTGGGTGCGCAACTTCGTCCTTCTCCTCCGGAACGTTTCAAAGCCTTTATTCGCGAGCTCCAAAGTCTTGATGTACACGTGATGATTCGTAGCAGCAGCGGCGTTGATATCGATGCCGCCTGCGGTCAGTTAGCGTTAAGCCACGAGTCGCATGACGACAGCGGCTCCCCGGGCGAACCTCAGCAGATTGCATAGGTTCCAATTCGTGCGCCAACGAAATCGGCCTGCTTCGTGTTTTATCAGATTCTATTTTTGCCTTCTCGCATTTGATGGAACGCTATGAAACGCTTTGTCTGGCCTCTGGCCGTCTTCCTTCTCAGTCTCACCGTGTACTCGCTTTGCCTTCAACCAGGGGTGGGCTTTACTGACGCCGGCGAACTTGCCGGTGCCTGCCGATCGCTCGGCGTGGCTCATCCGACAGGCTATCCGCTGTTCGTACTCCTGGGCTTTGTGTGGTCGTACCTTCCTCTTCCTCTCAGCATCATCGCCAAACTCAACTACTTTGCCGCAACGTGCACGGCTCTTTCTGCATCGGCTTTTTACGTCTTGCTCCGTGAGGTTCTGCTCAGTGTTCACGAATCAGAAAGCAAAGCATCCGCGGCGCCGCAGGCGGCACGTATGAAGAACACCACGGAACGAGGAGCCTCATCTAAGAAATCGCATCGCGGATCCGTTGAGAGGAATGTCACTGCGTCCGTAGCTGTGCATCAGTCGCCAGCCTTGAGTAGTCAATCAAAGATGACGATTGACGTACTGAGTACTGCCATGGCGCTTTGTTACGCCTTTGCCCAAACGGTGTGGTCGCAGGCGGAGAGCATCGAAGTGTACTCCCTGCATCTTCTCCTCCTGTGTTCAGCTCTGGCTCTAGTGTTTAAGGCGGTACGCAGTACCGATCGTCGTTGGTTGTGGGCCGGCGCGTGCGCTGTTGGTCTGTCGTTTAGCAATCATCTCACCACCATTCTCATTATCGTCCCGGTAGTGGTACTCTTTTTCTACCGTCCCGCTGAAGGTTTTGTCTTTGATCGATCGCGCCGTAAGGACTTCCTCAAGCTCCTGGGCATTGTGATGTGTTTTGCATTGCTCTATGGCACGCTTGTGCTCAACAGCATGCACCAGCCATGGTTCAACTGGGGCGCGGTGCACCGTGGATGGGATACGTTCAGTTATCACGTTTTTGGGAAGCAGTACTCGGTGTGGATGTTTTCGGACGAAGCCGGCGTGGCGGCAAAGCAGTTCCGAGTGTTTCGACATTTGCTGCCGAATAATCTCGCGTGGGTTGGTCTGCTACTTGCACCGTTTGGCTTGTGGACGCTCAGTCGTACACGAATGCTGCGTCCAGTGGGTCTCTTTCTCAGTCTTCTGGTTGTTTGCGGTGTTGGCTACAGCGTCAACTACAACATCCACGATATCGACTCCTATTTCTTGTCGGCTTACGTTGCCTTACTTGTTTTTTGTGGGGTCGGACTCTACGCGCTTCTTCGCCACCGCAAAGGTTTTGTCTACGCCGCTTTTATCCTCCCTCTCATCGCCCTCTCGATCAACTGGCATACCTGTGATGAACATGAGAATGTGCTGGTTGAAAATTATGTACGGATGATGGTCGACCCTCTGCCAAAGAACGCCGTACTGTTTTCGCAACAATGGGATTACTTCTGTTCGGCATTCTGGTATATGCAGCAAGTTGAGGGCTATCGGCCGGACGTTGTATTGGTGGAGAAAGAATTACTTCGACGCACGTGGTATCCCACGCAATTGGAGCGTTGGTATCCTTGGGCAATTCAATCGTGTCAACCCGAGATAGATGCCTACCTGGCTGACTTAAAGGTGTTTGAGGACGATGCCGAAGCATTTCAGCAGGATGCTTCTCGCGTCCGCTCCATTCAATCCAAGTTTATCGCGCTCTTAAATGCAGTTGTTCATAAGAACATCAATCAACGCCCACTCTTTGCCACGCGCGAAGTGTTTGAGGGGGAAAAGGGCTTTGCGAGCGACATGTTCATTCAACCCTACGGTCTCTGCCTAAACTTGAGCCAAGATTCTGTGCGGCTCCAAGCCGATACAGCCTCCATAGCCGTGCAGGCATTTGAAAACGCTCACGCTAGGCACCACGAGGAGCATCTGGAAATTGCAATAGCACAAACTGCGTCCGACGCGCTGACGGCAAACGTGGTTCCCCTTGCACAGAGCGGTCGCCTTAGTGAGGCAGAGTGGTTCTGCCGCCACGCCCTGATTCTCGATCCTCACAACAGTACCGCACATAAGTACAGCGAACAACTGTCTATCATGCGCTCACAACAGCCCAAACCTTAGAGACGCAGAGGGACATAGCATTGCCGTTTGCTGAGGTTTGTAGGTCGTTCATGATATTATGATACATGGGCAGCGGAGCTGCCCATGTATCAAAAAAAACTAACGGTCAGGAAGAGTGCACTTCCTGACCGTTTGTGTTTGTAGCGTACATGCGACCTCAAGTTGTTGCACCGGCTCGGGACACGAGCTCAGATACGACACGGTCAAAGTATTCGTGTGTTTATTTGACTACGCTGAGCATACGCACGATGCGTTTGTCCGCCCATCGAAGTTCCAGACCATAGGTGCCACTTGGAATGTCCTGAAGATTCATGCTGTACTCCACGGGACCACTAGGGCTGATCATCGATTCCGTGCGCACCAGTCTTCCTTCTACATCACGGATACTCAGGTCGCACACACCGCCCGGACACTGGGCAAAGCGAAGTTGCACACTTTCAGAACTCGGTTGAGGGAAGAGTAGAAGGCCGGCCGGATCGGTCAGCTCGTCAACGGATGAAACAGCGTCGGATGCCGTTGTAAAGGACCACTCTTCGCTCCACGGTGCCAGCACTGTATTCCGTTCTGCACGCACGCGCCAGTAATAGGATGTGTGTTCTTTTAGTCCACTGCCAGTCCATTGCGGGCTAAAGCACACATGACTTTCGGAGGCAGCAAAGTCGGCCAGTTCAGACAATTCGATCGTGTATTGCGTGGCATCACTCACCGGACTCCACTGCATGGTGACTTGCTTCTGCAAATCCGTTGCGTTGTTCAACGGGAGAATCAGCTGGCAGCTTGCCAAGGTATTGATATCGTGCGTGCTGAAGGACCACGCCGTACTCCATGCGCTTTCGCCGCCCGACCAAAGTGCCTTCACGCGCCAATAGTAGGTTGTATTCGTGCTTAGCGCGCTCAGCTGAATGTGTGTATCGGTCACTGCATTGTCATCAACCACCACGGACGAGAAATCGGCACTGGTGCTGATTTGCACATGATATGCATCCACATCGCTTATGGCCGACCATTGCAGCAACGGTTCCGTGCTTAAGTTTTTACTCAGGTTCGCAGGACTTTGCAATGTCTCCGTTGGTTTTGTCGACAACGTCCACGTTTCGCTCACCGTTCCGGGCAAGTAGTCGCTCATTGCTTGAACCTGCCAGCTCAGAATACGCGGTGCTTGTGCTAAGTCGGATTGTTTGAGTGTGATACTGGTTCCGCTTACCATCGTAGTGTAGAGCGTTGTGGCGGCATTGTTGACGACGCCTTGAACGATCACCAAGTAGCGTTTGGCTCCTTCACTTTCCTGCCATTCGAGATGCAGAGGGAAACTCTGCTCCATGCTGTTGTTTTGCGGACTGCTCAACACCGCTTGTGCAGGGGTGTAATCTGCTTTCCATTTGGTTAACAGACCGTTCAGTGCGAGTGCCTTGTTTTGCGGGCAGCTTGCTTGAACCAGTGGAGATTCCGGGTTTGAACCGTGGCAAGAGGCACAGGTTCGGATTTCGCCGGCAGCAAATGTCACCCAATAGCGTTCACGAACAACGGCATTAGCTTGTGGATCGTTAAGCTGCCAATTCAATGCTTGTCCGGCAGGCAAGATAGCGGCGAAGGAGCCATCGCGATCAATATTTACGGAACCCTTAGCACCCGAAGCAACCGCAGCATACGGAATTGAAGACAGGGGTTGCGGAACATTACGCCGTCCGTCAACAACATAATTCTGTGCGGTTAATTTTCTATAGTAGCCGCGTGTACGGCTTGCTTCCATAAACTGAACGGATTGAACATCGTACAGTTTGCCGATATCACTGTGCAGCTGATGTTTTGACGACGCCACGCGAATATTAAATGGCTGCTGCTTATCAGCGGAATTGCGGTCGGTCACGTCCCGGACCACAAGAAGCGCGCTGTTATTGTCCTTGAGATACGCTTGGAAAGCACTGACCGGAACACCGACATCGTCAAACACTTGCTTTTCAACATCAGCCACCGCTGAAATGTGCGCCGTTGGAGCCGGCTTGTGAACTACTTCTACCGGATCCAATTCCCAAAGCGTGCCGGAGAAATTCATCGTCTTACCATTCTGGTACCATTGCACCACTGTGGTTATGCCACCGGTAAGGTTTGCGGTAGCCTTCATTTGTGTCGAGTTCGGTTCCAGTGGCTCCATGAGCTGGAGTCGCATGTCCATCTTGGGTTTTACAACGGTATCAACACCCATGTTGATATCACCGAACTGTTGAGATGTGTGAGACACTATGAGCTTGCCATCAGTCGTCGGCAAAGGATTACGATAAAAGCCCGTATGCGTTGCCGTATCGATGGCAGCTGCCAGCGGTTGACGGGTTGAACGTGGGGTAATGTATTGAACCACCACATCTTCCGGTCGAGCGGTTTCCGGAGCATCAATACGGACAATTTGTCCAGCCGTATGCGTGATGTTGGAGGGATTATATCCTCCGGTATTGCCCGGAATAGGCGCATCCACCGCATAGTAGGAGCCGGGATGCTGCGGATCTTCTTTGATGGAGAATGCGTTCAGAACAATGTTCTTGTTCGAACGAGTGGATGTTTTGGCACTGAAGGGGACGAGATTGGGGTCATCACGAAAGGTACTGTTAATCGTATCCGCGAGATCATGACGTCCTAAGTGATTCAAGGTCAACGCCCCTGCTCCACTTTGATCGATCATCCAGGGCATGAAGAAGGTAAAGGGATGGGGATTGGTAGTTGAGGTTTTCAGCAATGCAGAATTAAAGGGAGATGCTTCCGGGGCAATTTGAGCGTTTGCATTAAGGTTATAGGTTGATGCTGCCGCTTCGTTATCGTAATTAAAGGGATACAGCTGCGTGCTCGACGCATCTTGCAGCGAATCTTGGTCGTGCGTAAAGTGATCCCAGCGCGTGAAAATAATCCGCCCGTAACTGTCCAACGTTGGACTAAAGTCTCCGCTTGGCGAGTGATCAAGATGCTGAAGGTCTCCGGTTGCCGGATCGAGTGACCACAGTCCGGTATTTGTGGGATCCGCATTTGCCTCATCGAGCGTCGGATACACATCTTTCGTTCCGTCATTCGTTCTATCGCTGACGAATATGATGCGATCATCCGAGGCATAAATCGGTGAGATATTATTAAAGTTTTCCGGTTGATTGGGAACCTTTGAGATGACAGGTGTCTCGTTCTTTCCCAAACCGCTGATCTCGTACAGTTGCCAGAAGAACTGCGATTCATCGTACTGACTTCTGGGAGCACCAACGACCATAGAGAAGACAGCTCTGTTTCCGCTCCAGTGGACGCATGGTTCGCGAACAGCAATGGACGTTGTTCCCTTTCTGCCCTGCAGTCCCGTTGTTCCATAACCGGCTAAGCGCGTAAGGTTTTTTACACTCCCATCAGGATAGCGAATCATCAAATCCCCTCCACGTGGTGCACTGGAGATGTCACCACTTTGATTTCCAAACGGAGAACTCTGATTAATAATACCCGCCGGCGTTGGGACCGCCGTGACAAATAAAATTGGGTTTTGGACCTGGGCCGACAGCGTTAACCCGCAGAGGGCAACGCAGAGCATAACAACGACTCTCATAAGAAAAACTCCACTAATAATTAATAGATCCGTTTTTTCCTGATTTATCGTCTTTCGTTTTTCACATCCGATCAACCCGTGCTATCGGATGCTCCAGCACTGCCGGACTGCGTCCATGCGCTACGTCGTGTGACACCTGTGGTGAATCGGTGCGCACGGTACTGCTAAATTTTCTTTTTGAATTGCCGTTCTTGTCTCAGTCAAAAGTTTCTACCACTATGTCCTCTTCGTCCATCGATGCAACTCTTGTCCCGGTTCGAGGCATCTCCACTTCGTGTTACACAAGCACGAACATTCTTGACATCAATATATTCGATGTTGATTCCAGAAACAACTAAAGAATTGCAGTCTATTATTGGACTTATTACTCCAATTATCGAGTTTATAATCGATATCCCGTTCAAGAGCTAATGACACTCCCGCTGCGCGCCTGTTTCTATGCGCTTGTAGGGAGTTTCACGATTAACATCCCCTGTTGATGCTCGATCCTCATTATCTCACAGAGACTTTCAATCTATTGACACATGTCAATATTAAATAACGTCACCTTCCACTCACAGTGCCGACACGTGAACTGAGCGCACTCGCACGAACCATGTTCAACAGACGCCGGATGTCGGATGAGAAAGTCGCACTACGAACTAATATCCCTAGAATCTCGATGATCGAGCCTGAAGTACTTGGATAGCATGAAGTGGACGGTATTGAGCGGGGTCGTGGCATGCTCGTCTGAACCACTAGTCCAAAGTTGAGTGTGTCACCGCACCGTGTATGAAGACCTTAGGATTCGTTCCGAAGAAATAATTCGCACAATCAGCAAATAGCAAAGGCAGAGCTCATGTGCTAATGGTAGGAACCAATGCGGAACGAGTCTCGCGCATATTGAAAAAAAAAACTTTCACGAAGCGAATCATTATGCACAAAAAAAGGCAGGAGCATCGCTCCTGCCTCCGTTTACAAACAGGACACCGGCGGTGTCCTGTTCCCTTTCACATCATTACTTGGTCACAACCATCTTCCGTGTAATGCTGTACTTGCCACTGCT
>JBDHXF010000006.1:0-96187 GCA_039810585.1 Chlorobiota bacterium
CATCGTGGTTGATGCCTTTCCAATTGTGATTGCCCCGGGACAAACAAAGTCGGTGACCATTCGCTTCCGTCCCTCTCAACAGGGTCAGAGCAGCGCCACACTCCATCTTCAAACCCTTCCCTGCACTGCCGAGTTCAGCATCCAGCTCGATGGAACGAAGGCTTCGGTGTCCATACAAGCCTCGGTGTCGCAGGTGGATTTTCTTACACGCAGCGCATGCGCTGCCGGTCTGCAAGTGGATACCGTGTTTAGCGTATCGAATCACGGAACTGACGACCTCGCGCTCAATGCTGCAGCACTCAATTCTCCGTATTCGATAAGCAGCCCGTCATTCCCCTACACTCTCAAACCCGGTGATTCCGTGCGGGTGGCTTTACATTATCAACCAACAAGCTCCGGAAGCTATAGTGCGGAACTACGAATTCCATACGCCCGCTCGAGCTGTAAGGACACGCTACGTATCGCGCTGAGTGGACAAATCGCCATGCCCTCCACTATCAGCGCTGTTCCGCCGATCGACTTTGGAACACTGAGCGGTTGCGACGGCCCGCATGATACGACCTTGACCATCGTCAACAGTGGCGACGTGGAGCAACAGCTCACTGCGTTTTCAACGACTACCAACAATTTCCAAGTCCTCAATTCGGCGCCGCTTGTTCTTCCTGCGCGCGATTCGGTTCGACTGAATCTGCGCTTCAACCCCAATGCAAGTGGTCAACTCGTCGACACTGTACATATTAGTCTCGAGCCCTGCAATCGAAGCCTCAGTGTCATCGTCCGCGGTACCAAAACCGGCGCAACGCTCAGCGTTCCCGACACCCTCGATCTGGGCAGCATTGCCGCCTGCAGCGGCAGCGATGTGCTGGTGACGAGTCGTTTGCACCTGAGCTCAGCAGATTCTTCATCCCTGGTTCTCAGTAGCCTTAATCTCGACCCGAATTTCAGCTGCAGCTTGCAGACGGGCGACAGCCTCAAGGTCCAAAACGATCTATCCTTCACCGTTCGCTATCACAACAGCGGACAAGCCACTCCGGGAATCCTCAACGCTCATTTGCGTCTGAGCTTCAATCCCTGTGATATACAACGTGATGTTATCCTTCGCGTCAATGTCACAAGCCTCATCCTCAAAGCCGATTCTCTCATCGACTTCGGCAGTGTGAATTCGGGCACCGTAGTGCCCCGAACCGTTCTCTGCGTCAACACTGGCACAAGTGCAATTACCATCAACGCACTTCCTCTGCTTAGTGCACCGTTCGTCGCAGCGTCGTCCACGCCGCCGGTTCCTTGCGTTCTAGCGCCTGGTGACACGATGCATCTCCTCGTAGAATTTCATGCGCCGCCTTCACAAGGAGAATCAAAGGCAACGATGAAGCTCCTTGTTAACGCTCCTTGCGCTGATTCCACATCCACTCTCTTGCAAGGAACAACCTCAACAGCACCTGCCAGTGCGTCGATGACCATTGCGTTGAACGACATTGCCGCTCCGCAAGGATCGCAAGTGGCTCTTACCATGCGTATGCTCAACGCCACAGGCATGAATGTGAGTACTGCCCCCACGCAATTCCATGCAACCGTTGTGTACAACCACAACCTATTGTATTTGTCGGATCATGCTAATGAATGTCCTCTCGACAGCTCGCAATGCGTTATCGAACTGAGTGGCTCCCGTTCAAATGCTCATGGTGATACACTTGTCCTTCTTCCCGGAATCGTTACTCTTGGCACTACCGATTATGCTGCGCTTGTGTTACGCGATTTCACATGGACAGACGGTAGCGTTCAAACGAAGCTGACATTGCAAAACGGTAGCGTGTTATTAACCGGAGGTTGTGATAACGGAGGAGTGCGGCTATTTATTCCGGGCAGTGTGGGAACCAGTCTCAGCACGCGCCCCAATCCTGCCAGTAATAATATTAACATCGAGTTTGGCTTGGCCGAACCCAGTACCGTGAATTTGACGCTCTATGATTTCACCGGACAAAACGTCGCTGCCATTCTGTCCAACGACGCCCGTCCTGCCGGTGCCTATACCCTAAGTTATACCATTGGCGCGCTGCCAAGCGGCGCGTATTACCTCCGCCTGCAAACCCAAAATTATTCGCTAGTGAGTAGAGTGGATGTGGTGAAGTAGATTCTTGGGTCTTTTTATTAGTTCATAGTCAATTCATGCAGAAATAATTGTGTGTCATTCAGATTGTTTTATCTTGTTCTACCATATTCAAGGATCATCGATCGACCTATAGTTTCCTCCTGAGTATTTCCATTCATTTTAAATCAGGGAGGTTCCGTGAAGCGCTCTTCTATGCTGGTATGCGCGTGCATTGCACTTTTCTTGACAGTCTCGATGAAGGCAGTCCAGCCGTGGACTCCAATTGGCGATCTGCCGCTAAGTAAAAGCGCTGCGCGACAGATTGTTCAACTCGCCAACAATTCTATTATATCGGTATTGGATGATGGAAAGATTCTCCTCTCTACTGACGACGGAAAATCTTGGGCAGTCGTCCACAACCGATTATGCCCAGGCAGTGCGGTTCACTGTTACACAGATGCGAAAGGTTCGGTGTATTGCGGCATGGCTGACTTCAGTGCACAGTCCAGTGGAAACACTCCGGAGCGATTTTTCCGATCCGATGACGATGGACGCTCTTGGGTCGAGGAGCATTGGGAAGAATCCAAATTATTACGACCGAGCATTCCAATGACTCAAGTATTATCCGACGGCTCGCTTGTGAATCCTACAATCGGTGGTTTTGAAACATCGAAGGATAAGGGCCGAACACGCGTTCTGCACCAGTTCGATGGTGGTTCCAGAGTTTTTTATAATCTCCTCGATGCTCGGAATTCACCATACCTATGGTTCTTCGATGTCAGAGAAGCGAAGATGGCACGATCCTCAGAAAACGGAGAGGAAATTGTGTATGGCTCTCTGCCTATGGCACACGACGGTGACGAATATTTTAATCGACGTATATCGCAGCTGGTTACGAAGAACGCCAGCATAGTTGCCGCACTTTGCTCCAGGCCTGTGTCGGTGTATGAATCTCAGGATACCGGCCACACATGGCAAGAACTGACATACAATCTCGACCAACTCGGCATCGCCAATTCGAACATATCGCTTTGGTATGCGCTTGACGGACAGCTGCACATCCTCTGCATTAATGGAGAGTATGTTCTGAACCAAGCGGAACACCTCTGGCAAAAAGTACAAACACGTCCGGAGGATGTCCGAAAATTTTGCGCTATTTGCCTGCGCTCAGGGACAGTACTAGCAGTGGCTGCCGGTGCAATCGTACGACGTGAGGCTGCTTCGGATCTTTGGCAGGCCATCTCATTGCCGGGTCGATTGCAGGTACAAGTCCTGCGGCGTATCGGCAGTGAGCTGAGTGTGAGATCGATGTATGGCGCTTACGCTGCTTCGACGCAGTCATTTCACTTTGAGCCGATCGACTCTGCTTCACCCAAGAATTCTGCCCAGCTTTTTGTGAACGACTCGACAGTGTACAGCTTTACCATGAGCTCGCTCCAAACGTCGAGCGACATGGGATCTACATGGTCACGACAGAATAGACCCTTCGCCTCGGCTAAGCTCTGGTTTCAAAGCGTGTCGTGCGATCACCAGTACTGCTTCGTCCGCGGTTCTTTATATAACTCAGACGCGACAAAGGCAACGCAGCGCGAGAATGTGTCCGCATTTAGTTCAGATGGTGGCATGCACTGGCGAGAATACACCTATTCCGGAATGGCTTCTTCTCACTCTGAAGCAATAGAGTGGTTGCAGTCGTCTGCAATACATGGTCAGGAGGTTTTTATAGTGTCACTGTTTGGCAAAGTTTATCGCAGCCCAAACGGGGCACGCTCGTTCTCGTTCATGCCGCTCGACAGCACAGATAAAGAGACGGTTTTATCTTCAACCTGTCGGGTTGTCAGTTCCACTGAATGCAATCAGCCAACATCACACAGTAATGCGATGTTCCTTAGTGACGGATCGCTTTTCTTCTGCCGCGATTCGGTGCTCTACATCAGCCCTTATCAATCCGGCATCTGGCAAAAAGCTCTGTACCAGCCACCACCCAATGCGTGGACTTTGCTCAGTCGGGAAGTATTGCATAAGGACAGTAAAACGGCTGAGCTTCTGATCCTTTCGGACTCTCATAATCGTGTGTGTGTTTCGGTGGCGGGTCAGCCATGGAAGGAAATCGAGAGCGACTCCGCCTCGCTGTTCGACACTTTCCACTCCTTCGCGGTGGGAAGTTTCAGCGATAACTCCATTCAACTACTGGCTGCCAGCAAAAGCGATGGTTTGCTTTCGACAACGGTGACCGGTTTACACCTCTTTGATGCGGACAAGGACGCGGCAGAACTAATCGTGAGTCCAAACCCCGTTGCCGGTCTCTTAAGCATCCGACTACCTAACCAGAATGACCGAATTCTGAGTGCAAGAGTATTATCACTTAACGGTGACGAACAAAACCTGCTTAAGCCAGAAATACACGACTCCCAAATGCACATCGACTGCAGCGCATACGTGGCCGGTGTGTATGTGTTAGAGGTGCAGTGCAGCTCCGGTGTGCTGCGTAGTCAATTTGTGGTGAGTCGTTAACACAGCTGCGCTGTCGAGTGTACAAATTGCGCTACCCGGTGCATTAAATGAACGCACTGCTCATAACACCATCAATCCTCATCCGCTCGTTGTTATCCTTTTTTTTGACAGACCAACTCTTTACCCGCAACTGATTATGAAAGCTCTTTTGATAGGCTGGTTGCTTAGTCTGGCCATCTGCCAATCGCCTCTTCTCTATAGTAACTGGGCGCCCATTGAAGGTGTTCCCGGAAATGCTTCCGTTGTCTATGGAGCAACCCAACTACCGAATGGTCACATTCTCCTGGGCTTGAGCAACGGCGTGTTCATGAGATCAATTGACGACGGCGATTCCTGGCACATCGTAGCAGGTAGAATTCAATCCGGATTGTTCGAAGATCTGAGCAGTGACGACGAGGGCACCCTTTACCTGAAAACTTCTCGCAAGAATAGACCTGACGAACTGTACCGCAGCATTGATGAGGGTGCTACCTGGCAAAACATGAGCGCTCATCTACCGAGCAGACTGAGTAACGCTCAATGGAGACTGTATGTGTTACCCAACTCGACACTCTTCATTCAATCGTCTGATACTTGCTATCATTCATTTGACAACGGATGTTCGTGGAAGGCAATAGTCGACGACTTACGCTATACGCATGCCACTGGGATTGTTCATCATAGTAGACAAGGCGATGTATGGTGTATGAATAGCACCGATAATTTTCTCTACCTCATACATTCGGATGGTTCAGAAGAAGTCAAGGGCAAGCTTCTCTCCAATTCAAACCATTCATGGTACGATATAAATTGTCTTCTTGACGTCATAAGGTGCGATGATCAATCCCTCGTCGTATTAACGAGTAGATGGCCGTGGATACAGATGAGTACTGACGATGGTAATAGTTGGAACTCAGTGTACTATAATCTATCGTATCCGTTTTTTTCAGATGGAGTGCGATCGATATGGATTTCTTCTGATCAGAGCCTTCATTGCTTACTAACGAATCGTGAGTATCGCTTTGATAGAGAGACAAAGCTTTGGATCCTCGTACAGAACTCGCCAGACCCTATTTCATTGACGGGGTTTTTGCAAACACAAACAGGAACAATAATTGGTCTAAGTGCCGGACTAGTGTACACTCGCTCGAATAACTCGTCTCGCTGGAAACAAGCGAATCTTCCGCCGTCCTATGGAATCGAAAGGATGCTCTCACTCGGCAACGATTTGTGTATTGAGAAGCCGTCCGGGCTCTTTTCGACGTCGAAGGATTGCGTTAATTTTCATTCCCAACCCACGCTCCCGTTTTCGTGCTTTGCACCCTGCTCACAAGTCCGGGACTCAGGCATACTCTGCTTCGACTACAACGCGTTGTATTACAGTTCAAATAGAGGTGTCGATTGGCACACCTGCGATTTACCGTCAAGCCATCTAAATGTTTATGCCAGGCTTCTTGCGATCGATCGTCGTAGCTGTCTCGTCGTCGGTTCGCAGGACAATCCAGAGGAAGGTAGCTCGGGGAGAGACAAGCCACTCTTCAATTCCAGGATACCCTTGCTCATGTTTTCACCAGACGCTGGATGCCATTGGTCGGACATAAAGCACATCGATTTGGTCAATCGAATCAGCCGTGAGAAAATTGCATCTACATCTCCATGGTTAATTCGGGATGCAGCCGTATGGGGAAATTCAATAGCCTTAGTTTTTGCAAATATTGCAGAAGTCTTTGTAAGCGAAAATGGAGGTTTAACTTTTGCACAATTCCCATTTGACCACCCAGTTGATGTCAAACTTCCTCTTTCTACACATTCTATTCTGCACTGCTCTAACCCACTCTTTTCTGGTAGTGGAGATTTGTTTGTCTGTCGCGACTCAAGCTTATACATCAATGCACGTGGTTCAACGGTCTGGCAAAAAGCTCTGTACCAGCCACCACCCAATGCATGGACTTTGCTCAGTCGGGAAGTATTGCATAAGGACGGAAAAACTTCTGAACTTCTGATCCTTTCGGACTCTCATAATCGTGTGTGTGTTTCGGTGGCGGGTCAGCCATGGAAGGAAATCGATAGCGACTCCGCTTCGCTGTTCGACACCTTCCACTCCTTCGCAGTAGGTAGTTTCAGCGATAACTCCATTCAACTGCTGGCTGCCAGCAACAGCGATGGTTTGCTTTCGACAACGGTGACCGGTTTACACCTCTTTGATGCGGATCAGGACGCGGCAGAACTAAATGTGAGTCCAAACCCCGTTGCCGGTTTCTTAAGCATCCGACTTCGTGACCAGAGCGAGCGCATTCTGAGTGTCAGGGTATTATCGCTCAACGGCACCGAGCAGCAGGTGCTCAAACCAGAAATACAAGACGCACAAATGCACATCGACTGCAGCGCGTACCTGGCCGGTGTGTATGTGCTAGAAGTACAGTGCAGCTCAGGTGTGCTGCGCAGTCAATTTGTGGTGAGTCGCTAACGCAACAGCGACAACTCTCACATTCTCCACACGGCAACTTCTTCCTGGTAGTCTTTCTCGAGGATGCGCTCACTCATGTAGTGCGCAAACTCAGCGCCGTGTTTGTAGTAAAACTTCTTGTAGGGATTTGCGCTGAGAACCCGCACGCACACGGTCTTCCACTCCTGTTCTTTTGCGTACCCAAAAAAGGTCATGAGCAAAGCGGTTCCGACGCCTTGAGCCTGCACGGCAGGATCGCAATACAGCGCATAGACCTCAGCATCAAAGCCGCTAAGGCGGGAGAGTCCACCGCTGATATAGGCTGCTAAGGTTGGAGCTAAAGTGTAGTCAGTACCCTCTTTATTCTCGCGTGCTTCGCACACGAAGATGCTGTTTTGGGCACGTCGTTCGGTGATCACTTTTGCCCAAAAGTCTCGTCGCTTATCAATCGACAAGGTATCCAACGCTGCTTGGTCGATAAGTCCGTGGTAGGTCTTCAACCAGGTCTGCACGTTGATACGCGCAATTTCGGCAGCATCTTCAACCCTTGCCAAGCGAATGGTGTGTGCAATGTGCGTCATAAACTTTTTGCGCAGATGAAACTGAGCTGAATCAGATGGAGGCATGAAATTTCAGCGCCTCCCATTTCATTTCCACTGAAAGTAGTGGTGTTAGGCGCAATATGCAAACACAGCACCTGCGTACCGCGCAGACGGCGTGTATTGATGTTAGTCATACCATTCCAGTGCTTCATGCAGGCGCTTTTTGATTGCTTCCTTGAGCTCGGGAGGACTTGTCACTTTCATCACCGAACTCCAGCCTACAATCCAGGTGATGAGATCCGGCGCAAGCGGTGCGTCCAACTCCATAACCACATCGCCATTCTTTTGTTGTTTCATCCTCTGGGTTGGATGCCAACTGCGTGACAAGAAGAACTCCGCCATGCTTTGACGGATGTGCAAACGAATATGACGAGCTTTTCCGTGAAAGACCCCAAACCTACTTTGCAGAAAGGTGCTTTCGTTAAAACGATGTTCACCGTAGTCAGTATCCGCTGTATGCAAACTCTCAATCTTGCGGACAGCCAGTGCGATATAATCGCGGTGGCGGGGGTGATAGGTGGCGACGTACAACTCACCATTGAAGTTAAAGAGACGACACAGCAGCACATCCATGTCGTGCGTTAAACCGGCATTGTTGGTGTAGCGCACCCTTACCCATCGTGCGTCTCGAATACTTTCAATCACCGATTCCACTACACGAGAGTCCGTTGCATAGGTGTACCGACCGAAACTATGTTCTAGGGCCATCGAGACTACGGTGCCACCCGCGCTTTGCTCCAACTTGTTCAATAAACTCTTCGTGTGTTTTTCGACAGAGGTTCCGGCAAATTGATGTAGGTAGCTTTTCAGGATGTAGAGTGACAGCAGCTCGCTGCCCTTGTAGGTCAGCGGAAGTATGTTCCGGTGCGTATCCCTCAAACTCCAGATGTTGCTGCGACCATCCTCCTCGTGCTCAATGATGTCACAACTCTCCAATGTTTGCAGATCACGCTGAATCTGTCGCAATGTCGGTGAGCCATATTCACCCTCGCTCAGCAGTTGCTCGTAAATCTCACGCGTGCTGCGTCCACCCGGTACGCTCAAGAGCGTCGTGATACGCATTATTCGTCGCACTAGCGTCGAAGCAGTTTCGGCCACCTTTATCACCCTTCGAATCGCGGCAGCCGGAGGCTGGCGCGTATTAAACAGCTCTAAACGGTGCAAACTACGGCGTTTCGCAGCTCCGTACAGCGCGGTCGTGATCTCGTTGGCCTGTGCTGCGTTGTGTCGGTCTGTGCTGTGTTGTGTCCGGATGTGCTGCGTTGTGTCCGGATGTGCTGCTGCGTACACTTCCCCGGCTCTGCGGGCCATAGCGTTAAGCGAAAACCGATTCAGCGGACTGTCTGCAGAGGCAAGTGGAAACCATGCCAAGTCATTCGATGAAGCGGGAAGGCGGAGGGTTCCGAGACACACTGTGCCTATCCGAACACCCCAATCATCGACGGAGCAGCCATGACATGGTTCCTTCTTGCGCTAACATGGGTTTCAGGTTACTGATAACACAGCGCAAATCCCAGATCAGTGCGCGGCGTGTAAACATATTTCATCAGCGTGAGGGTTGGCGGCGGACTCAAGGGCTTGGCGCTGCCGGCCTTCTTCCGACCACTGCTGACTCCATTGCCGTACCTGCTGCACAACCAGATCGCGCTTGTACACAAATGGAACTGAGAAAACGAGAGCAAAAAGTAGAATGCGACAAAAACGATGAAGAGTCATAAAATCGGTATGAAAAAAGTGACACAATGCACGTGCGACTCGCCTCGAGTCGATCTCGTGCTCGACAGCGTGATAAGGCTGCTGACGAGATTACTGTACAAAGCTCAGGGGATATGCGACGCTATTTGTCGCATAGTGAAGAATAAAAAACGGCCACAGCAATACCCTTGAACCGCTGGTCGAGTAGGTCTAGCTTCGAGACGCTACTAAGAACACCACATTGAGAACCACGCTTAATGCTGAGTTAGACAGTCGTGAAACGAAGGCGAGAATTATTGTAGGCGAGAGAAATTATTTTCGTGAAATAAATCGACGACTAATCAGGATTCTGTTTTAAATTCAATGCGGCTAATGAAATCATATTTGTAGCGACACCTGTCAAAAGAGAAGGGTTCTTCTCTGCGTGTCGATTAAGAGGATGTTGTTGAGCATCTGTTGTGAGACGAGCGTACTTTATGTCACCACAGCGTATTCGGGAGGTGCGGCACATGCCTTCACTGCGTCCCGGAGATATTTTATCCTATTCTGCCGGAACTACCTCGAGCGCGGTCTCTCATTTTCGTGTGATCAATTCTGTCGATCAGTCTGCGAAGTACCAGTCCATTGTCGATACTCTGGGCATACAGAAGGGTGTACTCCCCTTTGTGATCAATGCCTATCCGGCAGCACTGGGGTCAGTACCCTTTGGTGTGATGATCGACAGCTATTTATCGATGAGTGTAATTCACCGCTCGCTGCGACTGTGTGCGCAGCAGCGTGGAGTGGCTATCATTATCGCGCAGCCTTTATTTGCTTTGCACATCATGGAACAATGCCGGCAATCGGCAATTGAACTTCCCATGTCCATATCCTTTGTGCTGCCCGGATATTATTGTCCGGTCTCCTTGGAAAATTATCTCCTTCAGCTCACTCGTGAATGTCGCTCGGCCGCCACTGTTCTCCATGCCTATGGAGTTGCGGAATTAGATGCTGCCATTTTGGTGGGAAAGCGTTTGGACGACGGCGTTATTGCCTATCAGCAGGTCTCATCAATTTGCGAACTTGAATCGACAGATGGTGTGCTACATATCCGTCGTGACCAAACCCTCATCACACCGGGCGATCGCGCATTTCATCGGAGCGGTTATTGGATTATTGAGCAAGATCCTCAGCGCTTACATGCGAGCGTACGCCAAGAGTTAGATCAATGGGACGAGGCACAGTGGCGTCGCCGAACCGGATATCTTCTACGCAACGGCTCCTCGATGCTCTTCCAACTTCGCAGCCCATTCGCGGCCACTCAGAGCAACGAAATGGAACATTTCGAGTTCGCTCGTCGCAGCCTTATGGCCTGGAATTCCAAACCCGATTGGTCCTGACAACAGAACACACAGCATTGGGTATGCCGCTCTCGTGTGTGGATTCTGCCATTCCACCTCCGGTTTCGCCTCCACGGATTGACGTAAGCACGATCCCTTTTCGCTCTGTTAGGCGAGCATTTGCTCGACCATTGCCGTTTGGAGACTAGAATTTGAGATGCCGGAAGTCTCTCTCAGACCCTGATTCTTTGCGTTTTTTGCAAAAAACGACAATTGAGTACCTGCCCTAAGTTTCCGCCTCACAGGGAGTTGGTTCAGATTTTGCTATCAGACTCAAACTGAATATCTTAGCCCTGCGTGTTTTCCCATTCCCCGAGCGACACATGCAACACTCTGTTCCTCATTCCCTGAAGTTGGATATTATCCGCTTCCTCATACCGGTTTTTTGCCTCTTCCTTTGGCAGAGCGGAAATGCCTATGCACAGGCGGATCGTTTCGACCCGGTGGCAGCGCTGCCTCAACAGAATGCCTTTATTGACACTGTCGCGCTGCTTTTTAATTACTCGGTTGCCTGCGATGGCTCGGTTGGAGTTCATAGTCCGGCATGGGTGAGCGTGAGTTCCATGTCCAAACACGGTATTGCGGGAGTGACTTTAAGTGCTGACAACTCTTTCAATTACGACTTCAGCGCCGACGTCATTACTTCGCATCGCTGGAATATTCGCCTCCAGGTTGACGACCCGGAACAAGATGCAAGCTTCACCCTTTGCGCCGTCGATAGCGCCGGTAACTCCACGTGTATTTCGAACAATTACCACGTTGTGAGGATGCAGTGCAGCCCGCGCAGCATTAATCTTGGAACACGCCACCTTAATTCAGCAGTCTCCTATCCGCTTCACGTCGTCAATCACGGAACCGGTACCGAAGAAATTGATGAGATCGAATTAAATCCGGATGGCAATAAGGCCTTCTCGGTCTACGTTCCGGGTTTACCCTTAAGTCTTGCTCCGGGCGACAGTACCGTGCTGCCCATTATCATTACCTGCGCCGCCATCGGCACCTTTAACGATACCCTCAACGTTCGCCGTGGTCAATGCATTTCCGCTATGGGAATGCTCTCTGTGAACGTGACAATGGCAGACGAGGTCATGGATTCGGAGCTGTCGGATTTAACCCTGTTTCCCAACCCGGCAAACGATCATACGCTGCTCCGGTTCGACGATGTCGCCTCACTTCAGTCTGTCGAAGTGTATGACGCTCTTTCTAAATGCGTCCTGCGTCGCTCCCTTTCCCAAGTCGCAGGTTCAGAATTATCCCTAGATCTGCGTGCCCTCGCTTCCGGTCAATACCGCTGCGTAGTCCACAGCGCACAAGGAATTCGCACGCTGCCGCTAAGTATCGTTCATTAATGATGTGGGTCTGACAAAGCTGCTCTATTGATGTATTATTCGCGCCGCGTTCCGCGCGCGCTTCGCAGCATGTACCGTTATCTCAATATCGTTTGATTTCTTTCAGCCTGCAGCGCGCGCATAAGTCTTTGCACTACCAACGTACTCCACACACAGCATGAGCTTGCGTGCATTGTACAGAAGTGACTGTGACTGGTAATAGAGTTGTGGGAGTGCGGATGTCGGACCCGGAGGTGATCGCTACGGTGTTGCTGTTGTGTCTTTGCTCAGCTTTTAGTCTTTAAAGCTCGGAGCAACACTCGCGGTACTCAAACCCGTACCGAGTGTGAAGAGACGTGTCAGCGTGTGCTCGCTGGGTAGCCATGTGCGACGAAGTCGCTTGGGATTCGAATGCTCCGGAGCGATACTCTCCATAACGCTCTCGGTCTCTATGTCCTGCGCCGTTATCAATACGCCAGTATTTTCCATGATCATTGGTCCGTCCGTGGTTCCATTCATCTGCCGGTGCGTGCGTTGCATAGACGTTCGTGTGGTGATTCGAAACTCATCATATACCGTACCAGATTTTCGGACGTTTGCAGGAAATATTGACAGTTCACAGAGCGGAAGTTCTCCACATCGATGTTCACTTTCACTCTTGTTCGAAGCCGGCGTTCTATGCAACGAGAGGACGGCAGTACTGCCGTCCTCTCGCTTACACTGACCTAGTGACGAGAAGCTCGTCCTTTGCTGCATGGAGCTTAGAGCTCACGGAGCATCTTCAAGCGTTCCCACTTGGATTTTAAATCCTCTCCGGCGTGTTCGAGGAAATGCTCTGCTGCATCGGGGTGTTGCTTGCGAATGACATTGAAGCGGTTTTCCTGATACAAGAACTCTTCCAGTCCGATACTGGGATCCTTCGAATCCAAGCTGAAGCGCTTTCCTTTTTCCTTGAGCGGATTATAATGGAAGAGCTGCCAATAGCCGGAATTCACAGCGGCATCTTGCTGCGTGATACCACAGGCCATGTCATATCCGTGGGCGATACAGTGACTATAGGCGATAACCAGCGAAGGTCCCGGGAAGGCTTCCGCTTCCATGATGGTTCGAACCGTATGCGTATCGTTGGCACCAAAAGCGATCTGGGCGACATACACACCACCGTGTGCTATGGCTTGCCAAGCAAGATCCTTCTTCGATGTAGTCTTACCGTTGATCGAAAATTTGGCGCTGGCTCCCAGGGGCGAGGCTTTGGACTTTTGTCCGCCGGTGTTCGAGTACACCTCGGTATCCAACACCAGGATGTTTACGTTTTCACCGGTCGACAACACGTGATCTAAACCGCTGAAGCCGATGTCGTAAGCCCAACCGTCTCCTCCGATAATCCACACCGATTTGCGTTCCAGGAACTCAGCCACTTGCAGTAATCGACGTGCATCAGGATGAGAGCTCTCGCGCAGAACTCGCTTCAGTTGATTGACGAGTTGTCGTTTCTTTTGGATGTCCGAGTCTGTTTGATCGGCAAGGTTCAGGATGCTGTCGGCTAATTCCACACCGACAGCTTCGCGAAGCGAACGAAGCAGCATTTCGGCCATGTCTCGCTTTTTGTCGGTAGCAAGCTTGATACCGAGACCAAATTCAGCGTTGTCCTCAAACAAGGAGTTTGCCCACGCTGGTCCACTCCCTTCTGCATTCGTTGTCCACGGAGTGGTTGGCAGATTGCCGCCAAAAATGGAACTGCATCCGGTTGCATTGGCTACAATCATGCGGTCACCAAAGAGCTGCGTGAGCAACTTGATGTACGGCGTTTCGCCGCAGCCACTGCACGCACCGCTGAATTCAAATAACGGCTCTAAGAATTGCGATCCTTTTACCGAGCTGTGATTGACACGATCGCGATCCAGATCGGGAAGCGAAAGGAAGAAGTCCCAGTTGTCACGCTCGCTGTCCTTCAGCGGGAGTTGGTCTACCATGTTGATGGCTTTGTGTCCCTTATCGGTTTTGCTTTCGATCGGACAAACCTCCACGCAGAGACGACAGCCCGTGCAATCTTCCACCGATACTTGCAGGGTGTACACTTCCTCTTCGCGATGGAACTCCTTACCAACCGGCGTGTGATGCTTAAAGGTTGTCGGTGCAGTCTCGAGCAGTGATTTGTCGTACACCTTGCATCGAATAGCAGCATGCGGACAGACCAAGAAGCACTTTCCACACTGTGAGCAGATATCCGCATCCCACACCGGAACTTCATCGGCAATGTTGCGCTTTTCCCACTTGGTAGTTCCTGACGGAAAGGTTCCATCGACCGGAAATGCGCTCACCGGCAGGTCGTCACCCTCGCCGGCAATAATCTTCCCGAGCACGTGCTGTACAAAATCAGGCGCAGTGCCGTGTATGGCTTCTTCGCCGCTCTTGTCGCCAATGGGCAAGTTGCTATAATCAATCTCGAACAGATTTTCCAGGGTCTTGTCCACCGCTTCAAAGTTCTTTTGGACTACCTTCTCGCCCTTTCGACCATAGGTATCCTGTATCGCGTCCTTAATACGCTGGATTGCTTCCGCACGCGGCAGAATGCCGCTGATCGCAAAGAAACAGGTTTGCAGGATGGTATTGATGCGTGATCCCATCTCCGTATCACGAGCCACCTTCGAGGCGTTGATCACATAGAAGTGCAGCTTCTTGTGCTTGATCTCCTCCTGAATGGTGCGCGGAAGTTCTTCCCACACACGTTCGTGACTATAAGGCGTGTTTAACAGAAACACTGCACCGTCCTCAGCATCCTTCAACACATCGTACTTTTCGAGATAATGGAAGTGATGACAAGCAATGAAGTTTGCAGAATTAATGAGGTAGGTGGAGTCGATGAGCTTTTTGCCAAAGCGTAAGTGCGAAACCGTCAGTGAACCCGACTTCTTGGAGTCGTACACAAAGTAGCCTTGCACAAAGTTGTCCGTCGTGTCGCCAATAATCTTAATCGAGTTCTTGTTGGCACTCACTGTGCCGTCGGCACCTAATCCAAAGAACAGGCCGCGGAATAAGTGTTGTTTTTCGAGTGAGAAGCTCTTGTCAACAGGCAGACTGCGATGCGTCACGTCGTCCTCAATCCCAACTGTAAAGTGATTCCTCGGTTGTGAAAGACTCAGCTCGTTGAAGATGGCGAGCACCATGGCGGGATTGAATTCCTTCGACGCTAAACCGTAACGACCACCCACAACCCGCGGAATCGGACGAGCCGCTTGACCATTGCCTGCACTACTTTCCGGACTGTACTCGTGCAATGCATTGAGCACATCCTGATAAAGAGGTTCGCCGATTGCCCCTGCATCCTTGCAGCGATCCATCACGGCGATGTTCTTCACCGTGTGTGGCAGTTTGTGTAAGAACGATTGGAGCGGGAAAGGACGATAGAGATGAATGTTAACCACACCCACTTTCTCTCCATTCGCGCATAAGTAGTCCACCGTTTCCTTCACGGCTCCTGTGGCTGAACCCATAATGACAATGACACGGTCGGCATCGTCCGCACCGTGGTAAGAAACTAATTCGTAGTGTCGTCCGCTTAACTCCCCGAAACGCTGCATGCTTTGCTCTACCAGTTCGGGTACCACTTCGTAGTACTTGTTGGCTGCTTCACGACTTTGAAAGAACACATCCGGATTTTGAGCCGTGCCTCTAATAAAGGGATGTTCCGGATTGAGCGCCCGACGTCGGTGCGCTGCCACATCATCCTCGTAAATCATCGCCCTGATCTGATCATCCGGAATCATGCTGACCATGTTCAATTCATGCGATGTACGGAAACCATCGAAGATGTTGAGAAAGGGAACCCGTGCTCGTAGCGTAGTCGCGGTTGCAATCAAGGCCATGTCCATTGCTTCTTGCGGGTTGTTGCCAAAGAGCATGGCAAAACCTGTAGAGCGAACCGCCATCACGTCGCTGTGATCACCAAAAATGGAGAGCGCGTGAGTAGCCACCGTACGAGCGGCAATGTGGAACACTGTTGGCGTAAGCTCGCCCGCGATCTTGTACATATTGGGAATCATCAACAGCAGACCCTGCGATGAGGTAAAGGTAGACGACAACGCTCCACCTTGTAATGAACCATGAACCGCACCTGCTGCTCCCGCTTCACTTTGCATTTCAATGATACGAGGGACCTGTCCGTAGATGTTCTCCACGCCCTCGCCCGACCACTCGTCACAATGCTCACCCATGCCCGATGAGGGTGTAATGGGGTAAATCGCACAGACTTCCGAGGTTTTGTAGGCTATCCATGAGGCGGCTTCATTGCCGTCCATAATCGACAAGTGCTCCGTTTTGCCTTGCGCCTGTTCGATAGTCGACGCAGCCGGAATGCTTTCCAGTTCCTTGTTCATTTTCGCTCCTAAAGATTGATGCCGTCAATCGTTGTTTGTGGGGTCTGTAAATCAGACTACTTACTCTAAAATACAGCGCGAAAATGTTTTTCCACAGAAAAAAAGATAATTTTGTCCACTTTTCATGCGCGGATGGCAACCTCTGCCCCCTCTTATCTGCAAGTAGATGTTTTAATTTGACTTATCCGCTTCATTCTCTGTCAGCTACACGGCAATCCCGGCTGCCCCTTGTGCCGGTGTTGTCCTCGCCAACGCAGCGACAACGCGACGCTGAGTCGTGGATTAAACTCCCAAGTGCTTTTTGTCTTCAAAGAACTGTTGGGACGTCGGTGATCGAAACTAGTAACCCTTAAGACGAGCTACGAGATGGCAAATCAGTAAGTGCTGCTCGTAATTGTTCCAACCGCGCTTCATCCAGTATTGTGGACAGGCGTATCTCCGAAATCAACACCACTGCCATGGATACTGCACTCGAGATTCTCAAACTGATAGTGGTGATTGGCTACGTTGCCTCCACGATTCCCGTTGACAATAGTGAAACGCACGTCGGTCAACCACCGGATGTGAGCGCACAACGACTCGTGCTGGCCGGCGACGTCCATTGTTATGGTTGTGAGTCATCGCCGGATGGAATCCTGCACATCGAACACTCGAGCGATGTTGCCACGCTTACCATGCAAATACGAAACCTGAGCGACAGCATCGTGTATCTTGATGAAACAGAAACACGCCTGTCGATCGACACAACCGTGTACAACGCTACGGAATGGATGACCAGCCTGCACTCGTCAACCTACGCTCCTCAATCGAGTCGGCGTTTGCTTCCGCATTGCAGCTATGCTATCTCGGTATCACAGGTGCTCGAACCATTGGTCGATTCCGCATATGTGATGTCTGCCGAACGTCTCGCTAGCGGAGATACAACTGACGCAGATACGGTGCTCAATGAGGAACTGTCATATGCGAGAAATACCGGACTGCTCCTGTCCATTGCCTACCGATTACCATCCGACTCATCGAATCGTATGTTCAAGAGTCTCTATCTCTCCCCCACTCTCCATTCTGAAAATCGATAGGGTACAGCCATGCAACGAATTCGACGACACACAAACGCACTCATCATTGCCCTGTTGGGTGTTCTGTGCAGCACACTCATCGTGTCGCTTGAGTCATGCAGCGGAAATTTCTGGACCTACCGCAGCTCCGTTTCCTGCCGGGAGTGCGGTTGTACAAGCGACTCCATGCTATCGGTGCACGTGATGAAATCAAGCTCGCACGACGTCCTTGTCCTCTCCAATCCCGGATCGCAACCGGTTGTGGTTGATTTTGATAGCAGCACGATGAGAGACGGTCCGTTTTCCCTTCACCAGAAATTCCTCGACGCACAGGATGAGCACGAGCATAGGGGTCAGTGCGTTCTCAAGACCCACGATAGTATTCAATTCTCGCTGCGTCAGCTCTTTGCTCCACCGCCACATCTCAGGGATTCAGAGCGAGTGCGGATGCACTACGTACGGCCCGGACAAAATCATGAGGACGTTCGTCAAATGCAACTCTCCGCCGAAGAGACTCGCTTACATACTGTGGATGTCATTTTCGTCTACCACGGTGTCGACAACCCCGACATGCACGAGCTGCAAATTCAACTCTACCCCGATAGCGTGTACATCGCCCGAGAAGCCGCGCGCTAAACGCTTTGCAGCGAGATGAACTTCTTTGTTGTAACACTGTTCACTAAAAATTGTTAGTGCTGCTGTATTATGCCTGCGCGCTATGCAACGTCGTAACAGCACAACGGCACGAAGGAAATTGAGATTAGAGGGCAGATTGCTTATGACATCACCGGCACAGTGGAAGCGCGTGCTTCTGCTTGGATTTTTTATTCTTACAGGCTTCGCCTGTCCTCTGCTCCACGCACAGCCACACTTCAGCATTTCCGGAACGGTTCGCGACTCCGTCTCCGGCGAGGCAATCATTCGAGCAACCGTTGCGTTGTACACCAGCCCGGGCGCTACGAAACCTCAGCGCGGAGCGCTCACGAATAAATACGGCTTCTTTTCGATCCCCAAACTCAGCAAGCAGGTGTATTACCTTGGCGTTCGCTCCATTGGATACAAGACTGCCCTGGTGACCATTACGGAGGAGATGCTCACGGCCAACAAGAGTTTGACGATTGAGTTGGCGCCAAGCATTGCGACAACGAAAGGCGTTACCGTGGAAGCCGATCGCTACAACAGTTCAAGCACATCTTCCATCAGTTCGGTTAGTGTGAGTAGTGATTTTATCAAGCAAATGCCTGCCATGTTTGGTGAGACGGATGTGTTTCGTGTCTTGCAACTGCTTCCGGGTGTTAAGTCACCGTCAGAGCTGTCGAGCGGACTCTATGTGCGCGGTGGTTCACCGGACCAGAATTTGGTCTTACTCGACGGCGTGATTGTCTACAATCCTTCTCACCTTGGAGGCTTCCTCAGCACATTCAACAACGACGCCTTACGTGATGTTCACATGATCAAAGGAGGATTTCCGGCGGAGTACGGCGGACGTCTTTCATCGGTAATCGATATGACGATGAAGGACGGCTCGCAAGAGAAGATTCAGGGTCTTGGTGGTTTAAGTATTATCTCCGCTCGCGCAACGGTGGAAGGGCCAATCTCCAAGGATCTGACGTTTATGGTGTCGGGTCGCAGAATGTATCTCGATCTCATCAGAGCCGTTGCTCTGTCAAGTGCACAAAAGGCGGAGACGCCCGATTATTACTTCTACGATCTGAATGCAAAACTGAGTTGGAAAGCAGACGAGAACAACCACTTCTACTTTGGCGGATTTTTTGGGCGAGACCAGCTTACGAGTCCAAGTGGCAGTGATATTGGCTTGAACATTGGCTGGGGCAATTCTACACTGAGCGCTCGGTGGATGAGGATTTTTAGTCCTGAAGTTTTCTCAAACGTCTCTCTCATCTACACCGACTACAGTTTCAAAACCGATGTTCAAAGCAATTCGGCTACCACAAATTTCTTTTCCAACTCACTAGTACAGGACGTGGGTTTGAAAGCGGATGTGACCTGGTTTGCCGCTCCCAACCACACCCTGAAGTTTGGAACGGAAACAACATCACATCGCTTTGGCACCGACGTGTCAGATTCGCTCAC
Organism: Chlorobiota bacterium; assembly: GCA_039810585.1. Lineage (GTDB taxonomy): Bacteria > Bacteroidota > Ignavibacteria > Kapaibacteriales > NICIL-2 > JBBATK01. Next base: position 19,558 of record JBDHXF010000006.1, read on the forward strand.
TCTCAATGGATATGTGGTGACCAATCAATCCATGGCATCGCTTGATGCAGCAGTCTATGCGCAAGACGAGTGGCGGATAAATGAAGACTGTAGCACCAACCTCGGATTGCGTGGATACTACTTCCAAGATGGCAAGTACTTCGCGTTAGAGCCACGCTTGCAGGTAGCCTACAACATTATCGGCAACGTGAAGCTGACCTCATCGTTTTCCGTGGCGCACCAATTCTTGCACCTCATCGTCCGCAACGACATCAATCTTCCCACCGATCTCTGGTTTCCCTCAACAGCCACCACCGCTCCCGAGAAATCGACACAAGGCGAGTTAGGATTTGAAACGACCTTTGGCGAGCACGACTCATACTTGTTACAGGTCGAGGGTTACTATAAGGACATGCGAAATCTGTACGAGTACAAGGACACGGCGAAGTTTTCTCTCATCGGTGCACCGCTGGAATCACAATTCACCAGCGGTCGTGGTGAGGCCTATGGCATGGAAGTCTTCGTCAATAAACGTGTCGGCGATTTTACCGGATGGTTGGGCTACACGCTATCGTGGACCAAGCTCTACTTCGACGAATTGAACAACGGAAATCCCTTTTATGCTCGCTACGACAGACGTCATGATCTGTCGCTGACCTTCAGCTATAAGCTTTCCGAATCCATCGACTTTGGCGCCTCTTGGGTGTACGGAACCGGCTTTGCTTTCACCATGCCTACGAGTCAATACGCCTTTAGTATGGATGGTTCGACGGGTCGATCGTATGTGCAGCAGTATTTCACCGAGCGCAACGGCTACCGACTTCCGTCCTATCACCGCTTGGACTTAAACTTTGGTTTTCACACCACCGTGTTTGGTTTGAAGTCTACCATTCAGTTGAGTATTTACAATGCCTATAATCATCTCAATCCCTTTGCCCAGTATTTCACCAACCAATTGGATCCCAATACTGGCCAAACGGTTTTAACGATGAAGCAGATTACGCTCTTTCCCTTTTTCCCAAGCGTTGCGTGGAACTTTAACTTTTAGCAAATGAGCATACCTCAACACTTCATGTTCAGGCTTGGAATGATAGCAGCCATTGCTACGCTGTCGTTAAGCCTGCATTCGTGCGTGCAAGATGTCACCACACCGGATTTACCTTTTGTCGAACAAATGGTGGTGAGTGGATTTGTCTATGCGGACAGCAGTGAAGTCTGTGTGAGCGTCAGCCGCTCGCTACCTCTCAACGCCACGTACTCCTTTGAAGCAGCCAGCGTTGCGAATGCAGCGGTGACAGTAACAGGACCGCAGGGAAGCGTAACCTTGCAGTACGACTCCGCTCGTTATTGTTATCGCGCGCCGTTGCAAGCAACGGTAGGGTCACACTATTCCTTGCACGTGGTGTGGAATGGTCATGACGCCAATGCAACCACAGTGGTACCCGACAAACCGGTAATTAGCGACCTCCTGGCGGTGCGTACCACCACATCAGACCGCGGAACGCGGACAAGAATTCAATACACAGTTGCATTTCAACCAAACGCGAATTCGGCCTTTTGTGTATCGAACTCTGCCTACGTCATCAATCTCGCCGACTCGTCAGCAAGCGATACACTCGCCTCCTATCGAGGCCTACCGAACTTCCGAAACGTCATCAGCGGCAAACCTGCAGACACTACTCTTACCATCGTGGGCAATGCACAACAACCTGGAGGTCAAGGCTTCGGCGGGTCTCCGAACGTGCTCGATAGCGCTCAGTTTGCACTCTTGAAGTTTAATGCACTGGATCTTGCCTACTACGATTTTTGGAAGACATTTCGCAACACTCGAAACGTGTCAATTCTCGGCAGCTTCGGAACAAATCCTCTCTATAACATAAAGGGCGGAGCAATTGGAGTGTTTATCGGAGTGTCGCCCACTGTGGGTTGGCTGCAAACACCGATTAATTAGGAATGCGAATAGCTACTGGGGCGCGAATTCAGAAAACTTTCCGTGTACTACCATTCGCATCTATTGAGCGCTCATTACTATAATGCACTGGTTTAGTCCAGTGCATTGCGATGCAGAAGCCTCGCAGCGCAAAGAAGGTGTTGCATACGAAACATGATACCATGCGGAACGACCCCACACTACCTTCAACTCGTCTTCTTCAATCGCCCTTCAACCTGGCGGTCATCGCTTCGGGTTTAGGTTTCTTTATCGACGCACTCGACTTGTTTCTCTTCAACGTGTATCGCATACCGAGCCTGAAGGAGTTTGGTCTCAGCGGCATAGATCTCACTCGAACGGGCGAATTCTTGTTGTCGATGCAGATGTTGGGAATGATGATTGGCGGTGTGCTGAGCGGAGTGATTGCTGACAAGGTCGGTAGAGTTTCCGTACTGTTCGCATCGATCAGTTTGTACTCCCTGGCAAACATCGCTAACGGGATGATTAGTTCGGTGGATCTCTATGCGGTAGTGCGTTTCTGTGCAGGACTAGGACTAGCCGGCGAACTCGGCGCTGGTATTAGTCTCGTGTCAGAAACCATGAGCATCGAAAAGCGCGGCTATGGAACAATCTTGGTAGCCACACTGGGAGCGGCAGGAGCGGTGGTAGCGGGATTGATCTCAGACGTCATTCCATGGCGTAGTGCCTTCATCTCAGCAGGGGTTCTTGGACTGGCCTTACTCTTTCTTCGCATGCGAAGCATGGAATCCGGGATGTTCAAACACTCGCGTTCAATGCACGATGTACAACGTGGCTCGCTGGTGCTCCTGTTTTCGTCCGCACCACGAGCGTGGCGCTATCTGGCGTGCATCGCTATGGGCGTTCCGATTTGGTACAGCGTGGGCTTGCTCATCACGCTGTCACCGGAAATTGCAAGCCTGCAACACATCAGTGGTGTGCAGCTCAGCACTTGCTTCGTGCTGTTTCAACTCGGCATAACTGCGGGAGACTTGTCGAGCGGAATTCTGAGTCAAGTTCTTCGCACTCGCAAACGGGTGCTCATTGCCTACATGATTTTCGCGCTATTGTCCACTATTCTGCACTTCGTGTTGATCGCTGCTTCGCAGCCCCTGTATTGGACATCATTGATGATGGGACTAGGTTGCGGCTATCTCTCGGTATTCGTTACCGCCACGGCCGAGCATTTCGGCACAAACCTTCGCGTTCTTGTTAGTGCAAGCGTCACCAACTTCATGCGCGGCGCAGTGACGCTATTAATTCCACTCCATATCTGGCTAGAACACGCACTAGGAATCAACCTCGTGCAATCGCTGCTTCTCACCGGCATCCTCGTGTGGACCCTGGCCCTGCTTTCCGTTTTTCTGCTCCCGGAGACGTTTGGGAAGGACCTCGATTTTGTGGACGTATAGGAGACACCGCTATCCATGAGCGAGCCACTCGCTTTTTGTCTCGTTTGCGATCCACGCGGCGACCGGTTAAGCGTTTAACTGAATGGGCGGCACACCCTTAAACAATTCGAGCGTGTTGAAAACACGCTCGAATTATTCATAAGCGAGAGTCTCGCTTATGCGTTCTAGTGCACGATAATCATCGTTCTTTTGGCACTAAATATTCCTGCGTAGAGGGTGTAGGTGTACACGCCGGGTGGAAGGTGCGACACATCCCAGTCAATGCTGTGTTGACCGCTCTGCAGCTTTTGCGTTCCGTCCATCAGTGTTGCGACCTGCTCGCCGGTAGCGTTGTAAACGCTCAGCACGGCTGGCACGGATTCCTGGATGTCAAAGCGGAAACTAACGCGGTTGGTTGCAGGGTTCGGGTAGCTTTGATAGAGCGTTGAGCTGCCTACTGCAGATCGAGCGGTGGTAGCAAAGCACTTCGATCCGGTTTGGATTTGAGTTTGAGACGCAATGGGACTCAGTTTAAGAAACAGAAGTGAGTCCGTCTTGAAAACGCTGTCTGGCACAATGTGCAGCAATTGCTCTGATGTATCGGGAACCAAAATCACGAATCGGAGTTCGGCAATTTTTCCTGCGTGGACACTGTCGACGTGGTTCCACGACAATGCCAGTGAATCATAGCGAGGGTGTTGAATGCTCATCTTAGCTCCAAAGATGGAGTTGCCATCCACGTATTTGAGCATGTATTTATCCCAGCTAAGACCCAAACCAAAGCTCATATCCTGCAACCAGTACGTCGTGCCGTGATAGGTTGTCGCAAAGTTTGAATCGAGATAGATGGGCACAACAAGGGTATCTGACAAGTTGCCACCCAGCGCAGCAGGATTCACGAAGTTCGTGGGATCTGTGGCGAAGTGGATGGGAAGGATGGGGACATAGCCTTTTCCGAGCAGTTGCAACGAGTCGATCAAACGACACGGATGATCAGTGAGTGCGTAGCTGAGGGAGTCGAAGCTGGAGTCGCTGCGCGGACAATACTGCACGACCACGTCGGCACTTTCTCCCGGTTGCAGCAATGTTCCTCGTGGTGGTGTGGACGACAGAAATTGCACGTCGCGTGGCAGCACCAGTACCGAATCAACACTCAACGCCACGTCGCCCGTGTTCTTCACTGCAAAGGAGTCCACCACACAGTCAAGCACTCGTACGCTATCGAAGTTGATGAGTGGTTTTTGGATTTTCATGTCGGCCTTGTCCACAGCCACAATACCATTGTCGCCACCGGCGCTCAGGTAGTAATTCAGAATCTCTTGTGTGTCAAAGAAAATCGAGTCGATCAAGAACGGTGTGGTGAACGTTGCGTTCACCCGAGGAACGAAGTTCATCACCACAATAGGAAGCAGTGAGTCGACATTACGACAGTCCTTCGTCAACACCTGAATACCACCCTGCAACGAGGGCTGGGTGGTTGGCGGATTAAACATCGAGGTGGCGTTGATAAAGCGCAACATGGTGGTGTCGTACACTGCATCAAACTGTATATCCACCGTCGGTGCCGGAATTTCCCGCGACGAGTAGACCGGTATATGCAGCGTATCGCAACTCACAATGCGGAAGGTATCGGTGCCGACGCGATTGTTGTCGAAGGTCATTTGCAGACCATAAGCCGGAGCCCGACCTTCGCCTGTAAGCAGGATGGTGGTGTCAATATCGATGCAGGGTTTAGAGTAATGCAGGACCGCGCGCGCTTGATATTTCTTGGCACCCTGACGGGGTGCTCTCGGCTTGAAGAAGAACTTGAAGGGATATGGCTTTGTGCCGGGGTCGATGACCACAGGAAAAGCAATGGGGTTATTCAAGGTATCGGTATGGAAGAACACACGTTCATCCGGTTGATAGGTAATGGAATCAATCTGCACGATTTCCTGTGTGGGATTAGGAATCACACCCGGGATAGCAATGGAATCCGCTCGTGGTGCAGACAGAGTATCAACTCGAGTGCCCGGGAAACCGATTTGGGTGACTGTTGGTTGAAAGATCATGCTGCGGACGCCGGACAAAAAGCAGACGTAGTTCTTAGGACCCCAGCCGGCGCCGTGAGCTTCAAGACTGAAGCGGGCGACGCAATTGGTATTCTTTACTTCGGCCGTGGTGTGTGGACAAAACACGATATGCACGGTGTCTGTTGATCGCGGTGGAATGCTAAAGGGTAAGGTCTTTCCGTTCAGGTTATAGTAATAGGAACTAAACGTAAAGAGCTGCGGTGTACCACCGGGAATTCCCAGAGAGTCAACTCCCATGGAGTCGATAGTCATGGAATTCACGAAGGAATTATTCGTGAGCGGGATGTCGCGCACGACGCAGTCGCAGGGTCGTGTGTACGAGAAATTCTGAATCGTCAGACTTGCATCCAATTCCACTGTCAGCGTTTTTCCCTGCAAATCTCCTGCAGAACTAATGTTTGGACAGGGTTGCGAGCTGTAGGCTCCAACCTGCTTGTTGTACACTCCGGGTGAAGTAGGTGTGAAATCGATGACCGCCGTCACAGAATCGCGAGGCTGCAATACCCGAGGCAAGGTCTTACTCAGTGAAATGAGCGTGTATCCATTCGGAATGCTCAGCGAATCCACAAGGACGGGAATGGCGGAACTGTTCTCGATAGTAACTGAATCCCGTCTGGTATCACCCACTTCAATCACTCCATAAATGGTGAGCGGCGACACGTAGAGTCGAGGAATTTGTGACGATCCAAAGAGTTTCACTTTCCAGATGTCGGTAGTGAGCGAAGTGGTGTACTGTAAGTAGGCAATAATCGCAATGTCATTCGCCGTCGTGTTCGGCGTAAATCGGAAATAGAAACGATGGCGCTCTCCGGGATTTAGACTAAAGCTTAAGCCCGCTAGCGGGGCGGGATTTCCGTTTTGATCGACCGGACTGAATTCCACTCCGGGCTGAACCAGGCTAAAGTTCTTCAGCGTTTGATTGACCGACGATTCGTTGATGATGTCGAGTGAGACAATGGAATCACGGCATCCAACAACATTCTCGACGTTCATCACAATGGGATCGAAGCGGAAACGTTCGATGATTCCATGACCTCGAAGGGGAATACACTGCGTGGTGTAACATCGCGTTTCAAAGAGACAGAGTGTGTCGTAGTACCAAAGTGAGTCGGTAGGACGGAAGGTAATGGAAATCGTACGCTGTTGCCCAGGATTCAAGCTTGCGGTATTCGTTCCCGGAAAGACAAAAACATCACCCTTCTTCAGGTAGAAGGAGATATTCATCACGTCGGTTGCACTCTTATTCAGGAAGGTAACAGCAATAGTGCTGTCCTTCCCTACCACCACATTGCCATAGTCGACAGACGCGGTGGAAAAGAGCACATCGTTATCTAAGCCGCGACCACTCCATTTGAGCGTGTCGACAAACTGACAATTAAAACCCTGCAGGTGGTAGTAGAAGATGATGGGGTCGTTATTAATCAAGCCCGGCACAGCCGGCTTGAATCGCAAATACTTTTGACCTTCACCTTTCTTCGCCGATGGCAGTAGGGTGTAAGCCGGAGGAATTTTCGGAAAGCCAACGCGTACAATCGTGCTCGGCACGTGCATACTGTCGATAATGATGTTACGGTCAGTCAGATTAAACCAGTTGATCGCCTGGGAAGGATTGGAAATATCCTTCGGACATGTGTTCTGAAAGGTCAGCGAATCGATACGCTTTTTTCCCGTAGAGTAATCGCGTATGGAAAACACTTCGACAATGGTTCCCTTCACAACTACCACACCCGAACCGGCACAAGCGTCATCGCTGGAAATGTGCAGAGTATCTGTGTAATTAAAGGTAGTATCGATGGTTGGGTGAAAACGCAGCCACAAGGTGTCACACTGTCCGATACCCAACACGAGCGGAAAGGTCTTTCCCTTAGGTGGCATGAGTTGAAACACACCGCCGTAGACGTTCATGGAGCCGCCGAAGACGGTGACATTACGATTGGTTGCCGTTCCGGTTGGTCCGGTTGTATTGCAGATAACAATAGCACTGTCATAGTACGGCGTCGACACACACTTTGCATACAGTGTATCGAAACTCAGCGTCCGAGCTCGTACCAAGAGCTCTGTTGAGCGCGTGATACTTATGGGAATTTTCTTTTGAGTGACACATCGATTGTTACCGGAAATCACAAATTGGGCCGAGATACTACCGCTGAGCGCGCCATTGAAGGTTATGGTAATCGGCGTCGAAATGTTCGGAACAAGCGTAGCATTCTTGGGTGACACGCTGAAGGCCGACGCATCAGCACCACTCATGCTGAAAGAGTAGGAGTTGCCGCAGGATTGGTACGAGGTGTCGGTAACGTTGATCACCCACGATTTGGTCGAGCTGCACTTGATGTCGTCCGTTATTGATGTAATGTCGGTTATGATTTTTTGCGACACGGTACGACTGCTCTTCTGACACGTTTGCACTTGGACCATGTGACCAATATTCCCCTTGCCGGTAGCATCGCAGAGGATTCCGGCATTGGAGCCGCTGTTGTTGTCGTTACAGCGATAGTAAAACACCAATCCGTTCTCATTGCCCGCAAGCGAGCGCTCCATCATGCAGTAGATTTCGATTGGTGAAAGCACACGCTTCCACATGCGAATCTCGTCGAGCTGTCCGATAAAAGTGCGATAGGTGGAATATCGAGCGATATCATTTGTCGATCCGATAAATATGCCCAATGCCGGATCGTTCGGAACCCGGAGTGTGGACAATGGGTAGGCAGCATTGGACGATCGTGCTACCTCTTGGGCATTGATGTAGAGAATGGCTTGATGGGTCGAACCGTCAAAAACAGCACACACATGATTCCACTTTCCGTAGAGTGTGTCCATCGTCGTTTGTACAACTGTGTTGTCGGTGGGTCCGAGGTTGTCACCCTGACCATTAAGTTCAAACACCAGATGATCGCTTGGGTCGATGTACAAAGCCCAAGAATCGTTGTTATCGTTGTTCGTGTACGGACCCCACTTCCCTGCCAGATACACGCGAGTGCCGGGCTGCTTGGTGGCGTTGATCCAGAATTCGAAGGACATGGCTGTGCTAATGCTATCCTGTGCCTTCGTTTTTTCCACATCAATGTAGTTCGCTCCTTTTCCGGTACTTACAGTGCCGGTGTAGGCTAAGCCAACGCAGCTTTTGTCCACATCGCAGGCTGAGGGAAATTGGGCGAGAAGAGTGCCGAAACAACCAAGAAAGGCAAGAGTGAGGAGCAGTGTTCTCATTGGGTATGGTGATTGCGTGAAACCCCTATCCGAACAAAAGCAGCAGTCAGCAGGATAAGAAGTCAAAATCCCACTAAAAAAACGCCATTTTCTGCCGATACTTCCAGCGATAATCGAGCCAAACAGAGCCACTTCAAGAACACAAGAGCGCGGAATTTGGTACGCTGTACACGCTTTTGTGATCTTTGTTGTCGAATCTACGACGAACAGGTCTGATTCAGCTCGCAATTCCGTAGGTATTGGGGTGGTCTTTTTGTGAAACGGAGCCGACCCAATGGTACGAATTGTGACGGGAGACAGGACATCACCACCACCGTGTCTCGTTTGTCGTAGCTAGCCATTCTTCTCAACTCAGAGTGCATATCTGCTCTTTGCGTACATCCTCATCACCATGAAACGACTTTTCTCAGCCGCATTCGTCAGTCTCTTCCTCATTAGCTCGCTTCATGCTCGTGACGTGGATTCCGTACACTTTAGCCGCGTGATTATCGGAAAGCTAGAATGTGGCCGGAACATCAACTTCAAAGAATCAAAGCTCGAAGCCGGATTGGCATTGGCCTTTCGATTGACTCCGTCCTATCGCCTCATCCCCAGCTCCTCTTCCGATTCCGTTGCTCGCCAGTTGCGCTTACGCTTGAATTCCAAGGACACGCTAAACCCGGCTGTGAACAAAGTGGCGCAAGCAATGCTGAGTAGCACCATCGTATTTGCTCGCATCGATCGTTTGCAAAACATCCTTCGGGCCGAAGTCCAAGTGTTGAGCGGGGATGCCTTTAAGACAAAAACGACGGGTCGTGGCTACGCTCTCATTCGCTTCCGTTCAGAAAAGAAGAATGATGTGGTAGAGGATCCGGCCGTTCTCTGTGCCTTGCAACGAGCTCTTTGTGTTGCGCTGGACGATTCCACGCTTTACAAAAACCAACAGGGTAGCTTTCGAGTCTTTCCGGCTGCCACCGTTGTCTGCGGTGGCATGAGCTTTGTGGACGACCCTTCCCTGCCGCACTGGGATCTCTTTGGCAATCACACCGTGAATGGATTTGACGTTGTTGTCAACGTCTTCGATGCTATGAAGAGCTCCGACCATTTTGTGTGTTATGATGTGGACACCCGCGACAGCATCTTTGCGTTGTTTAAACTCTACCTTATCGAGAACGACAACGAGCCCAGTCGCGAAGAGCTTGATGCCTTGTATCGACTTGAAGTTCAGTATTACATCCGAGGCGTGTGTACGCGCACTGAGCAAGGAGCAGACATTAAGCTGTTCTTCTGCAGTATTAACTCGAACGGCACCTACAACATCTTGCGTACGGCGCACGAGTTTTTGGCTAACGACGACTTGGATGACTTCCGTCGCAAAGTCAAAATGTTAACGTTAAGTGTCACCGGCACGAAATAGAACCCAAAGCCGCTGTCTGCCCGTCCTGCTCCCCTTTGCTTTGCTATATTCGCAGGCTTTCGTGTATTATAGGGGACACCTCCATGAGCTTCAGCATTCGCGCCATTTCCTCACCGGCCGACGTCACTCGGTTTATTAAGAGTCAGTGGAATTTCTATCAGGGCGACCGGAACTTCGTTCCACCTCTGTTGATGGATCGTCAGAAACTGCTCAACACCAAGAAGAATCCCTTCTACAAACACAGCACCATGCAACTCTTCCTCGCAGAAGACGGTGGCAAAGTGCTGGGTCGTATCGCCGCCATCATCAACGACAATCACAACATTGTGCACGAGGATCGCGTGGGCTTCTTCGGCTTCTTTGAGTGCGTGAACGATCAAAAAGTTGCAACTGCTCTGCTCGACACCGCAGCCGCATGGCTGCGTGAAAGAAAAATGGCTCAAATGCGTGGCCCCGTCAACCCCTCGATGAACGACGAATGCGGCTTGCTCGTAGAAGGCTTCGACTCGCCGCCGCAAATCCTGATGACCTACAACCCACAGTACTACGCCACCCTTCTGGAAGGCTACGGGCTGCACAAGGAAATGGATCTCTATGCCTACGAGCTTTACAACAAAACCTACCAGTCCGACAAAATGAAGCGCATGGTTTCGCTTCTTCGCGAACGTACCGGCGTCACCATCCGTGCGATGAAGTTTAGTCCCAAAGCAGACTTCCTGCGCGATGTCCAAATCCTCAAAGAAATCTACAACGCCGCGTGGGAAAAGAACTGGGGCTTCGTGAAAATCACCGATGAAGAGTTCGACTTCCTGGCCAACGACCTCAAGCAAATTGCCGAGCCCAGTCTGGTGCTTATCGCTGAACTGGAGGGTCGTCCCGTCGGCTTCGCCCTCAGCTTGCCCAACATCAACGAGAGCCTGATTCACAACAAGAATGGCGGCATCGTGGGCGGCTTGTGGCACCTACTCACAAAGAAAAAGAAGATTAGCTCGGTACGCATTTTTGTGCTGGGCGTGCTTCCGGAATTCCGCAATAAAGGACTCGACGTGTTGCTCTACGCGGAAACCGCCGACGCTGCCCACCGCATCGGCTGCGACATGGGTGAAGCATCCTGGATTTTGGAGAGCAACGAAGCGATGAACAAAGCCGCAACGCAGATCATGCAGGGACGTCGCTACAAGACCTATCGGATCTACGAAAAGAATCTCTAAAGGACTTCTTATACGTTCGGCCTTCGGCCTACCAACGAATCATTGATGAACACCGACTCTAACGAAGAACAACCGGTCTTCGCCCATACCTCCTTTGCCTGGTTGGGCGTTGGCCTCGTACTCCTGAGCTACCTTATTGGCTCAGTAGCTCTCTCAGTGTTCGTGGATATCAAGCCGGATGATCCTCGAATGGCGGTGTTTCAAGGCGCGTCGCAACTCCTCTTCATGTTTGTGCCCACCTTGCTGGTCATGCGTCTCTCACCACTTGGGTACAACGGCTTGCTACGCCTTCGCGATACGAACATCCGGGCGCGTCATTGGATGCTTGTTGTCGTCGGATTAATTCTCGTTCAAGCCTTCAGCACGGGCTGGGATGTGGTGCAAAGCGCGATACTGCCGGAATGGCTCTCAAAGATGCTGTCAGGTTTCAACGAATCGCGCGACAGCATGATGCGCTCCATCCTCGGTAGCGGAGATGTTTTCTCCATCGTCATCGCAACGATTGCCGTGGTGATCGTTCCCGCCTGCAGTGAAGAGCTGCTCTTTCGTGGATTGATGCAACGCTCGCTCGAACAATCGCTCGGTATCAGAGCCGCTATCATACACACGAGCATGTTCTTTGCGCTGGCTCACTTTGCACCACTGGACTTTATTCCCCTGCTCTTTATCAGCGCGCTGCTCTCGTTCCTGGCAAGCAGTAGCCGCTCATTGCTTCCGGGCATTGTATTACACCTTGCAAACAATTCCGTCGCACTCACCGCTTCCTACGTACCCTCACTTCGTGATGTCGATACCTCAACCTTCGTGAATCTGTGGCAGGCTGTGGCGTTGGTTGTGGTGTCGATGGTTGTGATTGGGTTAGTAGTTCGTTTTGTTCGACGGGCAGACATGAGGTCTGTTTAAACCGCGCAGTAACTCATGCGCATTTCCGACGAGTCTACCATCCTCTTATCACGTCGCAGCGATAGCAGTTATAATCCCTTCCAAATCGTCTGTAGGCTCGACGTAACGATGACTTAAGAGCGACTTCTCTTCCTCATTCCAATTCCTAGCGCATAATACCCTTGCACGGCGATGATGAAGCTGATGCTGAGATAGGTGTTGATGAAACAACACAACGCACCGACGGCATACAGACTTTGGGCGATGATGATGCGGGAGCGAATAGCCTTGTGCGCTGCAAAAAGTTGTTCTTTGGTGCCGTGCAGGAAATCGTGTTTGTGCGCATAGCTCCAGTGGAAGTACAGGCTCAGGCCGAGCAGAAGGATATTCAACCAGTACACAAAGATGGCCGTCCGATACGTAATGAACTCACTCAGGAAGGCTGTGGTAAAGGGCAAGGTGGACACGAAGAGCAAAAAGAACAAGTTCAACCAATGCAGGTGTCGATCGCTTTTGGTGATGTACTGGAACTGCACACTTTGACCGCCCCAAAAGATCCCGATGGTCATGAAGCTCAGGAAGTAGGCCAGGAGTTTGGGTGTGAGTGCGCACAGAGCGGTGATGAGATCAGACTCGCTGTGAATGAGACTGCTGACCGGGACTTTTATATCGAGGATAAGCAAGGTGAGTGCGATGGCAAAAACGCCATCGCTGAGTGCCTCCATGCGCTGCACTCTCTGACCTGCCAGTGAATTGTATGATTGCGCCATGAGCCGTACCTGAGTGAGGACGGAAAAATAGGACGTGTTGACAAAGGGCGGGGTATAAAAAAGATCTGCCACCCGCAGCGTACATCATCCTTAATGTGACACCGTGGTGGCAGAGCGTTCGAGCATTTTCCGGAGAAGTGTTGCGTAGGGGGCGTCACTTCTCGTTTGTACCAACAAAATTCCTGGCTGTAGAGTGATTTTCAAAGGCATCCGGTGTGCATCACTCGGGATGTGCGCAGGGTCCTCCACTTCCCTGCGTTCACGACGAGCTGCCGGCCGTAGCCTGTGGTGTTATCGACTGCTCAGCGAATGATTATCGCGGAGCTATCGGTTTATTATCGCTTGAGTGAGTTGATTTCTTGCAAGAACTGATCGCTGATGGTGATGGTTCTTGAGGCGGCTTCGAAAGCACGTTGGGTAGAAATCAAATCGGTGAATTGCGTGGTTAAGTCGACGTTAGAATCTTCAAGAGCGCCACCTTCAATTTTTACGCTGGAGAAGATATCGCTGGCGGTACCAATGTTGGGCAGACCGCTATTGGGCGACACGCTGAAGAGAGAATCGCCTTGCTTCGTCAAACCGCTAGGGTTCGTGAATTTGGCAACGGCAATTTGTCCGAGTACTTCTGTTTGACTGTTGGTAAATCCACCAAAGATGCGACCGGTTGAATCGACGCTCAGGCTCGAGAGATTTCCTGCAGCATAGCCGTCTTGGCTTACCAAGTTCACGGAGCTTTGACCGGCAAATTGAGTAATACCGTTCAGCAGGTTGCCGGATTGCGCGAGTTCGATGGTAACGTCCTTTGTCGGATCGAAGGGTGTTCCGGAACCCAGAGCAGTATTCAAATCGGTTGCTTTGATATCGAAGCTCAACGGTGTGCTTAAGGATCCGTCGGGATTAAAGGTGACTGTAGCAGCCGATGCAGGAAGTGTAACGTTTTGTCCGTCCACCGTGCCGGTGATGGCGTATTCGTTAGCGGTGGCTGACTTGGTGAAGGTCAGATTCATCACGTGTGAGATACCAATGTTGTCGTACACCGACACAGAGGTTTGGGCGGTTTCACCGGTTTGCAACGATGCATTTAAGTTGCCGGCCATTTGGACGTTTTGAGTTTGGCGAGGACTGGACTTCACGTTCGGGCTGATCACCACGTTGGTGAGGTTACGATCCAGAACGTTGGTTCCTGAAGAGTCCTTCACAATCTTTCCGGTTGCGTCCACTTTATCGTTGTATCCTTGAACAAAGGCACCGCTCACGCTATCAACAAGATTTCCGTTCTTATCGAGCGAGAAATTGCCGGCGCGGGAGTAGAGTTGTGTTCCGTTACTGGAGAGAGCAAAGAAGCCATCGCCTGCAATGGCAACGTCCAGCGCGCGGTTTGTGGTACGGATACTTCCCTGACTAAAATCCGTGCGTACAGCACCCATGCGTACACCCAAGCCAATTTGCAAGGGGTCCACACCACCGGTTCCACCCTGGGCAATGTTCGACGGTCCTACACCAAGGTTCATCACCTGGGAGAGCTGGTCGACGAATGTGGCTTCGCTGGCTTTGTAGCCAACGGTATTGACATTCGCGATGTTATTGGAAATCACATCCAGACGTTGCTGGTGTGCCTGAAGGGAAGTGGTTCCCGTCGTGAGTGAACGGATCAAAGCCATAAAAGACCCTCGAGAAATAGTGGAGAATACATTGACCAACCGTTGTGACAGCCGTCGGTGCTGGATTTCAATTCGTATGCGCGCAGCGCATCCGTATTATTAATCTCCTGCATCATGTGTGCTGTCGGGTGGTTAAGGGAGAGCTTTCGTCAGTCGGTCGGAAAGCTACTCTAGAGGAGGGTCTCCTGCCGGCCGATTGTGTAATCGACCGGACGAGGTCCAACCCAAGTTTTGCCACTGCTCTAACCACAAAGCTTAGGCAACAACTGCTGAATCGATGTTCGTGAACACATTGTTCTGTGTCTGTTCGCCTTTCATCGCGGTAATCACCGTGCGATTGCGAACACTAACGATGAATGCCATATCCCGGAGCATGACCAGGGAATCCTGAGCGCCTTTGTCGCCCGCTTTCGTCACCGCCGACTCCAAACGCTTCATATCATCTGAACTGAGCGTGATATCACGACTGTTCAAACGTGCCTGCGCATGATTGGAAAACTTGAGGCCTTCCAGCTCAGTGTGCAGAATGTCAGCAAAGGGAGTTGAGGGAGTGGACGAGATCTGGGCCGGCGTTGATCTGAGTTGATCAACCCCGCCTAGCGGTACGAAGGGAAGGTTTATGCCTTGGAGTTCCATACGTCGTTCATTCCTTGAATTGCTCCTGTCATCCTTGACATGGATTGGCGCATCGTGACACGAAGCGCTCAACAGAGAGAGTTATCGGACAGGCTTGTCCACACTTGAGAAAAATATTTCATAGTCCCTCAGATCAGATGTGCCCTACTTGCAGCTGCAGCCTCCTTGCCCTTCCGAATCGCTTTCGCAAGCCTGAGGCACCTGTAAAAAAAGCAACAGCCGGAACGTGGCGGTTCCGGCTGTCTTTGGAGTGTGGAGCTCGTGCGCATGTGCGCTTTGTGTTTTTCGTCTGTTAGGCAGCGTACTGCGTGTGGCTGTGTTTGCTTTGCGCAGTGGCCATGCCCTTGTCGGGGGCAATAACGGGACGATGTCCTGCGTTTGTGCCTTCGTCGTGCAGTCGGAAGTGCGACACCAGATTATGCAAATTCTCGGTCAGCCTGTTCAAGTCGTCCGCTGCATGGGCAATCTGATCGGTGCCGCTAGCAGTTTGGGTCGTTACCTCACTGATAGCCTGAATACTGCGGCTAATGGTTTCACTGGCGCTGGACTGCTGTTCGCTGGCCACGGCGATCTGGGTGATCATCGTGGTTACATTCTGCACCGCATCCGAGATGCTGGCAAATGCTGTCCGCGCCTGATCCGTCAGGTGAATCCCCTTGTCCACTTCGCTCGTTCCGGCTTCCATCGACGAGATCGCGTTTTCCGTTTCTGTCTGAATTCTTGAAATCATGGTCGAGATTTCCTTGGTTGCTTTCGTAGTGCGTTCGGCTAGTTTTCGCACCTCATCAGCCACCACCGCGAATCCTCGGCCTTGCTCGCCTGCTCGTGCAGCTTCAATAGCCGCATTCAACGCCAGCAAGTTTGTTTGATCGGCGATGTCGTTGATCACGGTGATAATCTCACCGATTTGTGAGCTGCTCTCGCCCAAAACTTTCACTGTCTGGGCGGAGTCGTGAACCACGTTGGCAATTCGCTTCATTCCTTCCACCGCCTCGATGATCGACTGAACGCCATGATCAGCGGTTTCTCGTGCCATTTCTGCACTCTGCGCCGTGTCACGTGCGTTATTGGAATTTTCGATGATGGTTTTGGTCATCTCTTCCACCGCACTGGCAACGTCGTTCGTTTGCATGGTCAACTCATGCTGACCCGCGGCCATTTCTTCAGTCGACGAGCTGATTTGTGACGATGCGCTGGCTGTTGCTTCCACGGCATTTTGTACGCCTTCAATGACGTCACGGAGTTTTACCACCGAATCGTTAAAGCCGCGACAGAGCTCGGCCACCACCGCATCGCCCTCTTCCGATACCTGAACATTCAGGTTACCTGCGGAGCGCTCTTCCATGGCTACCAAGACCATGGAAACGGATTGACGAAGGTATTCGGTGTACTTTTCAGATTCAATCTTGAGGGCTTGTGCTTCTTCGGCAAAGGCCTGGGCTTTTTGCCGCTCCTGCTCATTCGCCACCTGCGATTCCTGAATCTTATCAACCATGGCGTTGAAACCCACACCGAGTTTTCCAAGATCATCGTTCGATACCACCGTAACGCGTGTATCAAGGTATCCTTCTTGAACCTGGTTCAAGGCATCGCCCAATTCGCGTACCCGTTGAACGATGTAGGAAGCAATGCGACGACTCAATACTACCGGGAGGATAAGTAGGAAGAGCGCTAACAGGACGCTTCGAATACGATCGTGCGAGAATCCGGTAGCACGACTATCCAGCAACGCATGGAGTTGATCGAGCGAGGCCTGAGCAAGACTAGCGTTTCGAGTATAGGCTGCGTCCAACTCGGATTGCAATCCACGAACGATAGCCCGAGCGGAATCACCCTTGCTATTACCGATGTGCTCTAAGTCTGCCAGAGAACGAAATGAACTGAGCGCCGGAGCAATCGATGCTTCCAGATTTTTCTTTACATCGCCGCTCGCATTCTTAGTCATCGAAGTTTGCAGATCGGATTCCATCACACCGCAGACGTCTTCGATGCGAGCGCAAGTGACGGTTAAGCGAGTGAATGCTTCGGGTCCTCCATTCGTGCAACAGTACTGCAGATCCTGCAGCAATTTTGCTTGGAGTATAGCCATGTCCTGACTCCTAACACAACAGGCATCCATCAAGTAGTATGAATCCAGATCGGGGTCAAGGGTTAGGTTAGAGTTGTCTGCCACGGTAGAGATCACATCACGCGTGGCACGTTGCAGATCAGCAGCTTTAACGGCGTCACTTCCCGATCCGCATGCTTGCACAGAGGATTCAAGAGACGAGATTTTACTGTCGATTTCGAGTGTCTGACAATTGTCCTTTTGCGCCTTCAAATCACTCAGAGCTTTTGCCACCACCGCCTGATCCATGCAAGCGAACTCCGATCCAGCTTTCGACGACTCAATCATGAGCGCCGTAAGAGGCTTCAGGACTTCTGTACCCGCTTGCTCTTTGGAAGCAAACTGAATGCCCTCGTTACGAACGGTAACGAAGAAGTACATCAGGACAAGAATAACCACACTGAATCCAATGGTGGTCACCAATAGTTTCTGCTCGATGCTTCCCTTACGGAGATACATCTCAATCTTCTCTTTCATTGATCTAAATCGGAATATCGTTGTTGAAAAATGTTCATGTACCACAGGGTAGCGCAAGGCGCTTATCGCTGCCTTAGGTCACAACTCGAGACAGACTAGAAGGAAACGCCGAGGCTGAATATTCCTTCAAGGCGGCTGTGCGAGTTTGTGCCATTGCTGTTTTCAAACATGGCATCGACCATAGAGTCGTGCATGCTGCGCGCTTCACAGCGTACGTACGCGTTTTCGACGGGACGGTATTCCAATCCCAGCGTGGCTGCTTGAGCTATCATCTTCGTCGATCCGCTCAACACACCATCGGCATCATGGAAGAACTCAGCACGACCACTCACGAATAGTCCTGAATTGATTTCGTAACGCAGCGATGCAAACGCGCCATACACCATCGACATAGAAGCTGCGTCTTCGCTAATTTTTTGCATTCCTTGGTCGGCCGTAATCTTCAGTTTCAACGCATCGCTGAGGCTGGTATTGAAGACCAGGTTGTTGCACACACGCATGAGCGACGGAGAGCCGGCGGGTTGCTCGTTGCCTGCTATTCCGTTTAAAGCCAGAGTCGAAGAAGGGCTCAGCTTGTAGCTGATGCCCCAGCCAATTGATTTCTGTTCGTTATTATCCGTAAATCGATTGTATCCGTTCAGGGCGTGTAGGCTCACGCTCACGTCGCTCGTGGCATCCCAGCTCAAACGCACTCCACTCTGAAAAATGGGTTCGAACTGTGTAATGAGAGCCACACTTGCCAACCAGTTATCGCGAGGCGTAATGGCCTCACCACCAATGTGTGTGAGGAAGTAGCCGGCATCGATCCACAGACCCTCATGCAAACGCAATCCGGCATAGGCTTCCTGAATGCGATTGCTTGGTGTGAGAATATCCTCACCCGTTGCCACCCAATCATATTGTGCAATGTCGCCGTACTGCAATGTGATTTTTGCATGGTATCGTTCAGCATCCGCAACGGCACTCATTTGCACTATGTTGAGTGCAAATTTGTCCTTCGCAATGTTCAACGGGTTGGTAGCAAATCTGTTCTGCGCCGCCCGCGCATCGTTATCCATGGCGTAGTAGCTATCGATATAGCCATTGAACTTTAACGACACAGCCGCCGCACTATCGGCACCTGCGCTTGTTGCCGTGTTTTGAGCATACACTGCCGAGCTTAAGATGAGAGTCGATACCAAAACGACAATCGCTTTCATAATCTTCCTTCGATTGGTGAAAAGTCAAACAACCAAGACAGAGAGTTCAGTCTTAAGTGTTGCGATGTTTGCGTAGTGATTATCGAATCAAAGAGCTCGAGCTGAAGGGTTTTTTAGAAGATAATTTCTACCGAAATTCTTTAATAAGCGAGGTCATGGTCTCGAAGAAGCGAAAGCTCACATGCCCTTGACGCACACACGTGAGCCACCCACTCGGCGATGCCGAGTGGGTGGCTCACTCTTTTTAGGCTTATCCACAAAACAGTGATTCGACTCAAATTTCGAGGGGTGTATTGGGGATAAAATTCTGGCTTGTGGAAAGTATTGAACGGATACGGATGTCCACACCTGGCACTCCGCTGACCATTTTGGAAGAAACGGGTTTTTCTTCGAGAATGACACGTATTCCAAAGGGACATCGCCTGGAGCCAGACGTGGTGAGCCACCCACTTGGCGAAGCCGAGTGGGTGGCTCACGCTTTTTAGGCTTATGCACAAAACAGCGATTTCGCTCAAATTTCGACGTAGTAGATGGGGATATTAATTAGCCATGTGCAAACATTCACGATGATTTTGATGTCCAGATACCCACAAATGAAAAACCGCTGCCTTGAAATCAAGACAGCGGTAAAGATGATCAGCAGCGCGAAGCGCGTTGGTAATGAGTCGTCGCTTAGTAGTTCGAGTGAGCGGAGCTGTGCGAGTGACTCATGGTGTTTGAGCGACCAGCGGTTTTGTCGGCCATGTACTGCGGACGTGCGCCGGAGCTGCGCGGTGAGTTTTCGTTGAGTGTGAAATGACTCACGAGCTGGTGCAGGTTTTCGGTCAGACGGTTAAGGTCGTCCGCCGCGTGGGCGATTTGCTCGGTGCCAGTCGCGGTTTGGCTGGTGACTTCGCTAATGCCTTGCACGCTACGACTAATCGTTTCCGACGCGTTGGATTGCTCTTCGCTGGCGACGGCAATCTGGTTGATCATGCCTGCCACCTTGCGAACGGCCTCGGAGATTTCGTTGAAGGCGCTGCCTGCTTGATCGGTCATAGCGATACCGGCGCTGACCTGACGAGTACCCTCGTTGATGGACGACACCGCAGAGCTCGTATCACGCTGGATACTTTGGATCATCGACGAGATTTCCTTGGTGGCCTTGGTGGTGCGTTCGGCAAGCTTGCGCACTTCGTCGGCTACGACGGCAAATCCACGACCTTGCTCGCCTGCTCGTGCGGCTTCGATGGCTGCGTTGAGGGCAAGCAGGTTGGTCTGATCGGCGATGTCGTTGATCACCGAGACGATTTCACCGATTTGCGTTGAGGAACGTCCTAACGCTTCGACTGTTTGAGCGGAGCTATGAACCACGTCGGCGATGCGACGCATTCCTTCCACAGTCTCTTGCAGCACTTTCACACCGGAGTCGGCCGTCGTGCGAGCCTGATCGGCCATGTCGGCTGTGGAACGGGCGTTGGAGGAGTTTTCGATAATCGTCTTTGTCATCTCTTCCACGGCACTGGCAACGTCGGCGGTTTGCATGGTTTGTTCGTGCGAGCCGGCAGCCATTTCTTCCGTTGAGGATGATATTTCTGCCGATGCACTAGCAGTGGCTTCTACGGCACCGAGGACGTTTTCGACGATAGCGCGGAGGTTGGCAACGGCATCGTTGAAGCCTGCCATGAGCTGACCAATTTCGTCGCTCGACGTCACGTCCAGCTTTGTCGTCAAATCGCCGGCGGCAAAGCGTTTCATGGCTTCGAGCACGGTGCTGACGGATTCGGCGAGGTAGCGACGTTGCTGTTCGTCTTTCTCCGTGGACTCGCGAATACTGCTAATCATAGAATTGAAGCCGGACTTCAGGCGACCGATATCGTCCTGCGAATCTCCGTCGATCTGCACTGACATATCGCCCTGACTAAAGCGGTCCATTGCCTGCAGAATAGCCGAGACAGATTCGTTGAGATAGCGACGGTTTTCTTCAGATACTTGTTGAGCTTGTTGGATGTTCGACACCATGGTGTTGAACGATGCACTAAGTACACCGAGTTCGTCTTTCGTGGTAATCTTCACTCGAGCATCCATGTTGCCGGCTCCGACTTCGTCGTTTGCCTTCATGAGGTTGTTCACCGGTTTCATGATCATAGCCGAGATGCCTAATCCCATGAGAATGAAAACACCAACCACAACGGCAAGAATGCGGAAAATCATGGCTGCACCTTGCTGAGCGGCTTCACGCACCGGCGCCATTGGCATAATCACCTCAAACGCACCGTGCACTTCGCCTTCTTTCCAGTTTTCCATCTTCGCACCGGTTGCGTCTAAACCTTCGTTGTTTCCCCAGAGAGCCATGGAATTTGCCGGATTGCCGTGACAATTCAGGCACTCAGAGGTGAGCTTTACGGGACGGAAGAAGCGCAGGTTGTCGGACTTGTCATCAATTTGATAGTACTCCGACACCGTCCCACCTTCCAGCTTGTGCAATACATCTGCCTCAAAGGCATCCGGCTCGTTGTCTGGGTTGCGCGGTTGAAACTTGGGTACCTTAATGGTTAAACCAAGATCCTTTGCCTTAGCTTTTGCTACTTGAATTGCAGCAAAGACCGGTACGGTGTACAGGAGGTCGTCCTTTTTCTTAATGTCTGCTTTGAACAGGTTCTTCTTGTACTGCGTAGCCGCATACTCACGAGCCGATTCGGCAGAGAGAACCAAGGCGCGGGCTTTTTCCACGTAGGCTTCTTCTTTCTGATCGATGTACATGTTCACGATGGCCTTGTACACGCCAAATGCTCCCAACACACATCCGAGAAGCAGTGGAAGCAAAATCTTCATCCGAATACCGGAAAAGAACTGTATGAATTTTTTCATAAGAAACTCACTCTAATGGATTGGTTTGCGTTGTGTTGAAAAGCTCGAGATGCTGATAGTGAACGCAGTTGAGCTATCCTTGGCTATTATCGGACTATTAGATACAATTATTGAGAATGATTTTTTAAGCGTGTTTGGAATCCGAATCGTATCCGAATTGAAGGTGACTGAACTGACATGTTGAGGGCGCGAAGGCGCAGCGCGCCGCGTGAATTGAAAGGTCAGGAGATCAGCTTTGCCAGTGCCATAGGAATGTCTTCGACGTTTAGCACCACGTCGCTCACCTTCGATTCGATGGCTGCGCGAGGCATGCCGTAGACCACACAACTGTCTTCGCTTTGCGCTACTACGTAGCCACCTTTGCTCTTGATGGTCTTCAGACCTTCCAAGCCATCGCGTCCCATCCCTGTCATAATTACTCCCAAGAGAGGCTTGCGTAGTTGTTCACTGGCAGAATTCATGAGCACGTCCACACTCGGTTTATAAATCGAGCCGTTGCTTTCGTCATTCACGCGAAAGATGGTTTTCATACCAACGCGTTGCAATATGAGTTGGCGTCCTCCCGGAGCCAGATACACAGTACCGTTTTCCATCGTCTCGCCATCTTCCACTTCACGAACCGGGAGTGGGCATACCGCATTGAGTCGCTCCGCCAGTGAGGTGGTAAACTTTGGCGGCATGTGTTGTACGATGATAATCGGAATGGCAGAGCTCGACGGAAACTTGGGTGCAATACGCATCAGCGCTTGTGGACCGCCGGTAGAAACTCCAATCACCGCGGCAGCAAATCCACCGGCTACCGGTCTGGTTGGAACCGCAGACAGAGGCTGTGCAGCACCGGACGCGGTTCCCGGTGCCGGAGATGTGAGTGTTGTGTTGCGACGGAGTTCGACATCGGCCGCGCGGCGGGGCCGGCGACTGGATGCGATGCCAATAATTTTTTCGTGCAGCAGGTTCTTGATCTTCAGGATATCCAGCGACACGTAGGAGAGTTGCTTCGGGATGAAATCTACAGCTCCGCGTTCCAACGCATCAAGTGTGGCGGTGGCGCCTTCGGTGGTGAGAGAGCTGACCATCATGACGGGAGTGGGACACTCTTTCATGATGGTGGAGAGAGCGCTGAGACCGTCCATCACGGGCATTTCGATGTCCATGGTCACCACGTCCGGACGGAACTTCTTCACCAGCTCCACGCCTTCTTTTCCGTCACGTCCGGTTGCCACCACTTTCAAGTCCGGATGTGACTCGATCATCGTGGCAAGCGACTTGCGCATGAAGGCGGAATCGTCGACGACGATGACGTTGATGGGTTTCATGCAAGCTCCTTCACAGAGCTTGTACACATCTTCATGATTTCCGGAACATCCAGAATCATGATCACGCGACCGTCGCCCAGGATAGTAGAACCGGATACTCCGCGGATGCCTTCGAAGGCCGCGCCGAGCGACTTAATCACAATCTCTCGTTGTCCGAGAAGATTATCAACGATCAGACCGATCCGCTGTTCGCCAAACTGCATGACCACGGTGTAGAATGAATCTTCTGTGCGCGGAGCTGCAGAGTCGCGTCCCATCACTTCGTTCAATCGAATCAACGGTAACACATTGCCACGCAGAAGTGTGGCTTCGCGCGATTGGATGGTCTGTACATCGCTGCGTTCGAGGCGGATCACTTCTATCACCGACTCCAGCGGCATCGAAAAGATCTCATCCTTCACCTCCACTAACAAAGCCTGAATAATAGCCAGCGTTAGCGGCAGCTTAATCGTAAACACACTACCGCGTCCGAGCTGCGAGTCGATACTGATCGAGCCTTTCAGCTTTAGGATGTTTGTCTTCACCACGTCCATCCCAACGCCGCGTCCGGACACATTGGTGATCTTCTTTGCGGTACTAAATCCGGGCATGAAGATGAGCTTGAAAGCCTCTTGATCACTCATGTGTTCGGCTTCCTGCTCGGTAATGACTCCACGCGAAATCGCGACATTCTTCAGCACGGCCGGATCCATTCCTTTGCCATCATCGATGATAGAGATGGCAATGTGGTTGCCGGCATGTTCAGCTTTGACGCTGATCGTTCCCTTACGCGGCTTGCCCAGCTTCTCGCGTTCTTCGGGAGTTTCCACTCCGTGGTCGGCAGCGTTGCGCAGCAAGTGGATGAAGGGATCGTTGAGTTCTTCAATCAACGTTTTATCGAGTTCCGTATCCTCACCGCTGAGTTGCAGATCGATGTCTTTGCTCATTTCCTTGCACAAGTCTCGCACCAAGCGCGGGAGCTTGTTGTAGATCTTGGCCATCGACACCATGCGCGTACTCATCACGGCGGCTTGCAGCTCGGTAGAAATGAAGTCGATATGGGTACTGGTTTCCAGCAACTCTTTGACGATCGGATGCGTGTCCATCTCGTCGTTCAACTTGTGAATCAACTGCGAGAAACGATTGCGACCGAGCACCAACTCACCGACAAGGTTCATGAGGCTATCGAGGCGCTGCACGTCGACACGAATGGTCGATTCCGCGTTCTTCACCAAGTTATCCTTCGCGGTGACAGGCTTAGTCTCTACTTTCTGCTCGATTTTTTGTTCGGGTTTTGAATCTGATTTCGGTTCCGATTTCAGTTCTGTTTTCGGTTCCGGTTTCAGTTCTTCATGAGATGACGGCGGAGCCGGCGAGAATTGAATCAATGGTGCATCGTCCATTTTCTGCGCTTGCAACGTCACCGTGTTTTCGGACGAGACATCGCTTGAAGCTGTGAGTGCCGGAAGCTCGATGCTTAGAGGTTCAAGATGCTTTTCTGCGATGACGCTTTGCAGCGAGGCCAGAGCTTCAGCCATGGCACGTGCGCGTTCATCGTCGGGGGAACTAGTTGCTGCTGTGGCTGATTGAGACGGTGCAGAGGGAATTTCTGTTTGAGCGATTTCTGCAGGAGACATTTCTTCAGACGTTGCAGCTAAAGCTGCCGTCTCCACAGGAGTGTCATTGGTTGGTACAGCAGTGTCGCTTAGTTCTTTGAGTCGCACGAAATACTCATTGAGCTCGTAGTGCGGGATACTCTTGTTTTCGATATCATCGAGCATCTCCCGCAGTTGATCGTACACAATCAGGCTGTAGTCGATGTGTGCCGGCGTGATGATTACCGTGCCACGGCGAGCAGCGTTGAGCAGATCTTCAAAGTGGTGAGAGAGTTCGGTGAATTGCATGAAGCCGAGGAAGGACGAGGTGCCTTTCAGGGTATGGACAGCGCGAAAGATGGTGTTGAGCAAGTCGGAATCTGTAGGCCGTTGCTCGAGGTCCATGAGGTCGCTGCCAAGCTTTTCCATGAGTTCCTTGGACTCGATGAGAAAGCTATCTAAGATTTCTGCCATATCCGGCTCGAAAGCCATCATTGATTGTTCGTTTGCTGCATCCATGTCAGTGCTATCCTTGCAAGTTCTGGTTGATTTGATTGAAGAGGTCATCCACCGCGCTTTGACGAGAGACCGACGAATCGAATTTCGCGTCAG
Source organism: Chlorobiota bacterium (assembly GCA_039810585.1). GTDB lineage: Bacteria > Bacteroidota > Ignavibacteria > Kapaibacteriales > NICIL-2 > JBBATK01. The sequence goes on from JBDHXF010000006.1 coordinate 44,849, forward strand.
GGTTAAACGAGCCGTCTCTCTGCGTCTCAGGATGCACATTCTCCGCTTTGTTTGTGGAGAACATGTGTTTGAGATTTGTCTGCACATTGTTCACCATCTGTCCCGCTCCCGCCAATTGTTGCGAGGTAATATCCTGCACCTGCAATATCATGGCGATGGACGAAGCGCTACGGCGCACGTGTTCAATGGTTTCTGCGATGGCGCTCAAGGACTGAACGATAGACAATTCATACGCACACAGTGCGTTGTGCATCACTTCCACATAGTTGCGGATATGCTCATCGCTATTGGTTCGCTCTGTGCTGCGCGCATCTTCGAGCAACTTGTGTATATCTGTAATGGCAACCTTTGAGCTCTGCACATGACGTTGAATACTATTGGCGAATTCTCCAATCGTCTCTGTTTCATTCATGATGCTGAGAGCTGCTTCCTCGTTGGCGTTGGAAATGTTATGAAGCTTTTCCTGAACCTGAGGAAGGGCTTCCTTCCCGTGATCGACAACAGTCTGAGCCTTGCCCATAAGCGTAGACGCTTTGCCGAGCAGAGTGATCAGATTCTGTAGATCTGCCGTGTGATCAATCGTAGCGTCGTGTTCAGCAGGCAGATGTTGTTCCATGTCCGGTGTAAATTCTTCCATTCTCGATTCCTTCTTGAAGATGATACTGAGCAAAGCGTATACAAAAAGCGCGAGCGCCTTTTAGTTCAGGCTTTGCAGTATGGACTCGATTTTTTCACGAAGCCCGGCCGGAGTAAAGGGTTTGACGATGTAGTTGTTAACGCGTGCTTTCACGGCTTCGACCACGTCTTCCTTGTTGTCGCGCGTTGTCACCATGAGCACGGGCATGTTTTGAGTGACCGTATTTGCTCGCATCCACTTTACCAGATCGAGACCGGTCATATTTGGCATGTTCCAATCCGTAATCACGAAATCCGGATTGAATGTCAGAATCTTCTCGGCGCCGTCGCGACCATCAACGGCTTCCACTACATTATCCACTCCAAAACCGTTGAGGGCATTGAGCACAATGCGACGCATGGTTGGCGAGTCGTCAACGATCAGATAGCGAAGTTTGGTCATGTCTTGCATGCAGTCTCCTGTTTCAGCTTAGGTATTTGGATACTTGATATAAAATTTTGTTCTTGTCAAAGGGCTTTTGGATGTAGGCTTTGATGCCTTGCTTGCTCAGCTCATCGCGGTTTTCGTCGTCGGCGAGCGACGACAGCACAATTACGGGAAGGTCGCGATAATCTTGCGAGTCGCGCAGAGAACGAATGAGTTCGATGCCATCCACGTTGGGCATGTTGAGGTCGGTGAGAAGCAAATCGCACGGTTGAGCGGGAAGTTTTTCCAAAGCCTCCATGCCGTCGCTTGCAAACACAACGTTGAAACCGCTCAGCTCGAGGGTCTTTCCCACGAGCTTTCGCACCGTGGCGGAGTCATCGACAACGAGAACAGTTTTTTTCATGGTTATTCCTTCGAGTACACAACAGTGTGTGGATGACTTTGCAACGTGAATGCGCTCGAAATCCCGTGAAGCGATTCCGAGTGCCCGATGAACATGTAGCCTCCGGGATTCAACGCGTCGTACAGATCCGACACGATTTGAATCTTGGATTCTTTGTTGAAATAGATCAACACATTGCAGCAATAGATCACGTCGAACTGGCGCATCGTGCGCATCTTGGCGTGATCGTAGAGGTTGCAATGTTCGAAGCGCACGTAGGGTCGGAGTTGGTCTGAGACCACGTAGTTCTGTCCCTCAACCTTCAAGTACTTCTTCATGTAGTATTCCGGCATACTGCGAACGGAGAACTGACGGTACACGCCTCGTCGGGCTGTAGCCAGCACTTCCGCATTGATGTCGGTTCCCACTATTTCCAGATCGACCGTCGGATACTTGGGCTTTATTTTTTCCAGGAAAATCATCGCCAGAGTATAGGCTTCTTCACCGCTGGAACTGGCCGAACTCCAGATGCGGAGCTTCTTTCGAGGTGAGGCTGCCTTGGCTGCAAGAATCTTGGGAATCAACGCCTTCTCCAGCACTTCGAACTGGGCGTCGTTGCGGAAAAAGTAGGTTTCGTTAATCGTGACGTGATTGAACAACTCTTGCAGTTCTGCTGCAGCTCCGGCAGAGCTGCGCAGGTGGCGCAGATATTCCTCGAAGCTGTGCATGTTGAGCAGACGCAGACGTTTTCCCAAACGACCTTCCAGCAAATACTTCTTCATATCCTGGAAGTAGATGCCGGTTTTCTGGTAGATGAACTCGCGCAGATGGGCAAAGGTCTCGTCCGACATCACCACAGCCGGTGTGGGCGCTGCCAGATTAAGCGAGGTGGGAAGTTTAAACGTGCTTTCCATTAGAATGCGCTCTCGCCCTCGCTGGATTCGTCCAACATCATGGCTTGATCGTAGTCGAGCATCATGAGAATATCGTCCACCATGGTTCTCGTTTCATCATGCATGTGCGCACGCAAGTGCGCAAGAATTGAGAACACCTGAGCGACCGTTTCTCCGCCGGCTTCCATCACCACCGAACAGTGTTAGCGGAATACCGTGAGCAATACCAACTGCTGAGCGGATTCAAGGCTCACGTCCGTACTCATGAGTATCTGTAAGATTTCTTCCAATGCGCGCGGACGCTGTCCGATAGCTTTAACCAACACAGCATCTAATGCCGCACTATGTCCGGCCACGCTCACCAGTGTCATCAAGGCATCGCTCTCCGGGAAGGACGCCAGTGCACTGGCGGCCGCCATCGCATAGGCCTCGTTTGAAGAATGCAGCATGGCGGAGAGCGACATGGCAAAACCGCGGAGTTCCTCCGTGCTGCCATATCGCTGCTGATGAATGCGAATGAGTGCATACATCGCTGCGTGTTGGACTTCTGCTATGGGTGAAATAATCAATTCATGCAGGAAGGGCATTGCCAGCTCCGTTCCACACAGCGCGAGGGAGTCGAGGATGGTGGCCAGTAACAATTCATCAGGTTCAGCAGCGTCGAGTTGACGCTGCGCTTCTTCGAGCAGAAAGTGTTCGGCTTCATCACCGCCGATTTTCCCCATGGCTTCGCAAATCGTTACGCGCATACTTTCATCGTTCTCGTGAAGACTCCGAAGTGCAGCGAGTGATTTGCGTGACTTCATATTACCCAACGCTTCCACCACAGAAATGCGAACGTTATCATCCGGATCTCTGAGCAGCGCGCTCAACGCGTGATCGGCGCCATTGTCAGGGATGAGACCAAGGATATCTACCACAAACTTTCGCACGTCATGATCGGGGTTTGCAAGTGCAGGAACCAAGGCAGGAACTGCGCGAAGCTGCATGTTGATGAGGAGCAGTGAAGCGGCGTTGCGGACCACCAGATTTTTCTGATCCAGGCAACGCACGAGCTCTGTGTAGACTGCAGGACAACGCAAGGCTTCGAGCGAACTGAAGGCTGCTGCGCGTACGCCCCGGGCGGAATCGCCAAGACCTTCGATCAAGCGTTGGACAGAGGCAGCGTTATCGGCGCTTGCCAATGATTCCATTTCCTGACGTCGCTCGTCCACTGTGCTGTTGCTGTGTTCCATGTTTGTCATTCCTTGATTCATCCACCGACATTGTTGCGAGTTCGACGAGTGTGCGTAGACTGACTAGATCACGGCATCAGCTGCGACGCTGAATTCTTCGTGCAACAGTTTTTCCGGATCGAGGAGGATAATGAGTCGCTCCTCAAACTTTGCCACGTTGCGGATGTACTCTGTTTGTGTGTTCCCGAGCATCGGCGGAGTGTCTTCAATCACAGACTGCGGAATACTGAGAACCTTTAGTACTTGGTCGACCACGAAGCCTACCACTTTGTCGCTCAATTCCACCACGATAATGCGCGTGTTATGGTCGTGCTCAATGCGCTGAAAGCCAAACAGGGTGCGCAGATCGATCACCGGTATGACCTTACCGCGCAGGTTAATCACGCCGTCGATATGATCTTTAGAGTTCGGTACGCGAGTCACATCCATCGTGCGGTTGATTTCCTGCACTTTCAGAATGTCCACACCATACTCCTCGCCATTGATCTTGAAGCTGACCACCTGGACAATAGAATCAATCGTCGTCGCCGTTTTCGAATGAGCAAAGGTTTCCATAACACCTCAAATAGGAATAGTTGTTGATTTGCTGAAGTAAATCGTCAGGAGAATGACAATACGTGCCTGCGCAAGCGCAGAACACGTCGTGTGCTGTCGATGCCAACTCTCTGTGCACCGTTCATTGTCATGAGGTATGTGCAGACATACTATGTTCATCTGCTTACTCCACCACAATACCGACTTGTTATTGGCATTTATGACCCAAAACACCAATACACAAACACGGGCTTTCGCTGAATTATCGACCAAAAGGGCGAAGAATGAAATGTCAACGTGGCGGAAAAAGTCCACGAGTCAGCTTCAATGAGTACGTGAGTAAGTTCCCGTGGTGACTGAGCGACATCGCACTCCCTTAAAAAGCCGTCTTCAGTCGTCGTCACGATACTCACTTTGAAGTATGTTTAGTGCAGAGTCCCCTTTCGAGAGCGACAATTCTTGTATTTTGAGCTTCTATGGAAGAAAAAGTCTACCACTCAAATTTCCAGGTCGAGAGCTCCTATTGGTGGTTTACGGCCCGGGCACACATCATCCACTCGCTCATCAATCATTATTGTTCGCTGGAAAAAGGCGCAACGGTGGTGGATGTGGGTTGTGGAACGGGAGGCTTTTTATCGGAATTGGCAAGAGACTACACAGCGGTGGGAACCGACACTTCGCCACTAGCGATAGAGTACTGTCGTAAGCGTGGTCTCGAACACCTACACCTCGGTCTACTTGACACCTTCCCGCGAGACAAATACACCGTCGACGCGGTGACGATGTTAGATGTGATCGAACATATTGAGGACGACAAAGCAGTGGTCTCTGAGGTGTACAACCTCATTCGTCCCGGCGGATACTTCATTGCCACCGTCCCCGCCAACGCCTGGATGTGGAGTGCGCACGATATCATTCACATGCATTACCGTCGTTACTCCAAAGCCCAATTCGCCAAACTCCTTGGCGACGCCGGCTTTGACATCGTGAAGCTCAGTTACTTCAATACTTTTCTTTTCCCCTTGGCGGCACTCAAGCGCATGACACAGCGCTCGCTCAAACCGGAAGACATCCACGCGGTAGTCGATCCCGTTCCCGGCATCGTCAACTCCCTATTCGACGGCATATTCAAAGCGGAAACTCCCTTCCTCAAATCCATGTCATTCCCCTTCGGCGTCAGTCTTGTAGCCATTTGTCGGCGGAAATAACGCTCTATTGTTCGTCAACTGTGATGGATGCCCGCAACCTAATGAGCGTAGAGTTGAAGATGCTCTAAAAGCACGTCTTTGCGAGCGAAGCGAAGCAATCCCGTCAGCGCAGATCATCGCATTGACGAGAATGCTTCGTCGCTTCGCTCCTCGCAGTGATGCGGAATTGTACATGCTCTGAAAGCAAGTCTTTGCGAGCGAATTGAAGCAATCCCGTCAGCGCAGATCATCGCATTGACGAGATTGCTTCGTCGCTCCGCTCGTCGCAGCGACGCGGAATTGCAACGAGTACACTCATTGACGACTCAATATCGAACATTAACTTCTTGCATATCCGCCGTCACACGCCCAGCAACTCCGCAACCTGTTCGTGCACTTGTTCCATCAGGGCAATTTCTTCATGGCGTGTGTACTCACGTGCTTCAATGGTCATCGGCTTGCCGATGCGCACAATCACTTTTCCCTTACGGAAGCGTAAGGTTGATTTCGGAAGGACGTGAAAGGTGCCGCTAATTGCGACGGGCACGATGGGACGTCCCGCCTTTATCGCCAGTATAAACGCACCACGTTTGAACTTTTGCAGAGAGCCGTCGGACGTACGTGTGCCTTCGGCAAAGACCATAAGGTCGGAGGGATCGTTAGTGATGGCATCGACGGTGTGTTGAACGGTACTCATGGCATCGCGAGCTTTTTCCCGCACGATGGGAACGAAAGTGGAGTATTTGAGCGACCAGCCCATGAATGGTACTTTTTCCAGTTCCTTCTTGTACATGATGCGCACGTCACGCCTGAGCGCGACCTGCATCACCGGAATATCGAAGAGCGAGGAGTGATTGACGATGAAGATGTACGACTGCTCTGGAGAGAGCAAGTCGAGTCCCTCAACCTTTACATCAACCCCAGAAAACCACAACACGCTGCGGCACCATGAGCGCACGTAGCCATAACAAATCTGTGCCCGACCGCCAAGAAGACTATGCGACAAGAAGGCAATACCGTGCAGAACCGTGGTACACACGATCCCAAACGTGCGCAGGATATATTCAGGAATGTTCACGAGGTGACCGAGAATTGAAGGATGTCATGCAAATTTCGCGTAAATTTGTCTTTCGATCACTGCAGATCACACTCTGCTCGCTTAGCTCAGTCGGTTTAGAGCGTTCGCTTCACACGCGAGAGGTCACAAGTTCAAGTCTTGTAGCGAGCACCAACTCACCTTCAAGCCCCTTTCTTCGAGAGAGCGGGCTTTTTTGTTGTGTGGAAGGCTAGGACACTCACGGACCTTTATCGACACATGGCGATTGCTATCCCTTGGCGCCTGGTCCGTATACTCCACTCACCCCCACTTTGTCATAAAAACGAACCCTATAACGATGCGCAGCACACTTCAGACGTGTACTGAGTAAGCAAGAGCTCGCACGTCTCAAAATCCATCCTGTAAAGAATTTTGGGTCAGCGATTCAAGCAGAGTAACTCGACAGCGAGCCACTCGCTCCCCCTCACAATCAGCTCCCCACAAACAGAAAAACCCCCAATCGCTGCAAAAACGAAAGGGAGTAGTTGCTTTTTCCACCACTTTATCCACATTTTGGACTGAAAGCGGTTCCCGAGTGGGTGGCTCACCACCGCAATGCTTGTGTGGAAATATGGATTACTTCTTTGCTAAGATGACGCCATCTATCACATGAATAATCCCATTCGATGCGCGGACGCTGGCGAGTACTTTGGCGTCATCGATGTAGAGGGCGCCGTCTTTGCGGTGGATGGTGGCATTATTGCCATCGACCATACCCAGGACTTGGCCATCTTTGAGTGCGTCTGCTTCATACACGGCTACTGCAACGTGGTGTTGTAGTATGTCAGCTAGTTTTTCTTTATTCTCGGGTTTAAGTAAATCTTCAACCGTGCCTTTGGGCAGCTTATCAAATGCAGCATTTGTTGGAGCGAATACAGTAAATGGTCCAGCATTAGCCAGTGAATTTACAAGATCGGCTGCTGTTACGGCAGTGACGAGTGTAGTGTGATCTGGTGATGCTACTGCAACTTTCACAATGTCTTTTGCAGATGTTGTGTCAACAACGGCCGATTGTCCTGTTCCGCCGGAGAGCGATTGCTCATTAGTTTTTGATGTATCGGTTTTGCAAGCGCTCAGTACGATGCTCAGGCAAGCGATAACGAGCCATGTTCGAATATTCATACAAGACCTCTATGGATGTGAGAAGGAAATTGGTTGGGTATGACGTAGTGTTTTATCTGGCGCGCAGATTTCCGGCGCTCCCCTAAGATTTCGTTTATTATTGCCGTTAAAACATCTTCCACTTTCTTTTTTCAGCGACGACGCTGTAGCGCAGAACATTCCAAAACCACATTGCGAGCATGGTTATCCAAAGCATCGATGCATAAACGTAGTGAGATGTCTGTGTCTGTGGCCACCAGGAAACTGAGATCCGAGTAAGCGCAGCAACGATAATGCATGCTCCCATCCACGGAAGGTAACTGCGCTTTTCTTCTTCCTGTGCCTGCGCAACACCGCTATGTGATACACTGACTCGGATTGAAACCATGATCGTCATCAATCCAAAACCGCCAATGAAAGCCAAATGCCAGAGATGAACTGACTGCTCGGGAAATGCCAGAACAAGTGCCGGCGTTAGCATCAGAGCCAGAATTGAAAACCAGATCATGAGCGAAAATCGATCCTTGCGCTCCGGCATTCGGTGAATGTGGAAGACACGAAAGCCCGACCACCACAAGGCAGCGCCAATGAGTACCGAACCGATGCGCGTGAGCATTTCACTCTCGCATACAAATCCAGCCACGACACTGAGGAGAATCATCACATGTTCCGTCGTGACCAATAATGTTTGTGCTTTAAAATGCTGCTGACCATTAACCTCGGTCACGAGTTGAATTTTGTGGGCTTGACGCATGCCCAGAAAAGCCGGCAGTAATCGAAATCCAACTCCCAAGACCAACAGCAGGATCAAGCCTTTCAAAAAGAAGATTCGTGCAAATACATACATCACAAATGGCAGTTCGATCCATTGTGCCAGCACCAGAGTCAGAAGTGAAGCTGTACCCAAAGCAAGTGCTGCCGCCACAAAGAGAAAAGAGTCGGGAGGATTTTGTCCGCGCGCGCGAAATCGCTGTACTGCAAACACGTCCGTCCACACCATCATAAGTAGAAAACACATCAATGCCCATCGTTCGCTCATCAACACTTCAGCTACCAATGCACCCATACTGCAAGCTAATAGTGGTAAAAGATCTCGAACTCTCGCTAATGCACTTTGAGTAAAGCGCGGAAAGGCAGTCCATAGAAAACCAGTCGCAAAATTTAGCAGAAAGCCACCGCTCATCATGAGCGGATGAACACGGATGGGATTGCTTATCCACTGCACACTGTACAACACCCACACCATAGCTCCCACAAAGGCATGCACAGCGCCTAGTGCAAACAAACTGCGATAGGGTTCGATTGGTGAGTCGAGCATACGACGAAGTGTAAAATCCTTTGCGGCTGCCGGCGTTCCTTCGTCCAATGCTGTTATGCCGGGCTTCCTTTTTTGGACGACTTCTTGCTCAGCACTGCTGTTCATAGCTCAGTGGTAGTAGTCTTAGAATTGCACAGGAAAGTGTACCACACCTAGCTCTGTACCTCCCTGGCTCAAACGTAGTTGAATATCCCAGCCACCATGCATGTTCAGATTTGCCGCGGCTGCGAATTCGCCGTCACCGGTTGCTACCGGCTGCACATTACCATCCGACGACATATCCATCGTGGTCATGTGTGTGCTCATGCTTAAGTTCATCGTGCTCATTGCTTCGATTTGGGTTTGGGTGGAGTGACGATATATCCAAAATCGCAACGGGTTCATACCCATGCATGGGCTGGCCGACAAAGCACAAACGCAGAAATATTCTTGCCCGTCGCCACCCTGCAGTTTCTGCACGGCACTACTCGTCGGAACCGTGAGCTTCACCGTAAAGTCGTGCTCCGTGTCTGTCAAGTGATTGTGCACATGAACGTTCAGGCTCCAATCCTGTCCACTTATACTGGGCATCGTACAAACCATGGCACCCTCAAAAAGACCCAATGCATTCGGGGCAGTGCTCAACGGCTGCTCCATCGGCGCGTCATGAGTGCCGCCACTCATCGCCATACTAGCTTGCATTTCCACGTGTGCATCTTGTAACACTTGTCCATTGCAGGCGCACACGCATCGAACGTACAGCTTGTTGTACCCTGCGTGTAACGTGTTGTCCGAGTAAATCTCTATTTGTGTATCGCCGTCGCTAAGCTCCGTAATCTTGGCCTTGTTAATACTTGGTAATGAGACCTCGGGCGCAGTCTGCTGCGAGCACGAACTCAACATCAGAGCAGTGAGTATCAGGGTGAGTAACGCTGTTTTCATAGAGGTGATAAACCGTGTTTGTGGAAATACTCTTCGCAAGATTTTTTTGCGAATGCGCTTCGCGCCATTCATTGAGAGCGCTGCCGTTAAAAGTCCTTTCGTAAGAAAGTGCGTCGTGCCACAATGACAGGAATGATGGCCCACATTGTGAGCACGCTCAAAGCCAGGCTCATTCCTTGCCAAGAACCAAAGAATTGCTTATAAATCGCTCCCGTATAACCCATTAAGGCTGATTGATCCAAAACAAGTGATAACATGATTCGAGAAAGATCGATTGGATTGAGAAAACTCAGCACTAAAGCGAAGCGCTCGGTCGGGTAATCACTAAGAGCGTAAAGCAGAAACAGAAAGAGTCCGTCGTACACAACAGCGCAGAAAAACCACACCATCAACGATGCACCAAATCCTTTCGCACGCTCATCCATTTTTGTGGCGATTGCGAAGGCAAGAGCGCTGAACGAACAGGTGAGAAGAGCCCCGTTGACCAGTAATAGAAGTGTTCGCCCTATAAGGTCTCGATCTCCAAACGAGTGCGCGAGCAGGGGTATACCTGCTCCAACGCAGAAACTCAGGACGAGTGGCAATGATGTGGCCAAAAAAGACGACACAAATACCGTCGATCGGCGCACCGGTTGCGACAAAAGCAATTCTGTGAATTCTCTGGTATTGTACACTTGCATCACACTAAACATGATGCTAATGAGCGGAACGACGATGGTCATGATACTCATAAGTGTCACAAAGACTTTGTCGGCCATACCGGTAAAGCGGAACAACCCCTCACTTAGAGCAACAAAGAACGCGAAGTAGATCAAGAGCCATTTGTTTCGAGCTGCGTTCCGCAGCTCTACCTTCAAAAGTGAATCGAGAGACGTTCTATGATGTGCGGCAATCAGAGATCTCTCTTGTGTACTCAGATCTTCAACACTATACGCCGATATGTAGGTACTAGTATTCATGCGGCTCTCCGAAACGTGACATTTTTCTGCAGTGACGAGACGGCTTGTTCAAATGATTGTTGACCCGTAGCATGTTGTAATTCAGACTTTGATCCATGAAAGAGCAGAGATCCTTCCAGAATAAACGCGATGTCGTCTGCTAACTCTTCAATCTCTGCAACAATGTGCGTGGTGAGAAGAATCGTCTTCTCCCTAGCTTTCTCCGTTATAATCAAGTCTTTCAGACGACGAGCCATGAGCGGATCCAAACCTGCGGTAGGCTCATCTAGAATGAGAATGGGTGCATCAAACATCATTGCGGCAACAGCGCTCACTTTTTGTCGTGTTCCACCACTGAGAGACTTCATGTTCTTCTCTGCATGAGGCAGAAGCTCAAATACTTTAAATAGTTCATGGAGTCTTTTGGGCTCTTCTTCTCGTAGCTCCGAAATCATGCCGAGAACTTCGCGGATTGTCAAGTTGTCCGGATAGCGAGCCACTTGAGGCATGTACCCAATCTGCCGCCTATAACTACCATCATTGCTGACTGCAGTCCCACTAACGTGAATAGTGCCACTATCGGGTTTTACTAATCCAAGAATACTCTTGATAAGAGTTGTTTTTCCGGATCCATTGGGACCCAACAATGCCGTTGTCCGGCCATAACCGAAATGCAACGAAAGGTTATCAAGCACCGGTATGTGAGAGTAGCACTTCCGCAATTGATTGAGATTTATCATGAGAACGTCCTCAATGGCTTCATAGATGGCGCATCATCCTGCATGGTAGCAGGAGTAACGGTAGGAAAGATTGATTCTGCCAAGTCCAAGAGGGACACAAAGAAACTGTGGAGCAACAGCATTGCCGGCGAATTTTGCTCAACGATTGTAGAAAAAAGTCGAACGGGGCGGAAAGGCACGTCACCGACGCCATTTTTGTCTAAATCATACCCCGTATATCGATCCCAATAATTCCCGTGAAATGTACTGTAAGCGGTATAATCGTTTGTTGCAACATCAAAACTGTTGGAGCTAAAGTTGTTTGAGTCAATCAGATTGTCGACGGAGCTTGCCATCAATCTCATCGCCCATCCATTTGAGATAAAGTTATTGCGGTAGATATGCATGGATCCACCACTTTCCGCGTAAATACCCGATGAATTGCCCTTGAAAACATTGTTACAAATCGTTGCGTGGGATATTTCTTTGAGTAAAAGCGCATAGGAAGCGTCGCCAAGATTATCCTCAAATACATTGTCTTTCATCAGAATGTCGTGTGTATACATCACAGCTACACCAGAACCATTATGATGGAAACGATTCTGTTGATACTCGTTGTGGTGCGAAAACATGAAGTGCAAACCATAACGAATATTGCCCTTGCTTTCGTTGTTCATGACTCGAGTGTTGGTCGTAAACTCCAAGTAGATCCCGTCTCTATGTTGATCGACAACATTATTGCGGATCAAATAGTCATCACAATACCAGCAGTGAATTCCATTCCCGGAAGCACTTTCACTGTTGGCATTACTTTGAATGAAATTGTTACTAATGGTATTGTGCTTACTCTTTGCTGAGTATATGCCATAGCTGCAGCACAGAATTGTATTCGCATCGATCACACAACCCTCCACAAATTTCAACCTGATCCCCGAGCGCTCGTAGATATAGGAGTCGCCTGTATGGCAAATGGTAAATCCGCGAATGGTGACATTATTTGAGGTCACTACGATTACCTCACAAGAATCAGCGCCATCAACCGTAACATCGCCATCTGCTATTAGTTGAATCGCCTTATCGACAACAATGGTACCTTCACAGTACCACCCTTTATGGACGCGAACAATATCACCCGCCTTTGTATTCTCAAGCGCACGATGTAGTGGCATTGGAAATACAGGATAGACGTCCACTGTCCTGCTGAAGGAATATTGCGTTGCGCTCAGGAAGAGTAGAATCAGCACGGGAAGTCGGCACTTCATGTCAATGCGTCATAAATGGATACTTTTAACGTCAGAAATCGACTGAGAATTACTACCAGGTTTTAGCGACAAGCAGTCGTGCGCTATCGAAATAGTACAACTCACCTCCATTGGTGGCGTGAGAAGCCTCGTATGCCTCTTTCGTGCCATACGCACTCAGGTTTAGGCCCATGGGACTCGGAAGTTTTTCGGATTTGAGATACCATGCCTTTCGTGCGGCGATAAGATTGCCAGGGTTAGCATAGTCCACTACCCATTCTGTTGCGATATCGTCCGGATCAACTGATTTGTCTTGCTCGAAGCCAAGCATACATTCAATGCTATCAAACTTGTAGACTTTTGTCTTCTTTGTAATGAGCTCGGCACCAAAGCGTTGGTCTGTAATGGTCATTTTACAGTGAGCACATTCCTCGCTACCAAAGTGGATTGCCTCAGCCTTATCTGAGCACGCATTCAGGGCGAAGCACATCCCGAGAAGAGCGACTCCCACGAGCCCCTCATTTATTCGAGCGGCGGAACCGCCGCTCGAATTCAACGACACTTGAGCGTTCTTCTTTTGAATCGGTTTCGACTTCCACCAGGTAAAAGCTCCAAGCGCAAGTGAAACAAACATGAGGTAACCACCAACGCCCGGAAGGGAAAGCGCGTGGAAGTTCAGAAGCTGTTTGCCACCAATCAGTGGTGGTTGATAGGTCATGTCCGGGATGCAAATTGCGGCGTGAGGATTGAGATTGTGGCCGTAATCATATTCCCAGTTATAGAAATCTATCATTCCAGCTACTCCCAAAGCAATAAACACTACCACCCAAGAGAGCAACATCCATCGTTTTCCAAACGCGACAACGGCCAATGCGAGCACAATAAGGGAGGCTACGATTGTTGGCATGTAGCGCAATTCGGCAATACTGTCAGGTTCAATTCGCTTCATTCCGATGTAGTGGTTGAGGTTATTAATACTAGCCAAATCCTGTTCTTTTTCTCCGACTATTGTGTTGATGTGGATTCGAAGACCCAAGCCCTCCGGATATTGAGGCGCCTCCAAGTTTATTTGCCATAGTGGGAAGGCGTATAGACCGCAAAGGAGTACAGCGCTAATTGCAATAAGTATGCGGTGTGTAGTGTTCATGTGATAACCCGACAATTGGTGAGAAGAATGGTGAATGCACGTGTGTGGCAGCGGCACAATTCTGAATTCTGCTGCGTGAAGGGAATGCGCCATTCACTGCACATCCCCTTCACTGTGCGCTCGTTACTCTTCAAGCTTTGGAGTCGATCCAGTCGACAATGGAACGCTTGATCCGGCGGGAGAAACCCGGATGTAGCCTTGCATTTCTTGATGGAGCGCAGAGCAGAAATCTGTGCAGTAAAATGGTTGAATGCCGGCTGTCTTTGGAGTCCACTTAAGCGTTTGTGTTTCTCCGGGCATTATGAGGAGTTCGGAATTATCTGCGCCGCGGATAGCAAAGCCGTGAGGCACGTCCCAGTCTTGCTCAAGGTTCGTCACGTGGAAGTACACGACATCACCAACATGCACTCCTTCGATATTGTCCGGTTTGAAGTGCGATCGAATCGAAGTCATATATACATGTACTTCATTTCCTTTGCGTTCCACTCTCGCGTCTTTTTCGCCCATCGCCACGAATGGGTGCTTACTCTCTGTCAGCTTGAAACTCTTGACGGAGTTCTTTTCAAGCAGCGTTGCAGGACACATTTGCGCATAATGTGGCTCTCCTACTGTTGGGAAGTCAAGTAGCAATTTCATTTTGTCTCCACTGATATCGAATAGCTGTGCGGACTGGCATAGTTCCGGTCCCGTGGGGAGATACCGGTCCTTTGTAATTTTGTTCAGAGCAACCAGATATTTTCCGGTCGGATTTCTGTTATCGCCGCCAGCCACACATAAGTGACCAATGGAGTAGTACGTAGGCTGTCTGTCCACTACGGAAAAGTCTTTGAGGGACCATTTCACGACTTCCGAACTGACGAACATGGATGTGTAGGCAAATCCTTTTCCATCGAATTCCGTATGCAGCGGTCCTAATCCTGGCTTCTTGACTTCGCCGGCCAGGGCGGCTTCGTACTTAATAATTGGAATGCCATTCACATCGCCTGCGAATTCCTTGTTTTCTATTGCCTTCAAGAGCTTCGTGTACGAGAAGACCGGAATGATAGCTGCCAGCTTACCGCTTGCTGCTATGTACTCGCCTGTGGGATCTACGTCGCAACCGTGTGGAGATTTTGGCGCAGGAATGAGATACACTAATCCGGGACACTCTTTTGGATCAAGCTGTATGCATGAGTTTTCCATGGTGGAGTTTGCGCTGTGCGTAGACTCATCATAGTGGTTGTGTGCGTATTGACAAGGAACGGTCTTCCCTTTACCTTGTGCCACATACTCCTCGGCTTTTTTCCAATTTATTGCCGCGACAAAGTCCTTGTCGTTTTGGCTTGCATTCACCTCTAGCAAGGTATTTGCCTCCTCGGAGTTATAACAACTGAAGAACATCCAACCATGTGACTTATCTTTTCCTGCACATGCTAAGTCGTAGTCAAACGGTGGCATGTTGATTTGAAAGGCGAGCGACATTGTCCCACTCTTTGGGTCAACTTTCACGAACGATGCACGACCATGGAAATTTTGCTTGTACGAGTCAATCGGCACGTCAGAATTCGATTCGTCTGGTAGTGAGAAGCGTGATGCGGATACCACATACTCAGTTCCTTGAGTCGTGTACGGCGACCCGTGATTTCCACCTGTGTTTGGAATTTCAATGATTTCGGCAGTGCGGAATGTCGACAGATCGATTCGAGCAATACGCGGGGTATTGTTGCAGTTCGCGAAGAGCCATCGACCATCGTCGTTCCCATCTGTTCGACTCAGCTGCAAGTGGTGCTGGTCATCCCAAGGGATGAACCCTCGCGAGGTCATTAGCATGGGTTTTGTTTCCTCACTGTATCCCCACCCACTCTCTGGATTTTGCGAGAACACAGGTATAGTGCGAAACAACCGACCGCTTGGAACCCCGTAGACACCAATCTGACCACTAAAACCACCGGACGTAAACAAGTACATTTCGTCATGCTTACCAGGCGGCACGAAAACTCTCGATGCAGCATCACCATCCGTCATTGCTGTTTTCGAGGATGCCGGACATCCGTTGAAGTTCAGTGCTATCAGAATGATAGCAACGACTCCGACCGTTAGACTAACAAGGTATTTCATAAATACTCCATGAATTGGAAGATGTGACTTTCGACTACTGCCGTAGTGTGAATGCAGAGTGGTATTCCCCTGACCGCCTGCATAGTGATTATTTTAGTAATTCTAATTTCGTTTTGAGTTATTGGCGTCATATTTCACACCGACTCGGCGTAGGTGTTCAAGTACGCTACGGGCGTCGTTGGGATCGACTATCATATTGGGCATTTTTAACATGTAGGTTTGCAAAAGGCAGCGTACAGTGTCGTCGTTTTCAACCATCACATCCGTATCAAGTATCATATTCATGATGTACTCGGGTGCTCTGCGGTGGGTCACGCCACCTAATCCAGGTCCCACGTAGCGCTGGTCATAACGGTGACAAGCCGTGCACGTTGTTTGGAAAATTTTTTGTCCCTTATCCGCTAAGGCTCCATCTATAGCGGAATCGAGTTTAACTTCTTTGATTTTATAGTAATTCGGTTTCTCCTGAACCTGCAGACCCGGTGCCGGTGCGGATGTATCTGCAGTTTTCGTATCTGATGTGTTTTTCTGTGTACACGATTGCATGACAAACAACAGCGTAACAATCAAGGCAACCCTACATGAGGTGTGCGTCTCTATGCTTTTCATAAGTCGTATTTTGGTTAATGTGTATATGATACTATCATATCTAAATATCTTAAAATCTATTACTCGACATGTCTTGGTGTGAGCCTTTAATGATATATAGTACTACAATATCCCATATTGTTACGATGCCCTATCAAGATACCGCAGTCTCTGCTTGGTGGTGTTTTTTGGCCAGAGCAATCATGTTACCTACAGTTTCTGTTCCGTCGTTAAGAGAATGACTTTTTAACATTGATTGAAACTGACGCTTTTGAATCGCCCAAGACGAGTGCATGACACAAGGATGATTAGCATCGCATTCGGGAAGCTTCAGTAAGCATTCTGTTTCAAAGCGACTTACATCACCTAATGCAGTCATGATATCCCAAATAGAAATATCATCGGCACTCTTGGCAAGTGTGATCCCACCCTTTGTACTTCGAACTGACCTCGTAATTCCATGCTCACTTAAGCGCTGTAATATCTTTTTCAGAAAGTGATACGGTACACCTAACTCGGAAGCAATTCTGTGAGTTGGCACGAAAGTGCTTGTCTTAACTTCACGAGCTAAGTAGAGGCTGGCCTGTATACCATATGCGCATGTTAGTGAAAGCATCTACCGAATATATTATATGGGACTAAAATATCTCATTACAAATCTAATGAGCGTTGGGTCTATTTGCAAATATTTTTTGAAGATCTTTTTTTCTTAAGCAAGATTGAGGCTCAACATGAAAGAGTATCGACGTCAGACAGCCTTGACGTGCACTAAGCACTTGGGCTCTCCAAATCGACACTCTTGTGCCTGAGATTATTGGGAATTTCTGTCATAAACCCCTAGACGATCTCAAGTGCGCCATGCTGGCAAGGCGAACTCTGCAGCCTGGAAACAGCTTTTTCGTGTATCTAGCGAAAACTGCAGAAGCAAGCGGAAGTACTTAATAGTTTCAAAGTTGGATAAACTCGCTGTCGGTTATTCAGACAATGTGAGTTGCACTGAGACACAGCATCGACGCATCTAAGCAGAATCCTTCGTGGCCGTGTCGGTCAGCTTCCTAAGCACATTGCCGGTACTCGCTCGACATGGTGTTCCGCAGAGGTAAAGTTAGCCGGATTAGCCATGGCAAACTCACCAAAGCCGACCTCGTGCGCGAAGTAAACCGCTAAACCCATTATCGACAAGAAACAACCCATCAAATTTTCGCGATGAACTCAGAATTTTACAGTGTAGCGAGTCACTCGCTCCCCCTCACGATCAATTCCCCAAAAACAGAAAAACCCCCAATCGCTGCAAAAACGAAAGGGAGTAGTTGCTTTTTCCACCACTTTATCCACATTTTGGACTGAAAGCGGTTCCCGAGTGGGTGGCTCACCACCTCGATGCTTATGTGGAAATCGACGCGTCGCTAATGAACCAAAACACTGCCTTCGTTGCTCCTCCTTATACCATCCGCTGATAACCTGCCAGGACGCTCGAAAAACGCCTCATCCCGGAACTGTTGTTCCTCAAAGCGTCGATCCGATCTGAAAGACCGATGTACGTTATCCACAGGTTGTCCACAATTGCCGTTTTTGGTGAGAGGCTCAGTGTGACCGAACAGTGACTGGTTCATTCGATCTAAGCTGAGCGTTTACATTAACATAAAGGTATAGGCGGCTGAGTTTCAAAAGGTGTAGCGAGTGACTCGCTTATGCCTGAACGGCTTCCGTTCGTTGGGCTTTTCCGTGGCTTTCTTTAACATAAACGGACGGAAATGTCTCGCGCAATTGCTTCGAATTGTCTGATCCTTGATTATTGTGTAACGGTATGTTCACGCTAAGCCCATACTCGCCGCATTCGTTTGCGCGAAGCGCGAACGAATTAAATGGGCTTTTAATATGCTGTTTCATGTGACAGCCTACCGAGTTCATCTGCCTCACACAGACAAATGCCCCACTCGAATGAGTGAGGCATTGGAAGTTGGGTCTTGTGAGATATGGTTTCGCTCTCGCAGGCGAAAGTATCTGAGCTGTGCTTATCGAACGATGACCGTTTTTTCAAGGAGTGAGCCGAGGTGTTCACCTTTCACGACCAGGTAGTAGGCATCACCGTCGACGGGTGTTCCGTTATCGTCGCGTTTGTCCCAGCGAATAGTGCTTGTGCCCATGTTCAGATCGCTTTTGAATTGGCGAACGCGTTGACCAATGGAGTTGTAGATGTTGACCACGGCAGTCTCAGGGACGGTTGCATCCACTTGAAGCTGTATGTCGCTTGCGTCGGTGCTAGGATTTGGGAAGATGCGATGATTCGTTGGAAGCTCAGAGCCTTTGTCGGGCACGTCCGTAGCCATCGAGACACTAAGGAATTCTGCCATGATCGGTGTCAAGTCAGTATTATCCAGTAAGCCTCTTCCGGTGATCTTGGAGGCATAGGTGCCGTTCACATTGTCGTCGGCGAGGACGAGAATGTCTTGCGGAGTGTGATTACCGGGTGTTCCGCCGACGGTCGAGCCATTGCCGTTGGTAACAGGATTTGAGCCATAGGCGATAACAATACGACGACCGTTTGCCGGAGCTTGTGGGTACAACTTACCTTGGAAGTCAACCATCGAGTATTCCGGGAACCAACCATTGGTGGCAACGTCTCCGCGCGTGATGTTAACGGGAGTTGGTGTGAAGATTGGCTTGGTCGGAGTGTTGGCATAGGTACGAATTTTTGTACCGTTCTTTTGCAGGTCTGCTTCGTCGTGCAATCCAACAACCGCAAAACCTCCGCATTCGTGATCGCTCGTTGCCAGAATAAGAGTTTGCGAGGAGTTGTCGCTCAAGAGTTCACGTCCGGCCTCCACTGCGTAATCATAGGCAAGTACTTCTTTGATCATATAGTCCGAACCATAGAAACCTTGGGCAACGGTCGTGTCACCGTTATAGATGCGATCGTCAGGGACTGCCTGCAAGTCTGCGTTGACAACGTAATTCTTTTTGTCGGCACTGAAGCCGATACCACCGCAGTTAGCGTGCTCAAGGTGATCGATACGGCCACCTTCCACCATCAGGATAAAACCCTTGTCGCTCTTGCGCTTCAGAACTTCAATGGCGGCGGTGCACATATCGCTGAGCGATGGTTCGTGTTGGAAGCTGAGCTGACGGTCTTGCTCATAGGAACAGTGTGAATCGCGAAAGAGTCCAAGGAGTTTCTTGTTGTTCGTTGAACTAAACTGTGAGTAATCCAGTCCCAACAATGCATCACGACTGTTGACATAACTGTAGCCGCGCTGTTTGGCTATTTCGATGACGTCGACTTTGTCGGCGCGTTTGCCCTTGCCAAGACTGATGTTTACACCGTTCTTTTGCATTGCGTTTCCACTACGATCGCGTACGATGTTATTGCCGGCCGCATCGCCGCTGGGTGTGAAATGTCTGGCGCCACCACCAAGTAGTACGTCAACTTCAACACCGACTTTTGGAGTGGGGAGAACCCAATCGCGAGACGGTAGGTATCGCATGGAGTCGACCGGACTGGCGTTAAAGATGGCTTCGTAGTCTGCTTCTGACGCCGATAAAAACTGTGCAGCGATATAGTCTTCTAAGTCACGTTCCCAAATGTGACTGGCCCACACTGCCGGAGTAGCGTGTGTTATGCGAGTAGTAGTAACGAGTCCAACAGCATAGCCAGCCTTTTTCGCTTCCTCCATGATTGTTTTTATAGCCTCGTAGTTCGAGGGGTTCATGGTGACACACTCATTATCAATCTTTCCATTTGTTCCGCAGGCATAGCAAGCAGCACCAGGCGCTGAGTCCGTGATCCACGAGTTAAGCGAGTGCGTTGTAATCGTTGCCGAATAACGGAGCTTGTCCAAGGCAAGCTTTCTGAAGTTAGGATCCGTGCTGAATCGTGCGTCCGATTTGCCTTGTCCTAACGCCATACGCGTAGCGGTCTTGGGCGCGATCCCGAAGCCATCACCAATAAAGACAATTACATTTTTCTTTTGCGCAAATGCGCTCGTAGCAACTACCAACAACATCCCCAGGCAGAGTGCCTTTCGGGTTAAAGACAGTACCATAACGTTCCCTCGATAAATAAATAATGGAGTTTCTGTGGAAAGTGTTTTTCTTCAGCTCTCAAAGCGCTCTTTCCCAATGCAGTCGCGAAACTATGGTCGAGGTATTGGCCTGTCTTTACGCCAACAATACGAGAGATCAAGCCATGGTTACCTTTTGGTAAGATTCTTCCTTGCCGCTCGATCTCAAAGTAATTTTGATCTTCTGCTTTATTGCAATCTCTTTATACAATGATGCGAAAACGCTCTGTCGTCCGTATTTCTGTTCTGACTTCCTTTGCACTGTGCATCCTTTTCAATGCGTGTATTTCCACGCGACAACAAAGCGAGATACTGTCGCTCAAGACGCTGACCGGTGATTCTTTGGCTCTACAGAATTGCCGCAGCATGTGTTTTTTGTCGGACGGACGTTCGTGCATTTGCACTGATGACACGGTGTACATCTGTCGATTTAATACGGTTGAATTGAGCCTACCTATTCCTGGAGTCACTTCCACCATCGAGTCGAGAGACAGAGTGTATTTCGGATCTCGTAGCGGACTCTGGGAGTGGAACATGCATCAAAGCGTCGCGCAGCAGCTGTCCCTTCCGGCACTTCGTGAATATTGTCCAGTCAGTGCGCTCATCCTTGACCAGCAGCAACAACTCTGGATTGGTACGAATGGGATGGGACTCTTTCGCATGCGCGATTCGCGCATCGAACCCATGGCCGGTGCATCCTTCGTGAGCAGTCTATGCACCACACCAGATAGTTCTGTGTGGGTTGGAACCAATATTGGATTGCTCCGCATAAAGGGGAATGATCGCGTGATGTACGACGAGGAAATATCGCATCGCGGACTTGCAATTCCGGACAACATGGTCGAACACGTTGAGTACGAGTCAAGTGGCAATGTGTGGGTTTTTATGAGTCATGCGGTCAGTGTGATCAAACCACAGGAGTACACCGCCGAAGCCGATCACATCGACATACAATCTTTCACGTATATCGGCAGAGACGGCAACTCCATCCATCGTTTGGTTGAGGAACAAATTGACAAAGTCCACGCCCGCTGGTTGGCTTCGGATATGGGGTTATTGCTCCTCTCAAAAGTGCCGGAAGAAAGCCATAGTGATGGCACAGAATTGTCATACCGGGAAGATCCGAACGCAGAATTGCAGTCCTTCCGATTTGATAACAACCAATCAGAAATCAGAGATATCGTTCTACACCAAGGCACACTCTACGTTGTCGGTCCCTCAGGCATTTGGATAGTTCCTCAAGGGAAGCGAGAGGAGTGGATGAAGCACAATTCTTTGCCTACTGCGCAATAAAACCGATCTAAATCGCCGGTCTACGTTATCCACATATTCACTACAAATACCGTTGTAGGCGAGAGTCTCGCTCTGACCAAGAAGCGCATGGCTTAACCCAACCATCCCGTGCATTCACAGGCAGATAGCAAAAACAGCAACGCGATGATCGGGGCCTAAGCGAGTGACTCGCTTAGGCCCACGACATTACTCTCCCTGCCCTGCCGAGTAGGCTTTTTTGCCATCGAAGGCGTAGAGATTTTCCGTCTTCACAACGTCAATGTTGTGCGTCTGTGCCAGACTGAGCAATTCGATAATGTGGGTTTTCGTGATGGTACTGTCGTCGGGCGCGAGGTAGCGGCAGCGCCAGTGGTCTGTGCAGAAGGTCTCTTTGAAGCCTTCGGGCCACACGGTGATTCCGCGGTTGGTGATCATGCGCATTTCGCAGCCTGGGATGTTCAGTGGTTGCATCATGGCTGCGAGTTCTGCCGCTTCGCTGCCACGGTAGTGGATGAAGAGATCGACGCCGAGCAGTTCTTTCTTGGCGGCAGGACGACGGGTGTACTTCGGTAAGTCCGGAATGGCTCCGGATGCGTGCTCTGCAGCGTGCAGGACCATGGGCTCTTGTCCGAGATTGCTGATGACGGCATCGGCAAATTCCTTTGTGCCAACTAGGAGTTTGCTTTGGTTGGCGTCGTAGATGTCTGCGGTGTGAATTCCCTGCTCGATCGTTGTCAACCAGGCGTTCTCGATGCGTTCCGCAACGTCGCTCTGACCTATGTGATGCAGCATCATGAGGGCGCCGTGCATCAGACCCGACGGGTTGGCAATATTCTTTCCTGCTATTGTCGGTGCCGAGCCGTGAATGGCTTCGAACATCGCACATTCTTCACCGATGTTGGACGAGCCGGCAAGGCCGACGGAGCCCGCGATTTGTGCGACGACGTCGGAGACGATATCTCCGTACAAATTCGGAAGCACCACCACATCGAAACTCTCCGGCGTGTCAGCCAATCGCGCCGCTCCAATGTCGATGATCAAATGGTCGTTTTGCAGCTCCGGATACTCCGCTGCAATCTCGTTGAAGATCTGGTGGAACATCCCGTCCGTCTGCTTCATGATGTTGTCCTTCGACATGCAGGTCACTTTCGTGCGACCATGGTGCCGTGCATACTCAAAGGCATAACGGATGATTTTCTCGCTGCCGGGACGACTGATCAACTTCAAACACTGCACCACCTCGTCCGTTTGCTGGTGCTCGATGCCCGCGTATAAATCCTCCTCGTTCTCGCGGATAATCACCACGTCCAGATTCGGAAACTTGGTTCGCACATAGGGATAGTAGCTAATACAAGGGCGCACGTTGGCGTAGAGTCCAAGGAACTTGCGGGTGCTTACATTGAGACTCTTATACCCGCCGCCTTGCGGCGTCGTGATCGGCGCCTTGAGAAATACCTTGTTACGTCGAATGGTATCCCACGACTCCTTAGCAATCCCCTGCGAGTTGCCGGCTAGATACACTTGCTCGCCGACAGCAATTTCTTCGGTGATCAGTCGCGCTCCTCCGGCTTCCAGAATGCGCAATGTGGCGTCCATTATCTCCGGTCCAATACCGTCGCCGCGTGCTATCGTAATCGTTGTCTTCGTTGATTCTGCCATGGTTGGATCCTCCGTTTGCGGTTGGTGTTGTACAAAATTCGGAAGTGCAGGTCATAGGTGTTAATTTATTCTTTCTATTAACATCATAAGTAATACTTATAGAACGATTTCCTCATGAATTACACCCTCCACCAGCTTCGTGTTTTTCAAAAGGTCTGTCAAACCCGCAGCGTCACCAAAGCGGCTGAAGAATTACACCTGACGCAACCTGCTGTGTCCATACAGTTGGCGCAGTTCCAACAGAATTTTGCGGTGGCGCTGACAGAGGTGGTGGGACGTCGCCTCTATGTGACCGATTTCGGAGCCGATATCTCGCGCCTGGTTGAGCGCGTGTTAGATGAGGTGGATCAGCTCGACTATCGAACCTTGAGTTTGCAAGGACAACTCAGCGGTCGCTTGCGCTTTTCCATTGTTGGTACAGCACAGTACGTCCTTCCCTACTTCTTGCGTGACTTCACCCGTATGCATCCGGCGGTAGATGTGCAGGTGGATGTAACCAACAAAGCGCAAGTGGTGCAGAGTCTGCAACGCAATGAGGTGGACTTCGCTATGGTATCTCAACTCCCCCAGCATTTGTCGCTGCACACAGTGACGCTCATGGACAACGCCCTGCACCTCATGGCGGCGGCGACGCTGTTGCCGGAGGGACGCCTTCGCACGAAAGATTTGGCGGACATCCCCTTTGTCTTTCGTGAGCAGGGATCCGGTACACGCGCCATGATGGAGTCGCTCGTACAGTCGGGCAGACTTCCGGTGGGACGTCGCCTTGAGCTCCGTTCCAACGAGGCCGTGAAGCAAGCCATCATAGCCGGCCTCGGATGCTCAGTGATGCCTATTATCTCCATGAAGCACGAACTGCGCAACCAAAGCGTCCGCGTTCTGGATATGAAGGGATTTCCCGTACGATCATCCTGGCGCTTAGTGTGGATGCAGCAAAAGCAACTTGGTCCGGTGGCGCAAAGCTTTCTGGATTTCTTGAAAACCGAAAAACAGCGCATTATTCAAGAGCAATTCAAATGGTTGGAGGACTATCGCTGAGCGAGCGGTAGAGGTGCGTGCAAAGCCCTCGATACCTGCCGTATATTGAGTGTACTCTGTGCCTTTCTGCGCTTTTCACGTAATTCCGTACAATTGTTCCCTGTCGCCTTCGTTGATGCTCTCACGCTATGGCCTCCACCTCTGAACCCATTATCGACATACAGCATTTACGCAAGTCTTTCGGCAGCTTTCAGGCTGTGAACGACTTGAGCTTTTCCGTGTATGAGGGGGATGTGTTTGGCTTCCTCGGACCCAATGGCGCGGGCAAGAGTACCACCATTCGCTGCATGACTTCGCTGATCCGGCCGGATAGCGGGAGTATAAAGCTCTTCGGACAAGACCTTCATCGTCATCGCGCCTCCGTGCTGGCTCGCGTTGGCTGCATCATCGAAAAACCCGACTTCTACAAGTATCTGAGTGCAGAAGCTAACCTGTGGCAAGCAGCCCGCATGAGCGGTCATGCAGTGTCGCGCGCTCGCATTCAGGAGATTTTAGACTTCGTCGGCCTTCGTGGACGCGAGCACGACAAAGTCAAGGGCTACTCCCAAGGCATGAAACAACGTCTGGGCCTTGCCCAAGCGCTACTCCACGATCCCGACGTGCTCATCCTGGACGAGCCAACGAATGGTCTGGACCCGCAAGGCATCGTCGAGCTGCGAGAGCTCATTCTGCGCTTGCGCGACGAGCACAGCAAAACCATCGTCATCTCCTCGCACCAGTTGTCGGAAATTGAACTCATCGCCAATCGGATGATTATCATCAATAAAGGACAAAGCGTCGCCGAAGGCGCCGTGAATTCACTACTCCAAAGCGATGACCTGCATATCGTCGTTGAAGTCGATCGACCTGACAATGCCCTGCGCATCGTACAGCAACATCTGCCCGAGGCTGCACCAAAGCTTCACGGCGAGCGCTCGCTCGAGCTCGACTTGCACAAGGATCGCATTCCGCACATGATTCGTGTGCTCAGCGATGCCGGAATTCAGATGTACGGCGTGGAGTCGCGACGCAAACTCGAAGATTTCTTCATCTCCATGGTCAACTCCTGATGTTCTTTCGCGCCATCATCAACGAACTGATCAAGATTGCCTCCAAACCCAGGTCCTACCTTGGTTTGGGCGCCATCACGCTGCTGGTGAGCGTGGTGCTCTTTGCCATGAAAGCAGACGGCACTCACTTTGTTGGATTCGCCACCGCAAGCTTTGAACAAAGTTTGAGCTTCAGCGGAACCATTCTCAATGGAAATCTGGTTGCCTTTATTATCCTGCAGACCCTGATCATCCACGTGCCCCTACTCGTGGCCTTGGTGACGGGAGATTTAGTCAGCGGCGAAGGTGCAGCCGGAACTATCCGCATGTTGCTCACCAGACCGCTGTCGCGCACACAGGTGCTGTTCTCCAAGTTCATCGCCGGTGCATCGTACACCGCACTTGTGGTAGCTTGGCTGGCTTTCTTGGGCATCGTGGTAGCACGAGGAATGTTCGGCGTCGGCGATTTGGTGGTACTCAACAGCGATGGCTTGACCGTGTTGCTGCAACAGGATATCCTCTGGCGCTTCGGTTATGGACTCGTGGTGGCGTGGTTGGCGTTGCTTACTGTGTCGTCGTTATCGATTACCCTGTCCTGCTTCAGCGACAACTCCATTGGCCCCATCGTAGCTACCATGGCCATCATCATTTTGTTTACCATCATCGGCACACTCGACGTGCCGGTGTTCGATTCGGTGCGACCGCTACTCTTTACCACCCACATGGCAAGCTGGCGCTCCTTCTTTGAGGATCCCCTGCCGATGGCCGACATCCGTCAGTCGCTCATCATCCTGCTGAGTCACAACATCGGCCTGATGACCATCGCCTGGTGGAAATTTCGAACGAAAGATATTACAGCCTGATATGACACGCTCCCTTCGCACGATTGCTATCGTCTTGAGTCTTTTTCTTACGCACACAGCTTCGCTGTCCGCGGCCGACAATGCCGATCAACTGGTAACTCGCGTAGCCGGCGTACTGCAAAAGGTACGCGATTACACGGCCGAGGTCGTCGTCACTCCCGATGTTCCGATGCTCAAGATGCAGCCGGTAACAGGAACGGTCTACTACAAGGCTCCGAACTCCTTTTCTATTGTCTCACCCAACCTTGCTATTCTGCCCAAACAAGGATTGATGGAACATCAACGCATTCTGCAGCAGCGGGATCAGTTTAGTGCGGTGCAGACGGGAACGGAGACAATCGGTGGCGTGAGTTGCAGTATCATCAGTCTGCTTCCGCATAGCGATACCATGGATATCATCCTTGCCAAACTCTGGATCGATCCCAGTTCTGCACTGGTCTATAAAGCACTCGTCACCACACGCAATAACGGAACGATTACCGTCGACTATCATTACGGATCGCAGAAGGCCTATGCATTGCCCGATCAGATCGTGTTTTATGTTGATGTGAAGAAGTTCAAATTCTCCAAAGGCGTGAGTACGGATATCAATCATTCGAAGAGTACGCCGGACGGGAACGGACCCAAATCCGGATCCATTCGAATCGATCTGAGTCATTATAAGGTGAACTCAGGTCTCGGCGATGATGTGTTTCGTAAACATTAAGTCAGTGAGCTATGTCAGTGCAGTAATTACCCTCGTCTCCCCTCCCACCCGTATTCACACAAGACCGTAGATTTACGGATGCTTAAGGTCGCACGTGACCCCTACATTGAGCGTTCAAGGCAAATGCCGTTGATTCTTTATATTGATCGACGAACGACACTCTACGCTCAATTTTTCCATGAAAAACAAAAAGCGAACGTCCTCCGGTCAGCGCGAATCGAAGAGTACTTCTGCTTCCGCTGCATCACCGAAGAACAAGCGTTCACGGGGCATTGATGGTGCCACTCGGAATCTACTCATGATACTCGTTGGCGTGTGTGTGGCACTCACCTTTGTTGCCTACTTGCCGACATTGCATGCAGACTTCATCAATCTGGATGACAACGATTACGTGTATGCCAACGAAACCATACGGTCGTTTTCGAATCTCAAGTCCATGCTCACGGAGCCATTGCAAGGCAATTATCATCCGCTGACTGTGATGAGCCTTGCGATGAACTATGCCATCTCGGGCAACAACGCTTCATCCTACCACTGGCTCAATTTGCTCTTGCACCTGGCCAACACCGTTCTCGTGTTTTGGTTTGTGTGGCAGCTCAGCGGTCGTAAAACCATTATTGCATTTTGCGCAGCGTTGTTCTTTGGCGTCCATCCCATGCATGTGGAATCAGTTGCCTGGATTGCGGAACGGAAGGACGTACTCTACACCTTCTTCGGCATGATGGGATTGATCGCTTATCTGCGCTACATCGATAACAAGGATAAGTCTGCCTTGTGGCTCAGTTTCTTACTCTTTGTCCTGTCCATTGCATCGAAGCCTGCTGCCATCGTTTTTCCCTTAAGCTTAGTTGTCATCGATATATACCGTCAACGTGAGTGGCGGAGCGCCTTGCTGGTCGAGAAAATTCCATTCTTCGCCATCTCGCTCATCATGGCCTTGCTTACACTTAAAGCACAAACCGTGGGTGGTGCTACAGACACGTCCAACGCGTTTGGAATTGACCAGAGAGCGTTCTTTGGCTTCTACTCCTTCATGATGTACATCGCCAAAATGTTTGTGCCTATCAATCTGGCCATCTTCTACCCTCTGCCCACGATGCACCAAGCACTACCTGCCGCCTATTACCTTGCGCCTTTGGTGTTCTTTGGTTTGGCCGGAGCTGCGTATTGGGCCTATCGCAAGGAACGTGTTTTTGCCTTTGGACTCCTCTTCTTCTTTGTGAACATCGTCTTGGTATTGCAGTGGAAAGTCATCGGATCCACCATTATGGCGGAGCGCTATACCTATGTGCCCTATATCGGACTCTTCGTCATTGTTGGTTGGGTAATCGACCATTATCTCGGATCAAAACGAAATGTTGCACTGGCGACGATTAGTGCGGTTGGCTTCGTTTTCTGCGGACTAAGCTATGCACAGGCATCGGTGTTCGTGAATAATACGGCACTTTGGGACAACGCCATGGAACATCAACCTTCCGAGCGTGCCTACACCAATCGAGCCAGCTTGCTACGCAGCGAAGGAAAGTTAGACTCAGCCTTAGTGTTTTACGATAAGGGATTAGCAATCTTCCCTAACGACCAATGGGCTCTATGTAACCGAGCGAACATCTACTTCGATCAGCACAAGGATTCGCTAGCGGAAGCAGACTACACACACGCGCTTTCGATCATTCCGGATTTTGTTCCTGCACTCATGAACCGCGGTGCATTGTACGTGCGAGCGGGAAAGAACGATGTCGCGTTGAAAGATCTTAATCGAGCAATCGAGTTGAAGCCTCAGGAGCACAGTGCCTATTTGTACCGAGCCGTGTGCTTGTTTAATGGCGGTCGTCACAGCGACGCCATCGAAGACTATGTGAAAGTGTGTCAGTCGTTTCCAAACGATATGGACAGTCGTTACTCTCTTGGCATGTGTTATAAAATCACAGGCCAAACTCAGAAGGCACTTTCAAGTTTTAATGAGTGCATTGCCAAACGCCCCACCCCGCAAGCTTTTCAAATGCGATCGGAGTGTGAGCTGGCTCTTGGTATGCGCGATCAGGCAAAAACAGATGCGACCATTGCCATGAAGAATGGTGCCCGACTAAGCGCTGAGTTTCTTCATCAGCTCGGACTAAACTAGTCTGTAAAGGGATGCACCAATGAGCGCCACGTGGCGGACTTTCGTTCATCACAACACGAGTGTTAGCAATTCACTAAACCACCAATACGCTTTTCTATGAAGCAGAAAAAGTCAACGAAGGTCGAAAGCAGCGAAGCTGCTCAAGAACAAAAATCTCCCAAAGCAGGCAAGGGACCGAAGACTAAGAGCGATCGACCCAAGTCGACGAAGAAGACGGCTGTCAACAAGAACCTCCTGCTGGCACTATTGGGACTGTGTTTAGGGCTGACTCTGGTGGCCTACATCCCGGCGTTCGGAGGCGGTTTTGTCAATTGGGACGATGATGACTATGTGGTCAGTAATATGTCGCTCCGCGACGGTGGCCATACCAAGGACATCCTCACCAAACCCGTGCAAGGGAACTACCATCCGCTGACGATGCTGAGTCTCGAAATGAACTACAGCACCGATCCCAAGACCGGCGAGGTAAATGCTTTTGCCTTCCACTTATGGAACGTGATTCTGCATTTGTTGAACACGGCATTAGTGTTTTACTTCATCTGGAAGCTCACCAAAGAGAATACCGTCATCGCCTTCACGGCAGCACTGCTCTTTGGCGTCCACCCCATGCACGTGGAATCCGTGGCTTGGGTTTCCGAACGCAAGGACGTGCTCTACACCTTCTTTTACTTAATTGCATGCCTTGCCTACCTACGCTATGTGGACAGCTCCAAAACTGTGCACTATGCGCTGAGTATCGTCTGGTTCGCCTTGTCCTTAGCATCTAAACCTGCCGCCATCATCTTTGCCGGTACTGCGCTCACAATCGATTTCTACAGAGGTCGGGCGTTTTCGGCGAAGCTTCTGTTGGAGAAAATTCCTTATCTGCTTTTGGCGGGTTTCTTAACCTATCTCACGCTCAATGCCCAGCAGACGGTCGGTGCGACGGATAAAGCTGAACACTTCATTTTGACCAATCGCTTCTTCTTCATGTTCTACGGATACATGATGTACATCGTGAAGCTGTTCTGGCCTTTTGGTTTGGCGGCCTTCTATCCCCTGCCACCGGTCAACGAAACCTTACCGATTGAATATTTTCTGTCGCCCATAGTCTTCATCGCCACCGCCTATCTGGCTTGGCGTACTCGTAAAGACTACCCCATCATAGCCTGGGCCTTCGCTTTTTACTTAGTGAACCTCGTACTGGTATTGCAGTTCAAAGTGATTGGAAGTGCAATCATAGCCGATCGCTACACCTACATGCCCTATATCGGACTCTTCGTGTTGCTTGGTTGGTTCATCGATAAGTACTTCAAGTCACGTCAGTCCACAGCTCTAGCTATCGTAGCCGTTCTTGGTGTAGCTCTCACGGTGTTGAGTTACCAGCAAGCGCAGACATGGAAAACCAGTGCCTCGCTGTGGGATAACGCCATTGAAAAAGTACCCTCGGAACGTGCCTACGTCAACCGCGCCACGATGCTGCGTAAAGAAGGAAACTGGGACAAGGCCTTGGCCTACTATAATGAGGCTATGCATTTAAACAAGGTCGACCACGAAGCCTACTGCAATCGCGCCAATATCTACTTTGATAAGCACATGGATTCGCTTGCGTTGTTGGACTACAAAGCAGCTCTCGACCTCAAGCCGGACTTTGTACCTGCACTTGACAACCGAGGCGCGCTGCTTGCAAGAGCCGGACGCTCTGAAGAAGCACTGAAAGATCTCGATAAGGCTCTCGAAATCAATCCTGATTATAAGTCTGCGTACGCCAATCGTGCAGTAACCTTGTTCGATTTGAAACGCTTTCCGGAAGCTATTCGCGATTTCCGTAAGTACATCAGCTACTTCCCTAACGACGTGGACAATCGAAACTCCATTGGTGTGTGTTACCAGATGATGAACCGCCACGACTCTGCTGTCATCGAGTTCAATCAATGCATCGCCATGGCTCCAAAACCAATGTTCTTCCTCAATCGTTCGTACAGTTACAATGCTCTGGGCAACCTTGTACAGGCACGTGTGGATGCGCTTGAAGCCAAACGACGTGGTATGCAAGTTCCACCCGCTTACCTACAAAAAATTGGAGCGAATCAGTAAGCTGAACGCCCCGGGAGTTTTTTATTCGTGCGGCCTTCGGCCTACATCTCTGTTCCGAAAATTAAAGCGACAGTGTTCGTAAGAAAATAACAAAGGCTCGAGGGCAACAGCTCTCGAGCCTTTGTGTTATTGAGCAATACAATCAGTGACTGTCTAGTCCTGCGCCGGTGATTCAATGCGTAGGCGTACCGTTCGGTTATAGAAGCGACCTTCCGGCAGCGTATTATCGAAGGTGGATTGCTCGCCAACACCACGTACGTGCGATGATGAGACGTCCAACACTTTTGCCACTGCTTTGGCGCGTTGTTCCGATAAGTTCTGATTGTACGCAGCATCACCCATGGTATCGGTTGAGCCAACAACATCAACGGTTGACTGCGGCGTGAGTTCCTTGTGGATGCTCTCGAGGTACCGTTGATTATCCGGCTCTACTTCTGCTTGGTTAAAGCCGAACGACATCAGCGTATAGCGATCAATTACTTTATCGCCCTTGCGCTCCTCGCGCTTCTTGCGGATGGTCAACTGCTCCACCGGAATCTGTTGAGGCTCCGTGCTGAACGATTGCGCATTACGATCGGTGACCAACAGAGTGTATTGCAAGGGTGACTCCGTTCGCGGCATTGTCGTGGGATTGTCGTTCAGATGCCAGTCGAGTTCTTCAGGCGCGTTACCGTTGCCGTTAAAGGCTTGGATAAGCTTGTTGTCTTGGGAAGCAGCAAGGCTGTATGAGGCAATGCCGGCCTCGGACTCGGCCGTTGTATGGAAACGAACAATGGGCGGGGAAGACATACGCAATGTGTCGCGAGTGACCAAGGGAGCCAACAACTCCGGATCGTTGGTGCTGAGTTCCACACGACGATTTTCGGCACTGCCTTCTTCTTTGTTAATGTTCGACGGATTTGCCGGCAGATTACGCGCCCTTGTTTCGACCCTCGATGCCTTGATACCCCACACGTTCACCAGATAGTTCTTCACCGCGTCAGCGCGATGCTGCGACAATGCAATGTTGGACTTCTCCGAACTCTCGTTTGAATTGCAGCCGGTGAGGATGAGCTTCGAGGACGGACGTTCGCGCATACGTTGACCAACAATGTTGAGCATGTCGTAATACACAGCCAGCAAACTGCTGTCGCTAAATCTATCCGGCGCAAAAGCTGCAATCGCATCAGAGGAAATTTGATGGTATTGTAATGGCATTTCTGCAGAGCCGGAGCCAAAGAAGACGTAGGGGAGTAAGGGCTTGTGGGTACGAGCTAGAAACTCTTCCACGCGAAGGGTCACAACCGGCTCCTCTGCGGCATCCTCGGAATCCATTCCGTAGGCTTTCACTGCAGCGACGAGCCGTGACTTTTGTCCCTCCGGGGCCGTTGGCAACTGCAAATCCGACGGTTGGTATTTCAAGGCAAGACCCAGACGCAAACTGTTGACCTTCCAACTCTGACTATTCACCACATTGAGCGTCCCAATGCTGTAGAATAATTCGGGTGATAAGAACCACATACTTCCGTGTCCAAGCGGAATGTCGTAGGAGACACCTACCGACAGTGCCAAGTGCAAGGAAGCCGCTTCCGGAATATCTCCTGAACCGACATTGGGCGAAACCGTGAGTGAACCATCTGTCGGTTGCATCAACACTTCAGTCTGGTTAAACGTGTGTTGTAGCGAAGGACCAATTAAGACGCCACCAAGAACGGTGAGTCGGTTTGTGATGCGATATCCGGGGAGAATCTCTGCATAGAGTGTAGCCAGCTTAGCATCAAGCTCGTGTCGTATAAATCCTGAGACGGCAGTACCATTGGTATTAAACGTTCTTGTCTCATCGGTACTAAGCACTCCATTATACTGCAGAAAACCCAAGCGCGCACTGAGCAACCAAGAGGGAGACAGTGGCATTTGATAGAGCAGGCCTGCATCAATTCCACTGCCCTTACCACTATTAAATATCGGCGAGCAGCAGGGAAGAGTGGGCAAGGATTGGAAATCGGCGCTATGAGAGTTTAAGGCGTAATGACCATAAATGCCATAGGCTGCACGTTGTATTTGCGCCAGAGCGGGAGCGCTGCAGAGCAGCGCAAGAATAAGAAGACACTTCGTTCTCATCGTTGCACCTCCAGCATTGTTGTGTTCACCGACGCATTAACCATCACCTGCAGCACATAGGTGCCGTCCGGGAGATTGTCTACCGGTAGATTTACAGACTGCAGGCCGGCCAGAAGGTCAACGCTGCGTTGGTACAGCACACGTCCTAAGAGATCGCGCACTTGGATGGTCGAGCCCGGTGCTTCACCGTCGCTTTGCATCTGCAAAACGGCGTGACCGTTGGTTGGATTGGGAAGAACCAGCAAGGAAAGAAGTGGCGATATGTAGAGCCGTGCCGTACCGCGAGCACGGCAAACGCCTGCCAAATGGAACGTGGCGGGTACCGTACTGGTGATAATAGGACACGAGTCGTAACTGACGGAGTCCACACTAATCACTGTTGTATCGATGGCGCCCAAGGTACCGATGTAGTGCAGATCTCGCGACATCACACCGTCCACAAATTTGACACGCACCGGAAGGCTACGGTCGCTCGTTCCGCTCAAGCTGCCAAATTGTTCACCCGGACTGGGAGCTAGCGGGTATCGGTTCATATGGAGGTAGACGGTGGCGGAATCCAGAGGACACTCCGTGAGATGTTGTCCTGTTGCGCTCAGTTTCAAGTGTACATCCTCGCCATCGTAGGCAGAATCTGCCACACTCACAACCACATTGGCACGCAGAGGAATGAAGTCAACAATGGTTGGTGACGAATTCTTCACGCAGCCAGTACTATCCGTCAATTGCACATAATACGACCCTTGCTTGGCAATCGTGATGCTCTGTTGCGTCTGTCCGTTGAGCACTGTGCTGTCGGCATACCATTGGTAGACGTAGCCCGGAAGAGCAGCCAGGGTAATGGTTGAACAGGGACACAGATTGGTATCACTAACGGAAGGACTGAGCGTTGCCACGGGCAGCGGCCACACTGTAAGGAGCATCGTATCGCGTCTTGTGCACCCGTTGATGTCGCTCACGAATAGTTCGTACCCAAAAGTTCCGGCTGTATCGGTTTGAATTGTGGGACTGAGGCTGGTACTGTCACTCGTCAGAGAAGCACCGGCATCAAGTGCGTGCCATCGCACAACGCTTGCCGTGGGAGCGACTCCCTGCAAGCGGTACACGGTTCCGGAGCAGACCTTAACGTCGTTGCCGGCGTTGACGGCGGGGAGTGACCAAATACGCACAACGATAGTGTCGAAGTTCTCACAACCCTTTGCATCAGTTCCCTTCAGCCAAATTCGTGCTGAGGTATCGACGGTGATGGAGGAAGTGTTCTCGCCTGTGCTCCAGCTGTACATGCTCAGACCCGGTGTGCCACTTAGCATCACGCTTTGTCCCATACATGCTGACACCGTATCGCTCAGTGCAGGTGTTGATGACGTAATCGCGACTGTTGGGAGGGGAAGTACCGTTACAGTAACGCTATCTTTCCACTCACAACCAACGGTGTCGGTAACGGTGGCAACGTAGGTGGTGGTCTGCGTTGGGTTCACCCGTACAATACCGCCACTTAAACTTCCCGGCATCCAGCTAATACTTCGTACGGTACCGGCAGTGGCGCTAAGAGCCACTGTGGTACCGGAGCACACAGTGTTATCGGGATCGTCGCTGTTGACGGTGAAGGCAGGGCGACTGTGGACATTGACATTGACACTTCGTTGAATGATACAACCGCGATTATCGCTCACCGTAACGGTATAACTCATCGCTGTTGAAATCGTCACCAAGGGTTGTGCAGAGGAAGGATCGTCAAGACCGGTAGACGGAGTCCAGGAGTATGCCATACCTGCAACCGGCGCAATACCGAGACGGGTTGGGGTATTGGGGCACACCACCACGTCGGGGCCGGCATAATTGGGAATGAACAAATCCTGCGGAAAGTTTGGAAGCCCCCAGAGAACATTATTCGGGAAGCTGATGGCGCTGTCTGCATACACCGGCGAGATTCCGTCAGGATCTGTAATCGTGGCGACGTACTTCGTTGAATAGCGGGCAATGTACATTTTTCCGTCAGGAGCCAATTCCATGTATCCCATTGCCGCCGACGCCTGTCCTATTTTTTGCAGGCTTGCCTGCGTATTAGCAGCGTTCATATCGAAGCGCACAACGGAATCCTTCGGACCTGCCCAGCCGGAATTAACATAGAGATACCGACTACTTGCCGAGAAACTCACTCCATAACAACTGTGACTCGAGTTCAGTGTAACGGTGCGCGGATTGGTGACCTGACCATTCGAGTTGTCAAAATCGAAGAGTGCGCAGTCTGCCGAGTAATTCGCAGAGGCAAGATGACGCCCGTCCGGCGATATACACATGGCACCAATGTTCTTAGAGGAGTTATCGATGGCAAAGCCCTGTGTGGAGACGACCGGGTTTAGGTCTAGACCGGAACCGGTGAGCTTGAAGGTGTAGAAGCCCGGTGTACCCACACCATTGCGTTCAAAAACAATCCAATAGTCCGTGCCATTACATGCACGAGTGGCCGTCACTTTTTCCGTAACGTTCGCAGGTGTCAACGCATTGTTCGTTGTTACAACGGCACCCGCACCACCATTTCCCGAAATGTCGATAACGAAGTACCGAGCACGTCCCATTCCCTGATTCTCGGTGGTAAACAAATAGTACAGGGAATTCGACCCGGGCTGGCGGATGATAAGCGATGATTGGGTACTCGAATTATAGTTCGGGTTAAGTCCGGTAGCGATCACCGCGTGATTTCGATTCCACACTGTATTTCCGTCTGAATAGAGTACCAATGCACCGGTCTGCGCATCGGAGGCAGACGAGGTGCCCTCGATGTGAACCGACAACCCGTCGGTAAGCACAGACGGTGGGTTGGTATTGAAGTTGAGTCCGTCCCTGGTACCGAAATACCATCGGTACGACGTTTTGTCCTGCGCCTGCGCCGCCATGGCGCTAAGGAGCAGAAGCAGTAGTAGTCGTTTCATGTATTGTTCCTCTCGATGTGAAATGAGAATTTGATATTCAGCGTGTCGTTATTCATGCGATGGCGCGCAGTATGGACGTTGCGCCACAACGTTCAAAAGAATTGTGATTCGGTCCGGCTTCGCCGTTCCTTATTGTTTTTCCTTCGTGTACTGTGCTATCTCTTCGGTCGTGACTCGTGTCACTCATGATGATATTTTTCGCCAGCCAAAATTGTCATTGCTCGATAAAGCTGCTCTACAAACAGCAATCGCACCAGATCGTGAGGGAGCGTCATTGCGCTGAGACTTAGGGTGTAATCCGCTCTCTGTTCTATGTCCGGGCCAACACCATAGGCACCGCCAACAATGCACACCAATCGTTTTTTTGCCGCATTGCGTTGATGTTGGAGAAAGCGCGCAAAGTCAACCGATCGTTTTTCTTGTCCGCGCTCGTCCAATAGCAGCACAACATCATTTTCCTGAACCTGTTGCAGCAGGAGTGGTGCTTCTCGCCGTTTCAATTCTTCATGGGAAAGGGAGGCCGCGTTCTTGACGGTTGGCACGCTCTTCAGCTCAAAATCCACATACTTCCGCAGTCGCTTCTCGTACTCCGCAATACCATCGTTCACAAAAGGAAATGCCGTTTTCCCTATGCACAGTAGAACGATTTTCATTCCTCTCCTTCGTATCGTGTCACCAAAGTAGCCCCAGGAAGGCGTTTGAGCAAGTCATGAGGAAAGTTTCGTCGCTCCATACGCGTTCTCCCTGCTTTTTTTCTCCCCAGTCTCCATGCGTACTCAGCCTCCGCCGTAATTTTGCACTCCTATCGAATGCAGCATGCTGGAACACGTCGAAACATCACACTCTGCGCAGCCTCAGAGAACTATTCTCATCATCAGCTACGACTTTCCGCCTCGCGCGGCGCGATCCGCCGTTCGCACAGCCTCGATTGCACGTTTTTTAGCAGAAAACGACTGGAAAGTGTTTGTACTGTGTTGCGCGCCCGACGGAACCGTGCGTCGTGATGAAGTGTGGGCTGCCCATCTGGAAGAGTGCGGCGTCCATATTGTGAAGACCAAGACCATAAGCCGAGTGGAAATGCTTAGCGGTGGACACGTCAAAACATTTGCCCCTGCGTTACTCAAAATCCGCCGGTGGTTTAGCCAGTGGTCGGCGCAACCGGATGTCTACACCTCATGGCGAAAAGAAGCGAAGCCTCTAATTGACGATCTGATCAAAGAGCATTCTATAAATATGCTCTTTGCCTCGGCACCTCCGTTTAGTAATGTGACGCTCACTCAAGAGGTGGCAGAGGAGTCGAATATTCCTTTCGCTTTCGACTATGGTGACGTGTGGCAGGGAAACCCTGCTCACTCGTTGCCGACACCAATTCACCGTAAGCGAAGTTCAGGCATGGAGATGGAGGCACTGCGCAAGGCCGCTGTTATCCTCAGTTCCACACGTCGCACCAAGGAGGATCTGCTACGCCGTTTCCGTTTTCTCAATCATGAGGAAATCATGATTGTTCCGCACGGCTTTAATGCGGATGAGCTGGAAGGGCTTCAGGCCGAACCGAGCGAACAACTCCTTATTACTGCCTATCAAGACTTTTACCCAAACGCGTCTCCAAAGCCCATGCTCAAGGCGCTGCGTACGCTGTTGACCAAACGTCCTGAGCTCAGATCGAGAATTCATGTGTCGATCATAGGCATCGTGCGTGAGCAACATCGCCGTCTCATTTCGAAGTGGAGGCTGGGTGATGTGGTCTCGGTCAATGCACTAGCCGATCGTTTGCACTCTTTGAACGTCATGTCGTCGTCCGATGTGCTGTGGTATTGTTCCCAAACGGATTCCGAGGCAGCTTCCCCTGTAGTGGGCGATTACCTTGGGTGTGCTAAGGCCTTGTTGATGACGTGTCCGAACGGTACAACACTGTCTACCGCTCGAGAATACGCACGTGTATTTCACGCACAACCAACGTCAGTTCAGGGTATTGTCAGCCAACTGGAGGCCATTATCGACGTGTGGAAGAGCGGCGGTCTGGAGTCCACCGCTACGCAGCGTGCCAAGGCTAACACGCTAAACTATGCCTCAACCCTCCGTGAGGTTTCTCGCGTGCTTGGAATGAATATGCGTCTCTAACGATTGAACAGTTCTGTTCGTCGCGTTTCTTCTCGTCGTCTTTTTCTCCGACCTTTACCGGACTCCATCACAGGGATGATTCGTGAGCGCGAAGCGCGCACGAATTGAAATCAGTCTTGCGACGAGCGTTTCACTGTACAGTGAGCTAGAGGTCAAGCAATTGTTCAAAGGCATCGGAGCGGACGATGTGACTGAGGCGTGCCGGCGCGTTTTCAAGAGTCTGAATTTCAATTCCCTCGGTCGCGTCCAGCAGAGTCCGAGTTGTGAACACCAGATCACAACCAATGCGAAGGGTGGTTTCACCTGCAAAGCAACTCAGGTACACGCTTTGATTGGCACGTTGGGTATCGAAGCGAATGGAATCGATATGGGCGACGGACTTTCCATTTTCATGTACGCTAAGACCGCTTTCGTCGATGAGGAAGGCTAGTCCGGAATGCCCTCCGCGCTCCACATCCGTACGTGTGGTTCGCACAACAATGCGAAGGGCGTGACGCGTTTGGAACGATACCGTGCTTTCCCACTGGTACTGTGTGCACCCCTTGCTACTCAACACGATTGTGCTCTGCGCAGGAAGTGCGATCGTTTGATCGTCCACACGTTGCACGTCGTTAGGGTAGCTTGCGTTCCACACTTTTTGTACAGTGTGTGTGTTTGTATTGATTGCAAACTCATCCGGATTGAGAGTAGAGACCGTGTTGACGGCTGCCGGACTGATAAAGAAACTAAAGAGAGCATACCAGAACATCATTCCTCCTTATTGCTGAACGCTGCGATGGTAGCGCAACTCGTCTTCAAAGAAGATGCGATCGAAGAGTCCAATCGTCAGTCCGAAATACGGAGTACTGAAAGCACCAATGGACGAACCAAAATTATTCTCGAAGAAATTACTCGACGTGTCGAAGCCACTGCTCGTAATGTAGCCGGCATGTGCGGAGATGTTCAGACTGCGCATGGCATAGAGGTTCAGTCGCACGCCCAACTGAGCCATACTGTTCGGGTAGTACGAATACTCAACGTAGGGCTCAAGCGTAATCTCGTCGTTTGCCAGCGCGTACCAGTACCCAATTCGTAGAGGCAATATTCCCAAACCGATTGCTGTGGTTCTCACATTCTTATTCAACACTTTCACGTTCGTACCACCGACCACCACGAGGTTGAATAGCTCGGTACCGGCGTAGAGGTGATAGTCGAGTACAGGCAAGGCAATGGACACGGGAGCGCCGAGAAATTGAAAGCCTTGAATAGGAAAGT
Organism: Chlorobiota bacterium; assembly: GCA_039810585.1. GTDB lineage: Bacteria > Bacteroidota > Ignavibacteria > Kapaibacteriales > NICIL-2 > JBBATK01. The sequence goes on from JBDHXF010000006.1 coordinate 84,539, forward strand.
TGTGTGCAAAGTAGGAGCTGTCCTGGTTGGTTCGCAGCAAGGTCAAGCGCATGAGACCAATGTCCCATGAGGAGTGTTCATGATTCTTCCACTCTTGCTTCAATTCAGCTTCTCGATTGAGGAAGTCAAGCAGAGATATCCCCAGACCTACATAGGGCGTGGTGATTCCAACCGAGGAGGTAGTGTTGTTGAACGTATTGTGCGCGGCATTGACACCACTAATGAGGCCGAGATAGGCTCGCACATTGAGTCCACCAATCGACCCCACATCCACACTGCCACTGAGATTGACGTATTGAGAGGGGTAGAGGCCGATTCCTCCGGCAGCAGTTATTGCCACATAGGGTATTTCCTCTCGAAGGTACCATCGCTTGCGCAGGTAGAGAGGGAAGTAACTCATCAAGGTGTGATCGTTCGTGGCTTCGAGGTTAAAGGTTTCGGTGACACTTGTGCCTAGAGTCCATCGAGGGGAATCGCGAAGCCAGCGCAGTTTATATTCAACGATGCCGAAGCGGTAGAGACCTCCGCCGAACACGACGGACTGCTTGCCTGCAATAGTGGAGGCAAGCAAGTCCGCAGGATTATAGTACACGCCAAAAATTCCGGAGCCAATGCCCTTTCCGCTCCGTGCCGTTGCCAGCAAGCCTACGCTCTCAAACAACCCTAAGCGGATAAAGGCCGGATATTCGTAGTGATAGGTGGTGTCCGATTGAACCAAGTTTCGACGCACATCTGTTTCGTACGGACTTGGAAACACCACTCCATTGTCCATGTGACCGGGCACACGATGTCGAATCGAGCTATACGTCGTGTCGAGCTCCGTACGTGTATGCACCTCATCCACCGATCGAGTGATGGGGAAGATGCAGCCTTCGTAGAGACTACACACCAGACACAGAAAGACAAAAAGTCGAAGGTAATGCAAACCGATACTCCATAGTCACTTTGCAAAATAGTCTTCAACTCCTTTGCTGACACCTTGATCCACTTTTGGAAATTCTACCCAGCAGCCTTCAGTCTCACGTTCGCACGGTTATCCTCTCACCGCTCTCTCAGCCCACACTGAGATTGGCGGCAGCTTCATGCATTGCTTGCATATCCAAGTCCTCTTGCGTTTGCGGTTGTCGTAGTATAAGTAACAACACTCCGGCGGCAGTGTACCACACGGCGCAGACTGCTAGAGCGCCGGATTGACCATAGTGGTCGGCAATCCAACCGCTCGTTGGGCCGGTGACGCAAAACACACCGCGTGTAACCAGTTGGCGGATCGACAGTACGGTTGCTCGTCTGTCACCCGGTACCAATCGGTTGATATAGGTGTTGAAGATCGGGTTATTGATACCCCGCACGAAGTAAAAGCTCAGCACAAGGGGTAAGAACCACAATCCGGCCCACACGCTACAGCTCGCAAAACCGATAATAAGCGCAACAACCATGACGCCGATCAACAAACGCTCTGAGAAGCGTTCTTCAAGCGCATGGGCATTCATGGAGAACAGACCTACACTCACGTTGCACATAGTCCACGCCACGCCAAAGTACTCCACCGGCAAACCGCATCGCTGAAAATAGGGTTGAATAAACCATACCATGGTCAATGTGCCGGAACCGATAATACCGGAAAACAGCATCAACCAGCGCAGACGCTTATTACGGATGAGTGCGCTGTGCGAAATCTCGAGAATACCCTTGATGGTACCCTGATGCGACGCAAAGAATTGGCGCTGAGGTTCAACAAGCGACCACGTCAGGGGTATCATAAGTGCTGTGACACCAACTTGCGCATACAAAGGAACACGAAGACTGTACGCAGCGAGAAATCCCGCGATCATACCGGCAATGCTCTCGGCGAAGTTGCTGAACGAGAGCTGACGACCTTCCACCTGCACGGAGCGACCCGTCTGACCCATTTGCCGTAGACTGTCGTACAAGAGTGCACTGTCAGTTCCACTAATAAAACTCATTCCAACACCCAGAACTACTTCTGCCACAAGGATCATGGCAAAGCCATTGGCTATGGTATAGAGCCCGAAGCCCAGGGTGCTACAGCAGGCGCCGAGCACAAGAGTCATACGTCGTCCAAGTACATCCGAGAAATACCCGGACGGAATCTCAAACAAAACGGTGACTGCCGAAAACACCGCTTGGGTCCACATGATGTCCTGCATGCTTAACCCTACCGATTGGTAGAAAAGCACGATCACAGGCATCATGATGATAAAGCCTTTCAAAAATTGAAAGGCTCGCAGCGCACGGATGTTGTACTCAACACCTCGAACACCTCGCTTCTGCTGGCTCATTGCTCCGTCCTTCTCCGAATTGAAACACACCTCTCTTCTCTGTCCGGCTCCACCCGCGTCGATGGGTGATTCTTCTTCTGAGCGGTGCACTGCGTGCACGCGCCGCCTTCCGTGGTCACACCGCGTAGACTGGTTTCCACTACCCTGAAAAGCAAAAAACCCCGCAGATTCTGTTATCTGCGGGGTTTGTTTAAGGTGCAATGGAGGGGCTCTCAGTTCATTGTTCCTCTTCGTTCCGCAGATCGTGTACCACACGGTTGATTCATGAGAAATGCATAAATCGTGGTCCATGCCTTGACGACATTTACATCCATACACACTCCGTTCAGCTGCTGTGCGCAGTGACGGTAGGATGACGGATGATACTTCAAGGTCAACATGAGTGCGATGCGTTAAAAAGGAAACTCAGTCGTTCGAACGTTCATCGAACACCACAAGTATAGTGCCGAAAACCTAAAGAAGCAAACCGGCAGCGAAATGTGAGTGCGACGAAAGACTGCAGAAATCGAACCACTGTGTGACGAACGAGGTGATGCCGAACGACCTACGCTCCCTGTTTTGTTGCAGGGGATGCAATACCAGATTCCCCTGTAGACCGCATTATTCCTCAGCAGGTAAAAATACTGCTTGGACAAATCGGCAATTGGATTGCCGATTTGTCCAGTCGAGGTATGATGATATGCTAGGGCTGTGTGAAGTTCGCGATCGTTCCATGATCGTTTAAAGAGCCATAACTCCTTCATGCCTTAGCAGCCATTGTTTACGCGCCAGCCCTCCGTTGTAGCCGCGCAGTGCACCATCAGAGCCGACAACGCGATGACAGGGTATGATGATAGCGATTGGGTTTTTACCATTGGCGGAAGCAACGGCGCGAACACCGAGAACGTCGCCGCAATCTCGGGCAAAGGCGGTGTATGACTTCACAAAACCAAACCCGATCTTCTGCAATTCTTGCCACACATGCTGTTGGAAGGCAGTCCCTTCGGGATGCAACGGTAGGTCAAACGCTTCACGTCGTGACGCGAAGTACTCATGAAGTTGTGTTACACAACCTTGCAGGTACTGAGCATGGTGTGGTCGATAAGCCTGATCTTCGCCAATCTGCAGCTGAGGCAGACTTGCCGCTTCCTTGGAGGCATAGTGCACACTGCAGATTCCCTCATCGCCGGCTGTGATCTGCAAGTGGCCCAAGGGCGAGGGGATAGTAATAGTTGAACGATCCATGTTGTGAGTACTTACTTCAGGTGTAGACCTGCGTCAAGGAGTTCGCTCACCACGTTGAGGGAAGAAGCCTCAGAGTAAAAACGGATAAGAGGCTCCGTGCCGGAGGCACGAATAAGAAGCCAAGCGCCGCCTTCTACGAAGAACTTATAGCCATCCTTCGTCACAATGCTTTCCACCGTGTACTTACCAAGTTTCTTGGGCATTTTGGCGCAGGCAGCAAGGATTTGTTTTTTCTGTTGTTCGCTCACGGTTACATCGCGACGACGATAGCGGTGGGGACCAAACTCTTCGTCCAACTCCTTCACCAATTCCGCCAGCGATTTGCCACGTTTTGCCATCATTTCCATCAGCAGCAATCCGTTGAAGACCCCATCGCGTTCGGGGATGTGCATGGAGGTCCCAAGACCTCCGGATTCTTCGCCGCCGATAATGACGTTGATTTCGTTCATGAGTTTGGCGGTGTACTTAAAGCCTACCGGTGTCTCATACAGTTCAATGTTGTTTTTTTCACAGTAGGCGTTCACCATCGAGGTAAGCGATACCGTTTTAACCACAGCGCCGCGCTTGCGCTTGTCTTCATACAAGTACTTCAGAAGAAGCATGAAGATGCGATGCGAGTCGACAAAGTTGCCCTTGTTGTCGAGTGCGCCTACACGATCTGCGTCGCCGTCGGTAGCAATACACACATCGAACTTCCCGCCCTTCATGCGCTGCATAGCCGGCTCCAGGCATTCAGCAATGGGTTCGGGATGATCTACTTCGCCGAAGGAGGGGTTGAATTCGCTGTGGATGTCCTTGACGTTGTGCACCAGTTGTTGCAGCAGACCGATTCCTGCGCCGTGCATGGGGTCAGAGAGGATGCGCAAGCCGGAAGCGTTGATAGCCTCGATATCAATTTTCTTTCGCAGATGACGGAAGTATGCGTCCTTCGCGTCAAAGGGTTTGATGATGCGTTGAACGGTTACATACTCGTCATAGCTCTTGAGTTTGAGAGTCGGCATGCCGGAGGCTTCAATCTTGCGAAGCTCTTTTTCAACGTCGGCGATGATTTCCGGTGTGGCCGGGCCACCGTACTTGCCCTTGAGCTTAAATCCGTTGTACTTGGGTGGATTGTGCGAAGCGGTAATGACAATACCGAGGGTTGCACTGCGTTGACGGGTGTGAAACGAAACCATGGGAGTGGACGACACACCGTTGGTGATGTGAACCACAATGCCCTTGGATGCCAGAATTCGTGCGGCCTCGCGGGCGAAGTCGGCCGACATGAAGCGGGTGTCGTATCCGATGACAACGGTAGGACTTTCCTTTTCTATTTTCTTGACGTAGTTGGCAACGGCGAGCGACACCATGCTGAGATTATCGTAGGTAAAGTCGCGAGCAATTACCCCGCGCCAGCCATCGGTTCCAAAAACGATCATTGAATTCTCCATCCGTTAAGTGAAGCAGACGGTATGCATCTGAGGTGTGCAGCCGTTGCGTGAGATATGTTCAGTAGCGAAACAGGCGCAAAGTAAAAAGACGCCTCAACTCTTCGGCCCTTTTTCTTACGTAGTTTGCTCGCCACGTCCTTCATGCAGGCTCATCCATGCTCGCCGACGCATTTATTCTCAGCTTCATTCTTCGCTTCGGTCTGGCCACACTGAGCGGTTTGCGGTTTAGCATTCCCCTGCTCATCGTCAGCATCTTTGCGCGCCTGCACTGGCTGGAACTCCCGCCGGACTTGATGTTCCTGCAGTCTGAGCCAATGCTCATTTTCTTGTGCGTGGAACTCCTGTACGAGATTTCACCGGTGGCCCTACAACAACTCCGCGGACTCCGGGCTTTGTCCGCTATGGTGCTGTGTATGGCATCGGCGACACTGATTGAGCTGAGTTCGTTTTCACAGCCGTTGGACATGATCACATTTCTCTGCGCCGTCGTCTTTGCCGGCGGAAGCGCTACTCTGATCGAATACGCACGGACGCACATTCCCTCATTGGCGTGGACACAAAGCTGGAAAGGCACACTTGTCAGCCTTCCGGCCTGCGTCTTAGCCTTCATGTTGCCCTATGCCACGGCGCTGATCATGATTCTTACGGTGGGAACGCTGTTGAGTCTTATTCTTAGCGGACGTGCCTTTAATGGTGCGGACTTAGAATCGAAGGGTGACTATCCGCTTCCGTAGTCGATGTCTGACGCCTGCGCCATTCGCGCAGAATGTATTGGCATCATCCGGCCATCTTAGTTGTTCTTGGCGCCTTCTTGCACCCACAGGGCAATGCCCTTGCGATGGTTATCGGTAATGGTAGAACCAAGGTCGTAGGTATGACTGAGTTTGCCCTGGATGACCTGCACTAGTTTGCTTTGATCCGGTTTGAAAGGAATCACCATGCCCGGGGAACCGCTGAGGATGGAGACATAGCTATCCAAAGGAAGCGAAGTATTGAAGGAGTGACATCCACTGAATGCACAACCCAATGCCATAAGCGGCTGAACCGAAGCCGAGTAGGAGACGTTGGAATCAGGAAAGACTACATCTTGCGCACGGGTGATGGTGTTGGTGCTGCAATCCGTCCACATAAGTGACGCGACGAGTAACAGGCAGGGAACGACAAAGCGAGCGAAGCGCAGCGTTGAAGAAAAGTATCCTGAAGGTTTTCCCTTCCTCATCACAAACCTGTTTGAATGATACACAAAGACGGTGTTAGTAGCTCTCGCTCTCATTCGGGAACGACTGAGCGCGAACATCCTCACAAAAATGGTGGACGGCTGTACTAATGTTTTGGTGCAGGTTCTCGTAGCGTCGTACAAAGCGCGGGTTGAAATCGCGTGTCAGACCGAGCATGTCGGTGTACACTAAGATTTGTCCGTCACAATGAGGTCCCGCACCGATCCCAATAGTCGGTATGGTCACTGCCGCTGAAACGTCTGCCGCGAGCTTGGCGGGAATTTTTTCCAGCACGATGGCAAATGCGCCTGCTTCCTCCAGTTCACGGGCGTCCCGCAGAATGCGTTCGGCTTCGTCGGCATCGCGACCTCGGGGACGGTAGGAGCCAAACTGATTGATGGATTGCGGTGTAAGCCCTAGATGACCCATCACCGGAATCCCGGCTTCAGTCATGCGCGACACTGCTTCTATCACCCTGCCTCCGCCCTCGAGTTTTACGGCACCGGAACCGGCTTCTTTCATCAGGCGACCAGCGTTGCGGAATGCTTCGTCGGCGTGGACTTGGAAGCTCATGAAGGGCATGTCGGACACCACCAATGCGCGACTTGCACCTCTCTTAACGGCACGGGTGTGGTAGATAATTTCTTCGAGGGTGACCGGGATGGTGGTTTCGTGTCCTTGCACGACGTTGCCAAGCGAGTCGCCAACCAGAATCACATCCACACCGGCATCGTCCAACAAACGGGCGATAAGGGCATCGTAAGCGGTCAGACAGGCTATTTTTTGTCCCTTTCGTTTCATCTCCACCAAACGAAGGGTGGTTACTGGTCGTTGGGACTCGGCTCCTGCCGGTGCAGATTCGATGTACGACATGGCAGTGTTTTCTTGTGGTTACAATGCGCAAACCGGCTGCTTGCGTACTGCGAATATACACGCAGCCCCCTTAGATTTGCGTGAATTCCTCAGCTGCCCATGTATCGTCTCTCACGCCTTCTTCCTCTTGCGTTGTTTCATGCTCGCGGCCTTCGGCCACGTCACGTTTGGCAAAGTGCTCAGACCTGTGTACATCTTCTGCTTCGCCCTAATGCCTACCAAGAGTGGCAAGAGTCATCCATGGCAGTTGATGCCATGCACCTGCTTTGGCTCAGCATTCCCATTTCACTGCTGCGCCTCAGCGTCGATCCGAATGTGGGCTTCAGCCTGCATCTGCTTCATGCTGAGTGGATCCCTCACTTCCTTGGTGTTGCAGTCTACGCTCTCAGTTCGGCCCTCGGAGCGGTATTGGTGCCGCAGTTTTGGTATTGGATACTGAAGCTTAAACTCGATCGCAATACCTTCGTGGCGGCTATGATTGTAATGTATGTCGTGGTGGAAATCCCTTGGGATGTGAGTAGTCTGGTATGGATGCGTTACGTGATGGCGGGTGATATTCCACAATGGCTGCCCGATACCATAAAAACTGCGATTCTGACCGGATATTGCAGCATTGTAGGGGCGCAACTTTCTAAGCATAGCGATGAAGTGCCTGTCGATCTCGGCCAGAATTGATCTGTGGAGTGGCCACTCCTTGTGGCTGAGTCTCTTCCTCTCGCTTTGTGATTGTGGAAAAGTGCAGACAGTGCTAACTTGCACTCGGAACATTGAGAAGGAGTGCATGAATGCTTGAGAATTACCTGCCTATCGTTATCATGATGGCATTTGGCGTTGGTTTTGGCATTGCCAACGTCTTGGTTTCGGAGTATATCGGTCCGCGTCGTCCGAATAAAGAAAAGAACTCCACCTACGAATCGGGTATTGAACCGGTGAAGAGCGCTCGCGAGCGTTTTTCGGTGAAGTTTTACATGGTGGCGATGCTCTTCATTTTATTTGATATCGAAGTGGTGTTTATGTATCCCTGGGCTGTACAATTCAAAACCCTGGGAAGCGTCGGGTATATAGCCATGGTATTGTTCATGGTTCTGCTGTTTGCCGGCTACATCTACATCATCAAAAAAGGAGCATTGAAATGGGATTAAACGAGCAACTGGCGCGCGACGGCTATGTCACCACCCGTGTTGATAGCTTAGCCGACTGGCTGGCGAAGAATACGATTGGCTGGGGACAAAAAAACTCGATGTGGCCAATGCCACTGGGTATCTCCTGCTGTGGTATCGAAATGATGGCCTTTGCATCGTCTCGCTTTGATGCCGCTCGCTTCGGCTCCGAAAAAATGGGTTTCACACCACGTCAGGCCGATCTGTTGATCGTTGCCGGAACGGTGACGAATAAGATGTCGTGGATTGTTCGCAAGATCTACGACCAAATGCCCGACCCCAAATGGGTGATCTCCATGGGCGTCTGCGCTTCCACCGGCGGCATGTTCCGTAGCTACAATGTGGTGCAAGGCATCGACCAATTCTTACCTGTTGACGTGTACATCTCCGGCTGTCCGCCACGTCCGGAAGCCTTGCTGAAGGCTCTTATGGCCATTCAGGCTAAGACCGGTCGCACGGTTCCCACCATTTTGGATTTTGGAAAGAAAGAAGAAGTCGCTGCGTAGTTGTAGAGATATGACGTACAGAATATTTTTATTCGAAGGCCTGCAGAGCAGGCCTTCTCTGTTTTTGGACATTAGCAGTGAGCGTTTGCAATGAGAGATGCTGAGAGCATATGAACGCGCTACATCTCACGCCTTCTCGCTCAAGGGTACCACGTCACGGATTTATCGCACTGCCATTTTATAAGCAAGAGTCGCATCTTCAAGCTGTGCGAAGCACTGTGCAAGGGAGTTGTATTCACCGCTCGCATGGATGGAATCGGCTATATTCTTGACGAGAGCCAGCGTAGCCTTCATCAAGCTAGAACCAACACTGACGCGTGCCACACCCATATCTTGCAGCTGGCGTAATGAGGGTGGCAGCGCCTTACCGTTCGATGGATTGCACAGGATATTGACTGGCGCATGAATTTCTTTCACCAGCGTTCTTATGAGATCGGGATCAGACACCGGCTGCACAAACACGCAATCTGCACCGGCCTCATGGTAGCGATTACCACGCTCGATGGACTCACGCAGTTTGTCATGATCTGATGCTGTTGACGTAAAAAAAGAATCCGTCCGCGCATTGATGACAAGGTGAAAACCCAAGGAGTCGGCGAGCCGACGAATGGCAGCAATCTTCTCGCAATGTTCCTGAATATCCACCAGCTTCGGCTGAAGGTTCACACTGTCTTCCAAATTGATCCCAACGATCCCGGTAGAGATGATTGTGGAGACGGACTTCAACACCTCGTCAAGCGTTGATCCAAAACCCGCTTCGAAATCAACTGTCACCGGAACCTGAACCGCCAACACAATACGCCTTACTGATTCCACCAACTCACTCAGTTGGATGATTTCGCAGTCAGCGTAACCCATAGAGGCTGCTAAACCCATACTGGTTGTCGCCACTGCTTTGTATCCGCAAGCCTCGACCAGTTTCGAACTGCCGACGTCCCACGAATTAAGCAACACCAAGAGATCGTCCGCATGGTGGTAGTTCAGAAATAGCTCCGCCTTCTGCCGTTGAATGTCAAGCACCATGATACGCTCCGTTGTTTGAAATGTAATGCCGTGTTCCGAGGTGCAACTTAATGCTCAGCCAATAGCCAGACAGTATGATCGGTTTGGGTGACGCCGCCGCATTAGCTTTAGAATGTTGGCTTAAAGTTGATAGCGCAGTTCCAGTCCTGCACTGACGGATTGGAATGAGTAGGAGCAGTTTGACATACCAACAATAGTTGTGGAACCATCAAAGTCCTGAACCTGAAGATCTTTAGGTACAATTGATGTAAGACATACTTTATACTGCACGCACGCAGCAAGGCTCAATTGGCGCCATAGGTCAAACGAATATGACGCGCCAACGACTGCCAAGGGATAGAATGGTCGCACGTTTGAAGACGTCGCAAAAACTGGAAGATTGGGATACTGTACACTGGTCTCAGTCGCACCGTAAGATTGATAAAACGACAACAGATAACACACTCCTGCTCCTATTTGTACGCTAAACGCTGACGACGGATAGTATTGCAATGAGAGCACGGCATCGTATCGCCGAAAGGTCGTCTCAAACACCCTCGCGACATCTGCAACAATTATCGTGTCTTCACCAGAGGGTAAATGCACTAAAGACGGCACTACTCCCATACCAATTCGATCCTGATAAATTTCCGATACGTACTGTAGTTGACACCGAATACTTAAGCTCTTCGTGATGTTGCTTTCTACAAATAATCCGGGAACGGCTGCGACCCGTACTTGTTGCTGTTGACCAAATGTTGCCTCAATTCCGTAGTTGAAACATCCTTCGTACCAAATGGTGGAAGATCCATTCCAGGTTCCGGTTTCAGCCAGCGCACTCATTCCGACATGCCATTGCGTTTTGGCAGTCTGTGGTATGAAGTGTATCACCAATACCAAAATCAGAGTCGTGAACTTTGTCATTGTCTTCCTCAAAAATGTGTTCGACTATGTTTCGAATGACGTTTCGAAAATAAACTAGATATGTTGTCACAACTGATAACGCAGTTCCAGTCCTGCACTGATATTCCTGAATGAATAGGAACACAGATCAAGATCGATTCTTTTTTCTTCATTCCAGTAGTAATCACGGATTGTTACCATGGCAGGTGTTAGGTCATGAGGAACAATGTTTTGAACACTTTGCTGAAAAGCTACGGATAGGGCCAGAGACAGTCTTGAGAGTATTTCAACGGCGTACGACCCACTGACTTTTACAAAGGGATACATCGCGTTGAAGTTTGAGCCAGAAAATAGAGATGTTTCAAAGTGCTCGTCTGGATTATCAGGTGTCAACGCCAGCAACTCTTTTGAGTACGCCTGTTGAATATTGAAAAAATGTCGGACTCCAATGCCCGCGTAGAGTTGGAAATGTTTGGCGGGTGTGTAGCGTAGTGAGGCGCATAGGTCGGTCGCTTGCATTCTTGTTCGGAACACATAATCGTAGTTATGTAATTAAACCTCCACGTCCTCTCCCGAGGGCAAATGAACTAGAGATGTCAGGATATATGGCACAGTAGTCGAATAGCCGGCAGTGCTTTGATAAGAGCATTCGAAGCGGAAGCCAAGGTCTGATGACAGATCGCGTTCAATAAAAAGCGCAGGGAGTGCACAAAGATCTTTTTGCTTAAGATTAGAAAAACTATGAGTGGTATCGAGTAACTCGGAGGGTACTTGTCTAACGGTCGCAGAACCGACAAGCGAGCCGGTCTGCGCAGAGGCGTTTATTCCAACTGTCCACTGTGCATGCATGGGGTTGCATAGCCAGCAGAATGAGAGTACAGTTATCAGCGTGATTTTCATACTCTTAGTCCTTCACGTAAAGAGGATAAGGGTAAAATACGCATCGAGTGCCTCATGGATCGGCATTCTTCAAAAGGCCCTTCCGGCATTCGAGTGGAGAATGCGCTCTCTGAGCTAGTTTCGCGGCATGAGAG
>JBDHXF010000007.1:0-92864 GCA_039810585.1 Chlorobiota bacterium
CAACTTCATCGGATGCCTTGAAAAACTCAACAACAAGAAATAGAATATCGGTCCAGTTTATTGGGGGTCAGAGCAATACTTTGGCGGAACTGGTGATGAGTCGGCCTACGACATTTGCTATACGAATGGAAAAGTGTATTGCACCGGAACGACAAAGTCTGCAAACCTCTCCCTTCGAAGCGGAAAAGTACCCGACGCCCTTGGTGACGCCTGTGTGTTTGTGGCGGACGACGCCGGGTCGACCGTGCATCCTCGAAAATGTTTTTGCTACGGAAGTGGTGGAGGCGACCAGGGTCTAGCCACTTGGTATGACGCCCGTGCCAACCGCGTATGCTTAACTGGCGTTATGGGTGCCACTGTGAGCTACACATCGTCGCTTCTTCCCGGAACGAGCAGTGGTGGTTACATTTCTGCCATTGATACCGCTTTGAGCTCTCTGCAATTCATGACGATGGTTGGCACGTTGAATGTGCCAACGTCGGTGACTACTCGCACGTCGACCAGTACGATCTATTCTGCCGGCTATACCCGAGGGGTAGTTCCTCTCAGTCCTAACGCGTTTCAAAGCTCGCTGAACGGGTCCTTAGATGGGTTTATGATTGCTATCGACTCGGAAGGGGTGAATCTCAGGTACGGATCGTATATCGGAGGATCCGGGAACGACTACAGTGCGGCTAAAGTTCTCATAGTGGAGCGCGGCTGCCTATTTCGGATTGTTTTTGGAATCACCACACACTCGGTCAATTTCCCGACTACTGCCAATACCTACCAGCCGTTGAAGCTGAACGGCAGTGATGATCAGCCGGCAATCGTGATGTTCAGTTCAAAGCCGAATGGCACGCTGAGTGTGAGTTCGATACCGTGCAAGACTACTGCGCATCTTCAGGCAACATCATCGTGTCCCCTGTCCTCCATTCGCTGGGATTTGGGTGATGGGGCTATCGTGAACGACTCAGTGAATTTTGACCACAATTATCCCAAGCTTGGAAATTATACGGTTAACGTTCGCATGATCACCACCGAGGGTGACACGATCTACCTCACACAGGATGTACTGATTGGGAACACCCATCCTGTGGATGCAGGAGACGATCAAGTGGTTTGTAAGGGAAACTCCGCGGCTCAACTGCACGCCAGTGGTGCAATGCTGTTTCGTTGGAGACCGGGCAAAGGGGTAAGCGACACTACCATTAGCAATCCCTTTGTACATCCTGATACAACGACGACCTATGTTGTGTATGGAATGGACGCATTTGGATGCGAGTCCAAAGATTCCGTGACCATCCTCGTCCAGTCGTTAAAGATCGCCGCACAGAAGGACACAGCGATTTGTCCAGGACAGGTGGCGTTTTTGCAGGCGAGCGGAGCCGACTTTTATTCCTGGACACCAACCACTGGGCTCAGCCAAGGGAATGCGGCTGTAGTTCGTGCATCGCCAAGCACAACAACCAAATACCGCGTCATCGGCATTCAGGGTTCGTGTTATGACACCGCGTACGTAAACGTTACGGTGTTTCCGAAGCCTCGCATTCATCTCCCTGCTATCCCCGGAGTGTGTCCGCAAACTCAAGTAGTACTGGGCTTTGTAGCCGATGCCCCTATTGCAGATTCCGACATCGTCAGTGTGCGTTGGTCACCCGCGTCCGCAATGAGTGATGCCACAAGCCGAACCCCGGTGGTAAGCCCAACCAAAAGCTCGTGGTATGCGGTCACCGTTCGCACAAAAGATGGTTGCGAGGTGAGCGACAGTGTCTTCGTAGCTATCTCTACAAAGCTCACCATCGGAGTCAGTGCCGACACCTCTGTGTGCGTCGGAAAATCGGTACAACTTCATGGTTTTGGTGCCACCAATTTTGAATGGTCACCTCCTGACTATCTGAGCGATCCGCTCAGCTCCTCTCCCCTTTGTACTGCACCACACTCGATCACCTATCGTGTGATTGGTCATGGCGGACAGTGCGTAGATACTCAGTTTGTTCATGTGAATATTGTTCCCCTACCCTCACAGTTGAAAGCATACGGTGATACGACAGTATGTGCGAACGATCGCGTGCACCTGTGGGCCGAGAGCGACAGTTCGACGAATCAATATCATTGGTACCCGGAAGCTGAGTTTGAAAATGCCCATGGTGCGTCGGTATACCTGAAGCCAACGAAGAGTCAGACTTACTATGTACTCGTTAGCAATAAGGGTGGATGTACTACGATGGACAGCGTCAAGGTTCACGTGGATAGCACTATCGCTCTGAGCGTTGGAAACAATGCGTCAGGCTGTGTGGGTGAAAGCGTTGACCTGCTCGTCACCAATGCATTGGATTCTTCGATGCAAGTGCTTTGGACTCCGAACGACGGTGTTTGGGATCCGGTTACGCAGCGATACCATGTAGTGATTAGTCAAGATCGGCAGTATCACATCCATGTGCAACGTGGATCCTGCTTCAACGATGCTACACTGTCCGTGCATGCAAAGCCCAACCCGGTCTTTAGTGTTTCGTACGACAGCACCGTGTGTGTTGGAGGCAGCGTGCAACTCAACGCCAGCTCATCGCAGGCGGGCATGAAGTATCGCTGGTTACGAAACGGTGTGCCGGATACGAGCCTATCAGATCCTCTGCGTGGAAATCCACAGACCCATGCACTGTATGCTGACTGGGATGGTGTAGTGGAAGCTAGCCTCGATTCTTGTGTAGCCCTCAAGACAGCGCATATCACGGTGCTCTTTCCGCCTGTTGTACAGATGTCTGCCGATACCACCATTTGTATTGGTGACAGCGCATCGATTGCACTGAGTGCAACCGATGTAGGGAGTGTGGCGTGGTCTCCCACGGAGGGACTGCACTCAACCAGCTCGGCGACTGTGGTGGCATCTCCATCGCATAGTACCACCTATACCGCACGTGTCGCCGGAACGAATGGCTGCGTCCGCACCGATTCCGTACGTGTGCTGGTGCAGCAACATGTACCACTGTGGTTGAAAGTGGAGGACCCATGGCCGCGAAGCATCTTTGTTCCTGGTGATTCCATGACACTAAAAATCAGCGCGTGGACTGACTCCTCACGAGTGTTTAATCAACTGTCGTTCGACCTCGTGTGTGTGGACGATATTCTTCAACCTGCCCATGTAAATTTCCAAGACATCGGTGGCTATCGCTCGATGCACTTCGACATGCAGCAGGTTCAGCTCAATGCCGGCTCAACGACTGTTCAGACAATTCGCGCGATGGCCTTGCAGACTACGCGACCTACGTCTGCTCTTGAGATCACCAACGTTTCAACGGATGCATCGCTTTGCCCTGTCATTCAAACGGCACCGTCTGAGCTTTCGATCCAATCGTGTTTCGTGAAGGGTCGCAACGTTTCCTATACCAATCCGGTTCATGCGCAGATTTTTCCGCAACCGACAACATCAACTTTGGGTCTGCATGTTGACGCCAGTTATCGGGGAATCTTAGATCTATCGGTGATGAACGTACTGGGTCAGGTCGTGAAGTCATTCCACGTGCAGCACGACGCAGAGCACAGTGATCACGAATTGACGCTTGATGACATTGGAGACGGACAGTATATACTCCGTGTTGATTGTTCGGCTGGCACGTCCGCCGTTTCGTTCCTTAAGTCTCATTAACTCACGCTCCGCGCGATGCAGTCGGCGTCGTTATGGGCTCAAAACGATGTACCCATGCGAACATCCGACAGATATATGCTGTTGAATTCTCTGCGAACGGCAGATGGACTGCTTCGATGTCGTCCTTCTCAGATGAGACATCAGCTCCTAAGGCACTGAAAAGCTAGGTTGAGCAGTAAAGGCGGGTTTGAAGCTGAATCGCTCACTTCGTCGTTTACTCTTTCGTGTTCGTCTACTCGCTCGTGTTTTTCGCTCTGGCTTTCTTGTTTATTGACAATCGTAGCGGGGAGTTATATTTTTCGAATGCTCGTCATCAGCGCAGCCGTGCCGAAGGGCACGGCAAGCGCTGAAGAAAAAGTCTCCTGACGGACTACAAATTTCCACGTAATTCCTGCTCGCGTTCGATAGACTCGAACAAGGCCTTGAAGTTTCCCTTACCAAAGCTGCGAGCGCCTTTGCGCTGTATGATTTCGAAGAAGACAGTCGGTCGATCTTCCACGGGTTTGGTAAAAATTTGCAGCAAGTAACCCTCTTCATCGCGATCAACCAAGATGCCAAGATCGCGAAGGGGTGCGATATCCTCGTCGATCGTGCCTACGCGGTCAAGCAGATCATCGTAGTACGAACCCGGAACGCGGAGAAATTCGATGCCGCGATTTCGCAATTCGCTTACTGTGTGAACTATATCGTGAGTCGCAACCGCGATGTGCTGTACTCCCGGACCGTGGTAGAATTCGAGGTACTCGTCGATTTGAGATTTCTTCTTGCCTTGCGCCGGTTCGTTGATTGGAAACTTGATGTAGCCACTGCCATTACTCACAACCTTGCTCATTAATGCCGAGTACTCGGTGGAGATATCTTTGTCATCGAAGGTCAGTAAAAGCTTAAAGCCCATCACGTCTTCATAAAAGCGAACCCATTCATCCATCTTTCCCAGTTCGACGTTGCCTACGCAGTGATCGACATATTGCAAGCCAACCGGTGCAGGGTTGTAGCCTGATTCCACTGCTTGGAATCCGGGCATGAAAACGCCATGGTAGTTTTTTCGTTCCACAAAGGTGTGAACTGTGTCGCCGTAGGTCTTGATTCCTGCCACGACGATCTCGCCGTGCTCATCTCGCATGGTCGTTGGTTCTTGTACGGAGACCGCGCCGCGCTTTGTCGTCTCCTCCCACGACTTTCGCGCATCATCCACCCACAGGGCGAGCGTTTTGACTCCATCGCCATGGTTCTCGATGTGCTGAGAGATGGCATTGCCCGGGTGCATGGGCGTAGTGAGAACCAGACGAATTTTGTTCTGTTGTACAACGTATGAAGCACGATCTCGCAAGCCTGTTTCCGGGCCTGCGTATGCTACCAGGCGAAAGCCAAATGCAGTACGATAGAAGTATGCTGCTTGCTTTGCGTTGCCTACGTAGAGCTCTAGGTAATCGGTGCCATTGATCGGCAGAAAATCGGTGGCGGTCGCCTCCAACACTTTTGTATCAGCGCTAATCATAGAAGTCTCCAATGGTGAACTTGCCCTCACACAGATCTCGTCATCATTCCTTCGTGATCATCTGCAGGGTGCAGATGTGATGACGCGTGTTTCTTATCACAAAAGTACAGAGCGCCTCGATACGTGCGCATCAAATTGACAACGCAGATGACTTTGTGGTTAATAGGAACCAATACTCTTTAACATGATATGTAGAGCGTAGTGGGTAGATTGCAGCATTCCATCAGGGACTTCATGTATCGCATCAAATATCTATTTGGTATTTTTTCTGGGATCTTTGCCGCACTGTACTTGCTGTTTGGGATTGTTGGATATGACAATGCGCGCACGTTCTGGGATCAGTGGACGGCGTTCATTCTCTGCGTGATCCATGGTGTGGCAGCCGCTTTTCTGTTGTTGAGTAGTTTACGGGACAAGAGAAAGCACGAAAAACGTCTGACCGAAATTATTAGCGCCCTCTTGCTTGTGCATCCAACCATAACAGCGGAGCTTCTGGCACAGGAAGCCAACATGAGCGTACCTGATGCGCATGAGTATATTGAGCGTACGATGAGTAAACACACCTCGCATGTATCGCATTAAATACCTTCTCGGAATAGGATCGGTCATTGCTGCCGCTCTGTATGCGGGCTTCGGAGCATTGTCCTGGACAAGCACTGCTGTGTCAGATCTCGATCGCTTGATGCCCTTCCTCCTATGCGCGGTTCACAGCCTGGTTGGCATACTCTTTCTCGTATCGTCATATCGATCGCGTAAAGCGGAACTGGCTCATTTGCGATCGGTTTTACGCGTACTCTTGAGACGCCAATCCTCGTTTACAGCCGAGGAGTTGGCAACGGAAGCCAATATCTCGTTGGCCGAGGCTCACGAGTATCTTCTCAAGGCTACCAAAAACCGCGAAATTCTCTCCGTGACGCGCCATGAGCATTTAGTGATGCGCGCCTTCCCCCGCCATAGCATGAACTGACATTCGCAGCACGTACCATCTTGGTAGACTGTAGCGAATCGACAGACATAAAATTCCAATGGAAGCTGTGAGAATGGCATGATGCTTGCGTACGTGGAAGATCATTGTATTCAGTTTTCCTTTCGACGCCATGAGTGCCACAACGCTTGACCAAGCTACTGCATCGACGAGTGCAAACGCTTCCCTTACTCATCCTTCATTTTTTGTGCACGAGCGCGCTATGTGCGACGCCATCATTGGAGAAGGTAGTCGTGTGTGGGCCAATGCTCATGTGATGAACGGTTCCAAAGTTGGAGCGCATTGCAACATTGGCGAACAGTGTTTTGTGGAAAGTGGGGCTGAGATAGGAGATGGCTGCACGGTGAAAAACGGGGTCAGTATCTGGGATGGCGTCTGCCTGGAAGATCAGGTATTCGTGGGTCCGAATGCTGTGTTCACGAACGACATGATGCCGCGCACCAAAGCCATTTCATCCGAGTACACAATGGTACCCACGCGCATTAAGCGAGGCGCTTCGATTGGTGCCAATGCCACGATTGTCTGTGGTACCACCTTGGGAGAATACTGCATGATCGGTGCAGGGGCGGTGGTAACGCGCGATGTGCCGGCCTTTGCGTTGGTGATCGGCAACCCTGCACGCATTCACGCGTGGGTGTCCATGAAGGGTGAAAAATTGAGCTTTAATTCCGATGGTATTGCGCATGATACAGATGGACGACGCTACCGGATGCGCGACGAACGCGTTGAACTTCTCTCTTGATGTAGCCCAACTCAGCTATCTACTTTGAATGGATTGTAGTGTCCGAGGGGTCGGACGCCAAGCCAATTGCGATGCGAGCGCCAAAGCGATATTGTTTCCACTCCGCATCAGACAACACACTCGATTGAGGGAGCAATCCGTAGAGTTCAAAACAAAATTCCGGTCCACCCAGAATTCCTACTTTCCAACCAAGGGCAAGATCAACGTACCAGCGAAAGCTCTTTGCAGTTGAGAGCGGTTGCTTGTCGATAAAGGTTAGCGTATCGGTTCCGTTCAAGAAACGCAACTCATCTTTGTGCGTAGCGATTTGCGTATACTGGGTGTTTTCATTCAAGAACATGTAGCTGCCTTGCGCCCCGATGTTAAGGTAGTAGAACGAGGAGATACTGGCAGCCTCGGATTGCAGAAAGGCACCATAAACCGGAATCATCAGCGCAGCACCGGCGCTTAGGCTGTGGTGATTGGCAAAGAGAACGGTGACTTCTTTATAACTGCTCGGCCGACCGAATTCACTAAGAAAACTGCGAGACTCATCCACGGCATACAGTCGTGTACGCGAGTAATCATAGAGCACACTCAACTTAAGAATAGCAGAAACCGTTGGAATGTTTTGCATGAGGTAGATTCCGTCGGCAGAATATCCTTCGGACGGAAACTCGTCTGACGCGTCATCCGAGCTAAACTTCTTTTTGATACGATCCTCGTCGCCGGAGAACGGACTCTCGGCGTTATACGGTGTTGAGCTTGGGAACAACCCTGAGCTTCGGAGGTTGTGAACCACATCCCACTCGCGAAAGTTCAGACTGGAGCACAGGCCATAGCTCCACCCACTTCCCGGCTCAGGAAACCAGCCGTACGAAGCGTGACGGACAAAATCGTTGACTAAGGTGTCAGGTGACGGAAGCGCCTGTTCAAGGCCGGTGTCTAGGGAGTCGTTTTCTTCATGCGCGGCTTCGCCCGCGCTTTGAGCTGCGAGAGGAACCATGCATAGGGAGCATGCGAGCAGAAGCAAGACGATATGCTGCATAGCGAAGAACAATGTGCAGGACGACGACGTTTAGCGTCCACCGGAGACGGCCAATCGCACTTCCACCCCAACTTCTGTTGTGCTGTATCCGGGATTCGCTGCACCGCTGGTAAAATTACCGGTGTACTTGACAAACGCGGTTGCCGTTAGTCGATTGCTTACGGTATAGCGAGCGCGAGGTTCCAACATAATCATCGTCGAACCATCCAGATCTGATCCTGCCGCAGCTTTCACAGGATCCGGATCGGCAAGTTGGTAGGTAGAGCGGTTTCGTCGTTGGAAGGTGGTGTTGAACGAGAATTCAACATCATTCTTCAGTTCAATGCCCAGGAGTGGGAAGGAGAATCCATGAATGGCGTATCCCGCATTGATGTTGAACTCATGAACATTTTCCTTCGACATGGTGGCCGCCGATGTGACGAGTGAGTAACTCGTTGTCAGGTTATAGCGGAAAGTACCGGTCAGTGTTCCCTTTAGCTTCTTCTCGTCGAATGCCATATTGATACCGACAAGCGGCCGGAAGTCCATCTTAATGGTCTGAGCATCTACCGTCCGCCCATTATCGTCACTATGCGCGCTCTCGGTGTAGAAGGTCTGATAGGCATGTTCGAGCGAAACCTTCTGTGCGATGCCACCAAAGAAGAAATACTTCTCGATACCATCCCAGTGCAATGCCCAGTTTACCTGAGGCAAGTAGCGCGTTAGCACTCCGGGAAGAAACTCGAAGGCTTGCAAGCCACCGATAAACGCATCGGTCATGGCATTCTGCATGGCAACCTTTTCCGGTATACTGAGGGAGTCAGGACTCCGACCATTTAAAATAGGCGCAACAGCAGCGCGATAGCGATCAACTACAGCCGATGGAGAGTTGTTGAGAGCCTTGAAGATGAAGAAGTTCGGCAAGGTGAGGAAAGTGCGGTTGTAGCGCTCCGTAATGATGACATTACTATAACTCATGTTGCCATTAGCGTCCGTCGTCGTTAGCTGATTACGATTTTGTCCGAACTCAGACTTCCAACTCAGATCGAGTGTTGCGCCTTTCCAAAGCGGACGCGACGTACGTAAATCCAATGAGTTGTTTTGCATGAAGTTGTCGAGCAGCTGTGCATTGGGTGGACGCACACCAGGATCTTCCTCAAAGCCAAAGAAGGGAAATTTCGAACTCCCGGTTATATGGAAGCTACCATGAGGATACCGCACTAAACCAAGTTGATACGCGGCCGAAGGCCCTAAGAATTCCTCACTTGCCCTACCCGTGAAACCACGCGCCCAGAGATTTGAAAATCCGTTGCCGCCAAATACACCCGGAGTGACCGCGGTGTTGTTTTGGTTGAAATTGATGTTGAGCGACTCGTAGTCGAAGAATATCGAGCGCACCAAATCGACTGCCTCGTCCAGAATAGAGCTGTGTTTGGACGTATCAACTTTCGCACCCGGAATTGGGGGCTGAATTCCAAACCAAGAGTTTGTCATAGTCCGCAAGCGCAACGAACTGTTCACGCGAATGCTATTGGCGTACGACGCACGTTTGGAAACGTCGCGCAAGGTTGGATCGTTTTGCAGAGGATCCACCCAAATGAAGTTTGTTGAGAATGATCCACTGGCGTCAAAATAGCGATTGATGTTTCCTATTTCCGGGAGACGGGGACGGAAGTTTAAGACAAAGTTTTGCGACAGATTGTTGGGTGTACCAAAGTTGACCAATCGACTTTCCGAGAACAGCATTTTCTTGGCCACCTCGGAACCGGTGAGTTGATGTCCTAAACTGTCCAATTCCAGTGGCACCAGCGTACTCCCGGAAGTGACACTGTAATCCAATGCCGGTGAGAGAAAGCCTCCCTCCGATAATTTCCAGCCCAGCACCATGGAGTTGGTGGCGTTGAACAGCCGCACCGGTGAATTTGGGTAATCAATAAACCACGACTGCTCCGTTTGTCGAGACCGCGAGATTTTCGTGCTGAGCGTAACAGTTTGCGGTAAGAGATTCAACTTCCAATCCTTGTACGCACTGAGCAAGGGCCGATCCGTCATCCAACCGCCCGTCTTAAATGATAACAGTGGCGGTAGCGAGACCGCATAGTTGGCACTGAAGTCCCACTGCCATCGGAAACGCTCCTCTACCACGGGCGATTGCTCCGCTTCTTGGGTGTAGCTAAATCCCATGACCAGTTTGTTGATGGTCTCTCTCACATACCATGCATTGGAGGGCAATCCAAATTTGAAGCCCATGATGCTGAAGTTCGTCTGCTCAGTCCGTGTCTGAGAACGACGTCGAATGTAATCCGACGCAGCCTGTGCTTCGTCTGTGGTCTTCCCACTATCGAGTTTTTGTTTGTACACCAACGCAGCGGCAGCATCAACGTTGACGTCGTTCTGCGGCATAAAGAGCGGGTCCACAGCTCGTGTGATGCGAGCAAAGTGCACAGGAATGCGAGCCTCCTTCATCGACCTCGGAAGGAATTTCTCAAAGCCGGCGTCTACAGCCATACTAAACGTACGCGAGTTTTCCCTCGATCCAAAGCGTTCTTCCAGTCGGTGGAAGTAGGGATCGGTGTGGATGTAGCTGGCATTAAAGGTTCCGAGATCGGCAAACTTTATATCAGCGCTTCCTGTTTCGGCATAGCCTGTCGACCGTTCAGGATCGATAACACGCAGTTCATCCACCCACATGGTGGTGCTCAGCGAAGCCGGACACCTCCCCACCGGATTCGCCAATCCTAGGGCGAAGTATTGCACTCTGGTGAGTGTGGGATTCCCTTGCACAGCATATCGGGCAGTACTCTGACCCGGCACCGGAAACGTTAAGCGTGAGTACTGACTTATACTATCCCGTTGCTGCTTGATGGCCGTGAGTTGGGCGAGATCGATGTTGACACCAATCCAATCTCGGACCAGAGGAGCACGATACTCATAATAGTTGGCTGAGTCGGTTCCAAAGCGAATAAAGTACTGGGGTAAACTCGTATCGGCCGAGGTGATGGAATTTGTGTCCGGTGGAATGTAGTCCTGTCCTCCAATTCCCTTCACAAAAAAGCGCAGCTTTTTATAGTTGAAAATATCGAAGGAGCGGAAGTATCGGGTCGCGGCACGTTCATCGCCACAAGCCAAGTTGTCAACGCCAATGGAAATCGACTGTTCGTTCAACAAGATGTCGTTCTGCGGATCCGGATTAGCAAGCTGGCGTGGCGCTTGCACTCCTGGCGGCATGGTGTAGTAGTCCGGAGGACCATCATTTTCTTCAAGGTTTGCAAACGACACGCGGAGGGTGTTGTCGGTGATGTTCGCGCTGTTTTCGATTGCTGCATAGTTCACACGTTGCCATTGCGAACCGGCAAAGCGCCAGTCCACAATCTCTGCCTTGAGTGGACCGCCCTTAAACCACACGCGCAGATACTGAATATTCGAGAACAAGGGATTCCCGATGACCGTCTTGTTTCCACGCAGCGGAATGCGATACAAGCGCCAACCGTTTACGCCACCACCGACAACTTGTGGATTATTCTCGGCCGGATCCAAATTGACTTGATACTCGAAGTAGCTGTTGTCCAGCGCGATGTTCTGGCCATTTTGCTTGTTCAATACCTCGGTATCGGGGAACTGACCCGATTCCGACTGCGAGGCGTTGCCTTCGTAATTGTTGTACTTATCAAAATCCGATTCGCCCCGATTCCCGTCATTCTTGTTGAAGTCGAAATTGAAATTGTCGCGCGACGGATCGCTTTCGAGATTGAGCGGATAGGGAACGTTGAGCTTCTCCTTGTTGTCATCCCATTCGTCGATACCCACATCCTCACCCGGATCAATACGATTATTCGGTTGTGGCGCGGCTGCTGTAATTCCGTCCTCTGTGTTTAAGGTTTGATTGGGAATGACATCTTCCGACACCTGACCCAAATCGATATACATCTGCGTCTTTCCAAACTCCATCGAGTCCACCTTCATCATGATCTCGATATAGTCGATGTTCTCGAGATCGAAGTTAGAGTTGAACGACGACAATAATCTCTGGAAGCCGCCCCAGAGCTTGGGTCGATTTGCCACATCATGTTGCCACGGATGTCCGCTCACAGAGTCCCATCGAGGATTTAACTCGTCGATAAAGTCGGGATTCATGTTGTAGATACCGCGCGTTTCCGGATAGAAGTTGATATACAGCGCCGAAAGATTGGTATATCCCGGGCGGATCGATCGCTTGGGATAAGGATCGGATTGAGGGATACGACCAATAAAGTACTGCCACCATTGAATCTTCGATCGATACAGCGCACGAGCTGTGGGATCCGCCGCAATCGTACTATCCTCCGGCGGAGAGCAGTAGGTCCACTGTAAAGGCGACAAGCCCAAAGGAATATCTCGCTGTGCGGATTCAAAATCGTCGATGTACGCCACCGGCGCATTCTCATCTGCCGGTATTTCCGATAGTCGCTTGTTGGGATTGGGCATCTGCATAGCCCACTCACCCTTTAGATTGATAAGCGACTGTTCTTTGGTATTGAAGAACGGCAGTGAGTTGAGAGCTCTCGTCAGCCAATCTGCTTTCCACTGGATGCCGAGATCAAAGCCAAGCATCTCATTGGCCACCGGCTCTTCACCCACACGCACACGGTCGATCACGGCTGCCTGATTGTAGTACATGTAGGTACCACCGGCATTAGCTGTGAACCACCGATTGCGATACAAGGCCATGTCGGCTCGAACACCGGCAAGAGTCTTGGTGGTGACGTTCATGATATCGTTCGACTCGTACTCCACCGTCAGATTCGCGCCTGCGGCGGCGGCTTGCGGATTGCGTAGCGTGAGGACTCCACTGACATATTCCACCGTGTAGTCGTCGTTCTCTTTGAGCTGACGACCATCCAGACGCACCACGACACTGCCGGGGGCGACGTTAAAGCCGAGCGTGATACGACCATTGTTTTGCCCTTGAACGTTCCCAACAATAAGCCATCGGTCGTACGCAGTTTGTTGTTTTGCCAACTCTACTTGATTATCATACACCGACGCGTAGTAGTATTGCTTGGCTACACTCAGTTGACCGTGTCGTGCAAAGGCTGTATCTAATCCTTCGCGGAACGGCTCGAGGCAAGGAAAGATGATCTCTCCATTTCGAGCGTTAAAAAACGGACTCCCGCTATAATTCGTCGGCGTTGCGCCCGGTATATTGCTGTAGGTTGGCTGCGATGGCTGTGCTGTTCCGGCGTTGGAACTAAAATCGAACACGCCGTCGCCCGGGGCTTGTCCGTTTCCATTATTCACCTGATCTACTCGCAGTGCCGTTACAATCTTATCACTGGTGCCTTCCAACACGTTAGTAGAATCGTTGTTGGTTCGCAGGTAGTAAATATCAATCTTAGCGTCAGTCGTGTTAACGTTTGTCGCGTTAATGAAGTAGATGTTCCGCATCTGACGTGCCCAGAGATTCTTAAATCCCGGTTGCAGGTTCGGTACATAAATCAACTTGAGAATGGCCGTGTCGTTTGCATTGGTAATGAGCGATCCCGTTCCCACATACTGATCATCGTCCACGGTCGGCGCGGCACCCTGCATCACATAGGCCACGGCATAGGATCGATCCCGGCGCATGTTGATAATGCTGACGGTTCCAAGTGTTTGATCCCATTCGTAACGCGAAGGATCTAACTTGACAAAACGACCCTTCATCACCTTTCCACTCTCGATGATGGTGGGGTTCTTCATGGCCGCGGGATACCGCTGTTTTTGATTGTAGATGATTGGCGACAGCGTATCGTAGGCAACAACGCTCACGCCACTTGTTGCCTGCTCCTTCGTGTCCGCTGTACTTTCATACACTTCGACGCTCTTCAACAGCAACGATCCCGAGTTGACCGTGGTAGGAATTGAGCTCTGCCAGTACTGACGGTAGAGCGGTTTGTAGACCGTGTCTAAGAAGAAGTGATTTTGCGCGTAGTCGTAAGCGTGCAACGCAAATGCGGTGCGTGAGGCTCCGCTGTTCACGCTGATAATCTTGCGTTCGCCACGCTTCTGAGAGGCGATTGTTTTAAGGAAGAGTGGACCAAATTGGAAGTCGGCCCTAATACCGAACAATGCCTGCGATCCGTTGATGAATGAGGAAGGCGACTGTAGCTGCACATTGCCGACTTCGACTTTTTTTATGATGTCGTCGTCGTAGCCGTCATAGCCGATTTTGAATTTGTTGTCGAATTCAAACTGTCGTCTCGTACTCCAGTCTGTCCCCAACTTCAGCTTATCGCCAATCTTGGCGCTGACGTTGATTTGGATATCCTGGGTAAATATTGGTGACGATTGGTTCTGGCCGAAAACGCTAGAAGTTCCAAGGTTTTGACTCTCCCATCGCCATCCACCGCGAAGGGTGATTTCGCCGTTGACATTTATACTGATTTCAGGTTTCCCAAATATTCCGGTCAGAGGGTTGGGCGGGATAGGAATAGCAACGTTGGTGGCTTGGGAGAGGAGCTTGGCGAGTTGATCGCCACTCATGGCTCGTTTTAAGTCGTAGACGGTAACCAAGCTGTCCCATATGTGCTGCGAAATCTGTCGGCGACGCAGAGCCAGGTAGTCGTCGAGCGACATCGTTACCGGAACAGCAACCTCTACCCCATTGATCTTCTCCCGAATATCCACTTTCGACGCCGTGGAGTCGATGGAACGTAGGATGTCTAAACCTTGTGGCAGACCGTAGGTCTGTGGTCCAAACTTTGAGCCTGAGAAATCGTGTTGCACCGGTGGTATTGGGCGCAACGGTGTGCTGTCCTGCGCCGGAGGCGCGTACGAATAAAGACTCACTGTTTGCAGACACAAACAGCACAAGGCAATGGCTATGACGAATCGGGATGAGGTCATGCTTTTCGTGCTACGGGAACAGCATCCTGTAAACGACATATACGCGAGGTACATGCGTTCTCTGTTCCACCTTACTCACAGTACATTGAAGAGAGCGTCGTGCTCAAAAAAGTAGCAATTCGACCGATAGGACCTCAAATGAATGTGGGAGCTCCAACAAAAAACTGAAAACAGGGCTTTCAGAAGGTATCAAATTTAGTCAATGGAGCTTTTGTAGGCACGAAAAACAATCATCTGAACGAGTGTCGGGAGGAAATATTGTGAACTTCAGATTATGAGTTTCCATTTTCATTCTCAGAAGAATCTTCTGCCTTCAGATCCAATTCGATTTCCACCGGGCTAACAGCATGAGCTTCCGGCTTAAGGACCGCTGATTTGAGGAGAACGAAGGGAAGAACGATGAGAAGGAGAGGTAGTGCCACCACCAGTCCGCCGATAACAGCTATTGCCAAGGGTTGGTGCAATTGAGCACCCGTTCCGATCCCTAATGCGAGAGGAAGGAGGGCGACAATGGAGCAGGTCGCGGTCATAAGCTTTGGCCGTAAACGGGAAGCGATCGCATAGTGAACACTTTGACGCACGGATGCCTGTGGTCGAGCCAAGCCATAGATCGCAAGTGTAAAAATGGCATTCTCGGCGATGATCCCCACCACCATAATAATCCCCATGTAGCTTCCTACATTCAAGCTCACGCCACTCAGCGCAAGAGCTGCTACGCTACCGCTAATACCGAGCAGCGCAACGACCACCACTACAAGGGCCGCTCCGATTTCACGAAAGAGGAAAACGTTCACACAAAAAATGAGTAACAACGCTGCGGCGAGTATTTCGAGTAACTCCGAAAATGCCTGTTGTTGTTGCGCATAGGCTCCGCCTATGCTAATGTGATACGAAGGCGGAAGTACGACACTCTCCCTCACTTTCTGTTCGATGTCATGGAGTGTGGATCCCAAATCACGCCCATTAAGTCGAGCGCTGATCACCCCCATAGTTTTTTGATTCTCGCGTTGAATTTCTGCCACACCGGCTTCCGGTGTTATGGTCGCCACGGTGGATATGGGTTTCATCATCCCGTTGGGCAAGAGGATCGAAGCCATGGACAGACCGTGTATACTTGTACGCAACGCATCAGGGTACATTACTCTAATGTTTACGAGTTGCTCATGATCTTGAACGGTACCTGCTACCGAACCTTCCAGTTGGGTTTGCAGCTGAAAATGAAAATCCTCCGGACTTAACCCAAGCTGAGCAAGCTTAGGGACATTGGGTTGGATATTCAGCTCAGGTCCTGCAACCACAACACCGTCGAATACATCTTCAGTACCAGGAACCAAGCGAACGATGTCCGCCACCTGCGTGGAAAGTGCGTTGAGAGTCTTGGGATCGTCGCCAAATATTTTCAGTTCAATGGGTTGCACAGATGTCATTAAATCGCCTAACATGTCGGATATCACTTGCCCAAAGTCTACTTTAAGCTGTGGAACCATTTCATGGATACGTTGCCGGATATCCTCTGTAATCTGATCTGTGCTGCGCTTTCGGTCCTCTCGAAGTTGAATCAGGTAGTCACCGTAATTCGGCTCGGTGATAAAAAAACCCATTTGTGTGCCCAGACGTCGCGAAAAGCTCTGAACTTCCGGTGTCTGGCGGATGAGATCGTCGACCACTTTGAGCATGCCATCACTTTGGTCCAGAGTAGTCCCGGGCGGGCTACTGAAATCACACACGATGCTTCCCTCATCCATTTCCGGAAGAAATCCTGAAGGAAGACGCGCTGGTAGCACGAACAGCACAACCGCACTGCTTATGACAACAGTGGCAGGAATCCACCATCGATGCAAAACTGACTCCAACCACGTGGATTTAAAGTGATGGACAGACGATGTTTCGTGCTTTTGGAGTTGGCGAGCCAGACGTTGGGGAATCACTAAGAACAAACTTGGAAGCACAAGCCAACTCACGATAAAAGAACTCATCAACACTATCATCATCGTATAGGCCATGATGCTGAAGTATGATCCGGCAACACCGCTCATGACAACAAAGGGTGCAAAGATCACGGCAGTGCTCAAACTCGAACCAAGCATGGAAGGGAACAGCATTCTCATAACCCGCTGTACGATTCGTGGTGTGGGAACGTCCGGCTCCTCTTCCCTGCTCCTGTGGATCTGTTCCACCACAATAACAGCATCGTCAATTACAAGGCCGAGCGACGCCGCGAGGGCACCAAGAGTCATGATATTGAAGGTGTAGCCAAGAAGCGAGAGGATGATAAGGCTCAGCGATATTGTTAGCGGAACGGAACAAAGTAAGACTAGACTTGATCCGGGAGATCGAAGTGCGATGAACACGACCATGAGTGCCAGGGCGAGTCCAACCCACAGTACATCACGTATCGATGCAATAGTTCGTTGAACGAAGTCGACCTGACGGTAGTAAGGCACAAGATGAACACCCTTTGGTAATACCTGTTCAAGTCCCTTAAGGCGTTCGTCTACTGATGAACTGATGTCCAAAAGATTAGCAGTGGGTTGCTTGACGATAGCTATCAGAGGCACGTCCTGCGCATTGGCATTAATGCGGACCAGTTCTCTCGCTTCTTGTATCTGAACGCTGGCCACATCTTGTAAACGGAGCAAGCGCTCCGGTGTGTTTTGAATGACAAGTTCCTTCAATTGACTCAGCGTAAGAACTGCGTTGTCGGTCAAAGTGAGATAGAGTCGATTATGATCATTCACAAATCCATTCGCTTGAAAAATATTCGACTGCTCAATAGCGTGTTGTATAAGCGTAGGCGACAAGCCCAGAGTAGACAGTTTATAAGGATCAACCACAACCTGATACTCTTTGGTCCTGCCCCCAATTACACTAACGTCACTAACACCGGACACGGCACTGAGGTAGGGTTTGATCGTACGAATCGCTATGGACCGCAACTCCACAGCTGAATAGGGTCCCTCGACAGAGTAGCCCATAATCGGCAGAATGGACGGATTCATCGCCCGCACGCTCAACGTCGTACCGGTTGGAAGACTGTTCTGCGCCTCGTTGACAAAACTTTCGATTTGCTGTCGTGCTCGTTCCACATCCGTATGCGACTTCAGAAAAATGGAAAGCTCACAACTCCCTCTGTTTGTACTACTCCGTATGTAATCCAACCCGTCAGTCCTCTTAATCGCATTTTCCAAAGGGATGGTCACCATTGTCATCATCCTGTCTACCGGCCTCTCGCCGGCATCGGCGATAACTTTGATTTTCTCGAAACTGATATCCGGAAACAAGTCACTGTGAAAGGATCGGAACACGACAGCGCCGATAGCCAAGAGAAGGCATGACAGGACCACTATCGGTATACGATAACGTTGGTAATCCGGTGTCATCTCACACTCCGAACATGTACTATGGTCGAATCGGCAAGGCCAAACGCACCAACGCTGACTACACGACGAGATTCCACGAATTCCGGGGTTCTAATCTCGCTTTCCTCTGCATTTTGTAGACCGAGCTCAATGGGCACTTTGCGTAGCACAGAGTCGTTCTCCACTACCATTACCCAAAAGTGTTGCTGCAATTCGTCGCACAGCACAGCAGTGGTAGGCACGCAGAGAGCGGAGGTATTTGATCGGAGTGGTAATCGAACGGTTACGTTGAGGTTTTCCGGTAAGCGGGTTCCCGGCACACGGATGAAAAATGACTGCGATTGCGAAGTGGCATTGACGATCGGTAAGATGCCACTCATCGATACTTGTAGCACCGAGTTATCGGGAAGCACAACCTCACAGGCAGAACCCACCTGCACTTTTGCATGATACTCAAAGGGAACATTGACGACAATGATCAATGACGATGGCTCGCAGACTGAGGCTAGTACATCTCCTTCAGCGATGTAATCACCCTGAAGAACGTTCACGGTACTGACTATTCCACCGGCGTTGGAGAGCACCGGTAATGCGCGTTGAAATCGATGGAGGATAGAGTCACGACGCGGCAAATCGTGTAAAGCATGTTGCTCTTTGGTCTCGACAAGACAGAATGTTTTTCCGGTGTCGATCAGATCACCCGGCTTAAAATCCAACGCCGTGATATAGCCGGTATTTGTAGCTCGAATAATATCCTTCTTTTGAAACTGCGTCACTCCATTTAACTCGAAATATTCAGTCATGGCATGTCGTTGCGGGGTGACGACTTCTACCTCAGGTCTAAGTACCGACTGACGATCGGTCACGTCACCGTGTCGCGAACAGCCACTATACCACCATGCGCTGAAGCACAGTTCCAAGGATAACAAGCATAAGAGAAGAATGCGAGACATGGGCATGATTACCAGTCGAGATAGTTGTACTGGTTGGTAAGTGACCAAATCGCGATTTGGTTTTGAATGATTTTTTGCTGCGTTAACGCGTACTCTTGAACGGCAATGAGGTAGTCCGTAACTGATACCTGGCCAAGCACGACCTTGTCGCGGATCATGGACAGCAGCAGTTCCTGATGATTTTCTTGAGCTGCCAGAAGAGCTGCATTCCGTTGATTGAGTTCTATTTGATCTCGTAATGAGTGCAGACTCTCGCGAATCTGCAGTACGGTTGCATCGCGATTGTCTTGTAGCGACAGCTCTTGCACGTGCAAGAGTTGTGCCTGCTGATCGTATTGATGACCATCGTAGAGTACCATTCCAAAATGGAGGCCGGCACTTATACCAACATTGTGTGGTAAGAGCGCAGGATCTACCGCATTCAGACCTGCATTGGCAAAGGCACCGAGTTGAGGTGAGTACCGTGTTCTCATCACTGCGGCCTGTGCATCGAGAGCCAAACTGTCTAACGCGAAGCGTTGATTGAGTTGAAAGTCCTGCACTTCATCGTTCAATCGAAAATGTGGCTCCTGCAATGGTACAATAGCGGTGTCCGCTAACAGACATGCTGAGCGGAGCTGAGCCCACGCGTCACGTAGTGACGCCCGAGCTTGAAGCGCATCTGATTGACGTGAGCTCTCTTCTATGTCCAGAAGCAAATAGTCACTTTGCTGCATCAATCCCTTCGATACAAACTCAGCAACAACGTCTTTGCGCTCTCGAACTAACCGAACTACACTATCGATCATGGCAAGCTGTTGCTGCCACTGGTACACTGTGAGAAATAGGTCAGCCACCGACTTCTCCAACGATCGTTCTATGGCTTGAGAAGCATACTGCGATTGCTTCGTGAGCAGAGAATTTTGATGCTCGCTTGCTGCGAGCAATCCCCCATCGAGGATTGGAAAACTGACATTGATTTGCGCTGAATAGAGTCCGCCATTTGTTAACGCGGCCTCATATCCATAGGCATTTGATGAGGGGCTCGTGGTCAGTGACACTACATGATTATTCGACCCAAAAAACGGTGCCAACAGGTAATCGGCACTGAGAGTCACTAACAGGGAACGAAGTTGAGAGCGTAATAATTCCTGCTGTAGGACAATACTCTGTTGTTGGCGGATAGCGTCGTGAAGAAGCGGGCTACGATTCTTAGCCCGTGCTATAAACTCGTCGAGATTACGCGGCTGCGCGACCAGGCGTACAACGCTGAGCAGCACTAGCACAGAGCACAATCTGAGCAAGAAACATCTAAGCACGGCAGTGATTCGGTGTGCATGAAAACCGATAGGACAATTCAGGCAGGATCAATGCCGGTTCACTGTGCGTTCTACACTTGATCTATGCAAAAACTATCTCATCGGCTCGAGAACGAGTCAATCTACTGCTTTTGCTTCACTTCCAACAGGGTAAAGGTATTTGGCTTCATGAGTGGTTTTGGGTGTGGATCCTGCTCCGTTGGCGCGAAAAACAGCATATCTGCTGACGGCATATACACCGAATGTGTTTTAGGATTCAGAGCACAGGTTTTTGCACCGCGGGAGGTCGCCATGGTTTCCGCCACTTTGTACGTATTGGCATCCACTTGGGTAATAATGCTCATGATACCATCGCCTCCACTACAAAATATCTGTGCTTGTGTAGGATCGTACACTATACCATCAACACGAGTAGTGATGGGCACCTTGGCGACGAGTTTTCCGTTATGGATGTCGAGGACGATGAGCAATCGGTTTGCACAGGCGGAAAAAATTCTCCCGCCGAACACATCCAGGGCGATGGCATTGGGTCCCTCACCGGGTGCGACGCTAAACGTTTTTTCCACGCGAAGCGTGCGTGTATTAAGAACACACACATCTCCTTTGTCTTGAATATTAACGTACACATATCCCCGGCCATCGCAGATTGCAGCTTCAGGCTTTCCCTCCAGCTGCACCACACTCTTCACCTTGTTTGTGGTGGCGTCAAGAACAGTGAGTGAAGCACTGCGGCCATTCATAACAAACACAAGTTTAGACAGTGAGTCGTACACGATGGCGTCGGGATCGTCGGATTTGAGAAGGATACTGTCCTGCACTTTGTGACTCTCCAAATCAAACACTGTAATGGTGTTTGACTTACCGTTTGAAATGAAGCCTTTTGAAAGATCCGGCGCGAGTGCAATTCCATGTACCCCATGAAGATCACCGATAGAATCTATCTGACGACCGGAAGCTAAATCCACCACTTGCACGCAACTTCCGTGTGAGACATAGGCATAATTCCTCTCTGCGTCAATACTCAGGTAGTCCCACGTATCGTTCCCGCTCACCGCAATCTTGCGGGTGATGGTATGCAAATTCTGACTCCACAATGGGATCGAGCTTGCCAGAACGCTACAGAATAAGATGAGGCGTAGAGATAAAGCAGTGTGTTTCATGGCAAACTAAAGAGATAGACTAGTGGAAGACTGTAAGCAGTTGAAGATACATCAGCCGAATTCAATACTGATAACATCGTAACGCTTAGTGTTAGATATTGAAGGAAAAAGGGGGACGCTCTTCCAATCCGTTGTTTAATGCTTAGCGTGTTGCGCACGTAACATCAGCTGTTGGTCTGCAGAGGGCGAGCGCGTGTAGTTGTGGACGCGCCCAATCTCCGGCGTTGGGTGCAAAGACGCCAAATCTGCCTTCACTTGCTCGCCATGCGCGTCATCAGCAAACCACACGTGATGCGCATCCGTGGCAGAGGATGTTTGCGACGCTTTGCGGAGTGTATCGATCAGCGAGCGTACGCTCACTTTTGAAGGATCGCATTCCACACGGATAACACGAGTTTGCGCGCCAGCCGCGTCGTCCACCGTACCCACCTCTGTGAAGAGCACGCCGCTTATACCCTGAAGGACAAACTGCGCTCTGGCAAAGTCTCCAACTTCGATATAGGCTTCTTCTGTATTGCGGGGGTGGAAAATAATTGAGGAGGTGTTGACGCAGTGTCGGGTGTTGGTGGCGGTGTAGTGTTCACCTTCAAACACATGACCCAAATGTCCGCCACAATTAGCACACACGATCTCCGTTCGGATCATTCCATACGAACTGTCCGGACGTTTCAGCACTGCACCGGGAATCTCCGTGTCGAAACTTGGCCAGCCACATCCGGAATGAAATTTGGAATCGCTCTTGTAAAGCGGAGCACCGCAGGCGCGACAATGGTACACCCCGTCATCAAAGGTATTGGTATAACCGCCGTCACCGGGTCGGTCTGTAGCCTTCTTGACCAGGACATCATACTCCTGATCGCTCAGATGAGCCGAATATTCATCACGCATGGATGGTTTTCCTTTTGTTGAATCGTTCTTTGTTGTGGATTGAGCGGCAGCGGAGGACAATGCGGAACCGTCTCCACTTTCGTGGCTATTCTGCGCATGGCAAGCCGTAAAGGCCAGCAACACCAATCCCAATCCGACAATACTGAGGTTCGTTGTGAGAGTTTTCATTGCAAGCTCTGCCGTTAATCTTCTGCTACATACGACTTTACCACGGAAGAATTGTACCGCGAAAGAAATAGCCGCCTGTCGGTCCATCAGGATCCAAGGTAGCCAACTGAACCAAAGTTTCTGCGCCTTGCTCAACGGTTAAAGTAGCACCGGCGCCTCCCAGATCCGTCTGAACCCAACCCGGATGCGCGGAATTGACCTTGATCGGAGTGTTTCGTAACGCATGCGCGAGATGTATCGTGAACGAGTTTAGGGCCGCCTTTGACGAATTATAGGCAAATGTTTTAGTGTTATAGGTGTTGGAACCGGGAGTGGCATGAAGCTGAAGAGATGCCAGAATACTCGATACGTTGACAATGCGTCCCGCATCGCTTTTCAGCAGGAGGGGCAACAGAAGTTGAGTGAGTTCAACGAGAGAAAAAAAGTTGATATCGAAACAACGCCGCAGTACGTCCGGTGCAATGGTTGCAGACGTGTTGACGTTCCATTCCTCAGATTCGTTCTGCTCAGCCGCGTTGTTGACGAGCACGTCTAGTGAGCCGTGTCGAGAGTTCAGGAGTTCAACAGCCTCGTGAAAACTGCGCGGATTTTCCATGTCGAGCCAGAGGTATTCCACCGCTAACGACTCAGAGCAGAGTTGTTGCGCAGCTGCGCGGCCACGGGTCTCATCTCGAGAACCTGCATACACTAGATAACCACGACGAGCCAGTTCGCGAGCAGTCTGAAAACCAATTCCTTTGTTTGCTCCGCTGATAAGAGCAACGCGCTGAGATGTTGACATGATAGGCAATAGAAGTGTCTGACAGACAATGTCTGACGCACAATAAAACTTTTGCGTGTAGACTATAAAAATACTCCGCTGTGTGCCCCCCACAGTGTATATTTCCATTCACCGTCGTGCTCCACTCTCAGCCTCCATCGGCTTGCACAGTTTGACAACGGTGGTTGTGCTTTCCTCCTCGCAGAATGATCTGTCGCCACGCGCTCATACCACTTGTCTTTCTGCTCGTAGGGCTCGCTCCGCTTCGAGCCCAGGACGATTCGCCGGTTGTCCCGTCGTTACCTGAACCCTACACCTACGTCGGCATCATTGCCGGCTACGGATTGTTGTCAAACACTACGACGCTGGAAGTCTATCCGGGCTCCTCCGTGTGCGGCAGTTTTACGAATGGAGATTCGTACGGACTGTTTGTGGGTTTAAGTTATGAGTACCCGATCCTTCCGTTTTTGCAGATATCCGCTCGAGGACTCTTTGCGCAACGACCTGCAACCTTGGTCATGCGCACCGACAATGGTTTGCTAGCTTATGATGATGTGAGTGGAACGGACGTACCCTTCGTAAGGGAAAATGTTTTTCACTCCACCCTCCGCTACTTGAGTATTGATGCAGGACTACGCTTCGAGCCCTTTCGATTGCTTGACATGGATCTCCCCTTCTATGTGCGCGGATCCGTTGACGCCGGTGATCCCATTTTCGGTGCGACTTTCACGCAGACCGAGGAAATTATTCAACCGCAAAGTCGCCTCTTTCCTGACGGCACGAAACGTCACGTGGTAAGTTCCGGAAGCTTGAATGATGCGACGACGGGGTTTGGTGCCTCCGGTGCAGCCGGGTATGAGATGCGACTGGATAAACACTGGTTTTTGGATGTGGAGGCAGGGTATCGGCGCGGACTCAACTCCGTACTCAACGACCAGCAGTGGACGGTGTCCGGTGTGTACGCAGCTCTCAACCTGCGTTACGGGCTCGTGGAACCTGAGGCAAAACCTATTGAGCCGGAAGCAGCACCTCCGGTACTCT
This sequence comes from Chlorobiota bacterium, assembly GCA_039810585.1. GTDB lineage: Bacteria > Bacteroidota > Ignavibacteria > Kapaibacteriales > NICIL-2 > JBBATK01. The sequence continues at coordinate 24,348 of JBDHXF010000007.1, forward strand.
CCGAACCGAAGCCCGTCGCGCAGGTTGCTCAGCCGCTCGTGATCAAGGCATTTAACACCGAAGCGCTGGAGGTTCAGGAAACGGTTGTGACCGAAACGTATCCTCTGCTACCTTATGTATTCTTCGACAGTACGTCCGCCGATCTTCGCGAGCGCTACCGTCCGGCTGTGGACACCAAGACGTTCAACGAAAAAAAACTGGTCAAGAGTACCCTTCCGATCTATTATCAGTTATTGAATATTGTTGCTTCGCGCATGCGCTCGCATCCAAATACAGTTCTCAGAATTGTCGGAACCACAGACGGACGTGAGCTTGGCTCAGCGTCCCAACGTAAAACACTGGCGGAAGAACGGGCGATGTCGGTAGCAGACTACATGGTTGGAACCTGGGGTATTTCCGAAGATCGCATTCAAATATCCGCACGAGACCTTCCGACCATGGCTTCAAACCCGCAGTACATGGAGGGTTTAGAAGAAAATCGCAGAGTGGAGATTAGTGCTGATGATCCGGAAATATTGGCTCCTGTGGTCCATGCACGATTCATGGAGTACGTGCCGACACAGTCGCGCCAAGTGTTTCAAGTTCAGGCATTGCATCCTGAGTTATCGCAACATTGGGATGCAACCATTTCAAAAAACAATAATCTTGCGCGCGTGTCGGGCACCGGCGTATTGCCCGGCACGATACCCTTTGAAGTGGATTCAAGCATCATGGTTGCGATTGGTCGGGAAATTTCAACCCAGGATTCGCTGGCCGGGACATTATCGGTCGTTCAGAAAGACGGCTCCACTGTGAGTGCGTACTGCAATTTTCCGATTCGCAAATCGCAAAATCAGTTTGAATTGAGCCGCTTGAGTTTGATCGTGTTTGATTTTGACCGATCAGAAATTAGCGATGAGAATAAAACCATGATGCAGCGCTTCATTCGTGAGGCTCTGCATGCGGATTCTAAAGTGTCTATTACAGGAAGCACCGATCGTCTTGGAGAATTGCAGTACAATAAAACGCTATCGCAAAGCCGAGCTGATGAAGTGCAGAGCTTTCTTCGCCGCCTCGAGCAAAGCGTCAGCGTTGATCGATGCGAGGGCATCGGCGCTTCGAAGTTGCCGTACGACAACAATCTGCCCGAAGGTAGGTTTTATTGTCGTACCGTTTCCATTGTCGTCCAAACACCAATTACACACCACTGATCAACGTGGCACACGCTCTGTTGATCACAACCATTGGGAGGTACCATGCAACGTCGAAACTTCTTCACGCAGTTTAGTCGAGCTAATACCGTTCGCAGATCTAACTCCGATTCTTCCACGCGTCCCATCATCACATCCGGATTGGAGGCATACACACCGGCGCTGAGTCTCGCCGATGCGATGCACCTGTTGCGCAGAGTCAGCTTTGGCCCAACGCTCAGTGCAGCGAAGAGTCTGGTCGGCATGAGCGCGAGCCAAGCCGTCGATACACTCCTTGGCGATGGCACTGACAGCGATCCGGCTTCTCCCGGAGCCTGGGTGGACAGCGCTGATGAAAACCCCGATAACCTCGATATCATCTCACGCTCGGCCATCGAGGCAAAGTGGGCTGTCAACTTCAGTGATTTGCAGTATTGGTGGGTTGAACTGATGCGCAGCGAAAATTCGCCACTGCGAGAAAAGCTGAGCTTGTTTTGGAGCGGACACTTTACCTCGGAGTTCACGTACGACCAAGGCTTTATTCCTCCTCAGGCATTGTATAGGCAGAATCAGCTGTTTCGACGCCTACGTCTCGGAAACTTCAAGAACTTTCTGGCAAATGTCACCACGGATTGTTCGATGCTCTTGTACTTGGGCGGAGTGCTCAACATTAAAGGCACCGCCAACGAAAACTACGCGCGAGAGATGATGGAGCTTTTTTCCTGCGGCTTAGGTCAATACACCGAAGGTGATGTGAAAAACGCAGCACGCGTACTAACCGGCTGGAAAGCCGCCGTGTACTCGGACGCACCGGCAAAAAATGGCATATTCAATTCCTATTTCAATCCGCCTGAACACGACACTGAGGCCAAGCAGTATTTGGAACACACCATTGCCGCTCGGGCAGATGCAGACAACACGGAATTCCAAGTTCGCACTGAGGAGATCGGTGGGATGCTCGACATTCTGTTCAACTACCGAAGTGCAGCCATTGGTTCGTTTATTTCACAGAAACTCTACCGCTACTTTGTGTATTCCAGTCCCTCAGCGAGCGACATGGCCGTGATACAACAAATGTCGGATCTCTTTCAGCAACAAAACTTTGAACTCCGCCCACTTATGAAAGCGTTACTGTGTAGCGCTCACTTCTTTGATGAGGCCAACCGTGGAGTACAAATAAAAACTCCGGCTGAATTTGCTGTTGGCATGGCGCGGCAATGCGGAATAGTGGCTCCGAAGTCCACAGCATCCTCTACCGATGCGACCAAAGGCACGATGTCCAGCATGGAGCAAGTGTTGATGGATCCGCCCAACGTGGCAGGCTGGCCGGGATATCGTAACTGGATTACAACGAAAACCTACCCGCAACGGTTAAAGTATGGACGAGATCTGATCAGTGCACTAACGGATGCAAATGTTCAACAATTGATTAGTCAGTTTAGTAATTACCATGACGTCTATGCCTTAACAAACGACATGGTCGCCTACTTCTTCCCCAAGTCCATTGCGCAAACTCGAATCGATCACTATGTATCTATCCTGCTTTCCGGTGGAAAGGACTACGAGTGGCCGGCTATTGCCGATAATGGTAGCACGTGCGGTGTTCGTATTCGAAGTCTGCTCAATGCCATGATTAAGGCACCGGATTTCCATTTGTGTTAAGCTCTCGCTATCGTTTTCACCATCCTTTTGAACCAACGCAGGACAACACCATGAAACGCCGAAGCTTCCTCAAGAAATCCATTGCTGCTACCACACTCGCTGCAGCGAGCCCTCAAATCATTGCCGGCATGCTTGTTCGTGCCAATTCACCGCTCTTCTCGTTTGCCCCCAATGTGGCGGAGATGAATGATAACATTCTCATCGTCATCCAACTCTTCGGTGGAAATGACGCATTAAATACCGTCATCCCAATCGACAACAGTAAGTACTACGACATTCGCCCAACTCTTGCGATCAAGAAGGCAGATGCTTGGCAGTACCTCAGCACCGATATGTATTTCCATCCCTCTCTCGTTAAAAACGCGTATCAGGCGTCGTTGGGCAAGGCGGGACCCAATGGAGGTTTTGGCGAATTGATGATGAATGGTCGTCTGGCTGTTATTCAAGATGTTGGCTACGATCAACCCAACCTCTCTCACTTCCGTTCGACTGATATTTGGCTGTCTGGTATCAATCCGGTAAACGATAATGTGCGCCTTGACGATGGCTGGATTGCCCGCTATATCGAAAACGCGTTGCCGGATTTTCCTACTGTACTTCCGGCGCACCCCTTGTGCGTACAGATTGGTGGAAGCCTTTCGTTGTTGTTTCAATCGAAGAAAGGTGACACCGGAATTGCGCTGACAGACCCACAGAAGTTTTTCGATCTGGGTCAAGGATTGAGTCCCGATGAAGAAGCCCTCAGCGACGGAAGCGCGTATGCGGACGAATTCAATTTCATTCGCTCGGTGGCTGAACAGAGCGACAGTTATTCGCAAGTTGTTCTCGATGCATATAAGAGTGGCGTCAATAAAGTCAATTACGGCAAAGGAAGTCTTGCCACTCAACTTGGACTGGTTGCACGCCTCATTTCAGGCGGGCTCAAGTCCAAAGTCTATATGCTGAGCGCCAGTGGATTCGATACCCATGTGCAGCAACAAGATGCCGACAATCCTCAACTAGGAAATCACCCTGCACTGTTGGCGGACTTGGCAAATGCCGTTGCTATGTTCATGCACGATGCCCAGCAGCAGCAGTTTGCCACCAGAGTGGTTGGTCTCACTGTCTCAGAGTTTGGTCGCCGCCCCTACGAAAACGGATCTCGTGGAACGGACCACGGTGCATCCGGTGTCCAGTTTGTATTTGGCGACGGATATAACGTGCAGTCCTCTCGCTTTGGCAACGCTCCCGATCTCAGCAATGTTGACAAGGACGGAGATGTAGTCTACCAAAATGATTATCGCACCGTGTACGCCGCCATTCTGCAGAATTGGTTTTATACCTCGGAAGATGACATGCGTTCAATTCTGCAACTCCAGCCAAACGACGTCATCTCGCCGTCGAAAGTGATCATCCGCCACGACATGTCGGTTCGAGATGTGTTTAACGGCAATGGCAACGATGCACTCCGAGTTAACCCGAATCCAACTAGTGGCGAAGTCAGTATCAGTTTCGAACTTGACGAAGGTTCAGACATCCGCATCGATATCTTTAACACCCGGGGACAACGAGTGGTTGCTGTGAAGCAAGGCTGGTTATCTCCCGGTCCGTATCGATTTACTACAACCATCGACACGACAGGCATGTACGTGTGTATGCTTCGGGCAGGCAATCAGGTTTTAGAGCAGCCAATCACCGTACTGAGGTAATACCCTGCGTCCCATCGCAGTGGTTTTGCAAAGACTTCTTATACGTGCACGCTACGCGTGCACGTATAAGAAGTCCCCTGATCGTACACAACTCATCCATCCGTTTGCAACCCAATCCAGCAGAGTCGGCGCTGCAGAAATCTCGCGTTTCTTCGTCACACTTATCTCAAGTACCGGCAGGATCTCGGTGAAGACTATGGAAGAGTACAATGATGGCCACGGTGGTGGACGTGTTCCGTCGTAACTTCCCTCCATACGTCCACCGCATATCGTTCATGCGCAATCAACACCTACACTTCCTCTTTCCCTTGGGCATCATGTTCATGCTGCAGTTCGCGGCATGTAACACCACGGATCCCACGGAGATATTGAACTTGAAGTCGGTGAGCATCCAAAGCTCGCTGAACGGTGGCACGGAAGGTACACCCGGACAGGACTATCGCTTTGAAGCAGTGCATTCGACGGTTACGATTCCGTTGATTTTTCAGTGGACTTTTGACGATAGCGTGCATGTGCGGGTGAAAGACTCTGCGGCGATCCATCATGTGTTCGATAAAAACGGTTTGTACGCAGTAACGGTCCAAGTATTGCGAGCGGAGGACAACGCGGAACTGGCTCGGGCGACAACGGTGGCGAACATTCGCGACCACGTGGCGAGTATCCCAATGGTGCGAGTAAATGCCGGGAATTTTATTATGGGATCGGACAAAGGAGTGGACCAGAGTGAAGCTCCTGCACACCAAGTAACACTGACACGAAATCTGATGGTTGGCGTGTATGAACTCCGGCAATTCGAGTGGAATAGTGTACTGCCAACCAGTCCGTCGTGGTTCCAGGGCGACTCACTACCAGTCGAGAGCGTCTCGTGGTATGCGGCCGTTGACTTTTGTAATCGTTTATCGCTTCGCGAAGGACTCAATCCCGCCTACAGTATAAATGGTGACACGGTTCAGTGTTTTTTCTCTTCAACAGGCTACCGATTGCCAACGGAAGCGGAGTGGGAATACATGGCGCGAGCGGGAACGCTGACCGATTTTTACTCCGGTGCTGAGGCAAAACCATACGCCGGATGCTTAAGCGGCGACTCGCTTGAAAGTGTCATCGACCGCATCGCATGGTGCTGTCTTAACTCCGGTGGCTGCACACACCAATGCGGACAAAAGATTCCCAACGCCTTCGGACTGTACGATGTGATCGGCAACGTCTCCGAATGGACCTGGGACTGGAAGGACGATACCTTTTATAAAACTGCCGGAAGCGTCGATCCGCAAAATTCCACTCCGGGCACGATTAAAGTAGTGCGCGGTGGCGATGCCTTTTCCGGCACGATCGACATACGCGTCTCCTCCCGACGCCTAAGCCGTACTCCCGCCTTTAAGAATTACGGCAATGGCTTCCGCGTTGTGCGGACAATTCCCTAGTTCAACCGAGCTCCACCCGCCGACTTTTCCCCCGTTTTAAAATCCTTTTGTTCTCAAAGCGAGTGGCTCGCATTCAGAACAAAACCGTCATTCTTGCCCGTTTTTGTCCAATACTCGTTGATATATCTCAAAGTATGGTGCAAGAGCGAGTGGCTCGCTATGGTGCGTGAATCTTGTTCGGACCGGTGTGTGGAAAATTGGTATGAATTTTACTGAAGAAGGGAGTCATTCATTTACCGAGGACAATACCGTGAATATCGCCGTGATTGGAATGGGATATTGGGGACCGAATCTGGTTCGAAACTTCCTGGCTAACCCGCAGATTGAGAAGATTCTTTTATGCGACGCAAACGAAGAGCGATTGCGTGCCGCGGGACGTCGCTTTCTCGGCGTGCTCACTACCGACTCTGCCGACGTGGTGTTCAGCGATCCATCCATAGATGCTGTTGTGATTGCCACGCCTGTGTTCACCCACTACGACCTGGCGCGTAAGGCCCTCGAGAACGGCAAGCATGTCTTGATGGAAAAACCCTTCACGCGAACCAGTCAGCAGGCGCAGGATTTGGTGACGATTGCCTCCGCGCTGAACTTGACCTTGATGGTTGACCACACTTTTCTCTTCACCGGTGCGGTACGTAAGATGAAATCGATTATCGATTCCGGTGCAATCGGCGAAATATTATACTTCGACTCGGTGCGATCGAATCTCGGCTTGTTCCAACCGGATGTCAATGTGCTCTGGGATTTGGCACCGCACGATATATCGATCCTCAACTACCTGGTGAACGCTAAACCAATTGCGGTGAGTGCCACAGGAATGAAGCATTACTACGATCAAGAAGATATTGCCTACCTCTCCGTGTTCTACGACGAGCACATTATGGCGCACTTCCATGTGAACTGGTTGTCGCCGGTGAAAATCCGGAGCATCTGCGTTGGAGGTTCTGACAAAATGATTACCTACGACGATATGCAGACGAGTGAAAAGGTACGGATCTATGACAAAGGTGTGGACATCAATTCTAAGGAAGGCGAGTACAATATTCGTGTTCAATATCGTGCAGGCGACATGTGGGCACCTCAAATTTCTAATACCGAAGCGCTGTCGGAAGTGGTGTCGCACTTTCTCCACTGCATTACCACAGGCGAAAAGCCCATCTGTGATGGTGTGGCTGGACGAGACGTCACCGCAATTCTCGAAGCCGCCGAACGGTCGATGAAAAATGGCGGACAAAAAGTACTGCTGCCGGGATTCTTGATGGACTCTCCTTTGCCATTCCGCTCCTCGTTTGCAACACGAGCTGTATAGGTTGCACTCAACGGAGCTGCTGACATCATCAGTTTTACACATGAACAGGCTTCCTCTCCTATCGAGATGAAGCCTGTGTATTTTTGCAGCGTAGCGTTATTCCACACTCTGCAGATCTTATGGTACACAGGTCAATCTCCATTGGCATCTCCGCGCTTTTCTTCTTTGCACTTTGTCTGCAGAATGCCTGTAGCGCATCTGAGGGCGACAGCGTCATCACGATCGGAACCTTCAATATCGAGTGGCTCGGTGATGGTGATAGTCTGGACATGAAGCATCGCAGTGAAGAGGACTATCACAACATTGCACGCATCATTGAGGAAGCGGATGCCGACGTTTTAGGAGTTCAGGAAGTGGAGAACTCTGTTGCCATAGAGCGAGTGCTCAAGTATTTGCCGGCTTATCACTTTAAGTTAGGGCATTCGGGTCACGTTCAAAACGTTGGAGTACTCTACAAGAACACGGTTACGATTGACGGCGACCACGAATACCTTCCCCTTGCAACGAATCCGGAGCGGAACAGGCCGGGCTTTGTGTTTCATTGTGTGAAAAATGGGTTTGACGCCACGATTATGGTGGTGCATTTGAAATCGACATCACGAGCCGACTCAACGAGGGAGCTGAAGCTGGAGTCGTACGAGAATCGAAGGGCACAAATTCATGTGCTGTGCCATTGGTTGGACTCGACCTTGAGCGACACGGTCCATCCCGACGTGATGGTGATCGGGGACTTTAACGATTTCGCCTACCGTCAGCAAAACGCCACCTTGGGCGAGTTGCTTGCCGATTCATCTGTTGTCATGCTCACAAAGGACGAGCATTCCTGCAAGGATCCCAAGTGGTACACGATCGACCACCTTGTGGTGTCCAAACATCTCAGTTCGCGATGGCTGGCGCCAAGCTTACATCACGTATCGGTAAACGCCAGACTAAATGCCGAGGAAGCGAAGGGAGTAAGCGACCACTGCCCGGTGGTAGGACAGTTTAGCTGCAAATAAAAATGGCGGATCTCGAAAAGAGACCCGCCATATCCGTGAAAACCTGTGAGAGTGATTTTCCTTAGTCGGTAAGAAGTGAGGCAGAGTCAAAGGTCTTGTCGCTGTCCTTTCGCGTGGCGATCAGATAGGCAGTCTTCGGCTCGGCATCCGTTCCGGATGAGGAAGGAATAGTTGTGACGATCAAGAATACGTCTTGCTGAGGATTTTTTGCGGCCAGAATTCTGTGCTTACGCACGGCATCACTGAAACACGTCATCGTATCACTAACCACTATTGTTTGAGGCTGAACGTGGCAGGGCTGGTATGATGTTCCACAAAAGCCGAGGAGGCTGCCTTGATCCTGAAAATCAGCAGGTTTAAAGGCATCGAGCTCAACTTTTTGAAGACTTACATCAATACAGCGTGCTGCACCACGTGCCATGTCAATGACTCTGGAGCCAACATAGGGTCCACGATCGTTCACCATCACAACAATCGCTGTGTGGTTTTCCGGGTTCGACACCCGAACGATAGAGCCAAAGGGGAGCGTACGATGCGCTGCAGTAAAACCGTCCATATCGAAGCTCTCGCCATTGGCGGTGCTGCGACCATGAAAACGGCTCGCATAGTAGGAAGCCTTGCCACTTTGGTGAAAACTGGCAATAGCTTTAATAACTGAGGAACTGTCGGTGCTAAGATTTCCTTGTGAGGATAGCTCCGATGTACTGTCACTTACCACGTGCTGACTAAGCTGGCCTGCCGGAAACAACCGCGCAGAATCGCAGACAATGATGCTCAACACTATGAACGAAAAACCGACGATATGTTTGATGGATGGGATCAAATACGACCTACCTATAGTGAAACAAAAGTGGAAACTCGGAAGACGTTTTTAGTACACAAGTACCGTAGAAGAAATGAACTGTCCTTCGTCTTTCGATTTCCCTGAGACTCAAAGATATAACTTTTATTGCTAACTACTGTAAGTAAAGACACTTAAGAAGTTTTAACACTTTGCCGATTTTGGGCAGGAAGCGGCTTATGGAGGCTAAAAATGAGGCTTTTGGACCGAAACGTTGTGGAAAACTTGGTCGCCTCGTGACCAAAAGAGCTAGTGATTATAGACGGTCGTTGTCAGGTCCAGGTTGATTTTTATCTCGTTGTGAACTTTGATCAGACCAAAAAGAGCTGTCGGAGGCTCGACTTTAAAGTCGGTCATTTTGAGGTCTTTACTACACAGCAAATGATAGCGATCGGCGGCCACCTTTTTGACTTTTACCTCCATGCTCACCGGTCGGCACACGTTGGTGATGGTCAGAGTAGTATGAGCCACCACATTTGTCCACTCTCCTTTGGCTAAGGATGCGGCGCTGACATGTGCCACAACCTCCTGCAATTCGATGATGATATAGGGAAACTCGTCGGCTTTGAGTGCATCACACAGGTCGCTATTCATTCTGCTGTTGGCGCAGTCCATGGACTTGGTGGGCAGCTTCAGAATGGCATTCGAGAAACGCAGCGTCGAAATCGTATCGATCGTAGTCACCCGCATGGGACGCTTGGTGAAGGTCTCATTACACAGACAGTTAAAGCTATTGATGTTGCTGGTGCCTGCAATAGTGAGGCAACTCCCCGGATCGATGCTGTAACTCAAGTCGAGGATTCGAACCGGACTGTCGCTAAATCCGCTCAGTGTCAGCAATGCAACTACACTCAGAATGCTGACTTTGAATATGTTCTTCCAACCGTTCATCGTTCAAATCTCATTCCGGGTTCTAAAAAATGAAAACTGCGAGCCCTTCGGACCCGCAGTTTTCATATTTGCCTTTCGTCGTCATCGTAGTGGTGATTCGGTGAGACTGTTGGAGTGCAGTCTTAGAATCCTACACAGGCATGCATAACCACGCCACTAAACTTACCACCAACCAAGATCGACGAAGTTGGGAGGTTTTTGTTTACAAGGTATCCGTCATAGGTTTGCGATACAAATTCACCCTTCAGAAGGATGTTGTTGGTCAACCACCAGCCGGCTGCGAACACGATGCGATTGATCGTTTGCTTGTCGTTTGCATTGGTATTGATCATGTTACCATTCACAGAGTTATAGCGAGCTGCTACGTACACATTTTCCTTGGCGCCGAAACGGTAAATCACATCTGCTGCAATTTGACTGAACTTGCGGTCATTGCTATCAAGAGCACTACGACCACTTGTTGTTTCAAATGTTCCAAAGAATTCGAGTCCGCTCATCTTGAAGAAAGCATTGAACATAATAGCAGTAACTTTATCACTAAAGCCCGGGTTTACACGCCCGGAGAATGCATTGGCGGTCGTTGTAGCGGCGGTATTCTCCATTACGAAGAAGTAGTTCGAACCGGTACGATCGCCACCATACAGTGTGTTGCTTTGTGAGGACGAAACTGTATAAAGAGAACCGGTAACGCGCAGGCGACCATTGTCACCAAGCTTTGTGTCATAACCCAACTTAGCCAGAATTGCAGGTGCCTTTGAGGTGTCCTTGTCTGCTGTGGTGGATGTCACTTGATCGACCGAACCTTTGATTGCGCCGCTGGTAGCACCAACCATTGCTAACAAACCGCCGCTACGGAACAATACGTCTCCACCAATTTCTGTTGTGTACGCGTCGCAGATATAGCTTTCGATAAATGGATTGTACACGGTCAAACCACCGTCCGAACGGCGGAAGTGTGCATCACCATAGTTGATTTCCATGTGACCAACGCGGATGGTCAAATACTTCATGATTTCGTCCAGAGCATCGGTTCCGAGGAAGCTGAGCTTATCGAATTGAATGTATCCGCCCTTTACCCATGATTCATTGTGGTGACGTGATGAGAGGTAGGTGGTAAGGTTCAAACGAACACCATCTTCCAATTGAACGTCAAACAACATGTTGGCTTCAGCAGTATTGAAACCCGGTGTCATTGACTTGAGTGTCACTGCTGCCTTTTGTGCTGCTGACCATGTGGTATCAAAGCTATTCGAAATCGTATTGCTGTGTGTGAGTGCTTGATAGGATTGCGTGAATCCACCACCGATGCGAAGTTTGATGCCATCGAAACGAGTACCCTCGTCCTTTGGATTTTCAAATACGTTTACACCATTCTTGTCTGACGCACGCCAGTTTTGCACTTGAGGAAATTGTGCATACATAGTTGCAGAAACGCAGAATATCGCAACTATTGTGTACAAGAACTTTTTCATAGAATACTCCAAAAAGTAAGTAAATGAGGAATTACCTGAATACAGAAAAACTTACAAACCAGTGCCCTATCCCTTTTTAACTGTTAGGCTAAAGCTTACCGTGATATCGTCGCCACTCTTGATAACACCCCACATTGCGGTGGGCGGGTCAACTTTGAAACTGGTCATCTTCATCTTCTTGCTACCCTTAAATTCAATATCTCCATTGGGAAGAATCTTGGCGGTTACGTTCAGGTCCACGTTTTGAGCCGAGCCGGCAATCGTCATGGTACCATTGGCAACGATGGCATATTCTCCATTCTTCTTTTCAATGGATTTCATTTTTAACATTTGAAACGTAATCTTCGGATTGTTGTCAGCTTTTAGTGCTTCGTAAATCTTGTCGTCCATTGCTTCCTTCTCAGACTTGATGGACTTCACCATTACCTCTACCCACATACTATTTACTGTTGCCAAATCGGCGCCGTTCAGTGTGAGATCACTGACAGCATTGACTGTATGTGCCGGACATGACCAGTCGTGCAGTGTCGATGTACCTGCTACCGTTACTGTAGAACTCTTCGAGCTGTACTTTTCTGCTTGAAGCGTTCCGCTGACGAGGAGACCTGCGACAATTGCGCAAATCCACAAGACCTTTCTCATCTCAAATCCTTTCCGTGTTAGTTGTTGATTGTTGGTAACACACGGTCACGGTGCTTTTCGCCGAATCGCTGTTCCCTTCTGGCTTGACGACCGTTCAACACACCGATCATAAGCCATTAAGATACGTTTATCTTAAAATGAATCAAAGTCATTGGTTGTGTTGCCCGTTCTATCCGTTGTCAAGTAGCCGTTACAAATATAAGGAATTGAAGACACGATTATCTGTTTTAAAAAAATATTTTTTTTCTTTTTCTTAACATTGATCTCACGTCGCTCATCTCTCCGCTATCCCATTTTTAAGCTCAGCTCTGCATACCGGACTATGCTCGTGACCTATTCTTCGTTTTTCTCACGATTTCGCACATTTTTCGATCTCTGCTAATCGTATCTTTTACTCCGCAATTGCCGTTCCAACTTTTTTTCGCTTCTGAAAAAAACAAGATGCCAGCACACTCGATTTGGCGGCCAACGCTTTGGTTGGCACTCTACCGCGGCTCTGCCAGGTCGGAAGTGACCTTCCTGCTGAAGACAAACTGACAGAAATCAAGATCAAAAGTTCCACCTGACAGGTATGCCTCTCTGTTCGGAAGTACAGGAAACGTTTTATTCGTACGCCCGCAGGGCGTACGAATAAAAAACCCGATGCGGACGAACCACATCGGGTTAGAGTTTGTGCTGAGAACGCTGCTTAGTGAGCGCCGGCGAGTGTTCTGATGTAGTTAATAATCGTCCAACGATCCGTATCGCTCAGCTTGTTCTTGAAGGTCGGCATTGGATCTCTGCCTTCCGTTGTTTTCCAATAGATAGCACCGTCCGACTCTCTCTGGAACGCGTCAGACGTAAAGTCTCCACACTGTACTTCAAGATTAGCAGCCTTCGGGCCGTCGCCTTTGCCTTTCACGCCGTGGCATGATTTACAGTTCTTGAGGAACAGCGCTTTTCCGGAAGCCAAGTTTTCAGCACTGGCGGCAACAGGGTTCTTGACGTGAGCTGCAGATTCCGGTGCAATCCATTTCTTGTTGTCACCGGCAAGAGCGACAACAACACACAGCAATACAAAGAGTCCGCTGTATGTAACTGTCCGACCGACAAAGAGGTGTTTCATACTTTTCCTATACGTTTAATTTTAAAAATCTGGACAATAACATAGACGATTGTCAACCACACACCGGCAATCATTGCATTGATGAGCAGTACCATAAGCCAGGGAGCATTGGCACGGGCGGCCCACAATGCGCGTTCGTTCATTTGCGAACTCAAGTGCGTGGGCGTTCCCCAATGCACCGACAGGCTGGCATCGCAATCTTCGAAGGCATCCGAATCTTCAATCGAAGCAATCACAACGCAGTTCCCTGCTGTGTCCGCCGGGATATCACTCGGAAAATCCACCACGGCTTGTCCGTGCTCATCGGTAGGATTGACATCCGGTCCGAAGGGAAGCTTTCCGAAATGCCGCTTCAAATAAAATTTCAATTCTGCACCCACAGCCGGAGCACCCGATTCGTCAACAACAGTTGCCACAATCTGCTTGGCTGAATCTTGTTCTCGCTGCTGCAGACTAATGGTGACGGTTTTTTGAGCAGGCGCTGCATCGGGCTCCGCTTGTACACCTGCTGTTCCGATCATCACACAGAACAATAGACTCAGGAAGCTTCCTATAGGTTTATATGTCGAACAGCGGAAGCTGCTCACGGTACGTAGCAAAGGAATGGCGAGACTCATACAGCCTCCTCAGAAAGTGATGAGACCGGGGCTACGTGTTGCTCTTCAATCATTTCCCAAATCGGCAGAATTGGGAAATACCGAATTAAGAGAGTTATGACCATCAGCGATCCGGCCAGGGAACCCGCTGTGATGGACCACTCCTGCCATGTTGGCGTGTAATGCATCCACTGCTCCGGAAGATTCTGCATCGGAATAAATGGATGAAGCAGTGTTGGAGTGACAATTAAATAGCGTTTAAACCAAGCGCCGACAATCACAAACATGGCCGTGACAAACAAGGGCAATGGCTTCCTTCCTTTGCGAAAGAGCAGGACACCGATCGGGAGAATCATTCCGAAGATCTGCACCAACCAAAACATGGGCGCGAAGCTTCCGGCAAAGAGCTCCATGAGGTGCTCGCCTTCCACGTTCTTCATTTTGTATCCGGTTACTAAGTACTCGTTCACATTGAAGTAGAGGTAAATGAGCGAGAGCAGCACGAGGAACTTCCCCATGTTGTCGAAATGCATGTCCTTAATATGCTCATGCAGATGATATCGTTCGCGAAGAACATACATAGCGGCAATCACACCAGCGCAGCCAACCATGAAGGCACCGGAGACGAAGTAGGGACCGAAGTTTGTACTGTCCCACCCCACTCTGAACGTCGTGGCAAATAACCAGGACGTGACCGTGTGAATCGACAAGGCCAAAGGAATAATCAGCACTGCCAAAATCTTTGTTGATCGATTAAGAATGGCATACTGCTCTTTCGTGCCCTTCCAACCCATGGAGAGTAAACCGTAGATTTTTAATTGCATCTTTGAGAAGCGTGCACTGCGCTTGCTCATGAGAGCCAAATCGGGAAGCAAGGGAAGAAACAGCAATAACACCGATATGGTGAGATAGGTCGTGATGACGATGACGTCCCAAATAATGGGAGACTGTATGCGACCATACGCGAAGATGTGCCAGAAGCGATCGGGACGGCCCATGTCCACAATAATGATCAATCCTGCAAAGGCGATGGCGGAGACTGCTATCACCTCGGCGATGCGCGTAAGAGGGGTACGCCAGGGAACATCAACTAACTTTAAAATGGCGGCCACTAAGGAGCCCACAAGACTGATCGCAACAAAGAATACAAAATTGGAAATGTAGATACCCCACGACGAGAAGTCACGCATATCAGTAACGATCAGTCCTCTGCTCATCTGCTGATAGTACGCCACTAAACCCAGAGCGATAAAGACAAGAAGTATGCCTACCCACAGTTTGCCAACCATACCGAATTTCGTGGGCATGAGCTCCGAGGCCAAACGTTCTTGCTTATCGTCCAATTGATCAAGATTGAGAAATTCCTTCTTATTCATGGTGCTCCTTTTCAGGATGTTCATTCGGATCGACAAAGGGGAACAAGCGATTGACCGGAGGCAGATAATAGACCCGAGGTTTGGTTCCAAGATCCTCTAAGTAGCGATACGCCGACTTGTCCTTGAGGAGTTTGCTTAATCTCAGCGTTTCATCACCATTCGATACGGTGTCGTCCAACTCATCGCCAAAGTAGAATACGCCATTGGGACATGCCTTCACGCAATCCGGCAGTTTGTCGTGACGAGTATGATTGGGGCAGAAGTCGCACTTCTCCACTGTTCCGCGCAAGTGCGGGCTGCAGCTCTCGTGCGGTTTAATGGCTTCTTTCTGTTCATCGTTTAATGCATAGAGCTCTGTGCCCCAGTTGAAGATACGTGCTGAGTAGGGGCAAGCCACCATACAGAAGCGACATCCGATACATCTAGTATTGTCGATGGAAACAATTCCGTCGGACGTTTTAAAGGTGGCGTCGACGGGACATACCTTAACGCAGGGCGGGTTGTCGCAATGAAAACATGGAGTCGGCATCCAATATGGTGCGGTCTTTTCCGCGTCCTGCATTTTTTCGACTTTAATGTAGCTGCGCTCGGGTGGAAGGTAGTGCATTTTCGAACACGCGTTCTTGCACTTGCGAGCGTTTTTGCAGCGAGACAGGTCAATCACCATCACAAATTTTCGGTTGGGAACGCCTTCGCGAACCACCAGTTCTACTGAGCGCGGAATGTCGACAATTTGGTCGCTGTCTACTTCCACGATTTTACCGTCGGGCGACATCAGCTTTACCTTTGATCCCGCTGAGCCCTTTGAATCGCCCTCTGCCATCAAACCCATGGTAGCCGCAGCACCCAAGCCAATTCCTAAACCGGAGCTTAATCCAAGGCGCAGAAAATTTCGTCGGTTCGATGCTTCGTGTGTGTCCTGCGATTCGTGCGCTTCGTGTCCGTTGAGTTCATTATCCATGGTCACCTCCGGAACGCATCCATTCTTGCACCTGCTCATTGGTAGCTCTGAGCTGTTGTTCAAGTTGTCCGGCCACAACCTGCCGATCAACCTCGACCAAGGTACCGTCGGGGCGCAATAAGCGAATGGTATCGCGTTCTTTTGAATCCGGCGTGTGATGCACCGCTGCGCTAATTCCTGCAGCCAGAGCCATGCTCACACCTCCGACGAGAAAATCTCGCCTGTTTGAGTTCTGCGTATCCATAGAAGTATGCCGAAGGTGAGTAAAAACGGAAGAGAAGTTCTAACTCTGCCTACGTGCCGCGCAGGGCGCGGACACGTAGGGAGAGTGATCGTTGAATGTCGATGGGCAGACAGTCAGGAACTTTACAACCGAGCAAGCACACTGAACTTGATCATCGAGGCGGTAAAGCTTGTCAGACCTACGTAGGAATCCACAACGTCTTCGTTGAACTTGACATATTGATAGTCTAGGCCAACACCAAAGTTGTGAGTAATCATATATTGAAGCATTGCGCCTAGTTGCAACGAGCTGTACGGTCCGCCAACCCAAGGCATATCTAAACGTGGGTTGGTGACACCAAATCCTGTGATGGGTGCATTTGGATCTTTGTATCCGGAGGGATAGGTGTTGGATTTAGATAATGAAACGGTGTTGGGATCAATTATTCCGCCGCCAGTACAGCTAATACTTATGGCACTGAGTGTCAAATTCAGATTGGTCACCAGTTCCGTCGTGAAGTTGACATCAAATTCCGTTGTCTTGATATCCTGATCCACCAAACCGGTGCGCAGATCGCCGAACGGTGCCGTCTTGCCACCGCTCGTGTCGATGTTCGACGACAAACCGGAGAAGGGCAACGACCAATGATTTTCTGCAAGCTGGAATCCGAGACGCAGGTTCGTTGTTTCCGTAAACGCGTAACGAATAGCGCCGGTAATGGACGAGATATTAGACTTAAAGGTTAAGTCGCCTGTAGCCGGTAATGACAAGGTAAGTTTCGTTTTCGTCGTGTCGGTATACACGTCGTTATAGAACGAATAGTATGTGTACCACGGGGTCAGATCTCCCTTGCTGTTCTCCAGACGATAGCCAAGAGAAACGGTCAAATCCTTATTCCAGGTGTAATCGATGTCTGCATTCAACGTCGACTTCGAATCCGGTGTGATCATGTCGAACTGTGGAGCTGCTCCTGAGTACACTTGCTTGTAGTTTGGACTCAAAGCTTTGCTGGCTGCATACAAGGTACTCGGATCGAAACTACTGGAGTTATCCGTCATCTCATAGCGCACACGCAGAGCAAGATCATTCACCGGCTTGTAGAATACACTGAACACCGGTGTTGTGCTTGTGGTTTTCTTCGACATGTTGACGTTGTACAATTCCTTCGGAACGATAGCGTTCATGATCGTATCAATGTTGTACTTAGGTGTGCGAGTGGAAATAGTGAGCCCGACCCGGATGCCCAATCCCGGCATAGGAGCGTAGTTGATTTGCGGACTGATCGTCATCACCGAGTTCGTGTAACTGATGGTGCTCTTCGTAGTATCGAAATGGAAATTGGTGAAGTTGTACAGATTGGTGGAGTCCAACGACGACGAGAGCATTGTAGATGTTGATGCGGTTTCCTTGTCGTCATAGTACTTCATTCGAGCTGTAAACTCAAGTTGATTGGTGATCTTACAACTCAACAATGCGGAAGCGATCATACGTTTAAAGGTCATATCAGCGCTACCCACCGTTGTACCTTGATAGGTTTGAAGTTTGGCGCTATCCTGAACCAACACTCCATACAGGGTCTTCTTTGCAACTGAATCGTACCACGTCGTGATCTTTCTCATCAAGCCTTGTTCCAAGCCGGCATTGGCCGAAGAACCGGTTGTGGACTCGTAGCGAACATCGGCGCTGAGTGTACACCACGGCATGAGTTTGCTCACCAACGAACCAAAGAAGTATGGTGTCTTGCTTGTTCTCTTGTCCTCCCAATTGAAGGTCTTCAGTGCTTCGTTACGAATATTATAGCCTACAAATCCATTGGCATTGGGTGCATAGGATGCACTCGCCGTTCCGATGCCACTCGCTTCGTTGAGGAAGGTAAGCGACTGAGTGCTGTATGGTGTGTAAGTGACATCTTGATCAAAACTGCGCTGACCTCCGCCGAGCACTAGATTCGTCTTGATCGATGGCAGGTCTATGTGCAGCTTGGCGGTAACATCATTCGTCTTATCATTTCGCGGGGTATTCATCCAATAGTAATTGTTGGTACCCAAACTTCCATAGTTGGAGGTTCCGGCCGATGTACCGTTTTTCTCATTGAAGTCTGCCGTGAGCACGCCATAGTAGTACGTGCTCGTCGTAATCACTTCGTTGCCGTCGCGGCCTGTGGAATTGTAATCCAATTCGATTCCGATGTTCTTGACTAGAGTAATCAAGAGCGAGGAGTTGAAGGTTTGACGCGTATAGTCGAACGAGTGCAAGTCGGACCAGAGTGAGTCCGGTCGATGGAAGAACTCTTTGGAGCGATGTAGGCTGACGTTGAAGTCGTAGTTCTCAAACGAACGGACCCGAAGCCCGACATTCGTGTAGGGATCATTAATACCGCTTCCGTTGAGATAGAGCTCATTGAAAAATCCACTTTCCTTGGTTTTACTTTGTCCGAACAAACTGAAGTCGGACAGGCAAACTCCGGTGCGGTAGTTGAACTGTTCGTAGTAGCGGTCGGATGCGTAATCGGCAACACCTCCACTGAGGGCACTGGCTGTTGCGCTACGATATCCAAGAGAAAGTCCGCCGTTAAAGAGGTAAGAACCGCTGTCGTACCATTGTGCAGGCTCTTGAGCGCGAAGGGTCAGCGTCAGAGCAAGGGTACAAATCAAAACGAGGCTATGGTGTAGTGTTTTCATGGTTGTACTCCTTGTTATCGATGCAGAAATGGTGTGGAATTCGAACCGTGGATCTCGGCGTGACAACGAGTGCAATCGCCGGCTGAGGTTAACCCGGATACCGGCACACTTCCGTTGTACTGCATTCCACTCACTCCGTGCATACCAATAGCTTCTTTAGCATGACAGCTCATACAAAGTGTCTTCGGATCGCGCGCCTTCAACATGTGAATCGCTCCTCCACCGTGTGGTTCGTGACAAGTCACACATCCCTTTTCATTCAATACGCCGCCGTGTTCGAAGGCAAATGGTCCGCGCTTGTCCTGGTGACACTGCACACACACTTCTTTGCGATCTGCACGGAGTAACTTGCCTTCATCCGAACCATGAGGATTGTGACAGGTCGTGCACTCCATAATGCCTTCTTTCAAACGGTGGTGCGTAGTCTGTGAAAACTCCACCGCTTTGCTCTGGTGACATCCGATACACAAATCCGTTGACTTGCCACGAATGCTGGCTGCGATTCCACGTGCTGCCATCTTCACCTGGTCGTCTTCCGCAGGGTGCATGTTGTGACAACTAATGCAACTCACTCCCGCAATGGTATGCTCACTCAAACTGGTGTGCGCGCGATCATCAGCCTTGCTGTGGCACGAGAGACACTTAGCGTTAATCTCTATTGGCGCAGACTTCTTGATTTTGGCTATGACCAATGTCGATGTGTCGTTCGAGTGTTCTGCTAAGTTGCCTTCGTGGCACGATCCACAAACCAGAGCATCATCCTTGCCGCCCAATACATGCCCGTGTGCTGTGCGCTGAAATGCTTGCACTGCTTTTTCATGACAGTCGGTGCATGGTTGTCGGCCGTCTTCAGACACATGCGTCTGTAGTACGACTCCCGATTGCGTGAGCCCGGCTATGGATGCTCCGGACGATAATTCCTTGCCCCCAGCGTTCTGCTGTTGTGTGCTCCCTGTTATACTTCCGGAAGCCCAAACAAACATCACGCAGATGTAGGCCAGCGCTGCTACGGCTATTCCCCTGAGCAGCCACTTTTGCGGTTGTGCGCGCATACCTTTCTCCCTAAACGTGAACATTTCCCTTGCGGGATTAATTTGGTGTCAACTCTTTAAAACCGCCCAATTCTTCGTTGCGACAGCAACTTTAATTCTGCCCTTAGAGATATTATTATCTCTAAAGTTCCGCGATGTCTAAGAACATCCGTACACCCGGAAAGTGCGCTATTACTGCAGAGAATTACTGTCGAATGCTATCCTGAATTCAGATTAGGGAGTTTAAGTGCTGAATATCCAATATTATTTCTTTAATGAACATCTTGTAATATTTATGCAACCTGTTTGTATGATTGCTGTTTATACAATCATTGTTGCAACAAATACTCAGCTTAGAGCACGCCCCGTGCTTTCAAATCGAGGTAGGTATTTATAGTATTGACACTTAGGTCCTTTGGAGCTGTATAAAAGGCGTAGATACCCTGCCGTTGCAGCTCGGCGACGATGAGTTTCTTCTCGTAGGCAAATTTCTCGGCTATTGTGTGGACATAAATGTCTTCCAGACTGGACGCCGAGGAGCTCAAAACGGAGTTCAATTCAGTGTTTTGGAAGAGAACGACGCACACAACGTGCGACTTCGCCATCATGGTCAAATAGGGTAATTGGCGCTTCAATGAGCTAAGCGTTTCAAAGTTCGTGTACACAAACAGGAGTGATCGCTGATGAACAGAACGTCTAACGGTTGCTGCCAGCATTTCGAAGTTCGCCTCCAAAAAGGTGGTCTTCTGATTGTACAGCATTTCCATAATGGTTTGAAGTTGCATCCGCCCTTTTTCCGCTTTCAGCATGGAGGCAATCTGTTCACGAAAGGTTATCAAGCCAGCCTTGTCGTCTTTCAGCATGGCAATGTTGGACAGCACCAACGAGGTGTTAATGGCATAATCCAACAAACTCATTTGTTCAAACGGCATGAACATGGTACGCCCCATGTCGATGATCGAATACACCGGTTGCGACTTTTCGTCTTGGTACTGGTTCACCATTAAGTCGCTACGCCGTGCCGTTGCCTTCCAGTTTATCGATCGATACTCATCTCCGGCCACGTATTCTCGAATCTGCTCGAACTCTCTGGCTGCACCACGCCGACGAATCTTTTTGATCCCTACTTCTGATAGTCGATTCGTTGCTGCCAACAATTCGTAGCGTCTCATTTGCAAAAACGATGGATACACAGGAACCGTGAGAGCCTCGCCGCAGCGGTCAATACGCTCTACCAAACCCAGCGTTGTTCGGCTTAACACATTGATGATTCCAAAATGATACTCCCCGCGCTCGGTTGGGCGAAGTTTGCTACGGAGACGCTTCCGCGACTTTGCATGAATACGCACCAAGGTCCCTTCCCCACGCTGCTGGAATTGCTCCGGCAGCTCGTCGATCACTTGGCAGTGCACAGTGAAGGGATAGTGATTAACGAGAACTATATCGATGATGTTGTCGTCGCCATTCGACAGGCGCTCCGCAACTTTTCGTTCGGCAAAAATTCCCCGACGAAGGAACAACCGAAGCCCATCGAGGAGTGCTAGCGCTACCAACACGACCAGCGTCACAATCGCAATAACCTGTATCCAAAGGAAGAAGAACGCTATGATGTAGAGCGACGCAATGCAGCCTGCCGCTACATAGAAACGCGGTCGAAATCGCAGGCCGGCAAAGAACGTCCTCACCTTCGTATAAACGGAAACGATGCTCATGATTGAATATATTCCGGTTTAGCGAGGAACGTCGGTGTTCTCGACAATCTCGCGAATAACATCATCCGTCTTTGCCCCTTCCATTTCTCGCTCCGGTGTGAGCTGAATACGATGGCGCAGCACCGGTGCCACCACCACTCGAATGTGATCCGGGCTCACAAAATCCACTCCGTTCATCGCAGCGATCGCTTTTGCTGCCTTCACAATTCCAATGGATGCCCGCGGTGAGGCACCTAGATAGAGCGATGCATTACCGCGCGTTGCATGAACGAGCCGAGCAATGTACTCCACAATTTTTGGCTCGACATGCACCGAGCTTACGATCGCTCTCACTTTTTGTAACTGATCGGCAGTTGCCACAGCCTTTACCTGTTCCAAGGTATCTGTTACAGAGTGCTGATGATGCTGGATGATAATGCGACTCTCTTCCTCGAGACTGGGATAGCTTATTTCCAACTTGAACAGAAAGCGATCCAATTGCGCTTCAGGAAGTCGATAGGTTCCCTCGTGCTCAACCGGGTTCTGAGTCGCAATAACGAAGAACGGTGGATCTAAAGCTCGACGTTGTCCGTCGACGGTGATCTGTCGCTCCTCCATCACCTCCAGAAGCGCAGCCTGTGTTTTGGCGGGCGATCGATTGATTTCATCCACCAGGACTACGTTGCTGAAAATCGGACCCGTTTTGAAATGAAACTCCGTTGTCTTGGGATTAAACACCATTGTTCCGATGATGTCCGACGGCATTAAGTCCGGTGTAAACTGGATACGCGAAAACCCCAGTGCCAGGCTTCGCGCCAGAGCTTTTGCGCTCAATGTTTTGGCTACTCCGGGCACACCCTCGAGCAGCACGTGGCCATCGCTTAGCAGCGCCGCCAAATACAAATCGCTTAACTCTGCTTGACCGACAATCACCCTGGCAAGCTCAGCCCGTATCGCATCACCAAACGCCTTCACCGGTTCTAAGTCTATTCTAGTCTCCAGCATAGTACCCTCTACGTGTTCTGTAAAATATTCTGTGTTGTTTTCTGTCTGCACTACTCATCAATCGACTCAGCAGCTCCAACATCCGTTGCGACTCGCCACTGCCGGTTCAGGTGATCAATACTTTTGTCACTTCCATGCCTTCACAGCGAATCGATTGGGAGAATTATTATACGCAAGCGCTACGCGCTTGCGTATAATAATTCCCTGATGATCATTTCTGAAGTCCCGACTTAAACTCATGGATATACTCGTACACCAAGCGCACATCGCTATCTTCAGGATGCGTCTTTGCCGACAAGGTCTGAAGATTTGCAAAGAGTGACCGTACCTCGTCGAGTGGTTTTTGTGCTTTGGCGGCCACAGTCTCCGCACTGGCACGACTTAACGAAACATCTCGGAGGTAGAACGTTGAGCGGAGATAATCCTGAAAGTGCACAATCATCTTTTCAATTATGGAACGCGAATCTCGGTGTTCATAGTAGAGACGACCTACCGTTTGCACAAAATCTACGGTCGTATTCTTTAGCGGCTCCCGCACCCGCATAGCTCGCGTAATGCGTTTGCGATGGAAGAGAATGAAAAGAACAACGATGGACAAAATGAGGTAGTACGCTGTTCGTAACCGTGCATCACGAAAGACCATGCGGTAGTATGATTCTTGATCACGATGACCAATCTTGAAATACTCGTCCCACACAATTGTCCGCTGTGGAAGCAGCGAGAGTGCAGAAAACGCGTAGCGACGTGTACTCTCCTCACTGATGAGATAATTCGAAAACGCATAGGGATTGCAATGTAAGTACACCCAACCACCACCTACTGCAATACGAAGGTAGTTCACCGTGTTGTGGTCTCGATAACCAAGAACGGAGGCCTTGCAGCCATCGTCCGGAACGAAATAGCGGTAAAATTCTCCTCGTGAGACTACCATGCTATCGGCTCGAAGATTGGCCGCTGTCAAACCGATATGGATACTGTCGGCGGTTGTCCACGTGGATTTCACTTTCAAATGCAAACTATCCAGCACCATCGGTGCGATGTCGTTTGAGGAAATAAACACCGTACCGCCGTCATCGGCAAAACCGAGAAGCGTGTTCCACGATTGTAGATCAGGTTCAAATTTTTCACTAATGCTCAGGTACACTTCAGAGTTCTTGAAGTTGTGTTCGTAGGGAGTATTGCTTTCTGTATGGATAGTTTGGCCGGGAAAAATCTCATCGAAGCATCCATACAACAAGGTGCATCCATAGGGAATGGGGTCGGCCTTACTGTATGATGGTGTCCAGTCAATGGGCGTGGGCGTGAGCATGCCGGCACTGACAACAATCAGGATTGCCAAGAGAATGGAGAGCGTAGTCCACATCACTGCTTTCCTCATCGTGCCACCTTCTGCATGCTGAGGGAAGTTGTCTGCGATCTCATCTCACGAAAACGATCGAACTCCGATTGTAACGCAAAGTACTCAGCTTCCGATAGTGTGTTTTCGCCATACCAAACCCACTCATACACTGCAGCCAGTCGCCCGAAAATATCTCGTCCTTTCGCTTGGGAAAGTTCGCGGACATAGTGGGTATTTGTCTTCGATGCATCCAGATGAATGTGTTCTTCCGTATCCAAAGCTCGAAGCTCTGCCAGGAAGCTAAAACGCAGTGCTCGACGAAAGTCACGCGCGTCCAAGGCCTCTCGAATCCGTTGTCGTAAATCTTCTTCCGCTAGTTCTTCGTCTGTAACAAGGACGTTGGCAAGTACTGCCTGCGACGACCGCGATAGAATGCCACCGGACGCTCGGCTCGTCCAAAACCACAGTAAGAGCACGATAGTAATAATGATGGAAGCATAGATCACGAATTTCAAAACGAGATTACCACTTTGGTAATCGAATCGGGGGAAGAGCCGTTCGCTAATCCATTGCATAACTCTATGCCACCAATTGCTATGCTTCACCAATCGGTGCCGACCGAAATCGTAATCATGCTCCTGCAGTAGATACGTCAGTCGTTGATCCGAGGGCTGACGTCTGAGCTGTGTTGTACTGTCGACCGTAAACGATGTGGAATCAACCGCACGTTTCTCAACGCTGTCGCCCGGCATCACGTAGCTCGATTGATCCGGACTAAAAGGCGCCGGGATGGGAGCCTGATCTGCATCGGCACGCAATGATGCCGAAGACCACAGGAATGCCATAACAAGCACCAGTACGAAAGGCATCGAAGCACATCGCTCAGCTCGGTGCCGCACGAACTGCAGGAGTGATACGAAGGAGCCGGCGAATGCAAACCTCACTCGAGTTGAATCGGCGCTGTGTTCAATTGTTATGGATATCTCTTTTGTCACCCAGCCTGCTCTCCAGTGGTAGCATCAGAATTGTCTTGGACGTCCGCGGCTCCGTCCGCCGCCTTTGGTTCATCAAGCCCTGGGTGCGAATCCGTAGCAGCCGCAGCATCGACATCACCGGCATCCGAAGCCTGAGCATCAGGTTTCCCTCCTACTGCTGAGTCGAGGGTAGATGCGTCCGCTCTCGGATCAGAAACCGGCGTTTCCGGTGCGGGCGGGATAAGACGCATCATACGCATCATTAAACCGGAACCTTCCGTGCGTTCGACAATGGAGGCGTAGAGCAGACAGTTTACAATGGTTGGAACGGACCATATAAAGAGCAAGGCAAAGACAAGGAACAGAGAATACACGGCGACAGAAAGCGTGACAAAGACTTTACTGTCGGTGATGAACGACAACATGTGGGTGGGATCAACCAGCTTCATAATAAGCATGTACAGCAACACCGGGTGGACTAAGGGTGCGGTCATCATACAGTAGAGAATCAGTATGGCCATAATATTTAAGCCAAAGGTCAGACCTATTGAACGCCTCACCAACGAAATGGAGCGCGTCACGCAATTGTATACGGAACGCTGCTCCATAATCAAGACCGGATAGGAAAGACTCAGCAGAAACGTCGCCGCCAATTGCAGTACGATGCGAGCAATGGTAACGAAAGCCAAGACGACGAATTGAGACGATCCTCCCCCTATCATTAAGAAATTAAACGGCAGCATGATCATGGACACACCCATCATCACCGCAAGCTGTAAGATGTATAGTCCTGTAACTTTCCAAAAGAGTCCGCGAGCTTCACGGCGCAAATCCGCGGGTCCAAAGTCTTGCCCTAAGGCAACGCATCGAATAAGAGCGTAGTATATACTAGCCGTCAGTGCGGACGCTATGAGCATGAGTACGATGCTCGCTAATACTGCCAGAATGGTAAAAATGATAACACCGGCAGAGTCGGTATCCTCAAAATTGAGATCGGGAACAAAGAGTACGATGGAGACGACAAGCGAAACGATGAACGCAACAATTGGCATCACCATTTGAAGCAAAGCCATACCAACTGTTCGCCAGTGTAAACGAAGCAGTTCAAATGAGGCATTTAAAATCTCACCAAAACCACGAATTCTTCTAATACGAAAAGTACTCATAGCCCAGATACCTCCGCTGCTTGTACAACACTGTCTTTCGCGGTCGTCATCCCCTTCTCGACGGCGATGGGATACACGATGTAGTACCACACCACAAACATGAGCGACAGACAGATAATTACCCAACTCAGACCCGGCAGAATATTACTAAACCGTGTGACAAACGATTCCAATATGGCCGCAGCGATGATTTGCGGGAATAATCCGATCATTAATCGCATGCCCTCGGTTGCACCACGTCGAAAGGACTCACGACGCGTGTAGCTCTTCGGAAACAAAATACTCGCTCCCACGAGCAGGCCGGCCGCTCCTTCTACAATGAGTCCGGATATTTCGAGAGTTCCGTGTAACCATATCCCTCGAACTGACTCGGTTGCTACTCCGTACTTGAAAAACATCGTCTGAAAGACGCCTAACATCACTCCGTTTTGAAAGAGTACGTAGAGCGTTCCAAGACCTAAGGTGGCGCCAAACACAAAGGTGCGCAGAGCAACCATGACATTATTCAACGCAATTCTCATGAACATATCCATGCCATCACCACTCTTGTAAATACCCATGGCATCGCCGGATTTAATGTTCTCCTCTGTCGTATTCACATAGCCGTCTCCAAGAACCAAGCGTGCAAACCGTTCATCATAGTTCACGCTCAGTACCCCGATTCCCGTAAAGAACAACACAATACTCAAGGAAAGAAGGAGCATGCGATGCGCACGACGAATGGCTAAGGGATAATCTACTACCCAGAATTGCCAGAGGCGGGAGAGGCGTTCACTCTTATTTCGATACAAGCGGCGATGCACCTCGGCGCTCATGGCGTTGAGGTACGAGGTTGTGCTACTCTGAGGGTAGAAGGTTTGGGCGTAGGACAAATCGTCCGTCACTTCGACAAAAAGGTCACAGAGTCGGTTTGGATCGTTATTCCGCTCCCCATCCTTCACCAAGGATTCAAACTCTTTCCATTTCGCCGCATTTTTACCGAGAAAGCGTACTTCGCGCATACATCTCCGTTGTCGGTGCAGTGGGAAATGCTAATTTGGTTTACAACATTCCCGATACGCCACCATGCTGTGGCCGTCCCCTGACCGAAAATA
This sequence comes from Chlorobiota bacterium, assembly GCA_039810585.1. Classification (GTDB taxonomy): domain Bacteria; phylum Bacteroidota; class Ignavibacteria; order Kapaibacteriales; family NICIL-2; genus JBBATK01. Next base: position 51,683 of record JBDHXF010000007.1, read on the forward strand.
CATACTGGGATTCTCATGGAGAATATTCAAGTCACAACCGCCCAAAATGTCGGTATACAATACGAAATCGCCAGTCTTGGAGATCGCATCACGGCGGAATTGATTGACATCTTCGTCAAGCTCGGGTACCTCGGCATGATCTGGGCCTTGGTTCGATACGAGGTAATCGATTACGATCTCTTTCCCATCTCCGTTCAGATTGCGCTGTACCTGCCGGTTTTACTCTACGACTTTGTCTTCGAAGTGTTGAATAATGGTCAGTCCCTCGGAAAAATGGCAATGCATATCCGTGTACTCATGCTCGACGGCTCACGCCCCGGTATAGTAGCCTACGCCATCCGCTGGGTCTTTCGCTTGGTTGAACTTGATGTGTCCTTCGGATCAATCGCGCTGTGGGTGTACTTGTTCTCTCAACGTGGTCAACGCCTTGGCGATATAGCTGCCGGCACCTCCGTGGTGAAGCTGCGCGAGCAGGCCTTTTCCAGCACGATATTCGAGTTCGTCGATCCGGCTTACTCCCCGGTCTACACACAGGCATCGCTCTTACTGGACAGTGAAGCCGGCATTATCCGCGAGGTACTGGATGCTTTCCACTCGGAACACATGAGTCGCCAGCATTTCGACGCCATAGCCCTCGAAACACAAAAGCGGCTCAGCGCACGACTTGGTATTCGAGAGGTTGCTACCGGCCCTGTCGTGTTCCTCGACAACATCCTCAAAGATTACAACTACTACCACCAACGGCAATCGTAATGCCCGGTGTGGAGTAGACCTTATGGGTTACACAGGGCTCGTACACGCGAAAAGGCAACTCACTCAGATACTTCATGGTTGAAGGTGCCCTCATTCACTGTACCGCTGCTGTCATCCAAAGTCCGTTTCGCGACGTCTTCTCTATCTCGTTCATCAACCGCGATTATCACTTACGCTTATGCATTGTCCTCGATATTGTTCGATACCTCGCTTCGTTCGCGCTCTTCTTGTTGTCAGCTGTCTTTGTCTGCTTTGTTCTCTCCATAGCTCTGCTCAACCTCAAAAGAGCACCAGGGGCGGAAGCAAAGAGGCGCTAAGAAAGAAATCCGTACGGGACAGTGTTCAACCGTCTTCAGCTGATGCTCATGTTCAACCGTCCTCAGCTGATGCTCCTCCGCCCTTACCTCCGGTAATTAGCACCAATATGGTTCGCATTTCAACCCCAAATCTGGGGCTGTCGGATCGTATGCACGTGCAGATGAATCTCGACTCCATTCATATCGACTTCGATCCACGTAGCGACGAACATGATTCCACGACAGCGGAGATTACGCACGTTCAAGCCCACATCACTGAAAGCGGTTTAAAAGGATGCACGGCGCAAGTCTTGTCCGTGCAAAAACGTGGCCCGCATTGGTCCATTATTCTCGCGCTTAACTTCGACAAGGCTTGGGATAACTATTCGGCAGGAAATTATGGTGCATTAGAGCTGGAGATACGCGCTCAGTGCACTTCGAAAAAGACAGGAAAAAGCTCTATTGATGCCAAAGGCAAAGTGAACTTCGTGATATAAGATCATGGTGCTCCACAATCTCTGCTCGTACATTGATAGCGCACGATACCGGCCGCGAGTGGTCCTTTGTTCGCCTTATTATTTGATAGGAACTTCGCAGCGTTCTTTAGCCGAGAGGTACATCGCATCCACGAGTTTCATCCGCTCTACAGCCTCCCAGCCTGTGGAAATAATGGGCACAATATCTTGCACAGCATTCACGAAGTGCTTGATCTCCAGCTCGTACGATTTCGAATACTGCGAGATTTTCGACCGAGTGCTATTCTCGTTGGTGTAGGTGCTAAACCCATCGCCTTCTTGTCGGACAATTTTAAAGGGATTGATGTACGCCGATCCCTTCTTTCCGTACACATTCAAATAATACAAATCGTCCGGTCGCATAATCGACCAGCTCGTTTCGATAGATGCCACGCTGCCATCTTCAAAGTTTAAGGTTGCGATCACCACATCTTCTACCGATCGTGTTTGGTGATAGAACATGTTGGCGTGCACCGACCGAACTTTCTTGTAGTTGAACACATACATCAACAAATCGATGAGCACGATACCAAGGTCAAGCATCACCCCACCACCGGATTTTTCGGCTTGAGCCATCCACTTAGAATCGCTCGAACGTTGCTTGAGCCAGCCGGCTTTGACGTAGTAAATACTCCCTAGCTCGCCACGTTCCACATGGTTTTTGAGCATTTGGGTATCCGGGCGAAAACGATGGTTCATCCCCACCATTATCTTTACACCGTGCTTGGTCGCTGCTGTTACCATCTGCTCAGCTTCCTTGTACGTGCGTGATAGAGGCTTCTCAACTAAGACATCAAGTTTGTTCTCGATGCAGGCCAAGGTGCTCTCCAAGTGGGCGTCGGTGCTTGTACAGATGTCGGCCGCCTGTACCAGATCGATCTTCGACAACTCTTCCACGGTTCGGCACACATAAGGAATGTGATACTTCTCCGCCAGTGCCTTGGCCTTCGAGTAATTCCGGTCACAAATCGCAACCAACTGTGCATTTGGGAGCTTGCTGAGGATGGGAAGGTGAATGCTCTGTGCAATATTTCCTGCGCCAATTAAGGCCAATCCGATCTTTTCCATGTCTACGGTCTGATTACTAATAGTGTACGTACTTTCAATTCCGTTAAAACGTTCCAAGTCCTGATAACCAAGAACACACCAATCGTAAAAGTTGCTCATGATCATCCTGTGCGCCTCCGGCTTCGCCCTCGGCACAGCAGCGTGCAATACCCGAATTCTGCTACCGAAGCAGACCTTGCTCTGCTAGCAGCGAGGCGATGGATTGCTCAACCATCGGCACGCTAATGTCTTTGAGGCATCGCAAGTGACCCTTGGGACACGACGAACGACCAATGTGAGTGCAGGGGCGACAGTCCACATCACTCTGCACAATGTGCGCCGGCACGCCATAGGGTGCAAAACCAAGTTCCGGCACGGTCGATCCAAAAATGCTGACAACCGGAACCCTTCTGGCCGCCGCCAAGTGCATTGCGCCACTATCGTTCGACACCACGAGCAAAGCCTTGTCCATTATTTCGGCACTTTGTGCTAGGCGCGTGCCTGCATAATTGCGAATCGGTGCCGTGCTTCGAGCATGAACCTCTTCGCACACTGCCCTGTCGTCCGCTGCTCCAACGAGGTCAATTTCCACGCCAAATCGCCGGTGTAGTCCATCAGCCAACGTTGCAAATGAAGCCGCATCCCACCGTTTGGTGAGATGTTGAGCTCCGGGAGCCAGCACGATACGACGGTCAGACGAGCACCGAATGGCATCACGCGCGGCAGCGCGTGCGTAAGAAAATGACGCGGAACGATCGTCCGTTGGTAGCCAATACTCGAGTCCTTCGCCATCGTCCTCTATCCCAAGCTCTCGAACTACATCCAGATATCGCTGCACCACATGCGGCAGGGATCGAGCTCGATCACCGTGAACCATGGCGCGCTTTTCTTCACGATAACTATTGACAACGAGGGCTCTCTGTGCAAACCGTTTACGAAGTACAAGCGAGCGGATGTTGTTCTGGAGATCTACCGCAGCGTCGTAGTGCTGCTCGATAGATGCGGAAAGACTTCCAAACAGCGGTGCGAATGCATATCGCGACTTGTCGATTTCGATCACCCTGTGCACGTGCGGGTTCCAACGATACACGTCTGCAAATGCCGATGCAACTGCAACATCCAAACGCGCCGACGGGAGTTGCGTGTGTATCATGCGAACGATGGGCGTGCTCAGGAGCACATCGCCAAGAGAGCTTAGACGAATCAGGAGCAAGGACTGCTGTACGTCAGACCGGTTCTGCACAAATCAGGCGTCGATTGAGGGTCAGTCTACCGCGGAAGCTGCGATCCGCGATGCAAAATTACAAAGTCTGACCTTGAAAAAAGGTTCGAGGGCACGTAGCCCTGCCAAAATCACTGTACTTCCAGTCGATCCGCCACTCGCTCTACGGTCAATCCCTGCACCACAACGCTGAAGAGCACAACACTATAGGTGACAAACACCCCGATGTCCCGCAAGCCGTCCGCCTGCAGCGACAGTGCCATGGCAATCGAAATTCCGCCTCGCAATCCACACCACGTGAGTAAAAGAGGTAAGCCTTTGTCCATGCGCAGAGATTTGGGCATGAACGCAAAGGGCAGTCGAATCGAAAAATAACGGGTAATCGGAACCATCACCAACAGCACGATACTGAGGATTGCATACGTCCACTGAAAGTGCACCAACATCAAGTGCATTCCGATTAATACCGCCAAGGCAACGTTGAGAATTTCGTCGATGAGTTCCCACAGCTTGTCGACATAGTCTTGAGTGCGTTCGCTCATCACCCGGGCGCTCCCGGCGCCGACAACCAAGCCGGCAGCCACCATGGCCAAGGGTGCACTGGTGTTCAGTATGTGGCACAAGAGATCGCCTCCAACCACAACGGCGATTGAAATCAAAACCTCGGTAGCATAGTGGTCGATAGCTCGCATCAACCACAAACCAACCGCTCCAACGGCCGCGCCTACTACCAAGCCCAGAGCTACTTCGTGCAGCAACACCATCCCAATACTTCCCACACTGGGCTCGCTCTGTCCGTTCAGCAAGCCAAGAAAGAGCGTGAAGAGAACTACGCCTACGCCATCGTTAAACAACGACTCCCCTGCCACTGTCACTCGTACATGCTGCGGCAACTTAGCTTTATAGAGTATGGCAAGCACTGCTACCGGATCCGTGGGTGACAAAATTGCACCCAGCATAAAACAAGCGATGATGTTGAGATCCATACCCAACCAATGAAGCACGGCGTAAATCACCAGACCAATCACCAGCGTGGAGAGGATTGTCGACACAGTCGAAAGCAACATCACGGTTCCTCTGCTTTGCTTCATGGCATCATGATCGATCTGCATCGCACCGGCAAAGAGAATGAAGCTGAGCATGAATCCAAAGAGGAGGCGCGACAAATTGAGCGAACTCAAAGCGGCGGTCATCGATGGTACGATGCTAGGGTCAAAGGCCGACACCATCATCAAGCACAATGTGGCCGCTGTGGACAAGAGAAGCACGCCAATCATGGAAGGCAAACCCATCCACCGCGTGTTGATGAACTTAAACGCTGCGGTGATGATGACCAGTACACTGAGAGATTCATTCATGATGCTAATTGTCGGAGACGCAAGTAATCTACTACCAACGAAAAATCCGGAATCTGGATCACATGATCCGCCACCGATTTGAGTAAGGGGCTGGTGGGACAAAACGCAATGCCGGAGCCAGCCATGCGCAAACTGCACACGTCGTTTTCGCCGTCACCAATAAAAATCATGTCCTTATGCTGCATATCGCTCACCCGCATCACGTGATGCAACAGATTCGACTTGCAGTAACTATGTCGGCATGTGCTTCGCTCCGATGCCATGTACACCGAAGGAATACGAACTTCACCGGTACACATACCATCCACGAATTCCAGGTCGTGAGCAAAGTACGCATCGCAACCGTGCACACGCGAATAGTGGTCGGCGATAAAAGCATAACTATCCGTCACCAAGCACACAGCATACCCATCTGCATGTAGGTAGCTCACCATCTCGTCCCACCCGTCCGTCATCGGTATTCCCCGAAGAATACCCGTCAATTCATCCCGAGTTCTTCCGCGCAGCAGAGTGGCTATGCGTTTCGTACGAACAATGGGATTCTCTTCGCTGTAGGCGATGTGTTCCAGTTGAGACTGGAAGCCAAAGCGAACGGCGGCTTCATAGATGTAACTACTTCGTGTTATGGTGCCGTCTATATCGAAGAAGGCAATTTTTTGTGCGACCGGCACCGTGTTTTTAAGTGGACCATGCGTAGTGGATTTGCGCTTTGCCAAGCCATTATTCTTCTCACGTGGGTAGCCATAGCGGCTGAGGATGGCGTTGGCAACTTCGTAGGACATTCTTCCCAACTGATCGAGAGAACGCATACGATTCTCAATGTGACCGATTTGAACTTCGCTAATACGCGCCCCCTGACGGTGCGCGTCGATCAGCAGTCCTACATCCACACCATAATCTTCCTCAAACACGCAGGCTCTGAGCAATTCCGTGCGTGCAGCAATCATTCCTGCTAAGGGCTGATCGAGTTGAGGAAAATCGGTGGCTAGAAGTTTCAGCAGGGGTTTTGCCAAAAGCTCCGTGACGCGACCTGCCTGACGGGAGAAGGTGGCTTTGACGAAATCCGCCTCGTCGTCCACTATCGGTTGCACTAAACGATCCACCAAGTCCAAAGGGTAGGTGGTAATGTCGGCGTCGACATAGACCACAATGGATCCCGTGGCAATACGCAAACCATCCCACATCGAACGACCCTTGCCCAACTTCGAGCTCTGGATCACCTTTGCTCCACTCTGAGTGGCCAAGGCAACCGTGCGGTCCGACGAATTGTCGTCCACCACGATAATCTCCGGCAGGCGACTGCTCGCGCGCACGATGGATATTACCTGTCGTATACTCTTCTCTTCATTGAGCGTGGGAATAATAACACTAATCATAAGCTTCCTATCAATATGGTATCAGATTGTACTCGAACTTTCATCCAGCGTAGAAGCTGCTCTTCGTCGCGTCTGGACAGACGTGGTTGCAGGTTGACTAAAACGCCCCGCAGGGAATCGGCAACTCGCACCGGACTGAGATATACGGAACGCAGTGCAGGGTACTGAGATCGAATTTCCGTCTCCACATCTCGGAATTCTATTCGACCACCTCGAATGCTGTCCAACTGGCGCTTCAACACGGTGTTTTCACGCTCGCGTTCGGCAACAAGTTGCTGAAGGGCATGCACGGAAACCTGATTCATGCCTTCGTTACTCAGATCAAAACCCTGCTTTACGATGAGTTGAGCGTCACCAAGATTGTACAAGCCCAGCTTATCGCGCATCCGTTGGATTTGCATACTGTCCAATTGCTTTCCACCATATACGATAGAAATGCTGCGCTCGTGAGCATCCACCTGTTTCTCCAGAACATATTCGCCCGGAATGCCGGCCTCGAAGCGCAGAAACGTTTGCGCACGTTTCTCGAAATCGATTTGGCGAATGTAGTCGTACCCAAGGTACACGCTCGGCAGCAGGGTAAGACTACTTATAAACCACACAATTCGATGGGTTCTCTTCTCTGCGCCGCTTCGCGAACCGAAGGTTGATGGATAGTGCGCAAGTCGTATGACAACGAAGGCCGCAACCGCGATAAACACCGAGTTGATCACAAAGAGGTATGCCGCGCCAAAGGCAATACCGGGTTGCGATGTGGCAATACCAAAGCCGGAGGAGCACAAGGGTGGCATTAACGCGGTAGCTATGGCAACACCGGGCATCACATTGGTTGAGCGTTGACTGGTCAAGGCAACTGCACCTGCGATGCCGCCAAACAAGGCAATGAGTACATCGAACACAGTCGGCGAGGTCCGCGCTAATATTTCTGAATGAGCCTCGCTTAAGGGTGACAGTACAAAGTACAAGGTCGATGCAAACAAACCGGATAGCGCCGAAAAGCCCAAACTGCGAAGCGATGATCGCAAGAGCGGTAGGTCGCTCGTTGCCACGCTAAAGCCAATGCCGACGATTGGTCCCATCAACGGTGAGATCAACATCGCGCCAATAATAACGGCTGTGGAATTAAGGTTTAGTCCCAGCGAAGCAACGAGTATCGCACTCACCAACACCCAGAGGTTGGATCCTTTAAATTCAACGCCTCGTTGAATTTCTTCTCGAAGTTGTTCGAGCGACTTTCGCTCTCCCGACAACGAAAACAGAGATGTATTCATCGAAGTCTCCCGGTAGTGATGTTGCTTCCATTCGCAAACCGGCACCTCTGCACGATCCCCGTTTTCCTTGCTTTCCGGGCGCTAGATCTAGGTCTGCGCCGGAACGAATTCCGTTGCTTGCACGGATGGGTAGGACACGGATTCTCGATCCACCTCTCGTTCGTAATTCTTCTTCAAATAGTGGTATAAAGATTGACGATCAACAATGCGTGCTACGCTGCTGCCAAACATGGCCGCCAGCATTAAGTGCATAATCACATTATTGTTATCGGTCATTTCCAACACCAAGATGGCCGATGTAAACGGAGCCCTGGTGACGCCACTTAAAAAGGCCACCATACCCGATAAGATCAGCATGTTTGTTTCTGGCTTGTTCAGTGCCAGAAGCGAGGCGATGTAGCTTCCTATGGAAGCGCCAGCGCTCAGACTCGGCGCAAAAACCCCTCCGGCCACACCACTGCTGAAGCTCACGATCGGTCCGAAGAATCGAACGAGCGGTACGTACCAGGCAACATGATTCACGTCACTAAACAACGTGGTACTAATCACATTTTTACCTGATACCATGGCCAGCTCACCACAGAATATAAGGCAGATCCAAATACTGAGTGCTCCACCCAACACATACAGGATGCGAATGTAATCGCGCTGAACATGCTGCAACCAGTGCTGTAAGCGACGAATCGAAGCAGTCATCGCACCGGATGCAAAACCTGCCAGGATTGATGTGAGTATGACAAAGAGCAAAACCACCAAGCGCAGACCCTTTGTTTCGGGATACCCAAGGTAAAGGTATGGTCCCAAAATTGCTTGCGCCGTCAAACCCGAAAGAATCACCGTGGTAAACACGGCAGATTTAAAGTTGTTGATGTGCAGCTTCGTTAATTCCTCGATGGCAAACACTACCCCTCCAAGCGGCGTGTTGAATGCCGCAGCAAGCCCGGCGGAGGCCCCGGCCATGATGACTGCTTTTTTCGACAGTCGTGGCCAGCTCTTTGGAAGCAATTCGTCAATCAAATGAAAAACCGCTGCCGAGATTTGAATGGTGGGTCCCTCTCGACCAACCACTCCTCCACCCAACACCACGAACAGACTCGAAAGAATCTTGATGACCATCACGCGAATGTTGAGCAGCTTGTTGACGGACGAGGTCTTTCCCGGTACTGCAAGCTCAATAGCCGCCATCACTTGTGGTATTCCACTGCCTCGGGCATAGGGAGCAAACCTTCGAACTAACAGGTATCCGATCAATGTTGCACCTAACATCACCGGTAAGTACACAAAGGCATTCCAACGAAACACGTGGAGGGCAAACTCCTCGATCATCGCAAACACCTTGGCATAACTCACCGCGATAAATCCCGTCAATAAACTGGCCGTGAGCAGCGGAATCGATTGCACAAACATGTGCTGCAAATGCTGATCGCGAATGCGCTGACTCAGCTTGAGGATGAACGCCCACAACGGTGCAACGAGTAAGCGAGCGTGTTCAGTAATGCGAAATGTCCAGCGAAGAATTCCTTGTTTTACACGGTCCATTGTTGAGTTTTATTCCTTCTCATCACGTATTGAGTTGTTTCCGACTAAGAGCCCAGGTTTGTTTCTTTGGCAATAGGCCACGACGTCTTCATGACGATCTGCTACAATCGAAATCCATAGCCTTGAATGGAACCATGGCCTTGACAACGCGAACTCCAGTGTGTGATGATGCAGCATATGGGAAAATGCCTGCGCTGGAAGTGGCAACCTGGCGGACAGGAGCTGAGTGTCCCTCCACGATCTGGATTCCTACTCATTTTTGTGGAGGGTCACTCAGTCCACTAAACTATCCATTAGAAGTGAGCTATCGCTTGATATAAGTCAAGCCTAGGTTGTTAAAGCTCAATTATTCTAAAGAAATCAACACATTCCCGGCTCTGACTGCGATGAATAGTACTTATTGTCGTAGGAGGGTTTCGAGCCCGTGCGGATCAATCACGCGGATGCTTTGTCGCGTCAGTTTTACATATCCGGCTTTGGCAAATTGAGCCAGCGTTCGCACCAGCGTTTCGATTGAGGTACCAACATACTGTGCCAGATTAGTACGAGAGAGGCGGATGTCAACCGGCGTACCGGCCACCACCGGATCCTGATATTTCTGCTCCAAGATGAGCAATGCCAGCGCCACTCTCACTTTGACCGGATACTGCGTAAATGCAGTGATTCGCTCTGTCAACGCACTGAACTCGTTACACAGGCTCACGATCATCCAACGCAGGAAGCTGGGAGACTGATACAAGATCTGCTCGAATTCCGAGCCATTAATCTGCCACACTTGAGTCTCCTCCAAGGCGGTAATACTGAAGGGTTGCGGTTGTTTGCTAAGCAGTGGACGGTAGCCAAAAAAATCGCCGCTCGTGAACAAGAACAGTACTTGGTCGGATCCATAAGGCGTTGACTGGTGTGCCTTCACTCGTCCCGACCGAATGATGTACACCGAAGAGGCGTGATCACCCTCGCGAAAGAGAAGCGACTTAGCTGCTATGTTGTGAATTTCGGCAGAGTTCAGCAGCCGACCGTAAATATTCGGATCAATTTGCACCCAATCGATTGGTGTTGGGAAGTAGAAACGACGAATGTCTTCTACGGTCAAAGCCCGCTGTGAAACCGATTTCATACGTTCTCCTCTTGATGAATGAGACAAATCGCGCGAACACCCCACATCCTTAGCGCTGTTTCGAACCTGCTACGCGCCGATGCTTCAGCACCAGCTCTGCAGCTCGAAAGCCCTCTGCAACACCGTTTTCAAATGCCGAAATGCTGGTATTGTCTGTGTTGGCAAAGAAGATGGAACCGAATGGACGCGACGCACGTTGAGCCGGTCCATTGTGCGACCCTGGTCTGGCCTGTACCATGGAATGCCCCCACGCATATGTGTAGACCTCACGGACCGTTTCGCTATTCGGCTGACCCATCAATTCAAGTGTCTTCGTGGCTACTGCTCGTGCATAGTCCACAACGGAGGGCTCGTCTAACAAAAGGGAACGCTTTGTTTCAGGAAGGGGCACGTACACACTTGCAACATACGCCTCACCATCCACACGTGCACCAATTGTCTTAGGATCGATGATATCCGTAAACAATTCGCCCGCCTCCGGAAACCATGTATCGAAACCCCTATTGGGCATGATTGGCTGCTCCGAACAAAGATGCACGGTAAGCATGGGCGTGTAGTGGAACGAAGCGATCGCCTTTCGCTGGTCATCCGGTAAGTCCGGTATGAGCCTGGGCACCATGAACTTCTGTGTGGCTACCACAACATGGTCGGCTTGCACACGCACCTCTCGGTCTGCATGAACTGCATGAAGAAGTACACCGTTGTTGTTCTGTTCTATTCGAGTGACGCAGTGCGAAAGCAACAATTCCTCATTGTTAAAACGCTCGCTCAGTCGCTCGGTAAAGCCTCCCAATCCACCGTCGAAGGAAAGCCGTTTCACCGATGCGTCCTTGGCGATCTCTCCGGTGTAGAAGTTGATCAACCCATAGGCATTCGTCAGATCCAGCGTTGTACCCATCGACGATCGTGTGTACAGCTCTATAAAATTGTTCAAGAACGGTGAGCGATACCGATCACAATACTCCCGCGCTGTCATACGATCCAGCGCCGCAAGGTGTGTGTTTAGTCGCGAGGGTAAGGGATAAGGCGGAACTTCTCGCACGGCAAGAATATCGTCACGAAAACGCTTCATCGCCTCTCGATCTGTCGCGCTGATTTCCATGGAGCCAATTACTGAGTCTTGCCAATAATCGTAGTAATAGTGGGTGTTCAGCACCAGTGCATCTTCCGGTGCGGCGACAGGATTGGTTTGCGAAAAGTCGAGCAACTCCTGCACCAGTGGAGTTTGATCCACGAAGTAAATCGAAGCCAAGGGGAAGCGAAGTCCACGGTAGGACGAAAACACTGCCGCTCCACCTGCCCTTTCCTCGTTCTCAAGGATAATGACGTGTAATCCCTGTTTCCGCAAGGCATAGGCTGCACTGAGGCCGGAGGGACCACTCCCCACAATGGCCACGTCGCACTTCAGCGTTTTTCCATCTCCCGCCGGAAGCGGCGTGCCGTCGCGCAGGTAATGATGGGGAATGGTATAGTTTTGAGAGTGACGGTAAAATGGACTTTGCGGTGGCGTCTTGGCATTAACTGCCGGACTGACCTTTCGAGTTTTCGACTCGCCACAGCCTAACAAAGAACTCAAGTACACAGACCCTGTTCCCAGCACGACCGTCTTCAAAACATCTCTTCTGCTTGGCATGTGCACTCCTTCGTGGCAGGTAATGCTAATATAGTGGTCAACCGAACGCTAATGGTGCACTGCTTCGCTTTCTTCAGCGAGAATCCATGCGCATTGGAGAGATGGAGGACGAAGTCCGTCCGTACTACCCTGCTCCCGCTGACCGGCAAAGATTTCATTATTCGTGCGCGCCTGCGGCACGCCACTCTCCAACCAGAGTACGGGGTACACATCAATGCCGTTTCTCTTCTGTCGATCATCCCTTGCTCAGCCTTCATACCAATAGAAATGGAGTTCTTTGCCGATGAGACGGCTGTTTCGTAGATTTCCCCCGCACCACACTGCACGAACATCATTCATTCACTACTCAGAGGTCAGCTATGTGTACCTTACACAGTCGGCTGTTCGTGCTCTCTGTCCTGCTTGTAGTCTGCAGCCTGCCATTGAGTGCATCCGATACCCTTCACATCATCAGCAGCGATTTTGTTGATAGTTACTCGTTGCTTAAAGACTACATACTTCAAGACTCATACCTGGACGCCGGAACACAGTGTGCCTATGCCGCTTATGTTCTCAACCTACCAGGTTCACACCCTGATACGTCGCGATCGGATATCATCCTACGCAAGTGGGACGCCACAACGGCTACGCTTCTGTGGCAACACCGGCACACCATGGATGTGGACTCCATCCACAGTTTCAATGTACACTTCGTCGTGTCAAACGGCGCGCTGTCATTGGCATATGTGCGCCAAGACAGTGTGTTGGAACTGTATGACGTTGAAAGTGGAAGCATTCGGACTATTAACCTTTCCCTTCGTTTTGCCGGCACGACAGGCCCGGCCTACACGATCAGTTCCGACAAACGCTTTGCTCGAATTCAAAGCTCGCTTGGAGCCACGGATGTCGTAGACTTTGACCGACGTATCGAGCTTCCTCAAAACCGAGATCCTAAGCTTAACAGCACTGCTACATTGCTGGATGTTGAGTCTGACATTGGCTGTTTTCCCGTCGATACCAATAACGATTCCCTGTGGTATGAGATACGAGACCTACACACGTTGGCAGTAATAGACACGCTTGGATTTGCTCAAGGTGTATTCTTCGATGACATCCGTGGAACCTTTGTTCAGACCTCGAACAACATGGTGAAATGCACACGACTACGAGATGCCAGAGTTGCGAGTTACGAGGCAACATCCGCGCTACGCTGGGCTTGTTTTTCCGCAGATGGTCGACAACTCGTCGTTGCGGCCGCGAGCGACTCCGCCTTTGTGGTTGACATTGCGACTCAACACACCGTGGCAGTGATGGCCAACGTCAACTTTCACACCGATCCTCACCGGATTAGCGTTTCGCCACGTCAACCCTTCCTTGTTTATGGTCGAGGCGATAGCTGCGTACTGTTCAATCTGACAACTCTCAGTCCGGTATGCACCGTTCCGACATTCGATAGTCCTTCCTCTCCCTATGGACAATGGCCGGATCAAGGAACCACCATTCTCCACATCAGTTATACTCTGTTTTATTACGTCACGGACGCCGGAGTATTTGCCGTTCGTGATGAGCAGTACGCAATGATGGACACAGTGCATCACGTTGGCCTCAGTGTGGACGTCTCAAGTCATGTTCTGCAACTGCGCACTGCAACAAAACAATTTTCGTTGGAACAGAGTCTCGATCGCAACAGTCTTTCTGCGTTCATTATCCAGACTACTGAAATTGAGGCAGGCAGGAGATATGCCCTGCTCGTGAAGCCATGGGCAATCGCGCAAAGAGTGGTACTGTACGATGTGACTCTTGACAGTTTGGTTGCAAGCTTCGTGCCGCGCTACCCGGTCAAGTACGGCCAAGTTTTTTACAGTCCGCGCTCTCAGCACATTGCGCTCGTAGATCAGGCAAATAAACTCTACGTTCTTGATTCCAAAACCTTGGTGTTGTTAGACTCCATGCAGTTTGACCGGAACGTCAGCGCGGCATGCTTTTCACCCGTCACGGACCGTCTTGTTCTTGCTTTCGAGGACAGTACGATCGTTGAATTTTCCATGACGAGCACACAACCACTCATCACTGAAAAATCTCATGCTTTAGTGTTTGCGATGGTGTTTGACTCAAGCGGACAACACATAGCAGCGTACACCGACCGGAATTCTTTGGCATTCTTTGAGTACAGCGTATTCGATTTGTCCTATCGACCATTTGGCTCCTTCGCCTTTAGCGACTCCCGCTTTCGTGGTGGATCCACGGTCTTCCGCTACAGTGCCCATAATCGTTATGTACTCAGTCCCTCGGGTATCATCGATCGTATAAGCGGCACGTGTTTTCCCGGACCGGACGAGGACTATAGCTCCGCCTATCGTTACGCCGGTGTGATGTACAACGATAGCGTTCTCGTCATGTCTGTTCGCAACAAGGGAATCATGATCTATTCACCGAGCGATAACTCCACACGCTTTGAAGCCATTGAAGGTGTGTGCTATGCACACCCGACGCGCGAATTGATATACGTTGAAGATTCAGCGTCCCATGTACTCAGCATCTACAATGCACGCAGCTTCAGTGCTCTCAGCTCGATTCGGCTTGGCAGCGCTATTTCATCCATACAGTGGAGTGACAGTAGTAATGTGCTCTGCATTCGCGATACTGTTGGCGTGGTGTATTTATGGTCACCACAGAATCTATCGAACAGTGTCACCGCCGTTGACACTCCATCCGAAACGCTGCCTTTGCCGTGTTGGAAGATCGCTCTTTCGCAGCCGGAGCTGGTTCTCCCAACCATGGAGATTCAACGCGCGCATGTTTACAACGCACTGGGTATCGAAATTCCCTGTCGCGTTGACGAACACCGAGTGCGATTTGAGACGACGACGAAGGCTCTGTTTTCTGTCCTCGCCACCGACAGCTCAGGTCATACCCGCCGCGTGATCTGCGAACTCTACTAACTACTTTGGCTGCTTCCCGATGAGCAACGCCGGCACTGCAGAGACCTGCCGGCGTTGCCCATTCCCTTAACGCATTGATCTCATGCAGAGGTTGGTGTCGGTCATTTCAGCAGCATTGTCAGCTTGGTGCACCATCGAGTGAACGCTACCTAACCGTCAACGAGACGCCTACGCAAGGTTGGCGTATGACCGGAGGCACTACATAGTTTTTAATAAGACAAATTTATCTTAATTTAGAGCGATTCCTACTCCTTCGATTCGATGAATCACGAAGCAAAAGAGTGTGTGCCAACATAAGTGGTGTTGCTGACTACTCTTTGTTCGTGAGCAGCTTCGCTGCGCACGAATAAGAACGACACTTGCTTTCACTCTCATTTGGAGGAATTATGAAGACCTTGGTACTTGTATTGATGATCGTCAGCGCAACCCTCAGCGCACGAGGAACGAGCGACAGCCTTGTCGACGAACAAAAACAATTGTGGGGAATGACCGCATTAGGTGGCGCAAACAACGATGGGGTGATTTATAAAATTGACCGACAGGGTTCGAAGTATGTCGTAAAGCACAGTTTTGTGGCTCAAGGGCCAAACAACTCTCGTCCGAACGCTTCTCTCGTACAAGCCTCAAATTCCAAACTGTATGGCGTGACGTATTATGGAGGTGTTGATGACTGCGGAACGATATTTGAGTTCGACCCTCCCACCGGCGCATTTAGTGTTCGAGCAGAGTTTTCGGGATTGGAAAAGGGGCGCTATCCAAATGGGAACTTAGTGGAGGCTGCAGATGGAAATCTCTATGGTCTCACCGCTGCAGGTGGTGACAGCGATGTGGGCGTGATCTTTCGATTTAATCCGACAACAGGCGACATCACTAAGCTCTTCAGTTTCGATGCTCATCTCCGAGGGAAGACGCCCATGGCAGCACTGCTTATTGCCAAAGATGGCAAGTTGTATGGAATGACTAGTCTTGGCGGCACAAAAGATCAGGGAGTGATCTTTAGCTACGACATTGCCAAGAACGAGGAGAGCACCTTGGCTAGCTTTGACGAAGCAGTGAACGGGAGCAACCCCTATGGCTCACTTGTGCAAGCAGACGATGGCATGATGTATGGTCTGTGTTATACCGGTGGGACAAACAATGCCGGAACCTTGTTCCAGTTTAATCCCACCACTGCCCTCATTAGCAAGAAGATTGAGTTTGACAACGCTGACAACGGTGGAAATCCAACAGGAACATTATTTGCCGCAACTGATGGTCTGCTCTACGGTGTAGCGCAGGCGGGTGGTTCGCACAGTGCCGGTATTCTGTTTTCCTATGATCCGGTCACATCAGCATTCAGCAAAAAGGTTGACTTTGATGAACAGCCCAATGGCTCTGTTCCGCTTGGGTCGTTAGTGCAGAATATAGACGGACTATTGTTTGGCATGTGCTCAATGGGAGGTAAGGACAGCGGTCCTTTGAGCTTGGGGACGCTGTTCACATACGACATCGGAACGAACACTCTCAACACCCGACTGCAGTTTGACGGCAGCAATGGAGCAAATCCCGAGTACACGAACCTGATTGAAATTCCGGTGACGATTAAGACGTCGACCGATGCAGCCTCTCCATGTGTGGGCGCGATGCTCCATGTATCGTACACCATCGCCGGAGCCTACGATGATGATAATGTGTTCAGTGTGCAACTCTCCGATGCTGACGGATCGTTTGCAAATCCGGTCGTGATCGGCTCCTCGTCTACAAGTCAGGCAGGAAGTATTGATGCCACCATCCCCATCTCCACACCCGCCGGCTCTCACTACCGTGTACGCGTAGTGGCCACGGGACCGGTGGTGATTGGATCTGACAATGGATCGGATGTTGTCATCAACGCTTTGCCTGAAGCTTCCATAACAGTCAGCGGGGATACCTTGGACGCCACGCTCGCCGGAATGGCCTACGCCTGGTACAATTGTGCCTCCATGACTGCTCCCATTAGCGGTGCAACCAATCAGCGGTTTATTGTAGCCGAAAGCGGCGACTATGCAGTACAAGTCACAAACCCGGGCACGGGTTGCTCAGCCCTCTCGTCGTGCGTGAATGTGATAAGCAGTGAAGTGGACAACAACTCCGCGAACGAATGGAGCCTTCGTCCCAATCCAGCTCGGTCTGTTCTTACTCTCGTCGCGCCGAATGACTTGCCTTATTCCGTAGACCTGATATCCGCCCGTGGTCAGGAGGTTGTACACATGGAGTCACAAACCACACAATGGAGTATTCCTGTGGACTTTCTTCCCGCCGGCGTGTACGCGCTAGTGATACACAGCTCGAAAGGTGCGAGCATTGTCAAAACGTGGGTAAAAGTAGATTGAATGTGAACGCTCCAACTTGTAGGGACAGAAAATTTTCTGTCCCTTCGTGTTTACACCGACTTTAACACCACCACCGTTTCAAGCGACGGTGTACCGGCAAACATATCAAGAGCGAATGCAGTTGCCGGGATATATCCGGCTTTCTTCCAATCCCTCAGGGCACGCGGAATTTCTTCTATGGCGCAGAAAATGTGGATGACCATCGCCGGCGTTCGTTCGGCGAGAGTTTGAATGACGTCGCTTGCACAGCCTTGACGTGGCGGATCTAGCAACACGACCTCGTCTTTTGCGTCCACCGGCGGTAGCAGACGTTTCAATTTCTCCGGTGTTATGAAGCTCTGGCTAAAGTGCATCGCTGCCATGCTGTGGCCAGCCCGTTTGCGTCGTGCATATAATTCCTTGGCCGATGCAATACCTTCCGCAGATGAATCAAGGCCGACACTTTCAGAGAAGTGCGTGGACAAGCAATGCGAAAACACACCGTATCCACAGTAACAATCGAGTAAGCGTCCGTTGGAATGTTTTGGGACTAAGGTTTCAATGTGATTCACCAGCTCCTGCAGCATGGGCAGGTTGACTTGTGAGAACGAAAAGGGACTCACTCGAAAACGAATAGCGGAAATACTGAGCTGGAGGAAGTCAAAGCCAAAGAGCTTCTTCACTCGCAGCGAGCCCGGCTCGATGTCCTTTTGATCCAGATAGTACTCGGATTCACTCGGATCATGATAGAGCCATGCACAGACCACGTTGAATTCCGAATTCTCCAGATGTGCACTGAGCTGACGGGCTTTTCGCACGATGTCGCCCGAGAGTGTCTTCACGTTGAGGATCACCGCGCGCTCGCCGGTGTCGCGAATGACAATGCCATTCATGTTTTCGGCGAGGATTCGGTAGGTCGGCTGCACGAGCTTTTGTGCCAACAGAGTGTACAGCTCATAGTGCGCCTTTGGTTCGATGGCAGATTGTACGACACGGATTTCGCCGCGGTCCAATCGCACATTGCGAACCTGATCTCCGAAGCCGAGGAATATTCCGCCTCGCTGCATAAACATTGTGCGCTTTGTCGTGGCACGATAGCCACGTGGTTGCGGCGCTGCGACGAAATTCTTGACCTCTCCGGCAAAACCCTGACGTTTCCACCATTCGCGAAACTCACGCGCTTTGTGCTGGCGCTCTTTGTCGTAGGGCATCTCTGCCAACGATTCCACACGCTGTGCCGAAGCCTGACCTCGCTCCGCTGCAACCGCCCTCTGCAACCGCTGTGCAAAGCTGTCTGAGCTATCCTTCGATCGTGCAAACACAGGTCTGGCTCCGCGCTCGCCTTGCGCTGCTCTTGAGCCCAGCGTATCAGATTCTTTTTGTTTCATTGCGGGCCGGTGCTGTGAACTCCTGGCTCCGGTCTCGGCTGTACGCGGAGTCGAGTGCACCGAGGATCGGCCGCCACGCACTGTCCCTGACGGAGCCTCGCGTTGTTTCCTGCGTTGTTGTGCTCCTTCACTCCCTTGCTTGCCTTGCTTCATGGATGCTCCTACTCATTGCTCCCACCGGACATTCCGGTTGCGAGTGTATTGATTCGAGATGCAAATTAACGATCGCAGACTGCTCCGTGCCCCGAGCGAGGAACTCGGGTGACATCTGCACATGCTGCAGAGGCCGAATAATACACGCCGCCTTCGGCGTCAATCTTGTTCTCTAGAAAAGCAGAGTTCATATTATGATGAGGCTCAACGCAGGTATTTCTTAGGGCCACCACTCAGCGTACCCGGCTTGCACAGCGACGGCTGTATCTGGCTCTAAGGAGAGAGTAGCAATATTTATGGCAGTTGGATCGGAAGTTGGGTCGGAAGTTGGATCGGAAGTTGGCTTTATACTTCCACTCACAACAGCACGAGAAGCCCCGCGCATTGATCCAGGACCGGAACTCTGACCGTTCAAGGAATTGGAGCGGGGTGCACAAGGTGTATTGGACAATGCAGAGGATTCCGGACGAAACTCTGCGTCGAGTCGTAGGGCAATCACACCAGGTTTGACGACGAGGCTGCGCTTCATTGCAGATGAGACGTACACACACTCAACGTGATCGCTATACACGAATTGGACGGAGCGACAGTGAAGTATTGCAGTGTCGACACTGAGCGACATTGGATTTGTCGACACCGGAACGTGCAATAGCACTTTCAGTCGACCATGTTGCGAAGCAACGCACGAATAAGAAATCCCAATGCGAAGATTATGTGAGCTATCCGGCAGGACTTGTAGCGGACTGACGATCGATCCCACATGTCGACGAGCACATGTAGATACCTCCTGTTTGCGAAGGCGATTGTCGAGTTCCTTTATGCCCTCGGTGTGCAGCGCTATCAGCTGATCAAGACACAGCGAGAAGTAGCCGGTATTGTCAACGTTGCACAGTTCAGGCAGAACTTTGCGTACATCTTGTGCGATAAAGCCGAGTTGCTCATTGGCGAGAGCGGCGCGCCAACGGAAACGACATCCTTGAAGTTGACGAATGGTGCCTAAGGCATCGACGAGAGGATGAATGTGATTTTTCAACCTGATGTCTGATGAGTGTTGCCAGCCACTTGTGGTGTAGGTGCCGGTGCTGGAACCGTTGTACACGGTGAGAAAATTGGAGAGACTTGTCGTCTTACCGATGCCCACATGGCCGGATACGATGAGGCCGTTATTTGGCGCCGATACTTCGCGATACGAAGCTCCCACCGACATTTCGCCATTCATTGCCAGTTTATTCGGGATGGTGGTTCCGGTCATATTATTACCGACAAGCGTATTGCCGTTCACCAGATCGAAGGTAATTCCTCCTTCCGCAATTCCGGATGGAATACATCCAGCTGCCCCGTGGTTGCCGTAGTAATTTGGATTAATACCCACATTAAGATCGCGAGTGCTTCCGCCGGAATTTTTTGCAATACACTGTAATCCCACTGAACCGGAGTTTGTCGTATTCTCACCCCAAAATGCGGTGCATGCGTCACTCAGATCCGTTAGCGTTGATGAACTTCCCCCTACGACGCTGTGTATCGAACTCTGCGGGGATGCAGTTCCAATGCCGAGGAAATGTGAGGAGCTGTTCCATGCAAAGGCCGAGTCTTGGCCAAGCACGTTTGAAGCCGACCAAAACGTTACGAAGTCCGTCGCTCCGCCGCCGGAAATCGACGCCGGATTGACAAAACCTAAACTGTCCGTACTCCCACTACTCACACGACACGCAAGAATCTGATTGAGGGAGCCCGGACTCAGTGGCCACACCAAGCGATAACTGCTCGAAAGCGCGGATGTGGTGCCGATGCCCAGCCAATGCTCTCCCGAGCCTGTGCTCGGAACATTGAGCACGAGAGTACTGCGAGAGCTCGAGAACGGCGACTGCGCGTAGATATTGTGCAGGCAACACATCGCAGCGCACACCACGAAAGTGGCAATCAGAGTGCGACGCGAAGCGCGTTCCGTGGCCGGAACTTGACTCATGCGCGACGCAGATGAAGGATTCAAAAGCTTGGTCATGGCGCAAACGATATCGGCGTGTACTCCACCAGTGAACCATCAAGTAGCTGCGCTTCTTCTTCAGCAAGGATCATGATCCAAACGGAGAGAGGATGATCGTAGGGGTTCTCGATGACCCCTTCACATTGCATGGTACGCTCAACTCCCTTCTCCGACAATTCAGGAAGATCAAGCGTTTCATTTGTACGAATCCATCTATTGGCTTGGCGATCAGCAAAAGTCTGAACGAAGATTGGCGAAGAGCATGCGTCAGCACTTTGGAATTGCAGGTGGACTGTTGCAACAGCGGAGAAATGTAAGGTTGCCTCAATCTTCACTCCGGTGTTGGCTTGAATGACGTACTGACCGATCCGTATTGGATGAGCTGCCGAGATGGTTGTGTTATGAAGTACCTGGGGTCGCAGTGCACTTTGTTCGCGAGCAACTTCAGTGGCGTTCATTGCTTCTTGCGACTCAACAGCTCTCAGTCGATCGTCGAGTTCCTTAATTGCCTCATTATGTAATGCGGTGATGTTAGAGTAAGCGAGTGACTTCATGCCTTGCGCGTCGGTGCTGACGACTTCCGGCAGCACGGGTTCGACCTGTTGCGCAATGAAGCCGATCTGTTCCGGGTCCTGCGGACGATTGATCCAGTGGAAACGCACACCCTGCATGGCACGCACAAGAACCATGGCGTTCAGAATGGGATGAATATCGGTTTTGAGACGTGCATCTGAGGAATGCGTCCAACCCGAGGTCGTGTAGTTCCCTGTCGTCGATCCGTTGTACACTGTCAGTCGGTTGGACGGAGAACTGGTACCGATGCCGACGTCGCCCTGAATGATGGCTCCATCGCTCGGCGCTGACGTTTCCCGGTAACCGGAACCGACGCTCAAATTACCATTGACACTAAGCTTATTAACCACCGATGAACCACTGAGTGTGGAGCCAATCTCCACATTCCCATTCACGTTGTCGATGATCATTCCGCCATCGCTCACACCATCCGGTATGATGCCAAAAACTGTATTAGTGCCTGCAAGGGTGACATCAATTCCCATGTTGACTTTGCGGGCAGTGCCTCCGCTGTTCTTCGCTATGAATTGAAGACCAACGGTCCCATTCGTCGTTGTGTTCTCACAGAGTAAGGTGCGATTTGCATTCGTCAGCGACGTCAACGAGCTGGACGAGTTCGTCACCACGCTGTGAATCTGTGCTGAAGGCGACGACGTGCCTACGCCAAGTCGCTTGTTCGTATTATCCCAGTACAAATTTGAGTTGGAGCTGAGCGTTGAGGTGCCGGACCAATAAGCCACCTGCGTTGCACTTCCGGATCCGGTGATGTTAGAGGCATTGGTCCAGACCATTGTGTAGTCCGATCCCGAGATGGACGACACGCTCAGAAGCTGATTGACGCTCGGTGCGGTTGTCGGAAGAATCAAACGGTAGCTTGTGCTAAGACCGGATGGAGCCAACAGACTGATCCACGATTCGGAGCCGCCGCTCAGTCCATTACTGAAGAGAACACTCTGACGACCGGTACTGAAAGGAGACTGCGCGCTTAGAGAGGAGAGAGCAAGAAGGAAATGCCCGAATACCAACAAAACGCTAAGACGAAGAGTATAGGCAAGATTGCACTGAATGTCAACTCGAGCCCTACCATGAAGTACAGCCGCCGGTATGGATGAAGGGGTTGGGTCTCCAATGCACCTACCACACAACGTTTCCTTCGAGCTTCTTGAAAACTCGCACTTCCGTCCGACAATGGTCCCCTGTGTGGAAGGAGGATTCAAAATCGTCTTCATCGTCAACCGAAATCACGACAAACAATCGGAGGGTTCACGCATTCATGGCTGCTGCATGTGATGAATGCACTTCTTTACCCAAAGACCAATATACGGCGTATTCGATATTATTATCCTTATTTCTTTGAATCCAAGTAGTTGTTTTTACAACGTTTAGAGGGTGAGTAGTTGGGCAACGAGTTCCGTTAACTTCTAAGTGCTCATACCCAATCTTACGGAGAGTACTCCCCACAAACGATCACTCAGGCTCGCGATGTATCGAACGTAGTTTTGGCTTGAATTGAGAAACTCTAACGTTTACTCGTAAACCGCCGTATCAGCACACACGACAATTCATTACACTCCCGGCGCCCATCAACTCGGTCTTTCGCTGCAGTCGCTTGTGCGCTCTGGTATGTACGTGCTTATTGTCCGCTCGGCCAATGGCGAGCAGGCGGCAACGAGGATTATTGCGGATTAAGAACTTGTTCCGCTTATTGACCAGGTACGAGAAGGCGAATGGTGTGTTGACCATTCTGAACGAGGTAGAGTCCTGGCGGGCGTCCCTCGAATGAAAGGCGCAGCTTGTCAGCGCCGTTGGACGGAAGATGTTGGACTACTGAGCCCAGTGCATCGTAGACAATGACATCTGCCGAAGGATGTTGGATGGTAAACATATTGTTGCTCACAACGAAGGCTTCGTCTGACGACAGTGCAGCTTCCGATTCGACGCCGGCGCTGACCAACGGTATACCTATCAAGCCATTTTCGTTGAACACATAGAACTGTGTGAGCGTCGAGAGCCACACATTGTCAAAGCCGTCAACACCAATGTGTTCAATTCTCTGGTCAACGGGACTGATGATAGTATTGGAGGACGAAAACAGGGTCCACGTTCCGTGATCGTAGCGATACACTCCCGAGGCCGCAGCCAGCCACACAACACCGCGAGAATCCACGGCGATTTCGTTGGGTCTGTCGATCGTGTTTCCCGGAACGGCAATGGCATGCACAGAATCACCAATCATTGAGAAAATGGCGAAGTCGTTTTCTACCGAGGAACCAACAAACCAGATGGTACTGTCGGCTGCGATGCAGAAATCCGTTGCCCTCGTTACAGGCCACACAGACAACGACGTATCGTTGCGAAGCACCAGTGGCTTGTCGCCTTCCGAGCACACCACAAGTCGATTCCGCAGATCCACCGCCATTTTTCGAATATAGGTCGAGAGCTTGGCTGACGAATTGATTGTTGTATAGCTTCCATTCGAGTTTCTTCTGTAAAGAGTGTTGGCAATGGTCGCGACGATTGGCTGATTATCCGCATCAATGCAACATGCGAGCAGATTATCGCTTGGCAATTGACTATTGGCATGAGTGTAGACAGTCGTTGCCGTTCCGTCGAAATACCCCAAGCCCACGCTTGTCGGAAACCAGTAGGAATTTTGTGAATCAAAAGCGCAATGCATCTGTTCCGTTGTGCTCTTCATGGGGGCAAGGTAGGCCGACCAAGCTCCGCTATGATAACGATTCACCGTAACGGTGCTCAAGCTGGTTGATGCAACCATGTTTCCCTGACGATCGCAATCGAGTTCAGACATGCGATTGACATTGATCGGGTATTTCATGGTTGTCCACATCGGGTTGGAGATCACATGCAGAGTAAAGCTCAGCGTGTCGCTATAATTATCCGTCGATGCTACAAGCTGCAACGCCTTCATGCCTGTGTCACCGGAATTAGTGTGCACAATCATCTGCTGAGCAGCATACGGAGGGTTGCAAAACTTGGAGTCGAAATCCACCGTGTAGCCCGTTGCAACAGCTAAGACTATCGAAGCATGAAATGCACTATCAACGCTAAAACTCAGCGTGAAATGCGCTTGGTCTCCCGCCGTCACCGTCTGATTCGGTGGCGAGAGCTGTACGTGAAAGGGGTCCGCGTGGAGAGCTGTAATAACGAGAAGAAGACTGCAGATGAGGAAAATGCTTTTCATGACGTCGTTCCCGGACGTGAAGAGAATCGTGTGTTGTGGGCCGGGCATTTGTCCCGCACGACTTGTGCACCACCTGCGGCGCATCCATGATAGCACACGGACGGTTCACAAACAAATCGTCAGGAGATTTTTTATACGTGCGCGGCAAAGCCGCACACGTATAAGCAAAAACCTATACGATTTTCACGTCTTCACCAATCATGATTCCGTGGCCTTCGGGCAATCGAATGGAAAATTCGAGCATTCCGGTGTCGTCAGCCTGACGGAGCGCACTGCATTGGATACCGTTGTAGCCGGATGCTTTCTCGTAGAGCTCACGGACCTTTTCGACAACGAAGTACGCAAAGAAAGAATGACAACCCGTCTCCGATGCCAACATGTCGTCCGGGCACTCCCCCATCCAGATCACAAATTTTGGAGAGCGGACGATGACCCAGCCCTTCGGTGCCGGACATTGCTCTAGCTCCATCACTTGGGTGAAGAAACTTAGAGTTGGCTCAAAGGACCGAACAGCTAACACGTAACTATTTCCCGTGTAATGAATCATGCTGAGGCGTTTAATAATGAAAGGGTAGCGCGTATCTGCACGTCGTCTACTTCGTAGTCCGGCTGCCCATCGTAATTCCAAGACGCTCATACTCCACATCATTAGGTTCCCAGAGTTCCAGCTTGTTTCCGTCGGGATCCATGATGTGCACAAATTTGCCGTAGCTCACGCTTTGAACGGTATCAACAATCTGCACGCCGCTGGTGCGAAGGTCAGCAACGAGCGCATCCAGATTATCGACGCGATAGTTGATCATGAAATCCTTTTGCGATGGCTCGAAATAGGTGGTGCTTGCTTTGAAGGGCGACCATTGACTAAAACCTTTCTTGCTACTGTCGGCTCCTTGATACCACTCGAACACCGCTCCATATTGATTCACGTTGAGACCCAAGTTCTTGCTGTACCACTCTCGCACTTCCTTGGGCTTGCTGCACTTGAAAAACACTCCTCCGATACCGGTCACATGCGCCTTCTCGACACTTGAATGTGCTATGTGCTCACCCATGGCGTAAAAGGCAACGCCGCAAAGAAAGGATAGCATCACGGCCGCTATCAGTGTGGATTTTTTTATCACGTGTCTCTCTGAATAAAAAGGTAAAAGTCTCTTCGCGCTCACAATCATAAGAAATGTGACGCACTCAATGTCGTTCACACTATTGTGGTTCAGGCACCGCCCATGAAACCACATTTTGTCAACATTCGAAGGGCATTGGCAAACAAACGACCAACCGACGCCAAAGGACGCGGAAAGTTAGCTTCACGCCGTTATTGATTCACTGCAGTGTTCAACACCATCTCTCACTTCGATTTTTCTTTTGCTGCTTGCAGCGATTGATATTCGTGCAGGATGTCGATATCGCCCGGTTCGGCGATCATGGCTAGGCGGCGTTGCGGAGAGTGCATCCAGCGATAGATCCACGACATTCCGCCGCGACCGTGGTAAGCGAGCGGACGGTGGTAGCCGGGATCTTGCACTGCGCTATCAAACGACACAAAGCGGAAGCCGAGATCTTGAATGTGACGGACGAGTTCAGGCAGGTAGTCGCGATTGAGAGCGTTGTCGTGACAGAGGTAGATGTGACGCAGATTTGAGCTACCGTTGGCGGTTGCTACGCTGTCGATAAACAGTAGAATCGCAACAGTGTAGTGCAGATAAGATTGTGCTACTGCCCGTGCTCCCACAGAATCGCCGAGTTGCCAGCGATGGACATAGACATCGTTATAGGCATAGTCAGCACTCTCGAGGCTAAAGGGCGCGATACTATATCCTCGCTCTTGCAACGCTCGGCGCATCGTATCCTGTTGCAGCGAATCAACGCCGCAATCGTTATAGGGGAAACGGAAGTAGTGAAAATCCTTGTGATACTTCTTGGCAAGATTAGTACACAGCACGGCTCCCCTATCCACGTTATCCAAAAACGCTTTCGTCCCAACCTTCGACAGATCGGGATGAGAATACGAGTGGTTTCCGATGGTCATGTAATCGCGCGCAATCCATTGCTCAAGAGCGGAGTGACCTGTGGCGGCATTGATGCTCTCTTCGTTCTTCTCGTTGATAAAGATGCAGACCGGTATGTGTAAGGAATCGAGGCGTAGCAACAAGCGACTTGCCGAGCCATCGGACGATTGCACGTTGACGCCCGGAACGTCATCAATGCTGAGAGCAATTTGCCGTTGTGCAAACACAAACGGCGTTGTCATCAGCATCAGCACGATGCTCAACCTTGTCATCATAATAGAGCGTACCCGGGATGATGTGGAAATTTGTGGTCGACTCTCGCCATGCTGACACGAGCTCAGGCTGGTTCTGCCCAAGGCGTTGAACCATTCGGAGAACCGCGTTCAGATTTGAAAATACGATGAACGAGGCACAGGGAAAAGCAGCGCGAGACAGACACGATACCACGCCTAGACGCAAGAATTTTGAGTCATCGATGAGCAAGCGAGACCAAGAATATACCAGTGAAAGCGTGATACATGAGTCACGCGACAAACGACCCGTACGACACGCAGCCCGGAGGGCTCGTGTATAAAAAGCCACTAGCTCGTCACTTGTGAGCCAAGCGAAGGACTGAGAACGACCGAAGCGCCAAAGCACGTTTGTTTATGCTCGTGTGATTAATGAATCATCACTTTTCTAAGACCGGCTCCATGGGCAGATTCGGTACGAATGAAATAGAGGCCAGGACCGACCATTGCACGCAGATCGACCGTGTAGGTTCCACTGTTTTTCCAGCCATCGTGCAGGTCTCTAACGAAGCGGGCGTTGGCATCATAGAGGCTCACTCGCACGTTCTCCGACGCTGAAATAGAGTAGTGCAACATACCCGTGCATAATTCCTCACCCATTAGCTCTTCTGTAGGCGTTGAGCTCTGTAGGATATCATTCACTGCAGCCGCAAGAACGCAATTATCCGGAATTGGATTTAACTCCAGGGGAAGAGAAGCGTTCAAACTCTTGTCGGCAAAAGCCGGATAGTTATACGGGTATCGAGTGCAGCGGAACACGGAGTTGAAATTAGGGGTCTGACCTTGTGATGCGAACACTCCCTGACAATCCGGATTTACGTACTTCCAGACAACAGTGTTTGTGGAATCGACTTCCGTGAACGTACCGGAGGTTCCTGCGCAAATGAGCAGGTTACCATTCGGAAGGATTTCCGCACCCGAAATAATCGCAGAATACAACGACTCCCGCGGCGTAGCGGTATATCGTCGATCGGCTTTTTCGGGACCAAATTTATTGTCGAGCAGAGCATACGAACCATCGCTGTTCATAGGCGGATAAATAAAATCGACGGACGAGTAGGGATCGCTTGTTGAGCCGGCGTCGTTATTGAAGACAATAAATCCAAGCGTTTTATTTGGACCGCTACGGATAAACTGCACATTATGCTGGTGACCGAGTGTAGCATTCTCCGCGCTGCCCTGCTTATACATTTGCGGATTGCCCCAACGGTACAGAAAGTCGCCACCCTTGCCGGAGCGTCCGCCGGTTGATCCGGCTGCTTCAGACATTGTGGTGCTGTGGTCGATGACCCAGAATTCACTCGGAATACGGCAGCTTATCACAATCTCATCCCGTTCTGCGTCGTAGTGTAAACCATTGGCATGAACCCAATCGGCAAAGGTCTTTGGGGGGACAATTGCATTCACACTAAAACGTTGCGGATTTTCCGATACCGATCCATAATGAGCCTTCGCCGGATCCAGATCTTGAATTAAATGATCCCACAAGTGCCACTCCCACACGATCTCTGCATCATTGGTTCCCACAGGTTTTAATTCCACAATTTTCTCAGACCAACATTCGCCGGCCGAACTGTCCGGTCTGCCGGCCGCGATCACTTGTTCCGGGCTCCGCACTTCCCACATGAGGACGAGAATATTGCCGTTGGGTAACGGACAAATATCGTGGTGCGGGCAATCGGTGTCGCTCCCGATGTCGAACGACCACAATACCGTTCCATCCCAAGCCATCCGTTCGATATGTCCACCGGATAAACCCAGATTAAAGTGGGAGGTACGCATTGATGCTTCCGGGCGGAGCAGACTTCCGTCGGGTAACAAATACACTGAGAAGGCTGCGCCCGCATTGGATTGCCAGCTGTGCACTTCACGACCGCAGTTGTCGATCAAGTGTGTCGTCTTCGAAGCCATCGAAGAAAACAGCGTCAAGCCATTAAAAGACTTGACCGGATCATAACTGAACAGTCCAACAGTTTGCTGTGCGTGAACTACGATGCTTGCCACGACGAGCAAGAACGCTATGCGTATGAGCTTTTTCATTTCGACTCCTGTTCCTTGGGTTTACCGGCATTGCACTGTCGAGTCATTGTGAACCGATGAATGAGAAATGACAAATAATCCATGCTCGCTCATCGTGCGCACATTGCATTTTCATGCATTTCTAAGACGCTCATTCAATGTAGAGGAACGGTCGTCAATACCTAATGAATTAATATTTAACCGTGTTTTCGCTGTTTTTTGTTTGTTTCACTATCCCAAATGGTGAGCGACAATGCTGTCGCTGTGACTTCCGTCAATTCAACAATCCTGATGAAATTTGCGTATCAAAAAACCGAAATGAGAGCTACCAATAATCGCCGGACAGCGACTATGCGCTATCTTTCATCGCGTGAAAAACATGAACTATCCGCGTTACAGTGGGCATATTTTCTGCATTCTAAGGGCTCATTTCCTCTGAACAGACTCTTGGCTTCCGGTTCATCCTTGGCTGTCAGCACAGCTCTTCATGCAGTTTTGATGAATAGCGTTCATTTTTGATAACAGTAACTAAAATGATCAGCGATGTGTTTGGGATGGAGCGCGCTCGCAAAGAGAAGGTTAGTCGTTGCGGAGCTGGATACCGGTTTCGATGTGAAAGCACGACACTCAAACTTTTTGTTCTTCTCAGTCGGCTTTTACGACCGGACAAACAAGTCGCTACAGCTTTTCATAGTACTTGTCAAAGTACAGTGTGGATAAATCGTGTTCGCCTAATAAAATATAGTTGCCAATATTTCCTTTTCGCGCGTCAACGACCGGAAGTCGTACCGCTCAACATATAACGCGTAGATACGACAAGATATCTTTTATACAAAGTACTCACGTAAGTCCTCGCTAGGCTCGACTACACAAAAAACACCGTGCCACAATCACTGTCCCGTCTGCTCATACATCTCGTGTGGAGCACTAAACACCGTCATCCCTATCTGTCTTCAGACATACGTGCTCACGTTCACAGTCGTATTGCGGAGATTGTTCGTTGTTGTGGCTGCCAGGCGTACCGAGTGGGAGGCGTTTCCGACCATGTGCACATTGCCCTTAGACTGTCTCGAACGATTAGTACCGCCGATCTCGTACGCGAGATCAAGACAGCATCTTGCAAACACATAAAATCTCACTACCCCTCACTCACCGATTTTGCCTGGCAAGCGGGTTACGGCGCGTTCAGCCTGGACATGGATCAACTTGAAGTATTGACTCGCTACATCGACAACCAGGAAGTACACCATCAAACGGACACATATCAACAAGAGTACAGAACGCTCCTCCACAAACATGAAGTAGAATTTGATGAGAGATTTGTATGGGATTGACTTGGTGCAGTTGAGAATGTAAGAGTGCTCCACTTAGATCCTGACGTTAAACTTTGAATGTCGTGCCCTGAAGGGGCACACCATACCAGACCGGGGTAAAACCCCGGGAAACTATAGGATGCATCGATTAACCCGAGGCGCATTGGAACGTCGTGCCCTGAAGGGGCACACTATACCAGACCGGGGTGAAACCCCGGGAAACCATGGGATGCCGTCGATCAACCCGCAGCGCATTGGAACGTCGTGCCCTGAAGGGGCACACCATACCAGACCGGGGTGAAACCCCGGGAAACCATGGGATGCCATCGATTAACCCGCAGCGCATTGGAACGTCGTGCCCTGAAGGGGCACACCATACCAGACCGGGGTGAAACCCCGGGAAACCATGGGATGCCATCGATTAACCCGTGGCGCATTCGAACATCGTGCCCTGAAGGGGCACACCATACCAGACCGGGGTGAAACCCCGGGAAACCATGGGATGCCAACGATCAACCCGCAGCGCATTCGAACGTCTTGCCCTGAAGGGGCACATCATACCAGACCGGGGTGAGAACCCGGGAAACCCGGAATTCACACAGAAGACAAGGTCATTTTGGATTGTCAATGGAGCGAACAATTACTTTTACTCGGCAGGTTAAATGGTTATGAGCGATTTCTCTAAGGCTGCTCGCCAAAATGGTATAGGTTGCCTTTTCAGGGCAGACCGTGGAATGTGGATACAGCTACGTTCTGTGTTCCCAGAGTTGCACCCTGGGCTGGGATAGCATGCCCCGTCGGGGCATTTCGTCAAATTTCATGACGATTGTGCTCCCAGGGTTGCACCCTGGGCTGGTATAACTTGCCCTTTCAGGGCATTATTTTTAGAGCTAATGGTCCACACACAACAAGGCCCCGTAAATCATAGACTTACGGGGCCTGCATTTTGCCCATATCTGAGCGTTTTTCTGCTCCGACTCACAGACTTGAACTGTGGACCCTCTGATTAACAGTCACTTTACTATGGCGTTTTTTAACAAATCTGACGGCTTTTTGAGGTAATTGCACTGGGATTGCACTTAAACTAAATTTGGCTT
The DNA here is from genome assembly GCA_039810585.1 of Chlorobiota bacterium. Taxonomy (GTDB): domain Bacteria; phylum Bacteroidota; class Ignavibacteria; order Kapaibacteriales; family NICIL-2; genus JBBATK01. The sequence goes on from JBDHXF010000007.1 coordinate 83,086, forward strand.
CTTATCTGGCAAGATCACACTCACTGCAGTACAGGCACCGCCACAAAACAATCCAGCGCTAGTCGGCTAAGTATTTTCTTTTCAGACGACTAAGTCGCTCCTAGACTGCCAGTTACAACATTGATCTGCCACGATAATCATCTCAGAAGCGACTCGATGTTCGTCACTGAATCGTTATACTTGGACCACCAAAGAGAGCGATACCCTGTCTTTCATGCAAAGATGCGGTATTTCTCTGAAAACTGCTACTCTTGTCCGGCGATGGTGCGACGGCAGTGCCGGCTCGCTCACTTTGAGCACATATCGGAGTCCAGGCAAATATCTTCAAATGCTTCGCTGATTTCGTCTTTTGTTTGATAATCCGTATCATATGTATCTGAGACTGGAAACACCAGGCTAGAGGCTTCCGCGTTCATCACCAGTATGGGACTTTCTTCTGAAAACAGATACTTTTGTCCAGCGTAGGTGCGTCTGCTTGACTGGTGCATCCATTTTTAAACGTTAACACAAAGAGTCTGTCCCGAATAAGCAGTTCCACACATCATCTGCTGCTTTCGCCAGCGTAAAAACGACTTGCAGACATTCTTGTAATTGCGGTACTACGGCGCACAGATGGTCCATTCATAGCGTAAATATGTGAGGAGTCACGTTATTTTGCTACAACTGCTTACTTTGCACACCTGTCTACGTAAATACTGAACAGAAATCGTTCCGTATTGCTATTTTTTTATCATATCCACTAACTGTTCACTAACATGGACTTCATATCTGATAACTTGACTACAATAATATGCGGCTTAATTGGAATTCTTGGAACCCTTACGATTCGCTACTACAGCAACTCGAACAACCGTAATAAACGTTCAACAGTACAGAATAACAACATCGTAGGTGGCGACCAAGCAGGCGGTGACATCACGAAGATCAAGTAATATTTCACTGATAATTCCCGCCATGAAAGTAAAGCAAATTGACAATGTCGTATATGGCGACCAGGCAGGTGGCAATATTACTACAAATAACTATATTCTTCCTTCGTCACAAGCCGCGAGCCATATGCTCGCAAATCTTCTGAATCGCTATAAAGCTGAAGTACGCGATGCAACTTACATTGGGCAGATTATAGATGACATAGTATACTATAACTCAACCAAAGATACAGAGGTAATCGGTCTTGAAGCAAAACTTGATCAAGGCAACAGAAGTCACGTCTTTTTTTACGCCGAAGAGGCAAAGGATAGATTCCATAAACGACTCTTGAAATTTCAATTTTCAGAGAGCGCGTCAAAAATTAACTCATACTTACTAGCACAAATAGTAAGCAACTTTCAGCGCTTTGTATATCCGCGCATATGTGACGGATCGAGTAGTACCGAAATAGATGGATTGGTACTGTTACACGTCGTTAAGGAAGTTGAAGCCCTTCAAGTAGGCGAAACACCATTGGACTGCGATCGTTTCGACATAGATGGTATGATCTATTTTTTGACCGGCAATTGCCACATTAACTGGATAGAGAAATGAACATTTATCATCCTGCTTTTGATACATATCATGCGGCATTTCGTTTACTGTTACTTTCAACGAGAGTCGATTTTGAAGAGGCAGAATGCCACAGAATTCAGCTCTGGGATTACTATTACCTCTTCCCGTATCAGATCACAAAAATGAGATTTCCAAGAGAATTATATCACTTTAAACAACTTTTCGATTTTGCTGAGAATCCATACAATAGTGTGCTAGACGGTCATAATCTCTTCGCAAGAATGGAACCTTTTCAACGAGCCGCAATGAACTATCTAGTGTCGGTAGACTTAATTGAACGCGAATCACTTGCTAACTGTATTTTTCAACGAACTCAGAAACCTATCCCCGCAGAACTAAATAGTCTGTTTTTTAACCTGGACGCGATTCATGAAAACGTGATCGAATTGTTTCGAAGTGAAATGGGCTCTATGGCGCTAAATGGACAAAACGGCTTCAAAGACAGAACACACTTACTTGAGTTTAGGTATGACTTATAACAGGCCTTATATTTTTGTTAATCGCCTTGTGATTGTCTCCACAAAAGGGGCTATTGCCTATGACGAAATGTTTCGGCATGGAGTCAACATTATTCGCGGCGACAATGCGTCCGGCAAGTCGACTATTATCAACTTTCTGTTCTATGCACTTGGTGGCGACTTTACCAATTGGACTTCAGAATCCGAGCGCTGCAACGCAGTCCTAATCGAGATTAGTGTTAATGATGCTGTTGTAACACTACGAAGAAACATCTCTAAGGCTCATCATCAGCCGATGCAGATTTTCTACGGAAAGATCGATGAAGCAACAAGTCATAGCGATGAAGGCTGGATGCGCTTCGGGTACAAGTCTTCTACTGAAAAAGAAAGTTTTTCAGTAGCACTTTTCTGTGCGATGAGTATACCTGAGGTAAAAACTCAAAGCGAGGAGAGCATCACAATGCATCAACTACTAAGACTCATATACATAGACCAGCTTTCACCTACAGAAAGCCTTTTTAGGTTCGAGCGATTTGATCCTCCTTTAATGAAGCAAACTATCGCAGAGGTTCTTCTCGGTGTTTATGACGATGATTTGTATCAACTTCGAATCCGCGAAAACGCCGTTAAACGTACAAATATTTCAAAGGCGCAACTACTGAAATCGATGCAAGAAGTATTTGAGAGTTTTGACAGCAATAACAGTTTACTCGACACTCTTTCAAGTATTGAAAGAACTAAGAACCAGCTCGTCCGAGTAGATAATGAAATAGTGTCAATGAGAAAGGAACAGAGTCTGAAGCGCAAAGGGAGAAAGCGCCTACCTATCGAGAATTTAATCTCGGAACTCACACAAGCGAAAGCAAGGCTAGCGTCATTGCAAGACCAAGCATCAGCGTACGAGTTTGATTTGGCGGACTCTAAACAGTTTATTCAAACACTAAACGAGAGATCTAAATCTCTCGAGGATTCACTGTTCACCCGAAACGTCGTCGGTGAGCTACCGATACAATTTTGTCCGCAGTGTTTAAATACTCTTCCTGAAAATGTTGCTGTTGGGCATTGCACCTTGTGTAGTCAGCCTCTGAACTCCGATGCTGAAAAGACTGAAGCCAAAAAGTTAAAACAAGTGATTGAGTTTCAGATTCGAGAGTCGTCCAACCTGCTGGAGAGGAAATCGAAACTCCTTCAAGAAATTAAGTATAACTTACTGCATCAAGCCGAACTGGTTGCGAGCTTGCAATCAAAATTAGATCTCGAGAAGCAGAGTGCTAGTCCGATTCGAGATGAGCTGCTGGATGGACTTCTGTTAGAACGGGGAAAACTTGAAAGTGAGTTGGTGTATCTGCATAAGCAATTGGTATTTGCCGATAAGATTCAGACGCTTCAAGACGAGCTCAAGTCAATGGCTGGAGAGCTCGATTCTTTGCATTGGGAAATTAATCGAAAGGAGCGCATTAAGGATCAAAACTGGAAGCGTGCGCTGTCCACAATTCAAGATATTACGTTGAAGATCTTGCGTGGAGACCTGAAGCGTCAAGAAGAGTTTGCGTCAGGCAGCCAACTTGATATCAATTTCGCGAGAGACACCTTTGCTCTTGACGGAAAGAATAACTTTGCTGCTAGTTCTAATACGTATTTCAAAAATGCTGTACGCTTTGCAGTCTTTTTTGCGTCTTTGTCACTTGCTTATTTTAGATATCCTAGACTGATAATTTGTGACAATATGGAAGACAAAGGAATGGAAGAAGAAAGAAGTCAGAACTTTCAAATGTTGATTAGACAGCTTTCACTTAGCTCGGAGACAGAGCATCAGATAATATTCACAACTTCTATGATCGCCCCAGCTCTTGAAGATTCAGAGTATTGCGTCGGTGACCATTACACTCACTCGAATAAATCATTAAAGTATGTTTAACACGTTTAGGTTAAGTGAAAATTAGACTGAATATTTCTGTTGTGAGATTTTTGAGTCTAGGATGGCTTTTTGTTGAAGATGGCGACTCTGTACAGTTCTTTGCAGATTATAGTGAATTATATTTTCTGAAGAGTGAAATTGACGGATCCTGCACTTGTAGAATTCCTATCCAATTCGGTACGTATTTTCGTGAATTGCATTTGAATGCCAGTAGTACACACGGCCCGATTGATTACATTTTCCCTATCAATTATTTTTACAGCTATTGTACAAATCTGTAACTGCTCTTCAAGTGAAACTTCTGAGCAATTTTGGTATTTCGAGTATTTTCCCGTTCATTGCACACATCCTGTACACTGTAGTGGTGTTACGGTACGCCGGTTTAAAAGTCTGACTTCCCTTAACCTTTTTAGAATAATGGAGAGACGACTCAGAACGAACTTGTTCACGTATTCCACGCACCATCATGCCAGTCAAAAAGGACAACTACACTCCATTAGAGCGGAAAGAATACAACCGCCACTACTACCCAAACAACAAAGAGCGCATGCAGGAGCAACGCAAAACTCCGATGGCGGTTCATCGGCGAAAGCTCAACCGACTTCGCCGACGTTACGAGGCTCAAATTGCCAAACTTCTCGAAAAAATGGCCTCTGAAGTCGCTCTGTTGCATGATGAGTTAAAACTCGCGCAAGAAGCTGTAGAGGACGAAGAAACAGCCAGTTAGTCATTTTACTAGTTCAGTCGTTATAATCCTTTCTCGGAATCCGCACCCCCACTCCCCTACTTTCGCACCGCTCATTCGTTGCACAATGACAACAGTGATTCAGGTGCGCACTTGCCGGGTACGGCTAGGGAAGATTTACGTCACCACTCGTGAATCTTCCCAGCGCGCCTCACTACTTTCGAGATGATAGTTTACCCGACAAAACTTGAGAATGGACTCCAAGTCACGCTGCGCGATCAGCTACTATTGGATTGTTCGCAGAGCCTCCTACCAATCGACTCATTCGTGGAGTCGGATCCTAGCGGAGTTACAGCTACCGCTGAAGCTCCTGTTGCCAATGTGCTCGAATCTACTACCCTGAAAGGCCTCGGAGAGATTATCACGCAGCGGAGCGGAGATCTGACGGAATCAGCGTACAACCCCCACGCATTTGAGACAGTCACAAACACCGACGTCTCGGCTGCCGTCGCGAGGTGCAGCAAGTCGGGATTCGATGAAATCCTGCGCGCTGCCTGCATTTGTTCGTTTCTCGCCAACAGCGCGGTCGTAAACGAGAACCCTGTCAATCACCAGTGGTTTACAGAAGACCAAGGGTATCAGCAGCTAGACTTCGATAAGATCTTGCGCTACTATGTGCAGGTAGCCTCGACCGGTAATGGGAAGACACACACGATTCCCTTCTATACTCAAGACCCTGAGGAGGTCATTAAGAATCTGGCAAATACCCTCAAGAGCAATTACAGCGAAGACTACATCCGCGTTGTGTTCTACTGGCTTTCACGCACCTGGACTTCCATCGTGCATCCGGCAGTCATGGAACCAAGTGAGGCAAATCGAACCAATTCCAGCCAGGCAGCCAAATCATACCTAGGAAACGCCAAAGCCATAGCGACTCAAGCACAAAAAGATAGTGCGCAGGCCGATTGCATGCTCCTTGGTGTGGATTGGTGCCAGGTTGGGACGGTTCTCAAATGGGTTGCGATTACTGCAGGCTTGGGTTTTACTGCCTACATCGTATGGGAGGCAAGCTCAGTATTCAAAGCAAAAGGTTAAAACACCACAAAAGGAACTCTCATGACAAACGAAGATCAAAAGGCTGAGAACGAAATCAGTGACGCAAATGACACGGCAAGCGCTTCGGAGCAATCGGACGAAGAAATTGTCTGTGAGGCAATCGAGGCAGCTAGCCAGTACCCCAATGTCTCGGGCATTGGCACAGAGCGTGGCTTTCTTGAGAGCTTACTTGAGCGTTGCCGAGCGGGCGCGGCTCTTAGCCAGGAACAGCTTGAACACGCTCGCCTTGTAAAGTCACGTGCTGACGAAGTCACCAGAAATTATTTGAGCTAAGCGAGCGATGCGGCGCAAGGCACAAACAAAACCGTAAGCACAATAACAAAGGCAGAGATATTCATGGAGCAGATGCGATTACTTGGACTTGACGACAAAATTGGAGCCATTGATGCTGGCGCTATTGCCATTGATCAAATAGGCACGCTGATTAAAACGCTTCCACCAGACAAGTGGGGTGAGGCTGCAAAGTCACTTCCACAAGGCTTTGTGACTGAGATCTGCAAACAAGGTGTCGCATCAAAGGCCAGCACAATGCTCGCTGAGTATGGACCTAGCATCGGCGTTGGCATCATTGTAGGAGCTGGTGTTGCTTCGGTTTCAAAGAACACACTAGCCTCCATTGCTGCTGGCGCTGGAGCTAGCCTTGCGTTCTACCTACTCACCTACTACGGCAAAACAGCCAATGCTTAAAGGTGAGCTGAAAGCTACAACGGCAAGTGGTCAAAAGCTCTGGGACTTTGGCGCGCTCCCTTCAGGTGATGAAGGCGTAAGGCTAACGGTTCAGCTTATGAGCCAATACGCAAGGCGAGATGCAAGCGACGCGCAAATACGAAAGCTTGCGCACGGCTTCTTAACAAAGAAAACCGATCGCTCGCGGCTCCTTGCTGCATTCAACTGGATCGTGAGCAATGTCAAGTACACTAGTGACGGACATGACGAGTACGTGCGCAGCCCACGTCACACGATCACCACAGATTTCGAGGGTGATTGTGATGACTTGGCTACACTCTTTGCCGCACTGGCACTTGCAATGGGATATGAAGTCTGGTTTAAGGTCATTGCCTGGAGACCCGAAAACGCTCCAGCAAACCCTTTTACCCACGTCTACAACTTGGTACTAATTCGCGATGAAAACCTCGCTGTACCAGTAGACGCAGTAATGCAAAGCCAGGGCTTTGCCAACGAAAAAACACCGGTATTACGATCAAGAATTTACGCCGTGAAATAAGCCGTGAACACGCCACAAGGACATAACGCAAGCTCTGTCGTATCGCACTTCTCTGCGATGCGAGACGTGCGTGTTGCTGCCGATATAGCCGGTGCCCGATTCAAAGGTGATCACCGCTTTGCAGGCACAGATATTGGCCAGGTCGAAGACTACGAGATCTTTGGCTCAGCCATCGGTGTGCCGGCCGCAAGTGGTCACTCGATGTACGGCGTGTTCAGCGATGCCAATGGCAATACGATTTTGGTGGCGCAGGAGAGCAGCCAAACGTGGACTGCGCTTCGCGATAAAGGACTTCCCGGCTCAAATCCCATTATCTTTCAAATCCCTCGGTTGTTTGGTGACGGGCACGGCGAAGTCGATGCGCTCACACTTGCCGGAATTACAGCTGAGCTAGAGGGGCGCACATCTTGGAAGGACATTTCTGAACTAGCACAGCTTAACGCCGACTCGATCACACGTGTTGGGCTTAAAGAAACCTTCAACGATGCGCAAACCCTGCTTGAGGCTCTAGAGCGCATTGGTCACAAGTACGACGCAACGGTGGTTGTATTGCTCTCAGGCAGTCCGATTACCTTTGGCTCGATCGTCAAGCCCTTTGCTAAACTCATCATTTCCGCAGCATCCAGCGCGCTTGCTATGGTAGGCATCCCGCCGGATATAAGCTCGCTGCTCTTGAGTCTGGTGGATTCTGCATTCAATGGCGATCCAATCAGTGTAGACTCGCTTGTCAAAGCAGCACAGATTATCACACCTGCCTCACTGCGCGGTTATCTGGACGACGGCATCAAGCTCGTGTCAAACATTCAGTCCGGCAACTACCACGATGCAGCAGCAGTACTCGGAATTGACCCAGGGCCAGAGCTTCGCAAGCTCATTGCAAATCTTGAGCAGGGAGACCTCGTTCAGACGATCATCAAATCTGCCAAGCAGTACACCCCCCTTGTTGGAACTGTGACGAACGCGCTCAATGCAGACGTGATGCACAAGTTCTTCTCAAACGTTACGACTAAGACAATCTCAAATGCCATCATCGATGCAGGATCAACTACGGGCGTGACGCACATGCTTCACCTGTACTCGTCACTTACGGATTCTACGACCATCGGTGCTATTACGGGAGCAGACGGTGTTGTGGAATCGGTGATGAAGAATACTCGCGACATCACAAGCCCAGAGATTCTACGCGGCTTTGCAAATCTGTTGAACGGCCGTGCTATCGGAGTAGACACTTTTGACGCGCTCCTGCTTAAAGGTCTCAAGAGTAAAGCAAACGCACTGGCTATTGAGGGTAAGCGCCTTGTGATGCCAATTGCTATTCCATATGAGAAGCGCATAACGATGGCTCAGAACATTGCAAGTGATGTTGGCGTTGCAGTGGTGGCAGGTGAAGGAAAAATTGTCAGTCACTATGGAGGGTTCTCGTAATGCCTCTACAAGTGAGATGTAAAAGCAAAGCACAGGCTCAGAACACACCTTTCTGGCCACAAGCGCTTCCCTGTCAAGGATTTTTACCTTTGGGCATCCAGCAACCAGGTATGCAACCTGCAATGCAGCAATCCCAAGGTAGCCCATGCTCTGCGCCTATCATCGTGCAACCACCCGCACCAGCTGCGCCTATCGTGATTCAGTCACCGCCAATGTTTGTTCCCGTGCAGACAGCGCAGAGCGCTGACAGTGCTCAAAATAGTCCTGCACGATCCAGGACAAATTCTAACGACATGCGTCAACAATCTCAAGGTGACAACATGCCGGTATTTACAGCTGGCGAGCAAGAAACTCACGAAAACCCAAATCAGAATGATGACTTCAGCGCGCCAGTGACAGAGCGCGCGCAGAGACAAAGCGGGCAAGGAGCAAACTCAAATTCTAACGCCGCCGCACCGCCGATCATCATCAACATTCACAACTCGCAAGACACAGATAGTAACAACCGCAGCCTGTTTGCGCCAAGTGTCCATGATGAGTCGCGCGCCGATACCCTGCTTAGCGTTGCCTCGCGACCTAGCCAACGAACAGCTTCACCTGCTCAAACGAGTGGTGCAGAAGATACTGGGATCTCGCCTGTTCCGGTGGTGAAAACACCTATTCCAGAAACTACGCCTGGGGCAAGTCTGGAACCGGCTAGCGCACACAATTCTCAGAGCCCAGAGATCGGGGCACCACTTACTACTGCTGGCGCGAGTGAGCCTGCAACGGCACAGGTAAATGACATAGCAAAACAAGAGACCTTACCGCGATTCGTGCTCGTAAGGCACGGCAGATTAGTGCACGTACGGCCAGTGAAAGCACCCGTTATCGAACTAGGCACTCAAGCAGGTCAAGGGCAGACTCCGGCACGCACTAGCAAAACGATGTATCATTACGTAGGATGGAGTTAATATCATGGCAATAGTCTATCAAGCTGGTGCGCGCTCGCACGGCAATACTAACGGCCTATCAGGCGCACCAGTGCGACGCATCGGTCTTGCTTTGGGCGGCGAAGTTGTATATGCGGATGCAAATGGAGATGCTGTGCTATCCGATGGATCGCTCTTTAACGGTACGTTCCGCGACGACGCGTCAGCCCGGTGGTTTGCATCTACCGATGGAAAGATCAGACCAGTTAACCCACTAGCTGGATCTCTAGGCGGTGGAGCAGCGGGCGGAACAAACACTTCAACAACGAAGAAAAAGTGTTGTAACTGCCAGACAAGTGATGTCAACGAAAATTGGTACCTCACAGCCACAAAGCGTACGACCCACGATGTGCCTGTTCAAATCACCCGGCGTAAAACCGTTTGTCAAGACCCAAACTCACAAGTGAAGATCAATTGCGACCAGCTTAAATCACCA
>JBDHXF010000008.1:0-80226 GCA_039810585.1 Chlorobiota bacterium
CAACTTCATCGGATGCCTTGAAAAACTCAACAACAAGAAATAGAATATCGGTCCAGTTTATTGGGGGTCAGAGCAAACGATTGTTTGCATCGAAAACCCTGCCAAATAGAACTGTGTTTCCACGATAAAGCGCGGTATTCAGGAGAGCACCCGTCGCATGACCATGATAAACCCAGACAGCGGTCTCCATCGAGTCAAATGTCAAGCCCTTCCAACTTACTAACCGCATATTGGCGAGTTTTGGACGCCATGTGGGTGTACTTCTGAGTTGACTTGATTTCGGAGTGTCCCAGGAGTTCCTTCACAGCGTACAAAGACACTTCCGTGTCAATAAGAAGGGAGGCGAAGGTATGTCTGGAATTGTGGAATGATATATTCTTGGTAATTCCGGTATCCTTAACCCACCTCTTGAGAAGCGTGCGTGTATGTAGAGAATCCACGCCCAATGATCCATCTTTTCCACGACAGTTGGCACATCGGTTCCGTCGTGAGTGTCCTTACAGATCCGCATTGTAAGCTGCGTGCTCGTGTTACTTCGAGAGGTACGAGCTGGAGAGTATGCCTTGATGGTGTTTGATTAATCCGCGGCGGACTTAGTTGGGCAGAAGGAGTGGATATTTCACCTGAATCACCTAACGAGAGCTGATTCTGCATAGCAACTAAAGTGATACGTTGGTATGCAGCAAAATAAGTGGGTATACCGCTGACGTTATTGACAACTTCTCGACCAAATGGTGACAACTTGTTCAGTGTGTCCCTAAATTGGCGGTCTCATCAAGTCAAAGCACTTGATGAGACCGAGCAAAGCTGGCATAGAAATTCAGATTACTTACACAGCCTATTTTATGGAGTAAGAAACTAACTCCATTGATTGCCCATTCGATAAGTCTGTGGCGATCATCCCCACTCCCATCGCAAAGTACGTAGTGGCTGTTCCGGCTACGATACGTTGTCCACCAAAGTTATAACCAATGGTCTGCGTCAGTGCCATCACATTTGTGTATGATTTTCCCTGCACTGTACGTGTGAGTCCTGTACCTAAACATGTGTAGTCATAAAAAGAGGGTATGCCGGAGTTCGTAGAATAGTTCGACCAAGAATCACCTGTTTTGATTCCGTCTTTGATGTACACGACATCTCTCAGAACACCATTGGTGTCAGGCATTGTGATATTTATTCCAGTGCCTACCGCGCGCAGTACGGAAGGCTGTGATGTACCATTGGCTGTGCCAATCATTATTCGATAGGTGTGTCCTAACAAAACACTGTCTCCAGCCATAACATCGATAGTATTGCCGATAGATCCGGTGTAGGTCCACATTGAGCCAGCTGTTAAAGGCATATAGAGTGTCGTCGTGTCCGTTGAAGGACTTGTTGGATTTGAAGAACACGAATTAAGAACAACAACGACACAGCAGCTGATGATAAACAGCAATGTTTTCATGGAAATTCCCCTAGTAATTGAAAGACTATGCAAACAATATACGCCAAATATAATTGTCCCAAACTACCGGCTCATAGTATTACCAATCCATATAGCGGAATTCGAACAGCGAGATATTACAAAGCCCGCATTCAAGATTACACACTCTTCGCTGACAGTCAGCTCAACAAGGACGCTTGCAACCGTCGATCTATTCATGTGTGACAGGTCGTATTGTTTGCCACTTTCCTTGAGGCGTCTCCGTGTAATAAACTAATTGGTTGACCGGATTCGTGCGATGAAGTGACATCATGAACTTGCCACATTCGTCTTTTTTGAGTCGAAATGTAATAGACGACGTCGCCTATTATTCGAGTCAAAAAAAATACCTGTAGCTGTAGTACCAGCATACAGGTATTTCTCTTGGTCGGGGCGGCGGGATTCGAACTCGCGACCCCCTGCTCCCAAAGCAGGTGCGCTAACCGGGCTGCGCTACGCCCCGATGACCAAAGGACTACAAAAATGCAGAAAAAATTGGGAACGTTGCGAAGTCTTTTCAAGCAATCGCTCAAATCAGGCTGAAAAGCGAGAATCATCGATCACATAGCAATAGAAGAGCGGGCAAAGTGCATCGAAACGATGGCGCACTTTCGCGGAAAAAGGGTCAAAATCTCCAGAAAAAAGAAAAAAATCGATGGGGTGAAACAGAATCTGACCTCGCTGATTACTGTCTATAGAGTCCAGGATCATAGAGGAGAGGCTATGTCATTCTACGCCGGTAATCGAACATACGTTATGCAGCTTCGGCGCACAATACGCGCACCATTACAAAAGCTGTACAAGGCCTTTGAAGACCAAGATGAGAGATCTCACTGGTTTTCCCAATCGTCGTCGGTGGAACCGATCGTTGGTGGTCAATTTTATAACGACAACGGAGCCATTGGGCAATTCGTTGAGGTCTTGCCTCTGGAACGGTGGCGACTTGAGTGGCTCAACCCACGTCATAAGCCCGGTTCCAAGGTAGTGATCGAATTCGCCAAGAATGGTCGTTTCGAAACAACCATTTTCATCCGCCATTGGCGCATCAAGTCCAAAAAAGATTACGAGGAAATCCATAACGGTTGGTTGTGGACTCTCGATTCTCTGGAAGCATATCTGGAGTATAAGGAACCGGTTGAATACCAGCAATGGCTGCAATCGCACATGCTGCAAGCCTAACCGGCGCCGGAAACACTGGCGCAAAGCCTGACACACCAGGGTTGTCAGGCTCTTGTCGTCGAATAGCTTGAGAAAAAACGTCCGTAATTGCCCGCATCGAATCCAGCATGTTTGGCCTCGTGAGAGGCTGACACTTGATCTGACAGGAGTCTCACCAACTCCGGATTCGCAACGCCGGGCAGAGGTCTTGGCTTTGGTTCTTGAGTGACGCGCAACTGGAAAACGATCTTGCCTCCAACAGCACTATGCACGTTTTTCAGTCGGAAACGTCACCTGGCACTCTTCCATCACCTTTCTCCACCACAGTCGAGAGGCGGCGCAGAGACTGGCTCATATACGACAGGCCATCATCCGTCACCGTCACGGCGGAACCCTGACTGCATGATGCCTTCAAAAACGAAGACCTCGGCAACTGTCCCTGCCGGGGTCTTTGATTATTAGCTCCGTTCCGAACATCCCGAAGTAGTTCTTCAAGAGCTGAGCGACAAAGCGTTGCGTGCGAAGCACGCCGCTCTGATAAAAAAATCTCCCTGCCTTCAGGAGCTGTTTGTTCACTGCACTCTATGCTCGCTCGCCCAGTTGGCGATCTAACAGCAAGAGGCTCGCGCCATTCTCGCCAACTAACCTAACACGCTCTATAATGGTGCGTACGCTTTCTTCTTCTTCCACTTGTTCATTAATGAACCATTGGAGAAGGATTTGCAGAGGATAGTCCTTATCGCTCAAGGCCTTTTCGTACAACGCGTTTATGCTTGCAGTAATGCGTTTCTCGTGCGACTCCACCGTTTCGAACAGGTTCAACATGCTGGTCCATTGCGGTTGTTCAAGACCGATAGACTTGAGTTGAACCGACCCACCACGCGAATGCACGTGGTCGATGAGCTTCATGGCGTGACCGATTTCTTCCTGCCACTGCATCTTTAGCCAATGCGCCACGCCGGGCAACGATTTATCGTTTGCCATGAGCGAAAGCGCCAAATAGGCATAGGCTGATTCCATTTCAGCTTGAATTTGATCATTCACGGCGGTCATTATGGCAGCATTCATAGGGTTTCCTTGAAGATGGTAAATAATAAGTGTTCAGGGTTACATGCGGATCGTGTCATACAGACTTCACACCGCATTCTCGGCGGTGAAAGACGAATGCCATGCAATTTACGTCTTTCGGCTATGTGTAGTCTGTGCCTAGCGTCAGAGTCGGCGGTTGGCTACGATCCCAACAAGTGCTAATTTGCTGATCAACAACGAAGAAATTTGCAAACGAGGAGTTCCTAATGGCTGTTGAAGTCGTCATGCCCAAGATGGGCGAGAGTATTCAGGAAGGTAAAATTCTCAAGTGGTTAAAAAAGCCGGGTGAGTTCATCGAACGCGATGAAACATTGCTCGAAATCTCGACTGATAAAGTGGACACCGAAGTCCCTTCACCGGTTGCCGGTGTGGTCTCACAACTCTTGTTCAACGAAAATGATACGGTGGAAGTCGGCAAAGTCATCGCCATCATTGGCGGCGATGCTCCGGCTTCGTCAGCATCTGCTCCGGCTGCAGCTCCAGCTGCCGCTCCGGCACCTGCGCCCGCGCCTGCACCTGTTGCCACAGTAGCACCGCCGACACCGGCTGCTCCTGTCGCGTCTGCTGCACCTGCCACCTCAGGCTCTGCATTGAGCGATGTGGTGATGCCCAAAATGGGTGAGTCGATTCAGGAAGGCAAAGTGTTGCGCTGGGTGAAGAATGTAGGGGACACGGTTGAGCGCGATGAAACGCTGGTCGAAATCTCGACCGATAAAGTAGACACCGAAGTCCCGTCACCCGTCGCCGGCGTGCTCGTTGAACGCTTGGCCAACGAAGGTGATGTTCTGGAAGTCGGAAAAGTTTTGGCTCGTATTTCCACCGGCGCTGCCGCTCCGGCAGGTGCTCCTTCCGCTGCTCCGGCTCCTTCCGCGCCTGCTGTGACCCAGAGTCCGGTTGCTCCTACCGCTAGAGTTACAGCCGCAGCTTCCGCATCGGTAGATGTGACGGGGCATAGTGGAGCTTCCATACCGCGTAAAAGCGGCGATCGTTTTTACTCACCGCTTGTTCGCGCCATTGCAGAAGCCGAGCGCGTGTCGGTTGCGGAACTTGATGCCATTCACGGAACAGGACTCGAGAACCGCGTCACCAAACAAGATCTGTTGAATTATCTGGCAAGCAGAACGTCGGCACCGGCTCCTGCTGCAGCGCCAAGTGTTGTATCTGCTCCTGCACCTGCCGCGCCGGCAGTGATAATACCGAAGACAGTTGTACCGGCCTCACCAACAGCGCCACCAATGAGCGGTGATATTGAGGTTATTCCTATGGACCGTGTTCGCACGCTGATCGCCGAGCACATGGTTCGCTCCAAGCTCACCTCACCGCACGTGACCTCAGTTGCGGAAGCAGATGTGACCAGCATAGTGAAGCTGCGTGAAAAGCGTAAGAGTAGCTTTGAAAAGGAATACGGCTTCAAGCTGACGCTGACTCCGTTTTTTGTCAAAGCCATTGTCGATGCGGTTAAACAATTCCCACTGATTAACGTGAGCGTGGATGGTACGAATATCATTCGCTACAAACACGTCAACTTTGGCTTTGCGACCTTGCTACCCGATGGCAACCTCATCGTACCGGTTATTAAGAACGCCGAAATGATGAATCTGCGCGGCATCGCCTCATCGATTTCTGATCTGGCAGCACGTGCTCGATCGAAGAAACTCCAACCTGACGAGATTCAAGGTGGTACGATTTCGCTGACGAATATGGGTCCATGGGGATCTCTCTTCGGCACACCGGTCATCAACCAGCCGCAAAGCGCTATCGTTGGCGTGTACGCGGTGCAAAAACGTCCGGTCGTTCGCGAGATCAACGGCGAAGATGCTATTCTCATCCGCCACATGATGTACGTCACAATCACCTACGATCATCGCGTGATCGACGGTGCTTTAGGTTCGTCCTGCCTCAACGCCGTGGTACAAAACTTACAAAACATGAATGAGAGCAGCCTCGACGGCTGATGCAGAGCCAACGTCCGGCGTTGGACCTTTGCTACACTTTTATTTTGATGACGACAGGCGTGCATTGCACGCCTGTCGTCGTTTAGGGCCAGTACAATCTCACACTCTACCCAATTCTACAGCGACAGGTCGAGCTGCATGAGCAGATGCGACTGATGGTTCCCCTGAATTTCGTCGTAGGAACTCGAGAGTGTGGAGACGTCGTTTTTAGCGCTGTAGTCAACTCTCAGCCACACAGAGCCCCCATCCCACAGCTGATATTGCATGCCGCATACGGCGCGCATCGCCTGACCATACAGTGGCATGCTGCTCCACGTTCCGGGCGCGAGTTGCTCAGTTTCATACAACGCTGCGGCGAACGAGCTGCTTGAAGCCAAGGCACAGCCGCCGCTCCAATGCAACCCTGCGCCAATGGTACCCTTGGCGCTGATGCTTATCATCGATCCCGACTCCGAGCGTAGCCACGCCGTAGCGTCCTGTGCGCAGAAACTTGCTTGAACGCTAATCGACGACTCCGCAGAAGTCTGCATTGCATACAACGCTCGCAACTCGTGTCGCCTTAGTGCGGCGACGCTCAACACGTCTTGTACTGTGTGCTCCGCATCCCGTGTTAGAGATTCGCGCGCATGGAGGCGCACTTCCGAGGTGCTATTAAGTTTCCAGCGGACTTCGGTCTGGATAGACATACTACCGGCTCTGAACGCGGTGTATAAGCGAGGAACAATGGATGAACGAAGGTCGACGGAGAGTCCAATCTGAAGCCCACCACTTATGCGCCTCACGGCAGCGATGTAACTTCCTTGTTCATTCTCCATCGATCCAAAAGTGGCTGCGTATGGTGAGTAGAAGCGGCGCGGACTACGCCAAACTCGGATGAGCTCAGATCCTGAGGTGTGTTGCGAGATTACTGTTCCCAATACACTCAGTGATCCGAGCTGGTCGCGTGCGCATTCCGCATTAAGACTATATCCGCCAAGTCGATACCACGCGTACATGCCGCAGAGGAATGCACTTCGTCCCACGATATCGGCAGAAGGGGAGTCGCCGAATTCGTGATTATAAGTCAAGCCAAGACATTCCGCTCCGATCAAGTACGAATCGCTGCGGTACTCGGCGCTTGAGAGCAGTGCGTGCTCATCGAGCGCGCCTTTGTGATTAATCTCAGAGCTCGTGCGGTGGAGCTCAGTGCGGTTAATACTGGAAACGAGACCGCTTGAACTGTCAATGCCAGCATCTAGCGACCGTGAGGAAAGCCCTAGCCTGAGGTTGAGCACAGAGGAATCAAGCAACAGTCGATGTTCAGCGGCAGCGCCTCGAAAGAACGATGTATTGAGTGTGGAGTGCGATGGATTCAAACCCTGCCCGACACGATTGAATACCGACATCGATGTTGGGGATGCATTGGCCACAACTCCCGGTGCCAGCACCAAACCGAAGCCCGCGTTACATCGATAGTCACCGGCGATAATGCGCGTATTATCCGTCACACGGACCTGTGCGGCGGCGGAAAGGAAGTCTGCATACGAGGCTTCTCCCGCATCTTTTTCTACCACAGCAGAACATTCAAGCCAGGTGCTCTGCAGCAGAATGCGTTCGCTAGCGCTGAGCGCTGATCCGGCATAGATGTGCTCGTTTGTCCCTCGGTTGATCTCCAGCGGAAGCATGCTGCGCTGACGAACTTGGATCGCCGTGCTGTCGCTCAAGAGTCGCGAGGGCGCGCTCTGCCTGCGCTCGCTGCCGGACTGCGAATCGGCGCGCGAACGTGCCGGCTTAGCCTCCGCTGAGGCCGAGGGCAAACGCGAGCAACATCGCAGAACCTCCGCACACAGAATATCAAGACCACTCACACGAATAAGCTCATCGAGCGAGGCATTCGGATTCGCTCTCAACGTCTGGAGAAATCGTTCAGAAATATCAACTGACCAAAACGGCAACCCGGCAAGATCCTGACGACTGCAGATGCGAAGGTTTAACGGTTGGGCATGATAGTGATCCAACAGATCAACCGTAGCGGCATCGGCGTCGGTTCCAAGCTCTTGGGAAATAAGTTCGAGTACTCGGTCCACGCCGGAGGCTTTGAGCATCGACGAGGGGATGATGGCAAGAATGGTGCTGACAACGAGCAGGGGACTTATGATTCGTACGCAGCGAAGCTGCCTACGAATTGAAATCACCTGCTGCAGA
Organism: Chlorobiota bacterium; assembly: GCA_039810585.1. Classification (GTDB taxonomy): domain Bacteria; phylum Bacteroidota; class Ignavibacteria; order Kapaibacteriales; family NICIL-2; genus JBBATK01. The sequence continues at coordinate 7,849 of JBDHXF010000008.1, forward strand.
GTTGAGCAGATGGTTCTGCAGAAACGGCGAGATACAGTTGTCGTTCGTTTGCGTGCTTTGTGTGTGTGCGACGCCGGTGTGTGTGGGAATTCAGAGCTTACCATGTGTACACAACTCCTCCCCCAAGGCTCGAGCCCAGATCCGAGTGCCAGCCACATCGCAGTACAATGCGAAGAGGGCGGATGACGAGAAGGCCAAGGTCAGCCTCAACTTTAGAGGCATAGGTACTGCACGCAAGACGAAAGTCGACTGCAGACAAAGGATGTACAGCCAGCGCAAGATCGACGCCCGCGGTGCGATTGAGCGCAATACAATAATCACAATCCAGTTCCAGACTGTCGGCAAAGGCATGTGCCGCACCGAGTCTCATCTCTTGATCCGCATTAGCCGCGGCACTCGTCCGAGTGCAGTTCTGAATTGCAATTCCCAAACGAGTGTCGGCGCTCGGTTGAAGCACAACTCCGCAATCGAGAAAGCCGGCTGTGTGGGCGTTGAAGTCAGCCACAGATACATGCGACCCACGCACGGTGCAGCCCAGAGAAATGAGCGAGCTTAATCGCGTTGAGAAACTGAGTGAAGCGTTGAGCTCCGAATACAGTCGGGAACCATAGGCGCTCAGCCCAAGGGCTGTATGGAGATCCGGTGCTATTGCAAGACAACATCGACACTCGTGAAAGGCCAATTCCGAGAGACCAAATGGAGAGGGAGTACTGTGACAAAGAAGGGCATTGTCCGCAGAACATTCGAGCAATGCCGGATTGACTGCAAACGAAAGGACGACCGGCGACGTCAAAGATGCAGAGTTAAGAACAAAGCTCGACGTGGATACAGCGCCCGATTGGGCAAAAAGCCAGGTGGGAAGGAACATCACCATCCCAAAAAAGAAATTGGCTGCCGACCACGATCGCGCTAAATTTGATGAAGTGCTCATCGAAACCTCGCGACTATCGTGAATTCTTTTAGGAGAGTGAGTTCAATGCCAAAATACCTGCTCGCTTATCTCGCTGCAAGCATTATAGTTTTTGTAGGCCATGTCCAGGCCCAAGAATTCAAGGCCAATGTTTCTGTGAATGTGGACATGGTGCCGGTGGCGCAGAGAGACAACATCATGACTATGGCCAATGATGTGATGAATTACTACAATGCGCAACGGTTTACGGGGCAGGATTGGGTGGGAGCAAAAATCCCCGTGGATCTTACCATCTACATTACAGCCTCGAATTCTCAGTCCCGCCGTTGTACAGCCCGATTGTTCTATAACATGAAAACGAATTTGGATAGTGGCGTGGCTTCGCCTCTCATGAAGATTCTGGATAAAGATTGGGCTTTCAGTTACGACCTCAACCAGCAATTCAGTTACCAGTCGTTGAAGTACGACGAGTTTTCCACGGTACTTGATTTTTACAACTTCGTGGCGCTGGGTCTTGATGCCGATTGTTTTGAACAGTTGAGTGGTACGAAGTACTATCAAATTGCGCGGGAACTTGTGCAATTGGGTGCAACCAACAACGGCAGCGGCTATAGCATGAGTGTGCAGGAGCCGGGCGAATTTACTCGCGTCTCTCTCGCATCGGAGTTAGTCGATCCCCTAATGGAAGATTTCCGCAAGCTCATTTTCGATTATCACGCCGATGGGGTGAATGTCTACACGCACGATAAGGATGCCGGACGCTTAGGAGTCGAAAAGGTGTTAGGCCGCATGGCTGACTTCAAAACCCAGAAACTCACGCGTGCCAGTTATTTGGTGCAAATGTTTTTTGACTCGAAGCAAACCGAGCTCTGTGCACTGTTCAAAGGCTCAAACAATGCAAATGTTTTGCATTCGCTGCAGATCCTGGACCCCTCGAACATGTCCGTGTATGAGGACTGCATTTCGCACTAGCCGCGCAGACTTTTTTCATTGTTGGATATAATGCCATGACCTTAGAATTCTGCGGTGCCGCGCAAACTGTCACCGGTTCCATGCATTTGTTAACCGTGAATGGTCACAGAGTCTTACTCGATTGCGGATTATACCAGGGTCGTCGCGAAGAAGCTGCTCGTATCAACAAGAACTTTTTGTTTGATGCCGCCTCCATAGATGCAGTTGTCCTATCGCATGCACACATCGATCACTCCGGAAATCTCCCTCACTTAATCAAGAACGGTTTTAACGGCTGCATTCACAGCACCAGTGCCACACGCGACTTATGCGCCATCATGCTGGCTGATAGTGCGATGATTCAGGAAAAGGATGCGGATTATCTGCTTCGTCACAAGGGTGAGCACGTCGAGCCTCTGTACACAGCTGAAGATGTGGCCACAACGCTGGAGCATTTTCGTACGGTTGGTTACCATCGGGTGTTCGACGTTGTGCCTGGCGTGAAGGCAGAGTACTTTGATGCCGGTCACATTTTGGGTTCAGCTATCACGATGCTGACGTTGACTGAAAATGGCAAGACGGTTCGTTTGTGTTTTACCGGCGATGTGGGTCGCCCCAATCGTCCCATCCTTCGCGATCCTGAATTTCCCGGTGATGCAGATTATATCATTAGTGAGTCCACTTACGGAGGCCGCAAGCACGAAGAGATAGCCAACCTGGAAGCGACGCTAGAGAAGCTCATTCACGGAGTGGTGGAGAAAAAGGGAAGGCTGCTCATCCCGGCCTTCAGCATCGGAAGAACGCAGGATATCGTCTATCATTTGAACTCGATGTACAACGAGGGACGAATTCCCAACATTCCCATCTTTGTTGACTCTCCATTAGCAATCAACGCCACACAAGTGTATCGTATGCACCCGGAGTGCTATGATGCCGAGATGCAGAAGGTGCTGATGTCGGACGACGATCCCTTTGGCTTCCCCTCGCTCAAGTACATCCGTGAGGTTTCCGATTCAAAGAAAATCAATACCATGCACAAAGCCGCGGTGGTAATTGCCGCGAGTGGGATGTGCGAAAACGGTCGCATTGTCCACCATCTTGCCAACGGAATCGGTTCGGCAAAGAACACCATTCTCATTGTTGGATTTAGTGCCGAACACACCTTGGGACGTCGCATTGCCGATGGTTATGACGTGGTGAACATTTTTGGTATTCCGCACACTGTGCGTGCTGAAGTTCAGCGCATTAGCGGTCTCTCCGCCCACGCCGACGAGCCCGAGTTGCTCGACTTCTTCAAGCCTTTTTCGCGCACTACTCTGCAACATGTGTTCTTAGTGCATGGCGAGCCCAAAGCACAGGACGCGTTTAAGAACGCACTGCATGGTGCAGGGATCTCGTCCGTTTCCAATCCCGCCAAAGGAACCGTCGTTGAACTCTAAGCCCAGCCTCGTGGCGGAACAACGCGCCGTTTCTGTTGCCGTGTTGCTCGCTCGTCCGTCTGCGGACTCGCACGTGCTACTGTGTCAACGCTTGCCCTCTGCACGCTATGGTCTAAAGTGGGAATTCCCCGGCGGGAAGGTGGAGCCGGGTGAGACTCCACGCGAAGCGATCATTCGAGAACTGCAGGAAGAACTGGGAATTCTTGAACCGGTGGTGCACGAACTCCACCGAGAGCAGAGTGAGTATGCAGATGGGGGACGTTTTGATGTGCACTATTTTTTATGCACCTCATGGCTCAACCCACCACAAAATCGAGTCTTTCACGATTTGTTGTGGACCTCGGCCACCGAAGTTTCGACCTTCGACATTTTAGAGGGCAATCGTGCGTTTTGCGCCGTACTGCCTGAGCTCATTGCTACATTCTTTGCTCGTCTGCACACCACTCACGGTCAGGTAACATGAGCACGCCGGATCTCTACTCAGATGAGTATTTCATGGACCAAGCTTTAGATGAAGCTCGAGCCGCAGCCCTTCGCGGAGAAGTGCCCATCGGGTGTATTGTTGTGTACAACAATGACATTGTAGCACGCAGTTCAAACCGCCTTGAAGAATTACAGCAAGCAACAGCCCATGCGGAAGTAATGGCGATTGACATGGCGTCGCAAGTAAGAGGCAGTCGGCGCTTGATTAATTGCTGTCTCTACGTCACTCTCGAACCTTGTGCTATGTGCGCCGGAGCCATCGTCAACGCTCGAATTCCACGGGTGGTGTTTGCCGCACGTGACCCAAAAGCAGGTGCTGTGAGGAGTTTGTACGAGCTGTGCAACGATGAACGACTCAACCATCGCTGCGAGGTTGTTGAGGGAATTCGAGCGGAAGAATCCGCGGAGTTGCTGCAAGACTTCTTCCGTGAGTTAAGACGCTCGAAAAAAGAGTCCGGTACTCTTGAGGATGAATCCTGATGTCCGACCACAGTACGCTACAACCCGCCTTGTACCTCGTCCCCACGCCAATCGGCAACCGGGAGGACATCACGCTGCGTGCCCTGCGCGTTTTGCAGCAAGCCGATGTGATTGCGTGCGAAGACACGCGAACCACCGGTTCCTTGTTGAAGCTGTATAACATTCAGCCCAAGCGCCTCATTGCCCTACACGCCCACAACGAGCACCAGTCGGCAGAGTATGTAGCCGACCTGGTCGTGGCTGGTCAGTCCGTTGCCTACTGTAGCGATGCCGGTTCTCCAGGCATTTCCGATCCGGGAGTGATTCTTATTCGTGCCGCGCTTGCGCGCGCACTGGACGTGGTACCCTTGCCCGGTGCTTCCGCCTCACTCAGTGCCCTGGTGGCAAGCGGAATGCCGACCGACGAATTTTTCTTTGGTGGTTTTGCTCCGCATAAGAAAGGACGAAAGACCTTTCTCGACCGCATCGTTAGCTACCCCTTTACGGTGGTTCTCTATGAATCTCCGCACCGCATTCACTCTCTGGTAGAAGAGCTGGTGGCGCGATGTCCGGAGCGACAGCTGTGCATCGCTCGTGAACTGACCAAAGTGTACGAGGAATTTCTACGAGGAACAGTAACAGAACTCAGCGACGTGTTGAAATCCCGTCCTCCCCTCAAAGGGGAGATCGTCGTTATCTTGCACGGCAGCGACGATTGAGCTCTGCCAAACTTTGCGGTCGTCGATTTCGTTGCTTATGGGACAACACACCAAGCTTTGAGAAGAGTGGGGAACTGAGATCATGTTTATTTCGTTCGAAGGCATTGACGGTTGCGGCAAGTCAACCCAGGTACGACTGCTAGAGCAATATTTGCAGGGACAGGGGCACGAAGTTGTGGTTCTTCGCGAACCCGGCGCAACACCACTCTCCGAATCCATTCGCACGGTCTTGCTCGACACCAAAGTGGACATCGACCCGATGGCCGAATTGCTGTTGTTCTGTGCGTCAAGACGTCAACTCGTTCAACAGGTGATTCGTCCGGCACTGGAACGTTCGGCGGTCGTGATCTGCGATCGGTATTTGGACTCCTCAACCGCTTATCAGGGCTATGGTCGAGGATTGGTGCTGGAGGATGTAGCGCAAGCCAACGCCCTTGCCACGGGCGGTCTTCTCCCGGCTATTACCTTCTTCTTGGACATCAGCGTAGAGTTATCGTACATGCGAGCTGCCCATCGGCAGGGTTCTCATCAGGACCGCATGGAACAGAGCGGGCGGGAGTTTTTTAGTCGTGTTCGAATCGGCTATCAAAACATAAGTGCTCAAGATCCCTCACGGGTGTACACGATCGATGGGTCGCTCAGTATCGAGGATATCCGAGATCAAATTCAAGCCCGACTCCTGACCCAACTCCCATCCCAACTCCGATCCTAACTCCAATCTTAACTCCAATCTTAAGTCCAATCTTAACTCCAAGCCTGGCTGAAAATTCGCCTAGATTCTCAAACCGGCAGGCAACCCTAAAGCGAGAACGGATCTGAGGGTGTGTGCATCGCCGCGATTCACTTATAAAATGCCGTGTGGGGATGAGAATCCCATGGGCCGGCGACGTGATATCCTTTCTATGCTGCGTAATTTTGTACGCGCGTGCGAAGCACGCAGGCGATGAAGAAAAGTCACCCTTGTTTGTACACATCATGTCCCTGTTCAATACCCTCGTCGTTAAATCCCTAAATGTCATTCCAAAATCCATCATCAAACAAGTGGCAAAACGCTATATAGCGGGAGCGGTGCTTGACGATGCAGTCACCGTTGCCAAGCAGCTTCAGTCCAAAGGTGCCGGCGCCACCATCGATGTCCTGGGCGAGTTTGTGAGTTCTCGCGAGCGAGCACAGCACGAGTGCGCCTCGAGCACCAAAGTGCTGGAAGCCATTGCAAATCATAAACTTCCGGCGTATCTATCGGTGAAACTAACCTCCTTGGGTTTTGATATCGACGACACGTTTTGTGCATCGAACCTCCGCTCTTTACTGAACACTGCTCGCGAGCGAGGTCTCTTTGTGCGCCTAGATATGGAAAACTCGCCCTATACCACGCGAACACTAGATCTCTATCGTCGGATGCGTGGGGAAGGCTTTGACAATATTGGAGTTGTGTTGCAAGCGTACATGAGGCGGTCGGAACAGGACATCAAGGATTTAGCTGAACTCAAGGCCGATGTTCGTCTTTGCAAGGGGATTTACATCGAACCTGCCGACATTGCCTTTAAAGAACGAGTTGAGGTTCAGAATAACTATAAGAAACTGCTTCGCATGCTTGTAGAGCGTGGCATGAATGTGCATATCGCCACGCACGACGATGTGCTGATTGACGATGCAATGCAGCTCATCGCGCAACAGAATCTGCCGAAGCAAGCCTATGAATTCCAAATGCTTCTTGGGGTTCGTGAGGAACGACGTGACCAAATTATCGCTGCCGGACACCCCATGCGCATTTATGTGCCCTTCGGGGAGGACTGGTATGGCTACTCAACACGGCGCTTGAAAGAGAATCCCCAGGTAGCCGGATATGTCACAAAAGCACTCCTTGGGATGGAGTCCTAAAATCCGGGACTCCCCACACCTTTCACTAGTTCTGTTTTCATGCATCCATTCGACCTCGATACCATACTCGCACTTCTTCGAACGCAGGCTTTTGTATGCACTTGGAGTGGGCGGCGTGTTCGTGCGGATGAAAATGATGAGGAAAGACCGCGACGCATGGTTCTGCGAAGCTCGGTACAAAACGACTCGACCTTCTTGATTCTGAGTTCATTTACGCAGAAACAGCACCGACAAAAGACTCTGGAATTCAGCGATGAAACGCTTACAGATCTGGTTCAAGACTGTCTGACTCATGACTTCCTTCAACTGCATATTCAGCGTCCGGATGGTGACTTCTATTTCAAACGAGCACGCAAATCGGTACTGCAGCGCAAAACCAAGGCCTCGATTCGCGACTGGCAATCTGAGCAGAGTCATGACCACGAAAAACGTCAGCACATCAGTGAAGAAAAATCTTCCAAGCTTTTGAAAGTATTGGGTCTTAGCGATGATTCCGGACAGCTCATCCCGGCACGACGCGCTAAATTCCGTCAGATCAACCACTTTATCGGTCTGGCTCTTGGTTTAGAAGCACTTGAAGCGGATCACATCCACATCGTCGATTGCGGATGTGGGCGAGCATATCTTAGTCTGGCTCTTTATCATGTGCTACACGAACAGATGAACAAGCAGGTACAGCTTGTTGGCATCGATAGCAATCCGGTGCTCATTGCTGAGTGCAACGAGATGGCCAGTGCACTTGGCTTTAGCGGCGCTCGCTTCGTGTGCAGTGGAATTGCTGAGTACACGCCTGATTCCACGCCGGATCTGGTGATTGCACTTCATGCCTGCGACACTGCGACAGACGATGCCCTGGCACTCGCGCTGAAATCCGACGCGGGTGCGATTCTGGCGGCTCCCTGCTGTCATCACTACGTGAACGAACAGTTACGTCGTAACTCTGCCCCCGAAGCAACGCAATTGCTACTCAGGGATGGTATAAGTCGGGAGAGGCTCAGCGATTTGCTCACCGACAGCATGAGGCGCGATATCGTACGAAGCTTCGGTTACCGCGCGGAACTCATGGAGTTTATTGCTCAAGAACACACGATGAAAAATATCATGCTCCGGGCTGAGCGAACTGAGACAACGGAGCAACAACGATCGAAGGCACGGGATGAAGTGATACACGCGCGAACTATGTGGCATGTGGCCCCAAAATTGGCCGAGATAATGCTATCGGATACAGTGCAGACTGCGGAACCGGCAGCCGATACTTCGAGTATGGTTTGAGGCGAAGCCCTCATGAATGGCACAGGATTGGGTCAGAGATTATATAAGTAAAACCAAAAATTACAACGTATTAGCAATGCACGATACAATTCTTCTTACAGGGGGCGCGGGTTTTATCGGCTCCAATTTGATTCGTTTCATCTTAGCACACTCAGACGTCAACATTGTCAATCTCGACTCGTTAACCTATGCGGGAAACCTCCGCAACTTGTCCGATATTGAGCAGGATTCTCGGTACACTTTTGTGCATGGGGACATCTGCAACCGAGAGCTCGTGCAGCAGTTGATGAGGCGATACACTATTCGTGGCATCATCCATTGTGCGGCTGAGAGTCATGTGGATCGTAGCATTATGTCGGCCGAACCCTTTGTTCAAACCAACATTCAAGGCACCTTAGTGTTACTTGAAGCAGCGCGCGAGTTCGGCGTGAAACGGTACCTGCAGGTGTCGACTGACGAGGTGTATGGGTCATTGGGAGACAGCGGTTTCTTCACCGAGGAAACGTCATTAGCTCCCAACTCGCCCTATTCTGCTTCCAAAGCCGCAGCCGATTGTATGGTGCGAGCCTTCGTGCACACTCATGGATTGGACGCCGTCATTACCCGTTGCACGAACAATTACGGACCTTATCAATTCCCCGAGAAGCTCATTCCACTGATGATCTCCAATGCCATGGCAGGAAAATCGTTGCCGGTGTATGGAGATGGACTCAACGTGCGTGATTGGATCTATGTTGATGACCACTGCAGTGGCATTTGGGCAGCGTACACCAACGGACGTAAAGGTGAGGTCTACAACTTTGGTGGAAAAAGCGAACGCACGAATTTGCAAGTGGTTAAGGCCTTGTTAAGTGGTCTTGGTAAGTCTGAGGACCTTATTAGCTTCGTGAAGGATCGTCCCGGCCACGACCGACGCTATGCCATCGACTGCTCAAAGGCAGAACGCGAGCTGGGCTGGACACCGAGTGTGGTGTTCGAGCAAGGACTCGAACGCACCATTGAGTGGTACAGAGACAACAGTGCCTGGGTGGCCGACATCCAGAGTGGCGAGTACCTGTCGTACTATGAAAAGCAGTACGGCGCCGCTCGCTGAATGCGCATCGTCTGACCGCGCTATGACGGTCGCTCTGTTGTCATTTCAATTCGCGCCCCCTTGCGGGGTCGCGTCCTATAAATTCCCAAGCGGCATCTTCCGTTCCATCGATGTCTACTTTAAACCCTCGAATTTTTTACATGTCAATGATAGGATCGGCTGTTCGACTGATGAGTCTCTCGATGCTGTGGTTGTGTGCATTTCTTCTTGCCGGACAGAGTACTCTCCTCAATGCTCAAGCGGTGAAGTGGGGCTATACAGTGACGAAGGGTCAGACCTTGCATTTTGTAAAGCACCAAACCATGCTCGTCAGCGGAAAGCCTGAGGCATTGACACTTGAGGAACATTTTGAGGTGATCATTAGAGCAGTGGACTCTACAGGGAGCTTCTTATGCAGTGTCCGGTCTGCCTATGAGCAAGCGCGTCCGGATTCCAGCGGAACTCCGACTTATTCTTCGGTTTTTTTCGGTCCGTCCATCATTGCCGACGGAACCTTTGCCGAAATGTCAATCAGCCGATGCGGACGCTATGAGGCAGGCCGCTTTGAAAAGGAACCATACTATTCGATAAAGCGGCGCGAAGCGCAAATACATCAGCGTACCCACGGAGTTGATGAAATCGCTGTGGAATCACCTCAGGATCTGCTTCGCCATTTGTCGAACGATCTCTTCCCACCCTTATGTGATAGCGTTCAATGCTCGGTGGGAAGCGCATGGATCGATTCCGTGAACGTGCAATACCGACAGGATCCCACGGATTCACTGCGTCAGACGAGAACAGAGCACCCCAATATTTCGCCTCTTCAATGGCGATTCAACTCCATTGGGTATTATGGAGAGACAAAATGTCGGGTATTGTCGGCACGTCAGAAAAACGTCCTCCTCTTGCGGCAAGCGCCGGACGATGCCATTATTGCCAGTCGTCAGGATGTGTACCTGAGGGAGAGTGACGGCGTGGTTGTTCATCAAGATGTTGAATTGAAGGGCGTGCGGCCGGATGGTAAGAGTTTTACCTGCCAAGTGCAATACGACCTCGAGCCCTAGCATGAATCAATACGAAGATTATGGATGCTCTGGCACGATACTTGGGAGTCACACAACTCTAAGTGTGCTATCATTCAACTGATCCCTACACTTTGCATTTCGCGAATTGCTCGCGAATTTTGCACACCATCTCGCTAGCAGGGAAGCTGCGGCGCTAACGTAGTCATTCACGGAGGAAATCATGTCTGCAGCCAAAATATCAACCGGCGCCAAAGCTCTTCTCAGCGCTATTCACGACAAGAACATTACAGTTGGCGTTGTAGGTCTGGGCTACGTGGGTCTGCCGCTGGCCATAGAGTTCGCCGATTTGGGAATCAAGACCATCGGCATCGACGTAAGCGCCCAGAAAGTTGCCCAACTTCAGAAGGGTAAGAACTACATTCAGGATATCAAAGACGAACGTGTACGGAAGGTGTGGAAGAACAAGACCTTTCGGGCCACGACCGATTTTTCCGAGTGTAAGAAGTGTGACGTGATTTATATCTGCGTTCCGACTCCCTTCACCGACAACAAGGATCCCGACATTTCGCACATCGTGGAATCCACGAAGAACGTTGCAAAATCGATGCGTAAGGGTCAGCTCGTCATTCTAAAGAGCACCACGTTCCCTGGTACCACGCGCAAGTACGTCAAACCCATTCTCGACGCCACAAAGCTCAAGTGCGGTAAGGACTATTACCTGGCCTTCTCGCCGGAGCGCATAGATCCGGGTAACAAGACCTGGCACACCGGCAACACTCCCATCGTTGTTGGTGGAATTACCCCCGATTGTACGGCACTTGGTGTAGCTATCAACGAGCTCATTATCTCGAAAGTCATTCCGGCCAGCTCGCCGGAAGTGGCCGAGATGGAGAAGCTGTTAGAGAACATCTTCCGCAGTGTAAACATTGCTTTGGTCAACGAATTGGCTCAACTTTGCGATCGCATTGGGGTGAACATCTGGGAAGTGGTGGACACAGCGGCAACAAAACCCTTTGGGTTTATGCCCTTTTATCCCGGACCGGGCATTGGGGGACACTGCATTCTCATCGATCCTTACTACTTGTCGTGGATGGCTCGCGAGTACGACTTCGTCACCAACTTCATCGAGCTCTCGGCAGAAGTCAACGAATCGATGCCTTTCTATGTTCGCGCAATGATCGAACGTGAAATCGCCAAACAACCGGTCACCCTCAAGAAAGCGAAAGTCCTGCTACTCGGTATGGCCTTCAAAAAAGATGTGGACGACCTGCGGCACTCCCCGGCACTCAAAGTTGCCGAACTACTCGATGCCGACGGTATCTCGAACATTTCCTATTACGATCCCTTCATTCCGACCGTTGAGCTCCATCACGGTAAGAAGGAACAGCGCACCATGAAGTCTATTGCCAAACTAGACGCCGCTGCCCTGCGCAAAGCGGATGTGGTGTGCATCACAACCGATCATTCCAGCTTTGATTATAAGATGATTTCCACTGCATCCAAAGTCGTGGTGGATACCCGTAACGCCTGCAAGAACGTCCGCAACAGATCCAAAGTCGTGTTGTTGGGGGATGGGAAGTAGTAGCGCTGAGATGAATTGAGAATAAGCACGAAAGGCTCGTCGTACGACAAGCCTTTCGTGCTTATAGAGAGCTGTATCCGACCGGCGACTGTCATGAAGTCGCTTGCGTTCTCACTCCCAGTCTCACTATGGCTGCTGGGTTGCGATCCTGCGCAATAAAGCAGGAACCACACAAGTAAGATGTGCTAAGAGATCCATCGACATATTCAACACAAGATCGGCGACACTGAGCAAAGCAGTAGCTTTGCAAGCATTGCTTGAGTTACCGCTGATGGACATTCTCCGTTATCCTAATTTGCCGTATGCTTGTTGGCTTTCATGCTGACAATCTCTCTTTTGCGCCATTTTTGCTCCTATTCAATGAACACCTCAGCTCGAATCCCAATCATCCTCGCACTCATCATCGTTGGGTGTTGCCTTGTTTGCACACAGTCCATGAGCTCTCAAGTGGCCCCACCGGTTCCGAAAGCACAGCAGGCGAGGGCCATGCAAACATCAAAACAGGCAGCCACTCAACATCCTGCATCGAAAGCGTCATCGTCCTCAAAGCCTGGTCAGCCGGGAACACCGTCTGCAGGAACCGCAAAAACCGGCGCTGCTCAGCAAAGAGCAATGACCCCCTCGGAAATAGCACGACTGTACAAACCCTTGACGGATCGTGTCAAGAAGCACGACACAACCACACCATTTTTTCAGTTCCGCATCGCTGCGGCTTTTAGCAAGAACTTTGCAAAACTTTATGCAGAAGCGGCCGACATGGCGCAGCGTGCGCAGGATCTCTATGCTGCTGCGCAATACAAAGAGGCACTCAGCGTGGTTGACAGCGCGTTGGAAAAGTGTTACGCCTGCATGCCCTTGCATGATATAGCGTACAAAGCGCACTGGATGCTCGACACTACGTCGAGCGAGTCAAAATTTCACGAATGGGTCTATTACAACATGCTCCGTTCGATGGTTACAGGTGTAACCGGGAGATCGATGAAGGACCCCGTTACGATTATATCGCCCATAGAGGAAACTGCATTGCTGGCTGCCATGAGCCTACAGGTGGTTTCAAAAACCAAAGTAAAGAAGAACGGAGTTTCGTTCGATGTTGTCAACTGCACCGATGCCTCAGGCAAAGCAGTTACCATGTATTTCGTATTAGACATCGTGGAGAGAGTTGGCGTTCAGCGGAAAACGAAAAGTGCTCCCGTTTCCCAAGCGCCATCGAAGGGATAGGAGTATTGGCTCGGTGTTTTCTCAGCTTGGTTCTTCTGCTGTGAGCACAGTTACTAGCCCGTCCAATCTGTAGTAAGTGACGCAGTCACTTCACGGCTACGAGATAAATCACGTGTGTAGCAGTCCTCCCCGACGCTGATATCGGAAGTCAACATTACTTTACGACACAACGAGTATCAGTTTTGACACCACGAGTGGAAACGATGTCCAATCTTTCTTGGAAATCGTGGGTCATCCGATGCCGGTGGTCCAAAGAACACCACTTATAGGGTGCGAGTAATATACTTAGCACGTTGTCTGAAAAATGGGGGGAACTTCAATAGACTATAACACTACTGGGTGGAGTGCTAACTGCATGGAGATTTTAGGCGATCTGCACTCACTTGTTATTGCAGAGTATCAGTGCAGGCAGCAACTGCGAATGGGTGGATAGAAGAAAACAGCAAAGGCTCGTTCTTCAACGAGCCTTTGCTGTGACTTTCACTATAAAATCGATAACAATAAGAGTTGAACTTTTTCTTATCGCTCGCACACAACCGCAAGGTGGTTATTGTCTTTATCGAGGGCAAGGCGTGTAATCTTCTTCAGACCGAGGATTGACAAGTCGGCCACTTCGATCCAGCGGGCGTTGGGTGCGAAGTCGTATTCGTAGAGTTTAGAACCGCTGGCCATGAGGACGGTTTTGCGCTTGGTCCACACAAAGTCCTGCGAGCCCGGAAGGGCAGGCGCGATGATGCTGATTTCGAAGAACTCGGTAATCTTACGAATGGTTCCTGCGGAGTCTTTCGGAGCGGGACCGGCGTAGAAACTGAGTGACGTTTCCGTGGGGATATTTTGAATGCAGCGCATGGCAACGTCGGAAAGGAAGTGTTCGCGCCCGTGGCGCATGTTCACACAGCCAAGGAATGCCGGTTTCTTGTAGTAGTGGAGCACAAGATAGTCGTCCACCCACCACTCTTGTCCGTCAATGGAATCCAGACGGTTGGTGACTACTTGGTAGTTGCCACCATCGATCGGACACTTCCACACGCGCTGTACATCTTTTTTGTCCGTTCGAACGACCGACACAAATTTCCCGTCTGGAGTTACCCTCGGCTCGCACTCATTTTCAGCGGTCTTTGCCAGAGGAGTGCTCTTCTTGGTGGCGATGTCGTAGCGATAGATGTCGCGTTGCTTGCCTTCCTGCACTGAATAGAAGATGGTTTTGCCATCGGGTGAAAAGCAGGGGAGATCGTCACCACCGTGACGTCCGGAGACATTTGCCACATTGGAGAACTGATAGCTACTGTTGGCATATTGCATATCCAACACATACACATCGGCATCCTTGATTTTACGCGGAGTTTGGGCTGAAAGTGTCAGTGCTCCTGCAACAAAACAGACGACGAACCAACGGAACATGGAAACCTCACAATGGTGATGAATGGCTTATGAGCGGCAGCACTGCGCGAAGCGCACGTGAATTGAAATCCTCATGAGGAGAACGTGCCGCGCGTGGATTGCAAACTTATCGGTTGTTGTAGAAAAAAGAAAACCCCGATCGGAGGATCGGGGTTTGTTAGACACAGTGTTGAGGCAATCGGTTTAGTGCCGGCGAGGGCCGCCGCGACGATCTCCGCCACGATCACCGCGATCACCACCACGGTCGCCGCCACGAGGACGGTCGCCGTAGGGTCGTTCACGACGAGGACGTTCTTCCTCTTCGGGCATACCTTCCGGACGCGGAAGCAGTGCTTTGCGACTGAGACGGAATTTGCCGTCAGGTTGGATTTCGATGAGCTTCACTTCTACAATGTCACCGGCCTTGAGCACGTCGCTGACATTCTCAATGCGCTCGTGCGCGATTTGCGAGATGTGTAGCAAGCCTTGCTTCTTCGGCAGGAATTCCATGATGGCACCAAGGCCTTCACGAACTTCCTTAACCTTTGCATTGTAGACGGTACCGACTTCCGGCATCCGGACGAGACCCATGATCCAATCCACAGCAGCCTTGGCATGTTCGCCCTTTACCGCTGCGATCACCACGGTACCGTCATCCTCAATGTTGATTTCGGTGTTGGTTTCCTTGGTGATGGAGCGAATCATTTCTCCGCCCGGTCCGATAATGGCGCCGATTAACTCAACCGGTACCTTAATCGTGGTCAGACGCGGAGCGAATGGCGAGAGGTCTTCGCGCGGTGTGTCAATAGTGCCGTTCATCACGCCGAGGATGTGCATGCGGCCTTCGCGCGCTTGCTCCAGTGCCTTTTGCATGATCTCCACGCTTAAGCCCTGGATCTTGATATCCATTTGGCACGCGGTGATACCATCTTTGGTGCCCGCAACCTTAAAGTCCATGTCACCCAAGTGATCTTCGTCACCTAAGATGTCGCTCAGAATCGCAACATCATCGCCTTCTTTA
Organism: Chlorobiota bacterium; assembly: GCA_039810585.1. Classification (GTDB taxonomy): domain Bacteria; phylum Bacteroidota; class Ignavibacteria; order Kapaibacteriales; family NICIL-2; genus JBBATK01. The sequence continues at coordinate 23,264 of JBDHXF010000008.1, forward strand.
ATCAAACCCATGGCAATTCCGGCTACTTGCTTTTTCAAGGGCAAGCCGGCATCCATACAGGCCAGTGAGCCGGCACAGACGGTAGCCATGGAGGAAGAGCCGTTGGATTCGAGGATGTCGGATACGATGCGCACGGTATAGGGAAAATCTTCCTTTGCAGGCATCATGGGTTGCAGAGCGCGCTCGGCAAGGTTTCCGTGACCAATTTCCCGTCGGCTCGTGCCGCCTGTCCGACCGGTTTCGCCGGTGCTGAACGGAGGGAAGTTGTAGTGCAGCATGTAATGACGGTCGTAGGTAGGCAGCAGGCCATCCACGATTTGCTCGTCACGTGCAGTACCAAGAGTGACTGTAGTGAGAGATTGGGTTTCACCGCGCGTAAACAGGGCAGAGCCGTGGGTGCGGGGGAGAAGACCAATCTCGCAATTGATAGGACGAATGGTGGTGGTGTTCCGACCGTCCAGGCGGCGACCGTCTTTCAAGATCATCTCACGCATTTGTTCGTATTCGATGTCGGTCAGGATGCCATCGCACATCTTCTTCAGATCGATGCCCGCATAGGCCTCATCGGCAGCAAAGGCTTCGGTTGCCTTGGCAAGGAGTTCTTCCTTCAGGCTGCGACGGAACGTTATACGTTCTTCCTTCGATGTCGGTGACTTGAGTTGCTTCTTCACTTGCGGAGTAGCTGCCTTACGAACGAGTGTTTCGATCGCATCCGGACGGCTCGGTGCCGCAAACTCACGCTTGGTAGGATTGATCAATGCGGCTAACTCACGTTGCATGGCATTGAGTTTACGGATGTTCTTATGAGCATAGTCCATTGCTTCGAGGAAGTCCTCTTCGCTGATCTCCTTCGAAATGCCTTCCACCATCACGATGGAATCGTCGGTACCGGCAACGGTAATTTCCAGGTCGGATACTTCCAGTTGCTTGTAGCTGGGGTTGATGATGAGCTCACCGTCCACACGACCAACGTGTACTTCGGAGACCGGACCGTTAAAGGGAACGTCCGATAGCATCAATGCGGTAGACGCTCCGGTCATACCCAATGAGTTCGGTTCGTTCTCATCATCAGCACTGAACACGGTGGCGATGATTTGCGTATCGCAGCGCCAGCCTTCAGGGAACATGGGGCGAATGGGACGGTCGATCAAACGTGCGGAGAGAATTTCTTTTTCGGAAGGACGACCTTCGCGACGGAAGAAACCGCCGGGGATCTTTCCGGCTGAAGCAGATTTCTCACGGTACTCAACCGTGAGCGGCATAAAATCAATATCAGGTTTGGGATCGGATGCGGCACACACGGTGACGAGGATCATGGTATCGCCGTAGCGAACCATCACCGCACCGCCGGCCAATTTGGCAAAGCGACCCGTTTCAATCGAGTATTCCTTGCCGTTGATGAGTGTTGAAACTCTTTGAACTGCCATAATGATGTAATGTTATTTAAAAAGAACTGCGCCTTAGAAGCACAGGGTGCCGTTTACCCGTGGCCAGGGATATGTTACTTACGCAAGTTGAGCGAAGCCAGAATCGCGCGGTAACGCTTGATGTCGCGGCTATGGAGGAAGTTGAGCAGCTTACGACGCTTGTTCACGAGTTGAATCAATCCGCGACGGCTGGCATGATCCTTTTTATGCGTGTCCAAATGGACCTGGAGCATGTTGATGTGTTCAGTGAGAATAGCAACTTGTGCTTCAGGAGAACCGGTATTGGTGGCTGAACCTCCGAATTGAGCGATGAGTTCAGCTTTGCGCTCTTTAGAGACCATAACTGTGTGAAGATGAGTAATGAATAAAATGAATAAAACAAAACCTATGTGCTTTCGATGGACTGTCTGTTGCTCACTCTTGTCTGCGTGAAACCGAACCTTACCTACGACGCCTGTACACGTCGCTGCATCAATTCTTCGCATTTCTCTCGGTCCTCACGCAGTTGCGACCAAAAGATATCGATACTGTCAAACTTCATTTCCGCACGAATGAAGGCGTGAAAACTCACGTTCACCCGACGGTTGTACAGATTTCCATTGTAGTCGAAAAAGTGCACTTCAAGCCTCGGCTCTACATCGTTCGTAAAGGTTGGTCTGGTACCAATGTTAGCCATCCCATACTTGCGAACGTTGTCGATCACGGCCGATACGAAGTACACTCCTTTTCCGGGAAGCAGTTTGTATGGTTCCATACATTCCACATTCGCGGTTGGGTAGCCAAGTCGACGGCCTCTGCCATCGCCTTCTACTACCACACCGTCTAAGGCATACTCATACCCGAGCATCGCATTGGCACCTTCGATGCGTTGCTCCTTAAGCGCCGTACGAATCTGAGTGCTGCTAATCTTGTGATCTCCACTCATCAGCGGCGGAACCTTTTCAACGCTGAACGAGAGCTCGGTTCCTAACTCGCGAAGCAAAGACTCGTCGCCTTCACGGTCCTTCCCAAATGTGTGGTCATAGCCCACAAAAAAGGTACTAATACCGATGTAGCGATACAAGATGTCGCGGATGAAACTCGGCGCGCCTGTTCGAGCAAACTCAAAGGTGAAGGGCACGATCACTGTTGTATGTACCTGCGCTTCCGCCAGCAAACGCAAACGCTCGCTCACGGAACTCAACAACTTCAATGGTTCGCGTCCGGCTTTGTTCAACACGATCTGCGGATGCGGGTCGAAGCTGACCACCACTACACGACCTCCGGTTTCGGCTGACAGGGCTTGCATGCGATGGATAATCTCGCGATGGCCACGGTGCACGCCGTCAAAGGTGCCCACGGTGACAATGCTCTTCTCATCACGCTGCATACTTGTTATGTCTCGTACCGTCACCATCATCGTTGTTCAATTGTAATGCAAGCGAAATAGGGGAGTGACTGTATTTCAGATCACGATACCTATGTCTTGCTCGCGATGTCTTTTCTTTATCCGTTGCTGCCTTCGGCAGCCGTTTTGACCTGCTCGTCCGTAGGATCGAGCGCAGTGGCCGACATTTGCGCAGAAGCGTTTGGTGTACCGTTGCTGCTGCTCGGACGGAACAATGCTTCCAACTCGGACATTCGGAGCGCGGTATCCACACGATACTCTCCGATAGCACTGCGGCGCAACGATTTTAAGTACGCTCCGCAACCCAGTCGCTCTCCGATATCGTGAGCTAAGCTTCGAATGTACGTGCCTTTCGAGCACTGAATGCGAACACTCACAAGGGGAAGTTCCACACCAAGAATGTCAATGCACGCAACATGAACTTGTCGTGCTTCGCGCTCAACTTCCGTGCCCTTGCGAGCTAAGTCGTAGAGTCGTTTACCACCCACCTTACGCGCAGAATACATCGGCGGAATTTGCTCGATGTCTCCCACAAAGCCACTCACTACTGTTTCGATGTCGTGCTGACTCAGTGTCGACACGTCCCGAACGTTTTCTTCTTCCATTTCCGCATCAAAGGTCGCCGTTGTAGCACCAAGCCTCAGCGTGGCGAGGTATTCCTTCTCCTGCGCCTGAAAACCGTCGATGCTCTTCGTTGCCTTTCCGCAGCAAATGATCAGCAAGCCGGTAGCTAAGGGATCGAGAGTACCGGCATGACCAATTTTCTTGATGCGAAGCAGCGAGCGAAGTCGCGCCACCACATCGAACGACGTCCAGTTCAGATCTTTATCCACCAAGAGCGCGGCGCCCGCTTCGTGTGCTTGTTCAAGCCACTCCTGCGGACCGACGCCTGCATCACGAGTCAGAATCGTCATGCGTCTCCGACTCCGTGTGAAATGGAGGATTCTCTTTCAAGATCTGTGAAATGCGATCCACGTCGTCCAACGACGAATCGATGTAGAAGCGGATCTCCGGTACAATGCGCAAACGCAACTGCGTTACCACAGCCTTCTTGAAGCGATACGCATCTTGCGCCAACGACTTCAAAATCTGTTCGTTGGACTTGAGCACTCCAAAGACGCTGAGGTAAACTTTGGCGATGGACAAGTCCGGCGACATCTGCACCGACGTGATCGTGAGCATCCCTCCGCCGATATCTCGGGTGAAGGCGTCCATGGTCGACGTCAGCGCCTTGTGAATCTCGTTAGCAACTTTTTGAGCGCGTACGGACATGACCTTAGCTCAACTTTCTCTTGATTTCAAGGATCTTATAGGCCTCAATCACGTCGCCCATCTCGAAGTCGTTAAAACCATTGATGGTAATACCGCATTCAAATCCGGCGCGCATTTCCTTTACGTCTTCCTTCACATGCTTGAGACTCTGAATAGTTCCCTTGAAGATTTCAAAACCATTACGCATAATGCGAATCTTGTCGTTGCGTACCACGGTGCCGTTCAACACATAGCATCCGGCAACTTGTCCCACATGCGAGATCTTGAAGATCTGACGAATCTCCGTGCGTGAGGTCACTTCTTCCTTAATGTCAGGCGAGAGCATACCTTCGAGAGCCAGTTTGACTTCGTTGATCGCATCGTAGATAATGGAGTAGAGGCGAACATCCACTTGCTCTCGCTCCACAATCTTGCGGATGGAAGTAGGAATGGTCACTTGGAAACCAATAATGACAGCGTTCGAAGCAGAAGCCAACATCACATCGCTTTCGCTGATGGAGCCGACCGCGCGGTAAATCACGTGTACCTTTACCTCGTCGCGCGAGAGCTTGAGTAAGGAGTCGGTCAAGGCTTCCAGCGAACCGCTCACATCCGTTTTCAGGATGAGTCGCAATTCCTTCACTCCACCATGCTGCATTTGCGCTGAGATGTCGTCGAGTGTGGTATGACGAACCTGACGGAGCTGCTGCTCACGACGCAGAACCTGACGTTGCTGTGCCGCATCGCGGAGTGACGCTTCATTTTCAGAGCAAATGATGACATCGCCTGCTTCCGGCAGACCCTCAAATCCCGTGACCTGGACCGGTGTGCTTGGTCCTGCCTCGTCCACTCGATTGCCGCGTTCGTCATACATGGCTCGGACGCGACCAAAGAACTGTCCGCACAGGAAGGCATCGCCAATGTGCAGTGTTCCTTTTTGGATCATGATGGTCGACACGTTTCCACGTCCTTTATCCACGTGTGCTTCAATCACCGCACCACGAGCCGGGCGATTTGGATTAGCCTTGAGATCAAGCAAGTCGGCCTCGAGCAATACCTTTTCGAGTAGCTTTTCGACGTTCGTACCCTTCTTGGCCGAGATCTCAGCAGATTGGTACTTGCCGCCCCATTCTTCAACGAGCACGTTGTTATTAGCCAATTGCTGACGGATGTTGTCGGCATTGGCATTTTCCTTATCGATCTTGTTGATGGCCACGATCATCGGCACGTTTGCTGCCTGTGCGTGGGAGATAGCTTCCAATGTTTGGGGCATCACATTGTCATCCGCTGCTACAACCAAGATCACAATATCCGTCACCTGCGCGCCGCGCGCGCGCATGGCGGTAAAGGCTTCGTGACCCGGCGTATCAAGGAAGGCAATGGCGCGTCCGTTCGGCAACTTCAGTTTATAGGCACCGATGTGCTGGGTGATACCACCGGCCTCACCGGCCACCACGTTGGCGTTACGGATATAATCAAGAAGTGATGTCTTACCATGATCCACGTGTCCCATGATGGTCACAATCGGCGGACGTGTCTCGAGTGTTTCCGGATCGTCTGCCTCATCGGCCTCCACATCAATCTCTTTGTCGCTGATGAACTCGACGGTGTAGCCGTAGTCATCGGCGATGAGTTGAATGGTCTCCTTATCAAGGCGCTGATTGATACTCACCATCAAGCCAAGCGAGAAACACTTGGTGATGATTTCGGCGGCGCTTACGCCCATGAAGTTTGCCAGTTCTGCGGTGGACAGAAACTCTGTCACCCGCAAGATGCCGCTTTCGCGTTCCAGCTCCTCCTGACGCTTTTGCTCGCGTTCCTCACGAATATCTTTTTTCTTCTGCTTAATGCGAGAGCGCATGCGGGCTTGCGATGCTTCGTCGTTACCCGACAAGGTCTCGCGAATAGCGCGTTCAACGTTTTGCTCGTTGACTTGCTCCTTAGCACTGCGCTTACGCTTACGTTCGCGTTCCGCATCCTTCTTGGCTGCTGCGGTTGTGGCAGCGCCCTTCTTGGCATCGGGTTTCTTGAAGGTACGCGGTCCGCCTCCACCACCGGCATAGGCGCCAATGCGGATTTCGGAGAGTGGGGTAGTGATGGGGGAATCTCCCTTTGGCCCCTTGCCGTCACTACGCTTGGCACGTTCCGAACGGAAATTGCGTTCGGGTTGCAACTCCACTTTTCCAAGCACGGTGAGTCCACGAAGTTGTGGCCTCGAGCCCGGTTCGGAAGTGATCACGACATTTTTCTTGCGCTTGCGTTTTTTCTTTGCGCCGTCCTCAGTTCCATCGTCAGCGCCTTCGTCGTCGCCGCCCTCGGCAGTTGCTTCTGCATCGGTGCCGGCAGCTGCTTCGGTTGACTCGGTCGTGTCGGCGGCGGCCGGTGTTTCGGCTGCAACTTCAGCGGCAGGTGCCGGTTCAGCTTCGGCCGTAACGACGGGAGCCGGTTCTTCTGCGGGGACCGTTTCGGCGGAGGCAGCAGCGAGGGAAGCTAACTCTTCTTCGCGAGCGTGCTGTTCACGTGCGATGCGCTCACGTTCCATTTCCTCGCGTGCGGACTTTTCGGCGGCAAGGCGATCGTGACGTTGTTTTTCTAAGCGTTCACGCTCCGCTCGATCGGCGGCCTCGCGAGCTTCGATTTCGGCGATGCGTTCTTGCTCGCGAGAGGCAATGGAAACCGTGGCGTCGCTCTTTCGAGCAACGGTTTTGTGTTTCTCAATTTTCTCGCGCTGTTTTTCGACAAGCTTTGCTTCTTTGCTGAATTTGTCGGTGACAGCATCCAGCATCTCGTCGTTCAACTGAGCAGTGGGTTTATTCTCAACCGAGAAACCGCGTGTCTTCAGAAAGTCGACAATCTCATCCTTTGCAATGTTTAGGTGAGCAGCAACTTTGAACAGCTTGTTTTCTCTTTTTTCAGCCATGAAGCACAGATATAGATGATCAATAGTGCACGCCGGAAGGAACAGTGTACCTGGCGACGGCTTGTGTCGGACTGATTGCAGGGGGCAGTCCGCACCCCAATTCCATCAAGAGTCTTGATTATTCGAGAGGCGCCTTGCGCCTCTCGAATTCATCAACTCTTGCTTTTATTCCTGATTGTTATCGCTCGCCGCATCATCAGCTTGTTCTTCTGCTGCAGCTTCGCTTGTTTCTTCGTCGTCGCTGTCTGCAGCGTCGCTCAGCATATCCGAGAACATGCCTCCAATTTCGTCCTCGATCGACATCGTTGGGATGTTATCCGGATCGTTGGCCAGAATGGCGGCGTTGATCTTGTCCTCCATACCCGGAAGCTCCGTTTCGTCGAATTCTTCGAGAATTAGCGCGCGGATTTCCAGGAGCTTCTCGGCAGTCATGCCAGGGATTTGCACCAGGGAACTGAGTTCAGCCGACAAGAATTCGCGAGCGGTGTCGATGTGGGCTTCGATGATGCTGTCGTACAACTCGCGACCAATTTCTTCACGGAATTCGATCAACTCGATATCCTCGCCGCCTTCCTTGATCAACGTTAGGGTATAACCGGTGATACGGGAGGCGAGGCGTACATTTTGTCCGTTACGGCCGATCGCTTGCGACACTTGGTCGTCCGGCACCATAACCGTTGCGGTATGACTTTCGTTATCGATGCTTAAATCTTTCACCTTTGCCGGCGAGAGAGCCCGCTTGATAAAGGTAAGCGGATCATTAGACCATTCGATGACGTCGATGTTCTCGTTGCCCAATTCGCGAACGATGGAATGGATACGAATACCCTTCATACCAACGCAGGCGCCTACGGGATCAACGCGTTCGTCGTAACTCACGACCGCCACCTTGGACCGTTCACCGGGGTCGCGCGCAATGGCCTTGATTTCGATGATACCATCGAAGATTTCCGGAATTTCAATTTCAAACAAACGCGCCAGGAATTGATCGTCAGCGCGGCTGAGAATGATGTCCGGCAACCCGCTGGCACCGCTTCGGCGTACTTCCTTGATGATAGATTTGATGGCCGAGTTCTTCTTGTAGCGCTCGTTCGGGATTTGCTCTTCGCGCGGCATACGCATTTCGTGCTTGTCGTGCATCACGAGTAAATCGTTACGACGAATCTGGTAGACTTCGCCGATGATGATCTCGCCGACTTTCTGTTCGTACTCGTTGAAGATGTTATCCTTCTCCACATCGCGAATCCGCTGCGCCAGAGCTTGCTGGGCAAGGGTAATGATGCGGCGACCGAATTCGAGACCAATATTCTCCAACGAAATTTCCTCAATGAACTCGTCGCCGATGTCGTAGGAGTCTTTAGACTTTTCTCCCACCTCGGTGAGCGATACTTCCTTAGCCTCATTCAAAACGAACTTGACGATTTCGCGAGTCAGATAAATTTCGATGTCGCCCTTTTCCATGTTCACAATGATGTCGTACGACGCATCATTGCCATACTTTTTCTTCACCATCATGCCCAGTGTTTCTTCCAGCAGACCCTGCAACAGGTCGCGGTCAATACCCTTTTGACGTGCCATCTCGGCAAATGCCTCGATGATGGCTTTCTTGTCAAACTTTGGAGCGGATTTACGTTTAGCCATGGTACAAACAAGTGGTACTGTGATTGAAATGATCGTGTGTTGGAAACGGACAGCCGTTACGAAAGAAACACTGTGTTACATGCAACACACCGAGTCTATCGCATGGATACCCGTACTGTTGAACTGCTGATGTGATCAAAGGCAAGGTGTAGGTCCTCGCTCGGTGGAGCAGACTTCTTGGTACCTGTGGGTCGAAGCACTATCGCTTCGGGCTCCACACGAACCAACACGCCCTCTTGCACTGAGCCATCGGTACATGTCACGCTGAGCGTTCTGCCAACGTGCTTGTCGTATTGCCAATTGAAGGTCAACGGACGATCAACACCGGGCGACGATACCTCGAGCTGGTATACGTCACTCAGAAATTTGTCGGTTGCGGATTCATCGTTCAGAGTGCGGCTAACCTGTGAACACAGCTCCAGCGAAACACCCTGACGATTGTCGATAAAGAGGTCGAGAATCAAGCGGCGCTCGCTGCCGCGGATCGCAAAGTCCACCAACTGGCAGTCGTTAGCTGCACAAATACGGTGAATACACTGCAAAGACTCTTCAGGAATCGTACGTCTCAAACTACCTGTCAATGATGAACAAAAAATGGGCATAAAGCCCATCACATCACCTCGTATGAATACAAATATAGAGGAAATAGGGGTTTATACAAAGAAAAAGTTGAGGAGCTCTGTGTGCGCCGGGATTGTGTACACCAAAAGTGACCTAAACCCGTCTAAAACGAGGCTGTTAAGGTATGTTAATCACCGTTTTCGCAGCAACTCGTCCACGTAATTTTGAGCATCAAAATCTGCTGAATTTCTGCATTTAGGCTTATGGAACGTTTGAAGAATGTCACCAAGCAACTCATCATCGCTGCACTGGGCATCGCCCTTGTTGGGATAGGTTGGGAGCAGTGGCGCTTGGTCAATAACAGTATGGAATTAAGCAACCAGCTGTTTCGCCAACAGGTTAATGAAGCTCTGGCAAACGTGTCTCGCAAATTGGAAGATGTTGAGCACGTCGCCGATGCCGTTACCATTTCCTCTCGTCAAGAGCCGCAATCGGTAGAATCACCGTCCGGTCGTCTGCCACGCATACCGGCTCCTACCCAGCAATTGAAGCCGAAGCAAGCGGAGCCGAAGGACTCGATGATGGCCGTAGTCGAACCGCGGCATGCTGTCCCCGGAAGAACTATTCTTTTTCATCCCAGCACGCAAACCCACGCACCAACCCATTCCGTTCCAGCTGGCAATTCTCAGTCGGCTCTCATTGGCAACACACTTCCGAAGAATGCCGCTTCTTCGGATCCCGTATCGACCTCTACCACATCCTCCCTCCAAGTGGAGTTCGGTGGAAATGGTCAGGGATTCCAGTTACAAGTCAATCAATCTGTCGGTACCAATGGTGTCGTTCAGGAGCAGCGATACGCCGCTCGCACAAACCATGTACAGTCATGGGACTCGGCACTGAAACACCTGAGTGGAAATCGCGCAGCGCGTTATTCTGAGGTTCAGGATAATATCAACCAAGCGTTGCAAAGCATGCAGCAAGAGCAGTTTGTGATGGGCCAACAGGGGAATGCCGATTATTCTGCGTTCCGCCCCACGTTGACGACCGGAGTTGAATTTGCTGTACTTGGAAATTCCGGTATCGTAGCACCTCAGAATTATGGAGCATACTCCGTAGCGGTTGGTGACACCTCGCAGATGCATCACCGCGCGGTGCCGATCTTGCATACGAAGGAACTGTGTAAACGACCTCACTGCAGCCTCTGTGCGCAGGAAAAGAATCAGAACGCTCCGGCATCGACGAGTGCTCGCAACGAACTCCGTCGTTCGGAAGAGTGCACGGCACGGATAAAAGACAAAATGCAGCGTATCCAGCAGACGGTCAGCGATTTGCGGGAGTTTACCGAACCGCTGGAAAGCCGCGTTAATCAGAACATCATCGACTCCATGATCGCCTCCGAGTTTAGCATCAAGTCCTTACCCCTGGATTACGGCTTTGGTGTGTTGAATGGCGAAAACAATCACTTTGTGTACACGAAGAACGCCACCCGTGAGCAGCTAGCCGGATCGCCATTTAGCTCCGTGTTGTTTGCTGGAGATATCATGCCGAAGAATCACAAACTCTTCGTCGAGTTTCCGCACACCCAATCCTATCTGTACAAACAGAATATGGGTACGCTGGCAATGTCCGTGCTCTTTGTATTGATGATTGTAGGGTCGTTTGGATGGACCATGCGTAACCTAAATCGCCACAAAGCCGTGTCTGAGATGAAGTCTGATTTCATCAACAACATGACACACGAATTCAAGACACCCATTGCGACGATAGCGCTGGCCTCTGAAGCGCTCCGCGACCCGGAAGTGTCGTCCAGTTACGAACGCGTGAGCCGTTTCATCGGAGTGATTCGCGAGGAAAATCGTCGACTCAGTTCCCAGGTTGAACGAGTGCTCCAGGCGGCGAAGCTGGATCGAGGAGAACTGGTGCTCACAAAGTCCGACGTGGATATGCACGAAGTGGTCGAGTACGCCAAAGATTCTATCATGCTGCAAGTGGAAGCACGAGGCGGACAAATCGTCACCGATTTACAAGCAAGCTATGCCGTTGTCGTTGGCGACGATGTGCATCTGCGTAACATCCTGTTGAATCTGATGGACAATGCCATTAAGTACACGAAGGACACTCCGCATATCGTGGTGAGCAGTCGAACCACGAACGAAGGAATCGTTCTCTCCGTGCAAGACAACGGTATTGGCATCTCAAAGGAGAATCAAAAACGCGTTTTCGAAAAGCTCTATAGAGTTCCCACCGGAAACGTGCACAACGTCAAAGGATTTGGTCTTGGATTGTCTTATGTCAAAGCCATCGTTGAGGCACACGGCGGAAGTGTATCGATCGAGAGCGAGATTGGTTCAGGAAGTCGCTTCGATGTGATGCTTCCGTATGGAGTTGCTTCTTAACACTTGCAAAGAAGTGCAAAGAATTTGTGAAAGTCACAGAAAGTGATGCAACAAGAAAGGGACTTCGTTGTTACTGTGTGTGTTTCGGTTGGTGGTTTGAGATGTAGGGTAGGTTCCACACTTTCGGAGATAGCGTTTTATGGCTCAGAGTATCCTTCTCGTCGAAGATGACTCAAATTTAGGTTCCTTGCTGTCCGAGTACTTGGAAATCAAGGGTTATGATGTAACCCATTGTCCGGACGGTGAAGTTGGAAAGCAGACCTTCGGGTCGAAGAATTATGACCTGTGTATTCTGGACGTCATGCTTCCCAAAGTAGACGGCTTCAGTTTAGCCAAGTACATTCGAGAGAGAAACGTTGATGTTCCCATCATCTTTCTCACCGCCAAGAGTATGAAGGAAGATCGTCTGGAGGGCTTTAGCCTTGGCGCAGACGATTATGTTACCAAACCCTTCAGCGTGGAAGAACTTCTCATGCGTGTTAAAGCCGTTTTGAAACGCACGCAGAACGCACAACAGCAGGCTCGCGAGCAAGCCAAATATCAAGTTGGTGGTTATGTGTTTGATGCGGAACAACGCATACTGACCTACGCCAACGAATCCCGTAACCTTACCCACAAAGAATCGGAGCTGCTGAAGACACTCTGTGCCTCCACCGGTATGGTTGTTCGTCGCTCCGATGCACTCAAGAAGATTTGGGGCGATGACAATTACTTTAATGGTCGCAGTATGGACGTATTCGTCACGCGCCTCAGGAAGTATCTGAAGAACGATTCAAACGTTCAAATCGTGAATGTGCACGGCATGGGTTTCAAGCTCACCGTTCTGGGTCAATCAGCCGCGGCCTGAGGTCGTTGGTCTTTCGTAGCAAGGGCGTAGCCCGCGCGTATTGATGTCTGGGATTTAAACGATAGCCGTGTGAGCGACGTTCCACTCCGAACGCTCAGACCGAAACGAACGATAGAGTAAGGCAATAAAAAACTCCGATGTTGAACGCATCGGAGTTTTTTTTGTCAGGAGTCGACTAATTCGCGGCGCGTTCCGCGTCAGCGAACGAGACTGATCAAGAGCGTGTGGGTTGAAATACCACTATGCATGATCACATAATACCCCCCTTGTGCAAGCGCATTCGTGGGAACCACCAGCTCATGCACACCGGCAGTGCAGACTTGATGAAGGGGACTGAGAACACGTTCGCCAACGCTGTTATAAAAGTCAATAGTTGTCCATTGTTCGCCCACGGTTTCGTATGCGAAGGTGGCTACGCCGTCGTGCGACAGTGACAGTATCATCAGTCCAACCTGACCGTCGACTTTCACGAGTCGATTACCAATCTTGCAACTTCCTTCAATCGTTAGACTGCCGTTCTGTGGGATCTCCGCTTGCAGTAGTGGGGAGTTCAGCACCGTTGAATTTGTATCAATGTACAACGGTGTCGCCAGAGCATTGCCAAGAAGAACCTTGGCATACACGGTAAAGGCTACCCCTTCGCCGCCAATCTGAGTGCCATTGGTAGCACTGATGCGTATGCCGTTTTGCACAGAACTCATGCTACTTGTGAAGCCCTGCAAGGCGGGACCAATGACGACATTGGTGATGTTGAGTAACGAGGTATTGAAGTCGAAATCTGTTTGCAACGAGCTCAACGCCGCACCGGCAATGCCGGTTCCCACAATGTCGATGGGTATACTCACATTGTCGCCAACCTGCGCCGTGTAATTACCAATATGAAAGTGGAATGGAATCGGATTGGTTCCCGTGGTTCGTCCTATTCCATGAAGGTGCACCAAGATGGTGTCGTGACATGGCGAAACGACGGGAAAAGCAAAGAGCTGACTTTCGTCACCAACGGTAGTGGGATTATAGCTAATAGTAAGAGTGACGGTTTCGCCGGCACCAATAGTGGTACCGGGCGGCTGCATTGCGATAGCAAACGAACCGACTTGCGAGACCAAGGCATCCGTGCTAATGGCAAACGACGACGAATTCGTGATTTTAAGGATGCGGAACTGCGTGGTCTGAAGATCCACCGATCCAAATTCTAATACCGTGTCCTTGGCATTGGAATTGGCAAGGCTGACTTGTTGTCCTACAAATCGTCCCGTAATAGTCACCACCTGCTGTACATCGCAAGGCTGAATGGTGATATACATTGTTTCACTGAACGAGCCGCTGGGAACCGCGGCGTTGGGATCGATATTGAGAATAACGTGCGTCGTGCCAACATTCAGGGTTTGTCCGCTCGAGAGAGATGATAAGAAGAAGGCATTGGAAAAGCGGACGTCACTGACGGTGACTTGGGTGGTATTGAGACCGGCAACGACGAGATCCAAAATTTGAGGATTCGCCTGTGCGCCATTACATAACGAAATATCGCCAAAGTCAATCGTGTTCTGCACGGCACTCAATTGTGCACCTGCACGTTGACCGCTCAGGTACAAACCACTCACATCAAGGCATGGCTTTGCAACGAAAGCGGTGAATTGATTGACCAAGGCAGAATAGCCTGTCGGTGCATAACGCAGTGTAATTGGCACCGTTGCGCCGGCAGGAATGGTGAGTCCGGCAGGACTTGTGATTTCTACAATGCTGACATCTGTTCCGGTAAACTGTTGAAGCTGAATGTCCATCGACGATGTGTTGGTGACATTGATCACCGTGTCGCGAACGAGGGTGGAGCAAGAATCTAAAGTCCCGAAGTCCACATGCGAAATATCGGTCAGCAATTGCGGCAACGTGTAACGCCCACGAAGCGCAATCTTTATCGAATCTGAGCAGACACCGGCCACGAATTTTAAGACCAAGTCTGCATTTCCTTTTTGGACCGGATTGCCGTTGCTGTTGAAACTGATATGGATCCACCGTTGCTGTCCTGCATTCAAACTGAAGCCGTTTTTGTCTGCGGCGCTCACACTAAACGGTGAGGCAACGCTGATGGTGCTAAAGGTCGTGTTCTGGGTGACAGAGACGAGGACAGAGTCATCCACAGTTTGCGACTGACACCACGCTACGGTTCCAAAATCTTTGGTGGAGGCATCGGTTGTAACCCCGGCGCCGGCATTGGGCTTATTGGCACTTAGCTGAACGCTGTGACTGATGCCACAGGGATTGCTCACAAAGCTGATGGATTCGTTGACAAGGCCGGCACCGGTCGGTGTAAAACGAACCACGACATTCACGCTTTGTCCCGGAGGGATCACGAGTGGAAAGCCGGGAGAGACAATTCGAAAGTGCGTGGACTCTAGGGGAGTGAGCGTCAGCGTATCGCTTGTTGAAGTGTTACGCACTTGGAGCGAATTGGCATCGTCGGCAAAGGAAACGCAGTCCGCAAGATCACCAAAGGTGATGCTTGGTGTAGACACACTAAAGGATGGGTTCAACGTTTTTACGACTACTGATGGAGAATTCCCGGTGCAGCCCGTTGCGATATTTGTTACTCGCACAGCAAACGTACCTGCTTGATTGGCAAGGTACACGGCGTCAGTAGCTCCGCTAATGTCCGAGCCATTGAGTTGCCACTGATAGTGATAATCCGGATTCGGAGAGCTCTGCAGAAGGACGGTCGAGTCCTTGCACAGTGAGATTGACGTGGGATAAATGTTTACCTGTGGAGTGGGGTTAACCACAACGTCTACCGAATCGCTGACAACGATACATCCCTGGGTATTCTTGAGTCTGAGGCGATATTGACCGCTCGTGCTCACCGTAATACTCGTATCGGTTTGACCGGCAATGTCTGTTCCATTGAGCGTCCATTGCGCTGTATATCCCGGTTGGGCCGGTACGCGTAATGTGACCGTTGATCCCTCACAAAAATGTGTGGAACCAGTGGTCTGCAGCGACGGACCAACGCCGACATCTTTGAACACTTCATGGAAGGCAACATTGTCACGGTTGTACTGACGTCCGCGCGCAGTTGACGCTGCGGTGTTGACGCCATATTCATCATCCTGTGCGAAGCGATAGGCAAATACACGATAGGTGTAGATCACGCCGCACGGAAGATCTACGTTGTCCGTGTACGATGTGCCGGATGAGCTGAGGTTGTTGAGAACGACTGCATTTCCAACGCGCTCGTTCGTCTTATAAATGCGCCCATCAACCGGTTGAAAGGGTGTAGTGCCGCTATCGCGAACGATCAAATATCCCTGAATGCCGTCACCCGGATTTGGATCCGTCATCGCATTCCAACGAAGCTGTACTTGGCTTGCGTTGATGGTGCTTTGCAGACTTGGTGCCGTCCAGGTTGGTTGCCGCAAGCTGTGCCAGAATGCAACATTCGAGGCTCCCGTTTTACAATCACGATTGGGCAAGGTTCGAGTAACGTACTGAGAGCAGGCTTGAGATCGTACCTCCTGATTGGGCCCGTTGTATTCTGCAAGGGTAGATCCGGGATACACGCGATTGGATGATTTGTCCTCACACAAGCTCAACACGTTGGTTTTTGGTGCCGGCATTTTGAACCAGTAGGTACCCGGTGCAGTGTCGTCCTTATGTCCTATCGCGTGGATATGAATGGTATCCTTCGTAAACACTTCAATGAAGTCGCCCGTGCGTGAAAGGTTGAACGCGTTGAAGGTCCACGTTTGGCCACTGACAAAATCGATTTGCTCGAAGTAGTTCGTATCCATTGCCGCCAACATGATACGGCCGTCCGCCATGTTTGCATCGGAATCCGCAGGCGTGTTGGTGGGGTAGTTTCTGTGCCAAATACCAATAATGGTACCGGCGCGCACATTTTTCCAGAAGTCAATGTTCTTGCAGCGAACGCCACCTTGGCGTGTGGTTTGATCGGCTTTGTTATCGCTGACGATAACACCTCTCATATCCATATTGTCTTGTACCACAATCTCCTCATTCCACTCGCCGTTGGCGGGGTCCGACATATTGTAGTACTCACTTACTAGTATGGATTGTGCATGTAAGGAGGGGCCGAGTGCGCAGCTTGCTGCGCAGATAAAAATCAAGGGGAGAAGACGTTTCATAATGATGAACCGGGTGAATGCTATAGGTAAGGGTGTGCACGCTCTTGTATCCCCCCGGTACAAAGCTGTGCGATCAACAACTCGATAAAAACTGTGGTGCGTCTATAAAGGCGCACCACAGTTTTTCGTGTACATCTCGTGTACTCTCTTAGTGCACGATGGCCACGCGACGTGTGACAACGTGGTTTTCAGACTCCAGTTCAAGGTAATAGGTACCGCTGGCTAGGTCATCACATTGGAAGACAACGTCGTGCGCTCCGGCGCCGACAAAGCCGCTGAACACTGTGCCCACCGGACGACCCAAGAAGTCCGACACGCGTAGTTGAACATTGCGTGGACTGCTAGTTTCAAAGCTGATGGTCATTTGTTCTTTAGCCGGGTTCGGATGATTGGAGCGGATACCAAATCCAATCGTTGCGATGTCGTCGACTCCTACACCGGCATCGATGATGACGACAGCAGTATCGGACACGACCTCGCCGCAATCTCCGCTCACGATGCAGACGTAACGTCCGCTATCACTCATGGCAGCGTTGACGATACTCAACGTTTCGGTGGTATTACTGAGCAATGCTACGCCATTGTGGTACCATTGGAAATGCAGGTTGGAGCCGGTCGCCACGAGATCCAGAACGACGGCTGAACCGAGTGGACGAGTAGTGAGCGCGCGTGGCTGTGTGGTAATAACGGTGGCCGCTTGCACAGCAACTGCGTAGGCGGCACTGGTGTCTGAACCGCACGCGTTACTTACCACGCAGTGGTAACTACCGGCCGATTGATCAGTCACCGTCACAACGTATTGTGCGTCCGTTGCACCGCTAATCGCATTGCTACCGAAGAACCATTGATAGTTCACATCGGTTTGATTATCAACCGCAACGTTCAGCGTGTCGTTCATTTCGGCACAGGCAGTAGTAGAGGTTGCCAGCGATGTGATCGACGGTGCCGTACCAAGTTGGAAGCTCGCCACTGAGCTGTAGCCCAACGCACCATTGGCAGCTTTGATGAGACATTGGTACGAACCGGTGTCATTCACTCCGGCAGAATGCACCACCAGAATAGATGTTGTCGTTCCGGTATAGGTGGCGCCGTCACTAAGTTTCTTATTGTTCAAATACCATTGGTAGCTCAGTGCAGAGCCGGTTGCAGAGTGTGCGCTCACGACAAACGTGGCGTCTCCACCCGGACATCCATGCAGTGACTGCGGTTGATCGGTGATGGCAATGTTTGCATCGGAGATACTCGCATCGGCACTTGTGATGGATCCACACATCGTGGTGATGCGACAATGATAGTTATTGGCATAGTCCGACGATCCAACCAATCGAATGGTCAGTGTTGATGAGTTTGATCCACTAATGCGAGCGTTATCGCTCAATGGCGTAGATCCCATATACCACTGATAGATCGAACCTTTTTGCAGACTTACTTCAACACTGAGTAATGCCGTTGCACCACTGGCGATGGCAATGCTCTTAGGTTGGTTGAGCACTTCCAACTGCGGAAGAATGGAAATCACTGCATACTTAGAGCTGGTACCGGGGCAGCCACTTCCGCCATTTACCAAACAGCGGTAGAGACCGCTGGAAGCTTGGTTGACATTGGTGATGGTCATCACCGGTCCGGTTTGGCCACTGAGAATATGACCATCTTTCTCCCACTGATAGCTGAGCGACGAGCCGTCAGCTTGAACAGTGAGCGACGCCGATCCGCCCAAACACGCATCAATGCTCTCAGGATCCTTGGTGATAGTGGCCGGTGTATTGATGTTCACATAGCCCGACACGTCGAACACCGTTGTTGGGCGTTGTGTGTCTACAATGCGAAGACGCAGATTATTGCCACCGGCAAAGTTTGCCGGGATGTTCCAAGAATAAGTGCCTAAGGAGGCATCAACTCCGGCAGCAATAGTTGAGTAGGTGGCTCCGTTATCGGTTGAGACTTGCAGATCAACAGTTGCGATTCCTCGTTCTGTCCACGTAATGATTGCCGGCGAAATACTGCAGAAGCTCGTACCGTTGAGCGACACAGGGAATTGCACTTGCGGAGTCGGGAAGATGATGGCATTGTTGCCACCACGCGGATTGATCGTCGATACCGGCGTCCAAATTCCATCGTCGTCGATCCAAGCCTTGATCACATTGCCGGTGGTTATGGAACGTTCTTCTACTCGGCGAACACCGCTTGCCAAGCTATTAGGGATCAAGGTTGCCCAGGCTGTTCGCTTGGCATCAATGTTCGTGTAAAACACGGGAGCAGCGTCAATCGACGTACCGTCATCCTGAACCATTGCAGTACTGAGTGGCGATCCGGTTCCTTGATCATTGTCATAGAGACAAATCACAGTTTTTGGATCGCAGGTGCTGGCAGTGTCTGAAATTCCGGTGGCGTCGCCCGCTGCGGTGGAAATGTTGATGGTCTTGGTTGTGCCATTAGTCACAAAGCGTGTTTCAATGCTGCGTGTGGTATCACGGAAGGTGATATACCAGTACATATTGTTACCGGCTGTGAAGCGCGAGTTTGACGACGGAACCATGTTGACCCACAAAGTCTTCGAAGTCTCCCCGGCACCTGTTGCAAATTCCGAATATCGTCCCGGTGTTCCGAAGTCGCTAAAGCTCGCCGGAACGTAGCTAAAGGTGTTTGCGGGAGCATTGTAATGGACATTGGTCCCCGCTGCAAAGCCCACCAAATTGTTGATTTCGGCCGCTGCGGTATAGTAGCGATACGCGGTATTCGGCTGCAATCCATCAAAGCGAATCAGCGCCCAGCTCGGTAACGTAATGGAGCGTGCTGCCATATACTGAGGCATCACGAGCTCGGCAACAGTTGGCTGTGCCACGACTTGGATGGTGCCGCTCGTTGCCGCATTGATGTTGGGGCCGGTTACGGTGATCACATAACTACCCGCAGCTTCAAAGCTCACATCGCTGAAGGTGACCACACCATTGACTGGATTTTGAGTAAGGGTGCCGGTCACGTTGCCAGGACCGCTAACCTTGGAGAGACTTACCGGACCAGGGTAATTGAGATCGGTTGACAAGTCGCTTCGTTGCGCCGTCACTGTAATCGTGTTGAGCGCTACCCCAACAAATCCGAAAGGCTGAACTGTACTCATTGATAAGTTCACAGCGCGAGGGAGCACAGTGATTGCAGCCGTGGTGTCAGGACTGAGGACGTCTCCACTTGTTCTGCTCACAGCGATCTTCACGCCACTTTGTGCAACCGAATAGGTCAAACCGGATAGAGTGGCAGTATTGGAATTCGCGGCAATCGTTCCTGTCAGCGTGCCACTAAGGCTTCCGGTGCCGCTTACCAAGTTCAACTGTACAGCGGTAGCCTGCGTCACGCTGCGAACTTGATTGCTGTCATTCAGGGTCTGCACCGTGATACTAAACGGCGTTTGTGCCGATGGAATGGACGGAACAACAGAGAGCACCTTAAGCTTCGTGGGAACTCCGGAGCTGGCATCACTCTGCACAGCGATTTCATCGACGCGAAGTTGAGGTCTGCTTCCTGGTGCTGCCGATGAATATTGATAATATCTCCAACGGAGTTGAACCACGGGTTGATTTTCACAGGTCGATGGAAGCGTGAAGGTGGGCATCGATTGCGAATTGCCCGTTGTACTCGATTTGTACTGAATCGTGTCCGTTCCATTTTGTATCGCAGTGCTCCAAGCATCGGTTGTGCCTACTCGGTATTGCAAGACGACGGCGTAAAGGCGTGTCTGACTTACAACGGTTCCGCCAACCCAATTCACACGGATGTTGACACGGTTTGTCGTATTCAGCGCCACAACGGCCGCACCAAAAAAACGGGTCGGTGAGTAAATGGAACTACTGGTGTTTAGAAACGACACTCCATCCACTCCGGATCCAATAATGCGTGCTCCGGAACTCACATTATAGGCCGCGTCCCAATCCGAATTCATGTCGTAGTTAAGCACGAGGGGCTCAACTGCCGTTAGTGAACTCGTCGTGGAGTACATGTGGAATCGCATGTTCGGCGGGAAAGTCCCGGCCGCATTTGTATTATCCCATTGAGTAAAGGAATAACTCCCCGAGCTCAAATCGAAAGGCGTTGGATTGGTTTGTGCGAAAGCAACCATTCCGAATAATGTGCATACTGCAAAACAGTGTAGAAGAAAAGTCCTCATACGCTAATCCTGAGAGTGATAGAATGTATTAGTCCCGATAGAAGAGATGTGTCGACAAAATTACGGAGTGAGCTCCGCCAGACAATAGAAAGACAGGATTATGAAGGCATAACCTGAGTCAAAACTTCCGACTTTTATGCCATTTTGTGGATAACTTTTCTTCATGCCGCGCTGCGGCATTGATCATCAACAAGTCAATACTTCTCTAAACACAACATTCTATGTGCTGCTGCAGAGGCTGCTCTGTTGTGATTCTTGTCAGACCCACATAGCCCGCCTTGGATTGTTCAGCGATTTTTGCATCGCGATGCTTCGCCCGCAGTTTAGCGGTTGAACAGTTCATCGGTTCCCTTGTATTTTCTTACATACGATGGAAACGTATCCGAGGTTTGCGCAGAATCGCATGAGTGAGTGCATCGCTCGAGTCGTGTTTCGTCAGGTCATTCGAGTGCTTATTGTGCCTCGTTCTCGCGTTGAAGCCTTGGACTGAGAACTGAGTATCGATACACGAGAAGGTAGAGCTAATAACAAAAAAGGAATGTACAGGAAGCGATAAGATTGTGTCGTGAGGTGAGAGGCGAGGAGCGGGCAATGAGACAGGAACAGAGCCAGGCATGGCTATGAGCGCCGATGCGAAACGAAACGTAAGGTTACGTAACGTAACGTAACGTAGCAAGAAACGATGGGACCGACACAGGTTAAAATTCCAGTTGCAGACTCAAATAGGTACTTTGTTTGAATTGCAGTCTCTTTGTCTGCGTGTCATCATAATTAAGCACGAGGTTTAGGGTCAGCCCTAAGCTCTTACGTAAGCGAATCTTGAGTTCGTTCGTGCACTGTATCTGCCACGAGCTGTTTTGCAGGATATTCTTGCGCGAGAGATATTGTGCGCTGTAACTCGTTGAAGAGTCCAAGGTGAGCTCGGCATTCATTCCACACTCCAAACCGGCCAGTGCTTTGTAATGCTCGATCACGTCCGGAGTAAGTAGATTGTCGGTGAGTCGTGAGCTATGATGGGATTGTATTTGCTGCATGGATGCCGATGCTTGAAGCATCCAGCGAGCACGCTCACTCACGCTGCGATATTGCACGCCACAATTCTGCGCGGTCGTGAGTGGATCAAAGATGGATCCAATGCGTTCGATGGAGGGACTGTTGGCATGTTGTGCCAGAAGGGGTGTGCTCATGCTTGCACTGACGTAGGGATCGACCAGCCAACCAGCAGCATAGGCACATCGGAGGCTGACAAATAGTTGGCTGTCACCCGCCTGAATTTCACTGAACGCTGTCGAGTCTGTACTCTGGGAGTTGAGCTCCACGGTACATCGATTTTGCGTGCTAAGGTCAAATGTTCGGAGGTGGAGGCTGGTGGATTGCTGTACATCAAGCTTGAAATCCAGCAGGCCGAGATTTCCTCGGATGAAATCGTAGCTCGCCTGTTGAGACAAACTAAGCTTAATGCTGTAGGTGTTCCTGGTCAATGAGCTTGTGTCCTTCGCCACTGCACTCTCGCCCGCCTGAGTCTGATCCGCAGCCATATCGGTCTGAACGCTGAAGAACAGTAAACAGGGCAAGGCGTATGCCCATAACATGGTTGATTGATTCCATTCCACGGTCATACCCATTCATCCTTGAATTGTCTGCTCAGCTGAAGCAAGCGTATGAAGCAGACTTGTGTCGGAGCTTAACGACGAGACTGGTTTGATTCTGCATCTAACAAGTTCAGATGCGGCGAAGACGAGGAGACCACGGAACAACGGCAAGTACCGAGGCACTTACCGGGGATTCGGGGATCTGAACTCACTCACAGTTATATGGTCCGCTCATTGTCCTGTGACCTCCTCGTTCGCTCTCTTACGCTTTACCTGGTCAGTGCTTACTTTCATCCGTTACACTTTCATCAACTTCTGAGCAATGCGTTTGTCTCGGATGCACCGTTCCCATCCGGCTGTTCAATGAGACAATGACTTCTGTAGATAACCCACTAGAGTCTCTCCATCCAATCACAATGAAGCACCACGATGTCCGATCTCGGTATCATTCGCGATAGCGCGCTGCATCCCTAAGGCTGCGTCATTCTTCGTCACTCTTCGAAAGTCAACATGATGCGTTGTTGCGCGTCGCGTCGTCTAACGTTGCGTTTCTTACTTCGCGAGTTCAAGCTTCGCGTGTTATCACTTCATGTTTTCTCGCTCTTCCTTTACTCACTGCACCTCTTCTCGTCTCGTCATAGATCCATCTGTATCACTCATTCCGTTCTTCACCATGAAACTGCATCCTATGAAGCTGAACCGTCAGTGCTTCGCTTGAGGCGGAGAATCTGTTTGAGTGAGCGTGGTCGCGCATGAGCCATGCGATTGAGTAATCGGGCAGCCGTCTGCGGAGTGCCGTGCCTTTCAGTCGCACTGTTGCCGGTCAAACCTTCTTCAGGCACCGTTTGCTCTGTGTGATCCACGAGAGTTGATTCGTACAACGGATTGCGAGATTCTTCAGGTAGGTGCAACGGCTCCGCGTTTCGAAACGTCTCAAGATTCTCCGTTTCAGCGATTGCAGGTAACTCTTGGTTCAGGAGTTCCAGGTAATCGTCCAGAAATTCCACCGTCCACAGCACATCATCATCGTCGTTGAGCAGCTCGTCTTCCGATCCATTTCCAAGCTTGCCCCACTCACGATCTGATCGAGATGGAAGATGTGCTTGAAAAGCCTCATTCGCTCGCTGTGCTTCTGAGTGAGGCAGCGTCGGCGTGTAGCTGCTTCGCCTCCTATCGACCATTGGAGCACTGTTGCCGTCGCTCTCGATACCGCGGATAGTGGAGTGTCGCTGCATTAGATTTCCGAGGGCAGAACTCTTTGCTGACAAGGACGGCGACGCCACGCGCCGGTCACTCGCGACTGAGGTATCGAGTGTGCCGAGTGGCGCGCGATTTTGCACGTGTACATTGTCGTGGCCGTACGCTGGCGCGCATTCTTGGTTGCTTCCGTGCGCAAGCCTTGGAGCCGGTTCAGCCACGATGGAGAACGACGCTTGTTGACCGGTCTGATCAGAAGCTGATGCCGCGACTTCGTCGTGGTCCACTGGTGTATGCGATTTTGTTAGGATGCGAATGAGACGGAGCATGTTTTTGTGGTTCATGGTTACGCTGGGTTGTAGTGAAGGGAATGTGATGCGATGCGATGCAGTGTGGTGTCTACTTGTGCGTAGACTACCGGTAGTGCTCGCCCATATGGGATTGTGATGACCGATGTGACTGCCGTATTACCGATCAATTGGTTCCCGTCACTCTGTGTGATGAGAGAGTTAGCCGGGTGCTGCCTCCGATCTTTCGGTAGGAAGACAGGGATGGAGCGGTCGGCTGGGACGGACTAAGAATTGATAACCGTTGTTTGAAACAGAATGCGAGCTTGTCGATCAAATACGAGAGCAAGAGGAAGACTGGTACTGTCATGACGGACGTTAAGAGCATGGAGGAATGACCGAGTGCCCTGTACATTGTCTAAATCGAAGAGAGAGGGACGTGAGGCGACTATGTACTGAAGGTTCTGCTTCGTGTACCATTCGGCCAAACGCGCCGCGTATCGCCGTTGACGGATACCGTTTAAATCTGTGCAGACATGGATCACACGAGTTTTGGGGTGCAGACGAGAAAATCTCTGCAAAGGCAGAAAGAGTCGCGTTCCCTCCGGCTGCGAGCTATTCCATAAATGCACGATTACTGTGTCGCTCGCGGCCATCCGAATTAATCGTATAGCCGCCTCCGGATACAGCTTGACTATGCGCACTGCTGTACTTGTCGCGCACTGCTCGCGGAGAAAGTGTTGGTTTTCGTTGGTCATGGTGCATATCCAATGCGGAGCCAGAAAGTAGCAGGAGACGAGAAGGAGCGTCGAAATTGCTGCGACATAGACTACAACAAGACTCTTTCGTCGCCCAAGCAGTGGACTGCTGCGTATGCCAATTGGTGTGCTGTTCGATCGTTGCATGCTCATTCTTGTACCTCGCGTTATTGAAGTCGGTAGTGAGGTTGTGTTCCTATTGCGTAACAAACGTAGAAGGGAGATGCTCAAAGAGTCCATTGCACATTGTGGTGTCATGACTTGTCCTGCGAACGGCCGGCTTGGCGTAACGAACCACATCGTTTTCGATAGCTGCTTGGCAAACGCAATCAGCGATGACCATCGAGTACAGTACTCAAGGGATGTACAGCTTCGAATCGAGTTTCGAATTGATATTAGAATCTACTTTCGAATCGAGGTTTGGCTCCACCTTCGACAGTACTCTTTACGTCAGCTTCAACTCTAGTCTATACTTCAGCTTCGACTCTTGTCTATACTTCAGCTTTGACTCCAGACTCCACTCCATCTTCGACTCTAGGCTCTGGTTTACTTCGATTGCACTTTTACATCAACATCCGCTTTCACGTACAACTGCAAGGTTTTTTATCTGGGCTTGAGTCCAAGTCCAGCTGCACCTCCAATTCGATCTGCAGCTCCAACTCCAACTCAAGCTCCGGCTTCAGCGTCAGCTCCAGCTCCGGCTCCGGCTCCGGTATATGGCACGAACTGGTGCTGTATAGCAGTAGTGGATGTTCCTGGCTGCTCTGTTGACTTGAAGTCAGGATCAACGACAGATGTGCGCTTCCCACCGGTTCCACGTCGGTTCACTTCAGCATCTGTCGTTGTCCTGATTGTCGGGGTGTTGAATGAACTGAGTTGGATTCTCATCGCCAGTCACGGCATGGTTAACGCTGCGTGCCAGTTCCAACCACGGAAGTCATCAATCGGAGACATTGCACTATAGCTTGCCTGTTGTCTGTGCGCTGTGCAATGAATCTATTCGGCTGCAATTGACGCCAATAACTATCCATCGTGCCGTTGTGTTTTTTGCGTGTTCCAATACACGACGCATCTTACGAACGTTGTAGCCAAGCGTTGTTTCCCAGTAGTAGAGTACAACATAGGTTCCTTCGGGAATGCTATCGAGTTGCGGTTCCAAGTTGTTGTCCAGACGTCGCAAGTGCGAGAGATACCGTGCTAAACTTGCATAGTCATCTCTGGTGGACCATCGTTTATCGTTTAGCGTGCTGTCAAGAAATCCCGGGGTTGATTCAAAGCAGCAATGTTGACGAAGCAAATGGCCCTTGGCATCAAACACTCTGTACTGCGGTAGCGTACGCGTTGAGTCGTTGGAATCCGTATCCACGCTGTGCAGGTCTCTGTTGTCAATCAAATAGCAATCGATATCTGACCTCAAGCCTTCTTCGTCACGGAATTCTCGGATTTGGGGCAGCGTGTAGGAATGATCATTCCAAGGTTTCACGCCGAGGTACACGAAGCGAAGCAAAGCCACGCCGAGTACATAGAGTGCAACAATGCTAACCAACACAATAAGCAGAGTTTTCATGCCCGTTTAATGATACGTAAGGAGTTGAGTTTTTTTTTAGAATGTTGACGACAGGATGCGAGGGATGCGCGCGATGTGCTGACCTTACGACAAAAAGATGCGATACATTGGGAGTTTGTCACTGTTGAATGAACAGCGTCGATGCGTAGATCTTAGTTCAAGCGCACTGCTTTAAATAAACCGTTGTCGACGATCTGATATTTGCCGGCCTTCATCGGAGGAATGCCGTACACTGTGCTGAGTTGCGGATCCCAACGCGGAGGAGCCTGTACGTCGAGTACTTTGCCAAGCAGCTCCGGTCGTGTCGTGTGTCGACTAAAGATGAGATAGGTCTCGCCGCTTTGAGTAATGCCAATGATGCCCTGATCGTTCGCAAGCAATTCGTCACTGAAGGAACGGACTTGATTATCATCGACCGGCCCACTGATCATAGCACTGCTTCCAATTTTGAATTCGCACACGCCGCCATAACAACATGGGCAACCGGGAATGTTTGTTCCGAATTTGACTTCAATCGTAATACCGAGGAGTTTGGACCATTCGAAGCGACTGAGTTTATCAGTTTTTATCGTGCTCATTTTTGACGACTTCCGCACCGACTTTGCCGCGAAGGCTGATGTCGTCAGACCGGAGCCCATGAAGAACAGCATGAGAATCAGGATTGAGGAGAAAATTTTCATAGTGAAGGTGGTGATGAGTTGAGGAATGGTGTCAGTCAAAGCCTTTGAGCATGGTGCCGCAAAGGCTTTGCACGACACATGGATGATTTGCGCAGGGGAGCTCTCTGCCTTACGCCTCGTCAGCTCTGCTCTTCTCGCGCTCGACAGCGTGATCAGGAGAGGGGAGAAGAGCTCTCCCTCATGATGCACGTGCCGATTGCTCAGAGTTGACGAGTCGCACTGCAAAGGGCCGCATTCCGTCCTGCATCATCTCCATCGGTGCATCGCCATACCCGCTCATGTATTATTTGCACCGACGGGGATTGTTCAGGTGATGAATGCCCCTATACACAAAACGTTTGAGTGGGGTGAAACTGGACATCGGCTGGAAAAAAAAGTGGGACGCCGAAGGCGGCATGTATAAAAAGCCGGGTGTCGGCACATTCCACGCAATGTCTCAGCAGCGTATGAATGCGCTTTGTTTTTACGTCTGCTCAGATTGTGGAGCAACTGAAAGCCGATTGATGACAAATCGGAGCATTTGATGGAAAAATGCTTTTTGTGAGAGTCGGGAGTTTAAGAAAGCCACCACGGTAACCGACAATTCTCTTGATTGCCCCCTAAAGGTGGTCCGCCGGTGGTTACCTGTCGCACCGCGGAAATACCTGACCAATTGAGCGTTTTTCGCTTAAAATCGATGTTTTGGCCTGTGGGGGGATCGTGGTTCCACGCGCACCAACAGGATTTATGGATTTTCTGACCACTCTTGAAAACACGCAGGATTTGGTGTCGCTCCCCATGGTGGCGACCAAGATTCTGTCGCTCCTCGAGAAAGAAAACGTTCACGTTCGAGAGCTCTCGTCCCTCGTCGAAACCGACGCTCCCATCGCGTTAAAGGTTATTCGCCTGGCGAATTCGCCGACCTTTGGTATGCGGACGGAGGTCACCAACGTGGCTCAGGCGGTTGCCACCATTGGTATGAACCGCATGATGAACATCGTGCTTGGTGTGAGTATCTACTCCAAATTTGTCTTCCTCTCCAACTCAGCCGTCGCACCTTTCGTGCAGCGTTTTTGGGATCACTCGGCCTCGACCGCTGGTATTGCCAAGTCGCTTGCCCACTCCTTGAAGAAAAACTTTCAAGACAACGAATTCATCGGTGGTCTGATCCACGACATCGGAAAGCTCTGTATGATTCAATTCGATGCTGATAAGTATGCGTCCGTGTTGAACCTCATGGATCTTCACAACCTCAACGACAATGATGCCGAAATGGAAGTGTTCGGTGCCACGCACATGCAAGTAGGCCAGATACTGGCGCGCAATTGGAACCTTCCACATGCTTTGCAGAGCGTGGTAAGTTATCACGATTCGCCAGATGCTGCCGGCTTGGATAAGGGAGTGACGTCTATGGTACGTCTCGCCGATTTGATTTGCGAGCAGCATGGGCATGGCATTGGAGAAAAGGGAATTCACATGCCGCTCAGCGACAGTACTCCGTGGAAAAATCTTTGTAGTTTGTACCCCGAACTGCAACACATCGACATCAATCTGATGAGCGGTTCAATGGACGATGATTTTTCCAAAGCATCCACCTTTATGCGGTCGATGCTCTCCTGAACCCCTAGCTGCGCATGCGCCCTGACCTCTTCCACATTGGACCAATTCCTGTTCACAGCTTTGGTCTTATGATGGCCATTGCATTTCTCTCTGCCAACTACCTGCTCGGTCGCGAACTCCAACGTCAATGGAAAGATAAAGAGCGCGCCGCTGCCTTTGCCTCGGTCATCACCATGATCGCCCTCGTAGCCGGTATCGTGGGCTCCAAACTCTTCCACCTTCTCGAAAACCCCGAACTCGTTGCTCAAAATGGCATCTCGGAAATTTTCAGCGGATCCGGTCTGACCTTCTTTGGCGGTCTCCTTCTCTCTATTGCAAGCATTGCGTACTACTGCAAGAAAAAAGGTGTGCGCTTTTTGTTTTTGGGGGATGTCACTGCACCGGGACTCATTCTGGCCTATGGCATTGGTCGCATAGGGTGTCAGCTCGCCGGCGATGGCGATTACGGCATCCCTTCGTCGCTCCCCTGGGCTATGAGCTACCCCAATGGCACTGTTCCCACACTCTCAGCTCTCAATCCGGAACTCGCCGCCAAGTGGGCGGAAATGCACCCGGGTGCGGCTTTACCTTATGACATCATGGTGCATCCCACACCAGTGTATGAGACCATAGCGTGTCTGCTCATTTTCGTTGTCCTTTATCGTTTGCAGCAACGTTCGTCACTCCCGGAGGGACGTCTCTTCGGCATATACATGCTCCTCGCCGGTTTCGAACGTTTCATGGTGGAGTGGCTGCGACTCAACCCCCTGTACCTCGGCATGTCGCAGGCACAGTGGATCGGGATCGGTCTGATGATCGCCGGTGCCTATCTCATCATCTCCCGTCGTCAAGCCCAACCTGCTACTGCCTGAGAGTCGTTTGTTTCGCTGCCGTGCTCCACTCAGGTACTCTGTGAGCATCGTCAGGTGATTCATTATTCGTGCGCGCTTCGCGCACATGGATCCAATCACACCGAAGACCACATCATAGTGAATGGCTAGATGAGTCTTTTGATTTTTATCTGCTGAGCACTTCAGCGATTGTCTGCACGACATTGTCACTCGTGCCAATGGTAGAGGCAATCTTCTTCGCATTTGCTTGTGCGAGTTCATGTGTCTGCTCCGGGTTCTGCACCCATTCAAGCCATCGCACTGCCTCGTCCACAGTACGCAAACATTGTAATCCTCCGGATTGCTCGAGGGCGACGGCATCGGCATTGTGCTGGAACTTCGGTCCGCATGACACCACCATCCCGTAACAGGCTGCTTCAGCTACACTGTGCACCCCGGCGCCAAAGCCACCGCCGATGTAGGCAGCGTCGGCTATAGCGTAGAGATTGAGCAGCTGTCCGACGGTATCGACAATGCCATGTCGCGTTCTGACTTCAGTGGACGTCTCAACCCCGGACCAGCGCATACAATGTCCCAGCGCATGGTCAGCCATCTCAAACAGCTCCTCATGCATTTCATGCGGAACGATAAGCAATCGCGTTGAGGGACGGAGTGCTTTCAAACATGTGGGATGTAGAAACAGCTCGAGGTCAGGCTTCCACACGCTTCCGAGGATGAGGACGAAATCCTCAGGCTGAAACACCGTATTTCGAACGCCACGCCAGCTGCGACGCAGCTCCGGTTGCTGCGCTATCGCTCCTGCCAATCGATCGTAGCGCGTGTCGGTCCCAACGTGCAGAATGCTATGAACACCCAAAGCCTCAAACGAGCTATACGAGGACTCATTCACACAATACAGATGACTAACGGCGTTCATGAGTTCGCGATAGAAGGGGCGTCCAATGCCCGTTCCCAAAAACGACGAACGCGTGTAAGTGGCGTTGACGAGGACAACAGGGATAGTGCGCCTGCGACATTCATGCATCATGTTCCACCACAAGTCGTAACGCGATACGACAAGAAGAGTAGGACGCAAACGATCGAGAAATGCATGCACGCGTTTTAGCGAGTCGAAGGGAGCATAGACGACGGCATCGGCGTGCGCGTATAGACGTTGATTACGATAACCGGAAGCAGAGGAGAAGGAAACAATCACCTGAGCATCAGGCCAGGATGAACGACATCGTTCAACGACGGGTTTCAGCTGCTCAAACTCACCCATCGAGGCGGCGTGGAACCAAAGACGAAAACCAGAGGCATCAAGCGAGTCTAGAGCCTTCCATGACATTCGCTCGTGTTGCCACCGGTGTCGTGCTTTGGTGGATACCAAGGCGAGTAGCGCGTAGACTACTGCCAAGGTCGGAACGACAATGACGTTATAGAGAAGATGAAGGGTGAGGCGCATGAGGGCTTACTGACCCTTAAACGTAGCCGAGCGCTTCTCGAGAAAAGCAGACGTGCCTTCATGAAAGTCATGACTACCGCAGAGTTCGGCAAACTCGCGAGCTTCCACGTCCATACCATTACCGTGCGCCTGCGCTCTGATCGCTTTTAACGACGCCCGAACTGCCAATGGCGCCATCGACGCAATGCTCAGAGCCGTCTTTCGGCAAGCATCGAGCAACTGCTCGGAAGGCACGATCGCGTTGATGAGGCCACATTGCAAGGCACGTTCAGCCGATATCATCACCCCGCTCGTGATGAGTTCGATGGCCATTGCCGGACCGCAGAGACGGGTTAGGCGTTGTGTGCCGCCGTAGCCCGGAATGATGCCGAGCTTGACTTCCGGCTGACCAAACTGCGCATTGGGTGAGGCGTAGCGAAAGTGGCATGCCATGGCCAACTCGCAACCTCCTCCTAAGGCAAAACCATTGACGGCGGCGATCACGGGAATGGGGAAGTCCTCAATCATTTGGAAGATGCTCTGCCCACGTTCAGCGAAGTCCGTACCGCTCTTCGGTGTGCACTCTTGCAGCTCTCGAATGTCGGCGCCGGCGGCAAAGGCTTTCGGTCCTGCTCCGGTCACAATCACGCAGCGAAGTTGAGATTGCGTAGCGAGCTGAGTGAAGGCACTATTGAGCTCATTCAACACCTGCGCATTGAGCGCATTGAGTTTGTCTGGTCTGTTAAGAGTAACGAGAGCAATACTCTCTTCAACACTCACATCAATACACTCAAAATTCATGGGGAACTCGACCTCTCATCGGTGAACACTGACGCAAAATTACTAAATTGCCACTGCAGCAATGAGGAAGTGCACGAGTGCGAAGGCTGCTTCTATTGGCGGTTGTAGACTCACGGCCAGAACATGAACAGCAGTGTTGCACAGGAACTCGACCAAAAAGTTCGTCGCCGGAAAATTGAATATCTGGTGTTGATCGCCATTCAGGCATTTTTTGCCGGTTCCATGAGCGCGGTCTTACGTCCATTTCTCTGTCTTGGCTTGATCCTAAGCACGAGCGGAACCTGTTGGACACTCACCCAGTACCGGCAGAAGCGATGTACTCTTCCCGAGGCTAATCGCTTTCGGGTTATTGTGGATGCCTTAGAAGCTCTCTTTCTCATGCTCTTCCTTACAGTGTTCAGCATCGTTGCACTGCAATACGAGGTTGATGCTCGTGTGTACTATGCACACATTAGTATTCTGCTCCTCAGTTATTTCGCTGCTACCGTGCTGACGGAGTTGTTTTGGATACGGCGCATCTTTCCGCTCCTTAACAGCGCACAGCAACTCAACTATGTGATCAATCTGCCGGCGTCCATTTTATGGCCGTTCCGGCTCTCGTACCTGAAGCGGCTCTTTCGATGGAAAAACAGTACACATTAACATTTCGATTGTCATCACTACTGCACTCTGCGTCTGTGCGCTTGCTCATCTGTTGCACCTTGAGCTTGTGCATTCTTAGTTCAGCCGACACGTTTGCGGCTGCACCGAAGCATGGGACAAAGAAGTCCAGACCCTCAGCAAAGAAGGGAAGCTCAGCACGTTCATCGCGCAGCTCAGGCGCTTCAAAGAAATCCGCATCGAAGCGGGGAAGTAGCATGAGCTCCAAGACCTCGAAGAAGAGTCGCTCAAAAGCCTCACGTCGTTCGCGACATCGCGGAGTAGATATCGCACGAGCCCGTGCAGAAGCACGAGCACCGAAAGCACTGGCAGTCATCAGTATCGCGAAGGACTCCATTCTCACAGACGGCATTATTTACCGCGAGATCAACGTCACCCACGCCGATTCCTCACACAGCCTGGTACACGCGCTTACGTGCGTGCTTAGGAATCCGCATTACAGCGTGATGACCTTGAAAGCCGATAATCAAGCAAATTCGTTGGAACGCCTGCGCGACTTCCGCTCACGTTTGGATTCAACCGAAAATAAGGTACTCTATGCAGCTGTTAACGCGCACTTTTGGCGCGCTGCTTCGACAACACCTATCGGACCAACGGTCTGCAGCGGAGAAGTGTGCGAGATGCTGCCGTATAAGGATTGGACCTGTTGCTTCTTTGATACGAAAAACCGACCGATCATCGATAGTCTTGTTCTCAGTGCATCTATTCGCAACAAGGATGGACAAGGCCTTCGTGTGTGCTCGGTTAATCGGCGGGTAATGAGCGATTCCATCGTATTGTTCAATAGCTTTATCGGTCAAACGGTGCCCTATGTTCCAACCGAGGCTATTGAGCAGGAAATTGCGGAAAGCATGAGCGACAGTACTTCGTTGCTGCGTGACTCCACGGAACTGCGTATCTCTCGCGACTCGCTTCGTGCCGCCTATACGGCTCTGCGCCAAGCTTCGTCAGCAGAATTTTCTACAGCTAAAGTGCTGTGTCGTTATCTCCACACTCCGGCCGTCAACGAGGATATTCACATGGTGGTGTTGCGCATGGTTGATACCGGTTCCGTCGCCATGCCTCTTCGTGGTTGTGTGTTGTCCATGAGTCTGGATGAGCTTCATCGTCTTCACTGTGCGGTGGGCGACACCTTAGTGCTTCGTTACACCACCAGCAAACGAGATTCCATTGTGTACACCAATGCGGTTTGCGGCACTCCACTGCTCGTGAGCGGCGGTGCCATTTCGGAAAACCTCAAGCCGATTAGTAATGCGGGCCAACGATTCTATTATCGTCGTCTTGCACGCACGGCCATTGGCACCGACATCACTCGCAACACGATTTACCTCGTGACGGTTGAATGTAACTCCCGCTCTACGGGATTCACCATTGCAGAATTAGCTGAATTCATGAAACGCTTTGGTGCCTACTCTGCCCTTAACCTCGATGGAGGCGGTTCGGCGCAAATGCTGGTAGGCGATTCTGTGGTGAGTCACACCGCGGAACAGGGGCAGCGCCGTGTTTCTGTATGCCTGGGTCTGGGCAAGTATCATTTCCGCTCAACCAAGAAAACGCGCGACGCCAAAAAGGAAGATTGAGACGAAGTGGGGATTGAGTGAAGCTCAGGTTGCAGATGACGTCTCGTCAACTCGGGACGAAGCACACACTCACTTTCGTAATGACTAAGACTCTTGATACGTAGGCGGCGTTGCCGCCTACGTACTGAAAATCTCCTGCCGATTCATCACTGCTCAGCAGATCTGAACCGTTAGGCGTCGATTGTCAACACTACCTTACCAATTACCTCACCGCTGTCGAGCAGACGCTGTCCTTCTGCAGCCATTGACAGTGGGAGAACCTTATGAATGTGCGTGTGGACTTTGCCTGTTGCCACCAAGTCCACAAGCTCTGCGAGCTCTGATTTTCTGCCGAGGTATAAGCCGTGAAGAGAAAGGTGGCGCAAATAGGTCAACTGGATGTTTAAGGTCACTTCTCGCCCCGTCAACATTCCGCACAAGAGCATCTTTCCGCCTTTACGAAGTAGGGCAAAGCTGGTAGGGAAGGTCTTTGGACCAACATAGTCCAACACGCAGTCCACCCCCGCCGGAAATAGCGCGCGTACAGCGGCTCCGACATCATCGGTATAGTGATTGAATACATGGTCGGCGCCAAGACTGCGCAGTACGGCTGCTTTCTCTTCATTGCCGGCAGTGGCGATAATGGTCGCACCGGTCGATTTGGCTAATTGCAGGGCCAGGGTTCCAAATCCGCCCGATGCGCCCCACAGCAGAAAGGATTGACCGGCTTTCAATTTTGCCACGTCATAGAGAGCATGATAGGCGGTGAGACCGGAAATGGGAAGACAGGCTGCATCTTCAAAACTGACGGTGTCGGGAATGGAGAGAAGACTGGATTCAGGCACAGCCACGTACTCGGCGTAGCTACCGGGACGGTGCAAGCCGAAGTACTGCCAGCGTTCTGAAAGAAAAGCATCCGGATTATCAAGCTCGTCAGCCGGTACGACGATTGGCCAGCTCAACACGCGATCGCCTTCTTTGAAGTGTTTCGCAGACGAACCGCATCGAGCAACAACGCCGGCTATATCGCCACCCGGAATGTGCGGGAGTTTTGCGGGGATACCCGGATAGCCGTCGCGAACAACGATGTCGATTCGATTTATGCTAGTGGCGTGCACACGAACAAGCACTTCATCGTCGTTGATCTCAGGAATTGGCCAATCTTCTACATAGTGCAACGCGTCGGCGTTGCCATGAGCGTGGAGTACAACTGCTTTCATGGTGAATGAGGAGTAGTGTTAGGAAAACTGAACGGGCAGAAGGACAAAAATGGTGGTGTCCCAAAGCGCGTGCGAAATAATACCGGGAACAAGCGAGTGGTAGCGTCGGAAGAGAAAGCCCCAGTGCATTCCCAAGACCAGAGCGGCAACAAGCAACATTGGATTGAGAGCCCAGATGTGTACCAGTGCGTAGAGTGCCGTCGTGCTCAGCAGCGCGGTCCGCGGATTGCTAAGCTCCTCCAGTCTTGCTTGAACGAAGCCTCGCCAAAAAGTCTCCTCGCACGGCGCAATGATAAAGAAGAGCAACGGCGCGATGATGTGCGGATCGAGTTGAACCCTGGTGGCGTAGACTGCCTGAATGTGCGGAACCGTCCAACTGAACATCAGGCTCATAAGCCAGACACCTAATCGGCTTAGACCGTAGAGCAGAACCGCATGTCCCGCCCCAATGGCAAGAAACTTTGGTTCAAAGTGAAACAACGCAGCAAGTTTTTTCCGCTGCAGTACAAGAGTCAACACACTGAGTACCAGTGTAGAACACACCATCGCTTGCCAGAAAAAGTGGTCGTGTATTTCTTGCGTCCACGAGAGCTGACGCGAGAACATGACAAACCATAAAGTAGCAGCAAGGAGAATGGGTGGGACGACCTGCTTCATAGAACGAGTGGACAGCAATAATTAGAACCAGTGCGCTAGAACACATCCAATACTGTATAGTGCACCAAATAGAAAGTGATGCTGTGCGGTGTGAACGTCCGTCATGGCTATCGCCTCCGGCGCTCCCATTGGATCTGCCGCCCGGATGGCACGTAAATTTTTCAATGCCGGAGGGAAACTGAGGAGTACCAGAAGAGTCCACGGACTCAGCATTTTCAGAGCCACTAAAACAATCACAATCACAAAAGCAGCCACAACAATAAGGATATATTCCCATCGCGATGCCGACGGTCCAAGGAGTGTTGCCACGGTATGCAAATTCGCCTTACGGTCGTGCGAGATATCACGAATATTATTGGCAATCAAGATGGCCGCCACCAAGCAGCCAATGGGGAGCGACGCGTAGATTACGGTATCGTTTATCGTGCCGGTGAGCACATAGTACGAACCGCACACCATCAACGGACCCATCAAGAGGAACACCAGTACATCGCCAACGGCAAAGTACTTGTATGCAGCAGAGCCACCGCCGCAGTAAAAGTAGCCACCAAAGATTCCGATCACTCCGAGGATTAAGACCGGCGTTCCGCGTTCCACCACCATGAAGAGTCCCAACACAAAGGTGATGGCAAAAAGCAGCAGTCCCACTCGGTACACGGAGGAGGGGGCAAGGAGACCATCAACCAGGATACGACTGGAGCCATAGCTCTCCTTGGTATCGACTCCACGTTTGAAATCAAAGTAGTCGCTTACCAAGTTCGTTGCAGCATGCATCATCACCGAACAGACGGCAATAAGAGGAAGCAAATACCAGTACACCGTACCGTTAAACGATAGAGCCAGGGCCGCCCCAAGAAGTACCGGTGTGATACTGGCGGTAAAAGAAAACGCCCGAACTGCCTGCATCCACAAACTCATGGTGGAACGTTCTGCTTGCGCTGTCATAATGATGTGAAGTCCGTGAAAAATCGATTGAGAAGTCGGTTTAGGCCGAATTCTTAAATCCTGACCGACCGGTCGGTCGTCAAAAATACCACTTCACAAGGCCTTAATGGTATGCTACGGTTCGAAATGTTTGCACACTTCAAACGTTTTTCCGCCTCGAGACGTCTCAAGTGCGAAGGCTGCCGCCTCACCCGAATTAAACTCTACGTTGCGGGCGAGTCTTTGATGTCACACCAACACCAACACGTTTCATGAAATTTTCCACGCAATCTCGGCTTCTGCTTCTCTTAGCATTGAATCTTGTTGCATTTGATGCAACATTGGATTTGCATGCTCAGGGGTGGATGGACAAAGTGAAGAAGACCGTTAAAGACGTGCAAACCGCGGTTGGCTCGTCTGCTTTGAGTGAGGAGGATGCCGCCAAAGGCATTAAAGAAGCTCTCTCGAACGGTACAAGCAAAGGCACGGCACAACTGGCGGCAACCAATGGATACTTCGGTAATCCAACCGTGAAAATTCCTTTTCCGCAGAGTGCCTCCACGGTAGAAAATACCCTGCGTAAAATAGGGATGGGATCCAAGGTGGACGAGGCAGTCCTCTCCATCAACCGAGCTGCAGAAAAAGCCGCAAGCGATGCGAAGCCAATATTCCTGAAGGCCATTGAGGGAATGACAGTAAACGATGCGATTGGCATTGTGAAAGGGTCACAACATTCAGCCACAGAGTATTTGCAGCGAAGCACCACGGCGCAATTGCAGCAGACCTTTAAACCCGTCATCGCCAAAGCTCTGGAGTCGGTCCAGGCTACACGCTATTGGTCGGATGTGATGTCCACCTACAACAAAGTACCCTTTGTCACTCCCGTTTCTACCGACCTGTCTGAGTATGTGACGCAAAAGGCAATTGACGGACTCTTCGTGATGATTGCCGCAGAGGAAGAAAATATCCGGAGCAATCCCGCGGCACGGGTGTCGGATTTGCTCAAGCGGGTGTTTGGTTCTCACTAATTTGCAGCTTCGATGAAATAACGAGCTGCCGATGATAGACGAGACACCAGAACAACCACAGTTGAGCCCGGAACGCAGAATGCGTCGCCGTCGCCGCCTGATCGTGTTGCTGGCCGCCGCTCTCATCCTTGCGTTCGGCCTCTTCTCCAGCTATGGATTACTCACCCGCGTGCGTTTGGAACGTCAGCGGAGTGCATTACTCGATTCGATTCAACTGTTAACGCAGACGCACGACTCGCTTCTCCAGCGGAGTCGTCGTTTGCAGTACGACAGCACCGAAATCGAACGCCTGGCTCGGGAGAACTACGGCATGGCTAAGCCCAACGAGCAAGTGTATATTGTGCGAGATCCGGAGGAGAAACACGATGATCCCGCACACTAAGGCACCATACGGTGGGTACTGCAGCATGGCAGGGTGTGTCGGACGGAAAGGGGACCGCTCGCTGTTTCTCGCGATCACCACACTGTGCATTTCTTTCTTCATTGTTTCCTGTTCCACCTCATCACTCAGTTCCATGAAAACCATTGTCCACTCAGATCAAGCGCCCGCTCCAATCGGACCCTACTCGCAAGGCGTGAAAGTTCAAGGTAGTCTGTTCTATTTCTCCGGTCAAATTCCTCTCGATGCCACAGGAGCAATGATCGAGGGCGGAATTGCTGAACAAACGCACCAGGTGTGCAAAAACATTCAAGCGCTGCTGCACTCGCAAGGATTGACCTTCGACAACGTTGTGAAGACTACCGTGTTTCTCAAAGACATGGGCGAGTTTGGCGCCATGAATGAAGTCTATGCCCAATACTTTGGAACATCCAAACCAGCGCGCTCAACCGTAGAGGTGGCACGACTACCAAAAGATGTGCGTGTTGAAATTGAAGTGATTGCCGTTGCCCCATGACATTACAAAAGTTTTTCAGGAGTCTTCTTATTCTTGGCACCTTCGGTGCAGCTACGTCGTTGACCATGGCGCAGCATAGCTTGAGCAGTGCTGCGGATAGCAATGTTGAGGCTATACGCCTACCTGCCAGTG
This sequence comes from Chlorobiota bacterium, assembly GCA_039810585.1. Classification (GTDB taxonomy): domain Bacteria; phylum Bacteroidota; class Ignavibacteria; order Kapaibacteriales; family NICIL-2; genus JBBATK01. Next base: position 61,799 of record JBDHXF010000008.1, read on the forward strand.
AGTCAGCTATGGTGATGCAGACAGCGGCCACGTCCTTGGTGCTGCGCGAAACTGACGACAGTACGGCTAGTCCTAAGCCCACGCCAACTACCTCGGCAACTACTCAGCAAGCTTCGGCCAAAATGACCAAGTCACCGGGTGCAGCAATCATCCGCAGCTTGGTTTGTCCGGGTTGGGGACAACTCTACGACGAGAATTACATGCGCTCTGCACTATTCTTTGGCGCAACGGCTGCGGTTAGCGGCATCCTGCTTTGGAACAATGCCAAATACCTCAACGCAGATCTCACCTACAGCTCGAGTGGAATTTCAGACATCCAAAAACAGCAGGCCTATAGTGAACGGGAATTCTATCGAGACCAACGCGATGTGAGTGGCTTGTGGTTGCTTGGCATCTACACCTTATCGGCTATCGACGCCTATGTTGGAGCACACTTGTATGACTTTGATGTAAGCGATTCCGGTCTTAGTCTGCTTCCCACCGTAGGTCCCACCGGTCCGAGTTTGTGCGCGAGTATTCGTTTCTAAACACGCTATAACACCGCTGTACGCAGGGTGGATGATCAGCGCAAGGTCATCCGTATTCTCACACTTCGATTAGCCGCTCTTCCTTGTTCATCCTCATTGTTGAAGCGGGCATCCTGACTTCCGTGGTTGTGCACCGCCGTGAAGGACAAACACTGATTCGCCATCGATTTGTACAACGCTGAGCGAACTGCTGCCGCGCGGCGAGCAGAGAGTGATGCGTTGTGCGCTTCTGTTCCGGAGTTATCCGTCCACGAATCGAGCGTGACCTTCCAACATCGATCTTCGAGAGCGACTGCAAGACCTGACAAGGCGTCGCGCAACTCTGTGATGTTTACCACAGCAGAATCCACACCGAAGTGCAAATCGAATGACAAGCTGTCGGCTATTGTTTTCTTTCCCGGGTGTTTGCCTGGTTCAACTTGCGAAGGACCCATTTGCATGGCAGCGGGAACATGCACTTGATAAATACCGGGAGTGCCGAGACTGTCGGCAGAGACAATCATCGCAATAGTTCCATCGGCGCTCAAGCTGAAACAATGGTCCAAATATGGGGTGTTGATTTGAGGACCTAAATTTTGCGGTGTTGACCAATTAGTCCACGTACTGTCTAATCGACGACTCACGAACAAATCCAGACTGCCGTATCCCTTGTGTCCATCGGAACTAAAGTACAAGGTTCGACCATCAAAGCCCAGGCAGGGGCTTCCTTCTGTTCTCACGGTGTTAATCGAGGGACCCAAGTTGCGCGGTTCCGAGAAGTTGAGAGAAATTCCATCGCGAAAACTGACATAGAGGTCAAGACTTCCCTGCGAGTGTTTGTTCTGCAAGGCCAAGAACAGTGTGCGTTCGTCGTAAGCCAGATAGGCGTAGAAGTAGGGTGAGTCGTTGCGATAATTTTCAATGTGAATGACTTCGGGTTCAGACCAACCTTGGGAGGTGTGGTGGCTGAGCGCAAACACCTGCTTTGCGATGCCGTCGTTAACGACAGTCGTTTGCAGAAGTGCAGTGTTGGAGAGGGGACAAATGGAACAGAGCACGTTGCTCTCGCTTGTGTTCAGCGGTGGGTCCAGACGAACGGCGTCTTGCCAGCGACCGTTAGGAGCTCGACGACATTCCCATATATCGTCCGGATCGCGAATCGACCCGGTGTTCTCGGGATAGAACTTGCGCGAGAAATACAAGGTCTGCATATCGTACGATAACACCGGATTCACCACCGCAGGATAGGAATTGACGGCAGTACCGAGGCGAATCTTCTGTGATACGCTATCGAGATCACCGGCGCGAAGCGCGCACGTAAGAAGAAGGGCACTGAGAAAGCAGTGAAGAACGGAGTTCATGAAGGAGAAGACGTCTGTGGTGAGATCTAGGTGTGAGTTGAGCTGTTGTCTGAATCCGTCCGATGCTTACTTGCGGTCGCGTTCATAGCCGCACGCTGTGCTTTCTGTCGCTCTTGTTGTGCCTGGTCGATGGCTTGGAGCACTTCCAATCCCAAGGATCGAATAAGCGGCAAGGCATCATCGCGGCGCTCGATCGGGATTTCGATCACGGTTCTTTTGTTCTTTTGAACAAAGCGCGAGCCTTCATGCAGCGACACATGGGCAACGATGCGCGGAAATACCGACTCAAAATACTGCTCCGGTGCGTTGAGAGGTAACTCGATGCTGACAAGGTTGCGACTAATCATGATTCGATCGAAGCCGGCCGGTAGTGCGCTCAGGCGTACGCGCACAACGTACAGCAAGTTCTCTGCCTCCGGAGGAAGGGCGCCGTATCGGTCGCGCAGCTCGCCGTGGATGTCCTCCAACACCTTTTCCGTACGGGCATTGAAGAGTCGTTTATAAAACTCGAACCGTTCTGTGTCGCGTTTCACGTAAGCTTCGGGCAGCAGAGCATCGGCGTCGAGTTCAACGGAGACGTCGTCGTTCGTGAAATTGAGCAGATCCGCTTCGTCAAACATGTCCGCGAACTCTTCATGGCGCAACTCGCGCACCGCTTCGTCGAGGATTCGTTGATAGGTTTCGAGTCCAAGCTCAGCGATGAAGCCGCTCTGCTCGCCACCGAGCAGATTCCCGGCTCCGCGAATCTCAAGATCGCGCATAGCCAAGTGGAAGCCGCTTCCAAGATCGGTGTGTTCCTCGATGGCTTGCAAACGCCGGATGGAGTTGCGTTGCAGAGTCTTAATTGGCGGTACCACCAAATAGCAGTAGGCTTGTTTGTTGGAACGTCCCACCCGACCCCTCAACTGATACAACTCGGCCAATCCAAATCGATCGGCGCGGTTGATGATGATGGTGTTGACGTTGGGAATGTCCAAGCCGCTTTCAACAATCTTGGTCGTGAGCAGCACATCGAATTTGCGTTCGAGGAAGCGCTCCATCACGGTTTCCAGTTTGCCGTTGTCCATTTGTCCGTGTGCGATACCAAACTTGATGCCCGGCATCAGTTCGGTGAGGCGCATGGCCAGTTCATCCAAATCCTGGATGGTATCGTTCACAAAGTAGAGCTGTCCTCCACGATCCAATTCGCGGGAAATGGCTTCGCGCAAGGCGTGATCGTTCCACTCGGTAATGCTTGTTTCCACCGGCAATCGGTTGCGCGGCGGCGTCTCGATGATGCTCAAATCTCGGGCACCCATGAGCGAGAAGTTCAATGTTCTCGGAATCGGTGTGGCAGTGAGCGTGAGAGTGTCGACGTTGGCGCGCAGACTGCGAAGCTTTTCCTTCGCGGCAACGCCAAAGCGTTGTTCCTCGTCGATGACAAGTAAGCCCAGATTGCGGAAGACGATATCCTTACTCAAAATGCGGTGCGTGCCGATAAGCACGTCAATGGCACCCTCTTCCATTTTGGCAGCGATAGCCTTTTGTTCATCGGAGCTCCGGAAGCGCGATATAACGTCAACGCGAACCGGATAGCGACGGAGGCGTTCTGAAAAGGTGAGGTAATGTTGTTGCGCCAAAATGGTGGTAGGAACCAACACCGCCACTTGCTTTCCGGCTTGTGCTGCTTTGAACGCGGCACGTATGGCGATCTCGGTTTTTCCGAATCCAACGTCACCACAAACCAATCGGTCCATCGGCATGGATGTCTCCATATCGGCCTTTACTTCCGCGGTGGCTTTGGCCTGATCAGGAGTATCCTCATACATGAACGATGCTTCGAACTCTTTTTGCCACACCGTGTCGGAAGGGAATGCAAAACCGCGAAGAGCCTTGCGCTGCGCGTAGAGTTTGATCAAATCGCGGGCGATATCCTTGATCTTCTTCTTCGTGCGTGCCTTCTTGCGTTCCCATTCGCCGGTGCCAAGCTTGCTCAGTTTCGGTGCCGTACCTTCAGCCGCCGAGTAGCGTTGAAGTTTGTTGATGTAGTTGAGGTGAACGTAGAGAACATCGCCCTCGGCAAATAGGAGTCTGACACTCTCTTGTTTATTGCCGCCTATGGTGATGGTTTCCAGACCGTCGAACTGACCGACACCTTTGTCGATATGAATAATCAAATCGCCCTTGCGCAATTGCTGCAACTCGCGCAGAGTGAGACCAGCTGTATTCGAGTATTTGCGAGCGTCGTGGAAACGCTGACGATTAAATATTTGGTGCTCGGTAAATACCACGCGTGATTCGTCCGGCCATTCAAAACCGGCGTGTGGCGTGCTGTGCTCCCAGTGGATAGCATCGATGCGCAGCAGCTCGGCTTCCGGATGATCGTTCTCCATACGCTCAGCCACGTTCTCGGTGAGTTCGCGCATACGACGTGTGTGTATACTTCCTTCTGCGCAGATGAAGATATCGGATTTGAGTTGTTGCAGACGAGTCAATTCTAGGTACAACGATTCTACCGACGAATCCACAACTTTCTGTTCCGTACTCTTTGTCTCCAAGTCCACCGACCCAAGGGGATTAATACGCAGGCAGCGTTGCTGCTGCAGTTGCTCAAAGAGTTCGTGGCGCTCGAGTTTCTCAAACTGAGCGGCAAGTGTTTCGGGTTGGTCAAGGATGATGATGGTGTCGTTGTCGATGTAATCCATCAGCGTACACGAGAACTCATCATGCTCGTCAGAAATGAAGCGAGCTAGGAACTCCACCGATTGGTGCTCGCGAATGGAGCGCTGAGAAAGGGGATCGAACTCACGAATGGAATCCACCAGGTCTCCCCAGAACTCGATGCGTAGGGGAGTGGACCATCCTACCGGGAACACGTCCACAATACCGCCGCGGATAGCGATTTCTCCCGGTTTGGAAACGTAGTCTTGTCGCTCGAAGCCATTCAACTGTAGGTGCTGACAGAACTGTTCAAACGAGAGTGAATCGTCTCTCTTCACATGAAAGATATTCTCCACCACCGCGGTGGGTTTTGGAAGAGCTACAAGGAAGGACGCGGGATCGGCAACAACAATGGAGTGTTCATATTGCTCGATGGTCGAGACGACGTCTACAATGCGAGTCATGTCGTCGGCATGATGATCCAGAGACGAGCGTCTGGGGGCACCCTCGCTAAACATCGCAACGCCGGAGTGAGAAGCCATGAGAGCGATGTCGTGGTACCACGCCGATAGGTCTTCATTCGAGCAGACAACAACCAGTCGCTTATCTGTGCAGCGTTGTACACTGTTGGCGGTGAGAGCCTTTAACGAACCACGTAAGGATTTTGTGGACAGCGTTCCCCCGGCCTCTAGCAAGAGCTGAAGCTTTTTGAAATAGGATGTGCGCTCAAAGGACTGAACGAGACTCTTAAGCGAAGAGTGTTCTGCAGCCATGCCGACCGATGTGGTTCCGTAAATCGTTGATTCAGACAACAAAACTACGGATTTGACTCGCCTCACGACCTATCGTTGAGCTCAGGTATGTTGATCATTCTCAAAAACATGAAATTGGCGAGTAAGACGTCCCTTCTGAGGCAATTAGGAATTTCAGATTTTTTACACTTTTTTCTTGACATAGAGGAGCATTACCATTAAATTGCAGACAAACAACTCTTAAAATCTGAAATAAGGTGTTTTGTCTGTGGTAGGGGCGGCAAACACGAGGAGGTGCACCCATGATTTCGAAAACCTGCATATACGGCATACAAGCGATGATTCACATCGCCTCGCAAAAGCCAGGACAATGGGTTTCGATTCAGTCCATTGCGAATAGTTTGAACATTTCTTTTCACTTCTTGACGAAGGTGTTGCAGCAGTTAACTGCAGCCGGACTCATGAATTCGCAACGTGGGGTGCATGGAGGGGTGATGCTTGCCAAGAGCGCTGAGGATATTTCACTGTTGGAGATCATCAGTATTATTGACGGAACCGATATTTTTGAACAGTGTATGCTTGGTCTTCCGGGCTGCGGAACGGCTGAAGCATGTCCGGTTCACGAAAGTTGGACGGCACTCCGAACAGAAATTGCCAGAGTGTTCATGGGCACGACCTTGGAACGATTGGCAAAAGATGCTACGACATTAAACTTACGACTGGCACATCCGGAATACCTCCGGCGAATGGCCTTATAGTTCATGTTTCACACTTTATAGGATTACCTAATGATGCGTTTATCTCTAAGCTTTCTCGTGGCCGCAGTGGTACTGTCGCTCAGTACACAAGCACAAGACAAAGCGAAGGGTCAGAAGTTGTACACAGAGTATTGCAAGACTTGTCACCAAGACGGTGGCAAGGGGTTAAGCACAGTGTATCCGCCACTGGCAGGATCGGATTTTCTCAAGGCTAAACCCAAAGGCGAAATCATCAAGTATGTTACTGGTGGTTTGAAAGGCGAGATTACCGTAAACGGTAAGAAGTTTAATGGAGTCATGAATCCATTGCCTGTGAAGTACACAGACAAAGATGTGGCCGACATTCTCAGCTATGTTTATGGTAACTGGGGCAACCCGGGAACAGTGATTTCAGCTGCCGACGTGAAGAAATTCCGTGCTAAAGCGGCGCCCGCAGCAAGTGCTAAACCTGCAGCAAAACCGGCAAAGAAGAAATAAGCAGAATGGATTGCTGTTTCGTTACTCTACACTGACCGTTCGCGTTCTTCGCGTCGGTCAGTTTGTATTTTCGCCTCTCTCATCACTCACGGAGGAATTATGATTCAGTATGAACATCTGTTGGTGCCCATCGATTTTTCAGATTGCGCCCAGAAGGTGCTGGAATATGCGAAAGATTTTGCGTCACGTTACGGATCCACCCTCCACGTTCTCTATGTGGTGGAGCCGGTTGACACTTTTGCCACTGTCAACGGTGTAGAGCAATCGGTGTACTTTGACATGTTGCGTGATGTCCGAGAAAACGCTACGCAGAAACTGCAGAAGTTGGTGGACGAGGTGAAAGCACAGGGCTTAAAGGTGGAAGGCGTTGTGCGAGAGGGAAGACCGAGCGACGTTATTGTTGACTACGCCGAATCGAGCGCAATCTCGATGATCTGTATTTCAACGCACGGCCGTAGCGGATTGAATCACTTGTTACTCGGCAGCACAACGGAACGCGTGTTGCGCAAAGCACAATGTCCCGTGTTCGTAGTACGCTGCACAGCAGCGCAAGAATAGAAAATCAGGTCCTGAGGGAAGTAGTGGCTGTTCTGTCTATGCTCATCGACCTTTCGATGAGCTTTTCTTTGAAGGTTAAGAATCTACAGCTTGGTCAAACGTTTGGAGGCAATTTTAAACGACAGGTATGCTAGCACGAAGAAAAGTGCGATAGCCAGGAAGACGCTCGTTTCTTGTCCGATCACCACAAGACTGATGGTGACAAAAAACACGGCTATCGAAACTACAATGAGGTAAATCCAGGTCATGGGGTCCCCTACAAAATTTCTGGATGTCGTTAAATCAGAAGGCACTACGTCGTGCGAATATACTGTTTGAACTTGTTGCGAATCAAGCCTTCTTGGGTAGGACTGATTCTAGCACGCACAAGAATTCCGCTCTCTTCGTCAGCGCGCTCGAGTATTTCGGTGTTCTGATACAAGACGGCTAGGTCTTTCATCGCGCTGAAAGGAAGAAAGAAATCCATCGTTTTAGTGATAGAATCGCTATAGTCCTGCATACGCCCCAGCAATTCCCGCACATTGAGCCCTTTAGCGGCCGAGATTTTCAGGCATCCGGGATACTCAAAGTCGAGAGACCGAAGCATCTCCTTGTCTTCAATCAAGTCGATCTTATTAAAAATCAGCAACGTGGGTTTGTCACCAACATCGAGCGACTCCAAAGTCTGCTGTACCACCATGAGGTGTTCGCGAAACGCGTGGTGACTCACGTCCACAATGTGCAGCAGCATGTCTGACTCTACCGATTCGGCAAGAGTCGATCGAAACGACGCTACCAGGTGTGTAGGCAGCTTACGAATGAAGCCCACGGTGTCGGACAGAAGTGCAATCGTGCCCGATGGCAACTCTAGTTGTCGTACCGTGGTGTCCAGCGTTGCAAAGAGTTGGTCTTCCGTGTACACGTCGGCGCTGGTCATCACATTCATCAAGGTAGACTTGCCGGCATTTGTATAACCCACCAAGGCAAAGCGTAGAAGACCGCTCCGCTGCTTGCGCTGCTCCTTTCGCTGTTGGTCTATTTCCTTCAACTTTTCCTTTAGTCGTTGAATGCGTAGCTTAATCAATCGGCGGTCGGATTCAATTTGTGTTTCACCCGGTCCTTTGGTTCCTACACCTCCGTATTGTTTGGAAAGGTGGGTCCACATCCGGGACAATCGCGGCATGAGATACTGGAGCTGCGCCAGTTCTACCTGTGTCTTGGCTTCTACCGAGCGCGCTCGCGTAGCGAAGATGTCCAGGATGAGCGCGCTGCGATCCAAAACCTTCACGTTCAGTTCTCGCTCAAGATTGCGGATTTGCACGGGGCTGAGCTCACTGTCGGCAATGATCAGCTGCGCCTTGTGTTGCTCGATGAGTTCGCGTAGTTCGTCCACCTTGCCTTTGCCTATGTAGGTGCGCACATCGGGAGACACTCTCTCTTGTATGAGTTTTTCGGCCACGTTGACGTGGGCGGTTTCGGCTAGGAAGGCAAGCTCGTCGAGGTGTTCAAAAACAATGGAGCGGTCTTCACCCTTCGTCCCGACACTGATCACGATGGCGGTCTCTTGCTGAATGCTGCTTTTCTCTGTAATCATGCGACGTCCGAAGTAGGTGAGTGCAGCTCGCGAGGAGCTGCTTGCGAGATGCAATATGGCGACTACAGCTCAGGCGGGGAAATCCATACTCACACGCCGACAGAGATGTTCGAAGAGTGATGGTGATGCGTCGTACGGGAGTGGCGCCAATAGTCCGCGCCACTCATCGTAACTTGCATCATGACGAGAATCTGCATACTGCTTCTCTTTCTTGTGGTGACAGCCGCGCACGGCCAGATGTCTGCCACCCCCACACAACCCGGTGCAGCGCCGCTTGGAAATGGTGAGCCAATACTGTTGCGTAATGCCGACAGTTTGGTGGTGACCACGGTGGACTCGCAAAGCGTTCGGCAACTCGTAGGACATGTACACCTGGATCAAGGCAACGTCTCCGTGTTTTGCGATCATGCCACGCAAAACATGGCAACCAATCACATCGTGTTGAACGGAAGTGTGCGCATCCTACAAGGAACCGTGACGATGCTCATGCCGCATGGAGAATACGATGGCGCTACAGGTGACGCAACCGGCAGTGGAGGAGTGGTGATTAAGGATCGAAAGATGACGCTACACGCTCCCTCCGGCCAGTATAACACCCATTCGAACCAGGCAGACTTTCATGGTGGCGTAGAGGTGGAGGACGATACCATTCGCATACTAGCTGACGATCTTCGTTACCTTCGTTCTACCCAGGAGAGTTGGTTGTGGGGTCAAGTTGAGTTGTACTCAAAAGTCAGCCGCAGTTTCGTGCTTGGTGATTCCGCGCACAACTCTCCGGCAACCAGCTACTCGGTAATTCGTGGTCGTCCTTTGCTCGTCCATATCGACACTGTGCAAACTGCTGCCATTTCCGACTCTCTTCAACCCAGCGATTCGGCCGCCATCACCCCACCGCAAACGCCACTACGTCCGGTGAAGAAATCCAAGCCGAAGACAAGCACGAAGTCAGCGTCAAGTCCCAAAACATCTTCAAAGTCGGCGCCGAAGTCGACGAGTCCAACAACGTCAGCGCCAAGTAGCAAAGCAGTCTCGAGCTCCGCTGCTCAGAAAGTATCGCCACCTAAGAGTGCTAGGAAGGACACAATCAGGGAGATGAATCTTCATAGCCTGCAACCTTCGGTTGCGCTCTCGACCGGCGCGAAGACGTCTTCGTCCGCTACTACCGACACCGGCAGCACGCAGGCGGAACAAAGAAATACAAAGGACGAGGTACAGTCTGCAGAGCATGACCCTTTGTCAGCATCTCCATCGTCTTCGCTACGCATGGATACCTTGACGATACTCGCAGACGTCATGGAATCGTTCCGAGCCGGTGGGGAAGATCGTTACGTAGCGTCCAGAAATGTGGAAGTGCTGCGGCGAAATTTGAGTGCACGGGCAGGTCGCTGTGTGTACAACAAGCAAGCAGAGTCGATAGATCTACAGCAGTCGCCCGAGCTCTGGGCTGACTCGCTTCACTTACGGGCAGATTCGCTTTGGTTGTGGTTACCGCAGAAGAAGTTGCGATCAATCCAAGCTTATCATTCTGCCTTCTTATTGATGGCGGACTCGACCCTACCCTCAAGAGCACATCAAATTGAGGCGGAACACATCTCGATTGCTATCGACAAGGACAGTGTGCGCCTTATCAGTGCCATCCACGATGCGAAGAGTTTGTATTTCATGAAAGACGATCAGGGACCCGATGGAGCCTCCAGAACGGCCTGCGATTCGCTCTTCATCGTCTTCGATCTGGGCGAGCTTCAGAATATTATTTGGAGAAGTGGCGTAACCAGCGAGTATTACCCGGAAAATATGGTTGGAGGTGGTGCTCATAGCTATTATCTTCCGGCATATCAGGAACCAGGGGTTCGTCCCTCCAAGCCGCTCATCCGCGAACGTCTCCGTTCTAGTGCTCCGAAAGGGGAGACGATGCGGGAGTCAACACAGAGCGGGACCTCTGGTCAAACCGGCAAGGATGCGACGAAGCCCTAAGCTCGCGCTCCGGTCGCATATCGTTAGCATGTAACGGTGTGTGAAACGTAGGCGAACCAAGATCAGGGTCGTCATATTCAAGTATCCAACAAGAGAATCTTCCGGTGAAAGCACTGTACCTTGCCGCATACCTGTTTCTGTTGTGTACCGTAGGTGCGTCCGCGCAGTACACCGACACTCTCAAAGCCGGTCGTTTGTCGTCGTTCGAGGGCTACCACTTTTACGTGGCGTATATGCAGAACGATAACATCATTCAACCTGCGGGAACGCGATTGCGCTTGATGATGTGCACTGCGTACGCGGCCAATGTGAGCGTACGGTTCAGATCCGACAGTACCGTCACCTACAAGCTCAGTGCGAACAGCGCTATAACTGTACAGACCCCCAGTTCCCTGGAAATTCGATCCGACGAGAAAATTCTGGATAGTGTCGTGGAAGTCAGCTCAGACGTCCCCATTGCCGTCTACGCCATGAGTTCGCAACCCTACAGTTCGGATAGTTATTCGGTGATCCCGGTGTCGAATTGGGGAACCCAGTACACCATACAATCCATGGCGAACGATGCATACGGCGTTGGGAACGACAGTAATGCCATTGTATTACCCGATGAAATTCGTCAGAGTGAATTCCTTGTAATCGCCGCGTACGACAGCACGGTCGTAGAATACAACCTCACCTATCAATCCCAAAATGGCAGCAGCGCCCGGCAATGGCACAGTGTGACGTTAAAGAAGGGGCAATGCTACATGGTCAAAGCTGCGCCGATAAAACCTCTCGCGGGAGATTTGACCGGCAGTGTCGTACGCGCAAACTATCCATTCGCCGTCATCAGTGGTCATGCCCGTTCAGCGATGCCTCAAGGGCTGACGAATGTGACCGACAGCAAAGACCACTTAGCAGATTGGCTCATTCCGGATGAGACATTGGGCATGAGTTATCTCAGCACTCCCTTCTTCACTGATGCACGGCTGCCTGTAGGCGACATCCTGCGCGTGGTGGCAACGAAGCCACAAACGCATTTGATTGTGTACACCGAGCGGCAAGACCTGTTCTACACCTTGAACAACCCGGGCGATATTCAGACTATTAAAGGCGTGGATTCACCCGCGTGGATTCAAGCCGATGCGCCGGTCTCCGTTGCGCAGTATATGCTTACGGGTTGGGTTGGTGGATCCATTAGTTATGATCCGGCAATGGTGATTGTCCCGCCCTCCACCAAGTTCGTTTCACGGAGCGTGTTCATGGTGCCGTCAAATTTGCCACAGCCGTTTTGGGCGACGCAGTTTCAGCATCACTATGTAAACATCATTTGTGACTCGCTTGCACGGTACAGCCTCACGTTGGACGGCGTCAACATTGGAAAGAGTATTGCACCCGAGTTATTACTTCAAAAATTCCGTTCATCTCCGTACTTCTGGTGTCGCATCGAACTTCAACCCGGCAAGCACGATCTGAGCTGTGATACGATGGGATTTTCGGGTACGCTGTACGGAATGGGGAATACCGATTCTTATGCACATGCGTTGGGCTTTAGCATGATGCCCGACACCAAGGATACCATCGCACCAACATTTAGTGTAAGCTCATCGTGCGGTGTGCTACACGGCAACGTCAACGAGCATGTGGATATTTGGGCAAGTTCACTTGCGTTTGTCACTATTGATGCTGACTCTACGAAGAACTACAGCTTTCAATGTGGCTCCGTAGCGCAACATCCGAACACGGTCAGCTTTGTCGCGACGCCCATCGATCCTTCCAAGGATGCGCAAATCTTCATTACCGCACGAGATCTTGCCGGAAATGGTAATCGCTATCGCTACTACTACCGTGCACCTCGCTTCACGCAACCGGCAGGTGTGACCTTAGCCGCGAAAACTGAGAACGACTCACTTTGTGTTCGCGTGTACGTGCAGTCTCCTACGTACATCGATACTCTGCACATCATTTCCGCTCACCTCAGCGGGACACACTCTGAATTTCATCTCTTCGCTCCATCGTCGTATCCGATTACTGTGCTGCCGAAAACCGGTGTGGACTTTCAACTCTGCTTTACACCGCATGGACAAAGTGGAATGAAGATCACGGACACAGTGTACGTGGATCTTGGATGCGGCGTACAAGCTCGGATACCGGTAAAGGCAACGTCGCCGATTTCATCCCTGTTCGTCAGCTCGATAGACTATGGCGATGTCATGGCCCTGGACAGCGTCTGCGCTCAGATTACCGTGTTAAATACTGGAAGCCGTGATGCAACCATTAGTAAGGTGTATCTGGACCGTGCGGAAGCAACACTATTCACCGGAGATCTGAGTGTATTCCTGGCCACGTTGAAGCCGGGAGATAGCCTGCAAACCACCGTCTGTTTTCGACCGCTCGACACAATGAACTTGAAACGCGCTCTGGTCTTCGAAAATTCGTTGGGAGTGAACGTTGAAGGTGAGATAGTTGGGCGTGGGGTTCGGGCGATTGTTCATGACACTGGGTATGACTTTTCCTCGCTGCGAATTGGCACATACAAAGACTCGCTAATTGTGTTGCGCAATACGGGCAATATTGCTGCCCAACTTCAATACAAGAATCAAATAGGAGACTCGCAAGTCTTCTTGCATTCATTAGCTTCCATTAAAACGTTGACCATTGCCCCAGGCGACTCCGTCACCTTTGGTGTGCGATTCTATCCCCTTACGGAAGGCAGCTACACTTCCGATGTGCTGCTTGGTGTAAACGATCCGCTTTTTCCAACCACGACTGTTCGTTGTTTCGGGAAGGGAACAGTGCCGGCGTTGACCACGAAGGATGTATGGATGGATACCGTCAACTTGGGCTCGTCGAAGAGCCTGCGACCGGCCATTGTGTACTCTCATGGATCAGAACAACTCAGCATCGACACCATCCAATTGAGTGGTAGCGATGCATCCGCTTTCGTTCTTCAACCCTCGGAATGCGGATCGCAACGAGTTGCGATCGGAGACTCAGCGTGGTTGAATGTGCAATTTGTCCCAAGCCATGTGGGATTGCATCAGGCACAGTTGACAATCATTCACGACGCGAACAAGTCGTACTTCAGGTCAAACGCTGTCGTTCAGCTCAGAGGTTGGGGACGAGATACTCTGCGAAATGATACGACACATCAAGACACGACAAAACACGATACGTTGGCACCCAGCATGAGGGTACAAATAAGAACTCTGTCTGCAGTGTGTGACAGTCTGCCATTCACCGTCGATGTGTTCAATAATGACAGCGTAGCAACCCTTGTTATAACCAGCTACAGAGCTGTATGCAGTGCTTCGGGAGACAGTGTTATTCAACGTTCCGGACCCATCAGTGTGTTGCCCTTGCGCAGCTACGGCTGGGGTGGAGTGTGGCTTCCACCGCTGAGCAACGGAACGTTGACCGTGCATGTTCAGTGTGGAAAGTGGTCGCTCGACACCACCATTCAACTTCGTGCGCTGCCTCGAAGCATGCGCGTGTCCAGCGTTACGCAAGACACTATTCCGCTGCCAGGACGATCCATGAATCTCAATGTGCGCGGTAGGGCAGACTCAACCTTTGGATTGCCCGAGTATTTCGTGTTGCACATCGCACTCAATTCATCGTTTGTCCATTTATCCGCAACTCGTAGCACTCTTCGTCTGCGTCCGTCGGGACCAGATATCACCTGTAATCTGAGTCAAACCACAACCGAAATAGTGGTGCGATCGGAGTCGCCATTCCGCATCGACAGTGCCTCTGACTGGGAACTCTCAGTTCCGATGATGGCACTGTTAAGCACGGAACAATCTGAGCACGTGGACGTTCAGCCGGAATCTGGAGTCTGCTACAATGCAGTGGGAATGCAGGCTGAGCTACGAGTGGCTGCCGCTTGTGCCGGTGACCTTCGGCCAGTCGGTGCAGGTGGCTTTTCGGTCAAACAGCTAGCACCCCAACCGGTGGTCGATGAATTGCGGCTGGAGATAACGGCTTTTGACGACCAACAGCACCTGACTATTCGACTCGTGGATCTCCTTGGGAGGATTTTTACCCTTGAGAAAAATTTGTTTTTGCGGAAGGATGAGAATTCTATTATTTTACAATTGAAATCAATTCCAAGCGGTGTGTACCGACTTGAGCTTCAATCTTGGGACGACCTGGAGCAATTTCCAATCATGTTAACTAAGTAGGGGATCGTATGAATTTTCGCGTGTTACTTGTGTTATTCTTAACATTGGGACTTTGCAGTGTAGTGATGAGAGCCCAGGACGAGGAAGAAGAGTCACCACTTGTCGCGGCTTCAAACAAGAAGCCATTGTATGTTGGTCCTATTGTTGGTATCAACAAGGTGATAACGACCGGTGAGTTTGCTTCGTTTGCAACTCAAACTCAATGTCCGTTGTTCAAGGATGGTACCGGTACGGGTTGGTTCGCAGGGATTACGTTTGAGTACTTGATTGGTGATGCGAAGACTTCGAAGTCGTCGTTCATTGCCCGCGTGATCTACGACAACTTTCCGACCAGCTTCACAGTTCGCGGTGATCAATTGCCTTCGCTGGTGCACCTGCCATCGGGTGAAGACCAAATCATTACCTCAACGGTTCAGCACGTGTCGGAATTGAAGTACACAACGTTGGATATCGATTTGGCCTATCGTTTCAATCTTGGTAATACGCCATTAGGTATAACAGCCGGCGTTACTCCGGGATTTGCGATGACCCAATCTGTTGTGCAGAAGTTCCAATTGCTCAGTCCGGACAATGTGCAATTCGTCCCTGACTCAACCGCGATTCGATACGAAGACAACAACAGAACTGCTATTCTCCAAGATGGTCCGTTAAAGAATGGAAATAAGCTGCGCATCGCATTGAAGATCGGTTTGCAGTATGAATTCATTTTGAAGCGCATGACAATTATTCCGTCTGTTCATTACAACATCGGAGTAACAAACATGAGCGATGAATCGTGGAGAGTGAATGCCTTGCAGTTTGGTATTGAAGCTCGCTTCCCGCTCAAGGTTCTCTAAGAAGTGTAGAATGTGTTCAGCGCTCGTGCTTTGGGGTACGAGCGCTTTTTTTTTGGTTAAAAAGGTTGATGGTATGGAAAGACTGTGGTCACCCTGGCGCTCTAAGTATATCTCGTCGTTTAGTACAACTCCAAAGGCGGAAAGTAATTCGTGTTTCTTATGTGACGCCGTTGCCGCAAAGCTTTCAGAGAGTTCCGATGAAGATCGCACTCTCACACCCGACGCCCAAAACTTGGTAGTGTATCGAGCGAAACTTTGTTTCGTGATCATGAACCGATATCCTTACAACGCCGGACACCTCATGGTGGTTCCCAATGAACATTGTGGTGACTTTGCTCAACTCAGTGCTGAGACGACGGCAGAAATGATGCATATCCTGCAGCTATGCAATCGCGTGCTGACAGAGCTCTACCATCCTCACGGATATAATATTGGAGCCAACTTAGGACGCGTGGCCGGTGCAGGAGTGCCGGATCACGTTCACTTTCACATTGTGCCGCGCTGGAGTGGCGATACGAACTTCATGCCTGTGCTTGCAGACGTGCGAGTAGCGTCCGAATCTCTCGAAACAAGTTATGCTGAGATTCATGCCAAGTTTGCCGCCGTTGCGGAGAGGGAATGAAGGATGTAGGCAGCATACGACCAAAAAAATCGCTGTCGCAGAATTTTCTCACCGACGTAGGGATTGCGCAGCGCATCGCCCAAAGTATTGAGCCTCAAGAGGCGGAAACGCTTATCGAGATTGGTCCGGGCACCGGGGCACTTACCACACATCTGTGCACAATAACGAACGACCTTCGGTGCGTTGAACTCGACGATCGTGCCATTGTCAATCTTGGCAATCGCTTTCAAAAAGAGATAGCAGCAGGTTCGATGACGTTGATACATGGAGATGTGCTAGACGTGGATTTTTCGTCCTTTGCGAATGCCGGTGTGCACAAACTCAGCATCATCGGCAACATTCCCTATGCAATATCCTCGCCGATATTGTTTCGCATTTTCGACAATGCATCGATGTTCCGTAGAGCTGTTATCATGATGCAAAAAGAAGTGGCACTTCGCCTGGTGGCAAAAACAGGAACGAAAGAGTATGGTGTACTCACTCTGGCTGCGCAGATGGTTTGCAGTCCCAAAATTCTATTTGATGTCAAGCCAGGGTCGTTTTTCCCGCGACCTTCCGTCACCTCAAGCGTTGTCCGCCTGGACATGCATGCCGAGCTTCCCGACGCTGAAGAAATGAGTGAGCTACGACTTCTTATTCGCGCGGCCTTCGGCCAGCGCAGGAAGACACTTCGAAATGCCTTGGAACAGCTCGCGCAACAGCACTATGGTGTTGCGCTTCGCAGCATGACATTTCCCTGGCTCAACCAACGAGCCGAAGAGTTGAACCTGACCCAATTCAAAAGTCTTCGTGACGATCTACAGCAGGAGAGCGCTCGCGTATGAGTGCCAAATCGTTCATTAGAAACTTCGTCTCCCGCATGCATGCCATGGATTGGTACATGCTCGGCATGTTGGTCATATACTCCGCGCTATGCCTGGTGTTTTGGTCGTCGATTCCAAATCGATGGTTTATCGTGTGCGAAAACCTTTGCATCGCGATTCTCAGTCTGCTGGTTATTCACTTCTTGAGCGGTCGATCACAGACTTGGATAAAGGTGATTCGAGAGTTTTATGTGCTTCCTTTTGTGTACCCGATGTACGCACAGACATTTCTTATCCTTCCCTATGTGCGAAGCACACTGTATGACGCTCAGCTCGAATCGCTGGACCGGTGGATTTGTGGAGGGAATCCAACCTACATGATCGATCAATGGAGTAGTCCCTTATTGACGGAGTACTTTCAAATTTGCTACGTGGCTTTCTTTTTTCTTCCCAGCATTCACGCCATCGTCTTGTTCAAACAACAGCGTTGGGAGGAATTCGAACAGTTCAGTCGTATGATTGTCTTCTCTTTCTTCGTCAGTTACATCGCGTACTTTGGATTTCCCGCCGTTGGACCGCGCTTTACCCTGCACAACTTTGCAACAATGAACAGTGATCTTCCTGGCATGTGGGTTACCACCTTTCTGCGTCAGAGTGTGAATCAAGGAGGTGGTATTGTGCCTGGTCTGGCGCACCCCGAATTATTGGTCAATCGAGATTGCATGCCCAGCGGTCACACCATGATGACCCTGGTGAATATCATTCTGGCGTGGAAATTCCGGACGAGCGGGAAGTGGTTCTTTAGCATTGTAGGAAGCAGTCTGATTGTAGCCACGCTGTACCTCCGTTACCACTACTTGGTGGATATTATCGCGGGCATTGTATGCGCCCTGCTCATGTTCGTGATCGAACCCTGGGTCGAACGCCGATTGCATGCGGCAAGACTCGTTAGTGCGATGGATGAGCGCTTTAGCAAGAGCTAAGGCCACATCAATTCATGTTTTTAGCCCCTTTTGCCGATACCTGAGAGAGGAAAAGCCTGAACCACGTCAAGCAGACTTGGCACATCTTTTTCTGTAATTCATGGGCTGGTGCGCAGCATCAGCATGTTTCATTGTTTTAGGCAGAGGTTTGCATGGCAGAGGTTGCTGACGTTCGTGATATCGACGAAGCCGAACAACCGGCAAAAAAGGGTATGAAACTGCCCATTTTGATTGGATTGATTCTGGGAATCATCGTCGTTCAGGTAGGCATTGTCATGGCTGCCATTCGCTTCTTTGGTCCCTCGAGTGCCGGTGAAAAGGCCAAGGGAAGCACGGAAAAAGTGAGCGAGAAGTCAAAACATGACGATGGTGAAGAACCCGTTGATGAAGACGAAGCCAGCGGCTACGTGAAAAAGGTCGGC
>JBDHXF010000009.1:0-79353 GCA_039810585.1 Chlorobiota bacterium
CTGTTTCATTGCGGAAAGCTAGACCTCTACCCTAAGACTTGCGCTTTTTAACCCACTCAAATGCCGGAAGACCCATAAATAATCACCAGTCCCACCCTCCGTCTAAACGTCAAATGGCGACGTTTACACCAATCGCCGTAGGGACAATTACTCACGTACCTTTCATCTAATCATCGACCGGAAAGACAATGAACTGCCTCGACCTTATCGGCCGAAGATAGTACCACGGTTCACCTGTTGTTATATTTGGTAAAAGCCTTCCTATTCACGTGATGTCATTAAACACTATGCGCTCACGATTCACAGCATTATTGTTGTGTGCACCAATCCTGTTTGTTTTGCTGAATACTGGAGGATGCAAGAGTACATCAACGAACCCAAGTGACCCAAATGCTGTCACTACCACTGTGAGTGGCGTAGTAGTTGATGAATCCGGGATGACAGTGTCTGATGCGGAAGTGCGACTGCAGAATTCGCTCACGCATACGAACCAGAGTGGAAGTTTTGAGTTTCAAAACATTGCAGTTAGTGCCGACCATGCGGTCGTTACAATTCAGAAGGCCAATTACTTCAGTGCTGTTCGGTCTTTTACACCAGAGGTCAATGGCGTATCTCAAATCCGGGTAGGGTTGATGAGTGCTGCAGCTCAAGGCAAATTCGATGGTAGCAGCGGGGCAACCATCTATGACGAATCGGGCTCTGCCTCCGTCACATTCCCACCGAGTGCCTTGGCACTCGCATCGGGAGGTGCCTACAACGGACAGGTGTACTACTCCGTACACTTTCTGAATCCGGAAGCCTTTAACTTTTTTGACTTTTGCTCAGGCGATCTTCGAGCCAAGAATAAGAGCGGTGCGCTCATCGATATACAGTCGTTCGGTATACTGCGAATTGATCTGCGAGACGCAGCAGGCAATCTTCTGGTATTACGGGACGGCAAGAGAGCATCACTCACGATTCCGATTTCGACCGAGTATCGTAGCGTCGCGCCGGATACCATAGCGATGTCGCATTATGATGCGCAATTGTCGATCTGGGTGGAAGAGGGAGTGGCAAACAATGTGGGGCAAACTTTTGTTGGCCAAGTATCTCAGGTGAGTGACTGGAATTTCGACTATCCGGTTAGCTTAGGAAACATTGAGATTGAAATATCCTGTACCAGTGCAACGGTTCCAAATGTCTGGGTGAATGTTGGTCAAAACATTGGCTATAGCAATGCAGCGGGAATCGTAAAAAGCAGAATTCCTGTCAGTTTCCCTATCCCGGTTATGGTGCGACCGGAGAATAACAATGGCCTCGTATCGGCGCAAGTCATTTCGGTAGTGCATTCAGCAACCGACGTCGAGCACTTAAGTCTTCCGATCTTCGAGTGTCCTTCGTTTATTCAAGGCACGATAGTAGACTGCGCTGGTAATCCGATCGACGGAAGAGTTGTTATCGATTATGAGAATGGCACATCAGATTACCATTATGTAAAAGGCGGCAACTTTCGCTTTCATATGAATCCATTCGAAGCGTATCAATTCTACGGTGTATCTGCCGACGGGCAGAGATCGCACGTCTATGCGGACAAGGCCGCCGATCCGGGTGAAAAAAGAACTCCTGATACCTTAGTCTGCTGTAGTCAGGAAATGCCTTTCACTGATATACATCTCAACTATAGTGACGCTCATGTATTGCGAGGATACTATCTCAGTGCAAACGGTGAAATCCTGGTTGCTGCGAGCTTCGCCAAGCTGTATATTTTCAATACCAGTACAGGCTCGTTAATCTCCTCGGTTGATTTCAAGGACGGTGACATTCCTTCGACCTATTTGTACTCCCTTGGAATGTCAGATGATGCGTCAGTTCTCTTGGCCAACTTCGGCGACAGCGATAGCTGTGCGACCATCGACGTTAATACCGGGAAAATACTGGCTAAGTTCGGTGCTCCGTCGAGATCGTTAGCAGGAGCATCCGCGATATCGCCAGACGGTACACTATGTGTAACGCCGGGTGCACCCGCGTATAATGGTAACCAAATTTCGCTTTGGGATGCGCATACCGGAAAAGCACTTCGTGATGTCGTTGTCAACTATGATGGTAAACACATCTACGGTTTTATATCGAATGACGGCATTCTGACGAGCGATTCGTGGGAGAGGTTGAGTGTGTATAACATTGATGGTACACAATCAGGTCTGTATTTGAATTTTCAAGCGGCCACTATGTATTGTTACTCAATGGGTGGTACCAACATCATCGGCATGTCCGATAATAGTGGTTGGAATATCTATAGTCTGCAGACGCACGATAGTGTTCGACATTTGCCGAGCGTGCCGCTGAGGTACCCGGATGCTTATGCCTTTGCAAGTGACAACGACCATTTTATTATCTCGTTGCCGATTGGAGACACGAGCGCAGCGCAGGACATTCATTCAGTATCCAACGCAAACTATGCGCTCAGTCTTCCGATGCCAGATGCAATGCGTAGGTGTTACAAGTACATCTTTAGCCGAAATGGAAATAAGCTTGTCGGAGTGTTTCCCGGCAATTCTCTCATCCGAATATGGACGTGGCGATGACAGCGTAGCATCTGTTTCTACCCAACCAACATCCGGTATGAGTTGAATGGATCGTTTTTGCCATTTGACAGAAAGTTATCTATCTGCTTTCGAGAGTCAGTGGGCAACACTTGTAAAAATGTCATTGTTCGTAGGGACAGATAACCATCTGTCCCCACCCGAACACCCCCACCCGCACGTTTACACCTTAGAGTTGCACAAAAAGCCGTAGGGACAGATAACCATCTGTCCCCACCCGAACATCCCCACCCGCACGTTTACACGTTAGAGTTGCATAAAAAGCCGTAGGGACAGATAACCATCTGTCCCCACCCGAACATCCCCACCCGCACGTCCACACTTTTGAGTTGCATAAAAAGCCGTAGGGACAGATGACCATCTGTCCCCACCCGAACGTTACTATGTCTTCGTGGACCGTTGTTGGCGATGGGACAGATAATTATCTGTCCCTACAAGCAGGTCAATAGGTTTTATCCAAATTGATCGTTTTCGGTCGTATTGGCTGACTATCAGCAGCCCCTACAGGTTATCTCCCACATCCACCTGTTTCCACATCAGAGCTAATGATAGAGTTGAACTCGGTCAGGCTGATGTATTGCGGAGTATAGGATGAACCCTGATTGCTGAGGTTGCGGACGTAAGCACGCATGTGATTGCGACTTCCGCGCGACAGGTTGTCATACACCAGATGGATGTCTGCATTGTCAATGCTTGCGTCCATTTTCAAATCCGACAAATCCAAATCTTCGATGGTTGCGCCAACAGTGAGGGCATCGGTTAAGCTCGACAGACCCTTGTCCCGAAGCTCGTTGTACAGTCCTTGTAAAGTGGGATTGTTGAATTGCCCCAGCGTTGCGGACGCCGGATCCTCAATGCTGTATCTCTTGAGAAGCAAGAGCACAGCATCCATGTGGGTTTGTTCTGAGCTCGCAATGTTGCTAAAGACGGGGCTACCCCACTTTTGAAAGAGAACAATGTAGATATCGTGGGCAAGTTTCTCCTCCTCGCGCATGCGCAAGAGCGAAGCACGCTCGGTATCGCTGAGCGTTTCGATAGGGAGATTTTGTAATTGACTCTGTATACCGCTGTTGTCGCAGTATCCATATTGATCGGCATATCCGAGAGGATTGGATTGCGATCCGCAACTGCTCAGAATACTGACCGATGCAAGCGCCACAAGCGCTAAAGGAACGATGAAACGTTTCATAGGAACCTCAATTAGTTGTACCAACCTGCTACAAAACTCTGCGTTTGGGTCAAGCTCCACAGGAACAAATGTTACGTTCTAGCAACTATGTTCTCCAACCAATGCGCTTTGCCGTAGTCAAAGTTCCGTCGTGACGACAGCGAAGCTGTCGTGTATTGAAACAACTCTGGGACGCAAATGAGACGAGAAATGAAAGACCGCCCTACTCTAGCTATGAGTTTCGCGCCTAATTTTTGTCAGACCATGTAACCTATTGATGCTGATCGCTCTCCTCGATATAGTTGCTCGCTATGAGCATGCAGCTGATGAGGGAGACGTAGCAGGATAAAGGACTAATAACGTCAATCTCTTCGCCGCATACCGTGTCTTCACTGTGTTGGGATAGCAAACTATCGCGGAGGAATTATGGCGAAGAAGTCGATGACGCTTGATGTACTCGAGCCGTGTTTTATGCCGGTAGACGACATGCCGCAGATCGGAACGAGGCGTTTCTGCGCGCAATGTGATAAACTCTTGTACGACTTCCGGAAGATGTCTGATGCTGAGATTGTCAGGACACTGAGCAAACACGACAGTCAACCATGCGGGATTTTCCTGAAGTCGCAGCTTCGGCGAGAGCTGGTGTGGCGGCAGCAGCCGTGGCACAGAACTCGTTTATTTCTGCGTACGGTCGTGGGGACGGCAATGTTCTTTGTGGCATCACAGGTCCGTGCTATAGCAGGGGCTGATGCCGACAGCTCGAGCACGAGTGGAACGTTGCGAGGACGGACTATTCTCCGACCCCAACCGAAGCCGCAGAAAAGAGGTGCGCACACCCCGGGGAAACCATTTATTCAAAATGATTGTTTGGACCAACCGCTAATTGGCGATAGCACAGTGCTGAATCCGCCAAGTGTAAAACGTCAGCCGGCTTCACGGGTGATTAAGGGTCGTTTAATCGATAGCGACTCAAATTCGCATCGACTACTCTCATACGCCGTTGTTTCCATTTCGGAGTTGGAGTTAATGACGAGTTGCGATCGCTTCGGAAATTTTGAAATCGTCATTCCGGACAGTCAAACAAATGCTACGCTCACTCTTCATTGCACGTGCAATTATTATACTACGGTCGATCTGCCCGTAGATTCACTAAAGCCGAATGGCTTTATAGCGATGCACTACAATGTCGAAATACTCAATAAGAAGATTGAGCAACGTCAGCTGGGTTACGAAGAAGAGGAAAGTGGCTTTGTTGCAGTTCCTGCCTGTCATTCCTGGTGGCAATTTTGGAAGTAGAAAACTATTGGTTCACGAGTAGAGAGAATCAAAATGTAATGGAAACACTTTCAGGAGGGAAAATCATGAGAACGCGTGGTGTGTGCCCTTGAATGCAGAGTATTGTGAGTTTGGACTATAGTATTGATGTGGAATCAAGAACGCGTGCCCATCGATTTCTCTCCTGGATCTTTTTGAGTAAACCCTATTTGCAGCCGTTTTGATTGAATTCAGAATAAGTCGATTCAATCGGTGCTCTGACGACCAGACTGCCGGTTGCTGATTAATCCAAAAGCTCGTATGTTGACGCCCACTACCGTTTGTTCAACGGACCCTCGAGGCTTGACATGCGCAGAATTATTAATTCTTGTACGATGCTTTTAGTGCTGCTTGCGTTTGGGGAAGTATGTCTGCAAGCCCAATATCTCGTCATAGATAGTATCAGTTCGAGCAACTACCCTGCCTTAAGTGCTCGTATTCAGCTCAAGGATTCGCTTGGTTATGATGTTGGGCTGCTGCAGAAGTCTGAGTTTAGTTTAAAGGAGAACGGCACTTCCATTGTACCCCTCGACTTAGTTGTGCACGATGCCAATTTGGGAGAAAGCGGGGCGACGATGTTTGCCATTGATCATAGTGCATCGATGGCAATGGTGAGTGATACCGAGCATCTCAAAACCCGTCTCGATCAAGTTCAAGCAGCGATTGATGCCGTGTTTGCAGGCGCGAAGACCGAAAAAGGCATCTACTACGGTTGTGAATCATTTTCGTCATTGTCGACGATCAACAGTCCGCTTTCTACAGACATTTCTTCGCTGCTCGCCGGCGTGCATAGCATCACCCCACTTGGTGGCACGGAATACAATGACGCCTTTCTGAGCACTAAGAATGGAGCAATTTCTGCATTGGCAAGAATCGCCAATGTCAGCTCGAGACAAATCGTCTTTATCACTGACGGTAATCCCGATCATGCAGTACTCACGGATTCTATTGTCCACTTGTGCTGGACCTATGGAATTAAAGTCTATGCCATTTGTCTTTCCAACCAGGCTCCTTCGTCGTTGACCACCATTGCTTCACAAACGCATGGAGCCGTCTTTATCGTACATGGACAGCAAGATTTAACTCAGGTTCTTGCCTTATTGCTTGAACAATTCCGAATGACGCGTATCGTCGAAGTGCAATGGCACGCGCCTTACGTTTGTAATGAAGCTGAGCGTGTGAGAAATGTTGAATTGACCTTCCAACGAGGTTTTAGTGTCAAAGCAAACTCCAGCTATACGGCTCCGCCATCGGCAGTGGCCAAACTCGTGAGCGATCCAGCCATTTTGTCCTTCGGTCCCGTTCCACCCAATAGCTCCGTCACTCGTCAAATAAAACTTCACGCGATCAATGCGCCATTTACGATAAGCTCGGCCAGTATTATTCCTGCATCGTATTTCACCATTGTGGACTTTGGTGGTCGGTCTCTACCGCTGACCTTGCAACCGGGAGACGAGTTGACCGTTACCGTTCGCTTTACCCAAGGACTTGACACGAGCACACGAAACACCGCGCTGGTGTTTGAGTCGCAGCCCTGCAGCGCACGGGTGACAGTAGTAGGAGGATCCAAACTCTTTGAGCTGTTGTCGCCTTCAACCCTTAGCTCCCTGAACAGTTGTGACACTATGCACATACACTGGACTGGCGGTGACTCGACCGGGAGCTACAGCGTGTGGTACTCGTTGAACGCTGACTCCACGAATCCGACATGGATACGCATTGCGGATAGTGTGCGTGCAGAGTATTACGACTGGACCCATCCCGTCACAGCGTCAAACATCCGCATTCGAGTTCGAAACAGTATTGGCAACAAAGTGACGTGGGCTCGAGATATAGGTGGTCGTATGGATGAAACAGTCGGTAGTCTCGCTCTGGATGCTCAGCGGACGGGTGTGTATGTGTGCGGAGGATTTCTCGACACCATGCACTGCCTCGGACAAACACGATTGCCGTACGGAGATCGTGATGCCTTCCTTGCCCACGTGACGTCCGACGGAACACTACTCTGGCTGAGTTCCTTCGGAGGATCGGGAACTGATCGTCTCAATGCCGTCTGTGCCGATACGGCCCATGGCTTGTATGCGGCGGGAGATTTTGGAAGTTACACGATGAGTGTTGGGTCAGAGACTCTTCACTTGGCACCACTCGATTATGCGAACGTTTTTGTGGCCGCTCTGAACGACGACGGCTCGCCACGCTGGGCTGCCAGCGGTGGTGGTACGAGCACAAACTCATCCATCGTTCACGTCGATTCTATTGCTTGTGACCATGGGCAGGTGTACCTGAGCGGACAATTTACCCTGTACCTCAGAATGCAAAGCTCCTCGCTGTCATCGGGAACGTGGAAAGAACTTGACGGCAGCACAAAGCCGCAGGCATTTACTGCCACCTATGACGCCAATGGAGTGCTGCTCTCACTCGTTGCCACACATGTACCACATGCCTATACGACATCAGCAGTTGATGACGGACTTGGAAATGGGTATAGTCTTAATCTCTTCAGCGGAGTTCAGAACAACGGAGCAGCGGATCTCAATCTTGTCAGCTTAGGTGGCACCGACATTTCCTTGCGTAAGTGGTCGCTCGCTCATGATATGGATGCGTTAAGCTCAACACCCGTCAGTGTCAATGGCGACCCCTGGACATTCGCCGGCTCCGTCATGAACTTTGGCTCAGTGGCTGTTGACAGCACAGTGGATGGAAACTTCAGCTTTCTGCTTCGCAACGCTACGAGTGTCGATCAGGTGATAAGCGGTATTGAGATTATAGGTGCTGACAGTTCGATGTTCAGTATTCTCTCGCCAAACACCAACCATGTGGTTGCTCCGGGCACCCAAGTGCCGATTCGCTTGCGATTTCGTCCCACCCGTGACGGCGGCATTGCCGCGTACCTTGTTGTACGTACTGCCTGCAACGTCGATACGATCATGATCACCGGCGTTGGTTATATCGTCACGGATGTTGTTGACGATAGCGAGAACGACAATTCGATCTCGCCTAATCCAAGCTCCGGGACAGTGCGACTTCATTGTACTGCAGCCATGGCAGCTGCGCTTCGTCAGATTGAACTCTACAATACCGTCGGTGAGCTGGAGGAACGCATCACACTGAATGCAGGGAACGCGATAACGGATCGTCAGTTGGATTTTCATACGTGCGCGCGAGGCGCACACGTACTCGTTTTCAGGTCTGAACGAGGAATCATCGCTCGTCGCAAAATCGTCCTGTACTAATAACCGAATGTTCTCGTAGATTTCGAGCCCGCTCAACGTTGTGGCGATGGTCATGCATTACGAACCTTAACGATTCAATGACTCAACCCTTGCACCGTCTATGGATGTGTCTGTGCCTGACATGGTGTCTGGTCGTAAGTGTGCCCACTCAGGCACAACATCTGTGTTTCGAGACATTAGCTCCAAACCACTTCCCGATACTGCAGGCTACCCTGAAGATGGTGGACACCGGTGGACGAGTATGTGTTCCTTCCTCTGCGTCTGAAGTTTCTGTGAAGGAAAACGGCAAGGAGAGAGTGCCGACCATGAGCGTGCTGACCGACAGCGTCGCTCCTGTTTGCGCGACCGCCTTTGTGGTGGATTGTGCAAGCTCGATGAGCGAGATTGGAGATACGCAGCGTCATTTAACACGACTTCAAATGACGCAGTATGCCGTGGACTCGACGCTCAAAGGTATCTACAATCCTCTACATTACTGGGCTTGTGTTTCGTTTGCGGCAACGGCTTCCACGCGCTATCCACTCACCCAGAACAGTAGTGCCATTCCTGCCGAGATCTCCCAGCTAAAGACTACCGGTGAGGCTAATTTCACGAGTGCTCTTTTGCAGTATGTAGGTGGTCCCCTTGTCCTCTTGGCGTCTTCGCCGATCGGGGCAAGGCGGTCGATCATCTTGATCAGTGACGGTCGTACAGGGCAACCAATCGCTGTCGACTCTATTATCCGCAATTACCTTGTGAATAACATAGCGTGCTATATCATTTCACTTGATACTGCAGTAGGGCCGGAGCTTAACCGTATAGCAATCAAAACAGGCGGCTATGCCGTTCAAGCGAATTCCTTGGACGAATTACAGCGAGAGCTGAGCGGAATTATGCATTGTATGCAGGCTGAACAGCACATCGCACTGCAATGGCGAACGGACTACGCCTGTTTACTGGAGCCAAGCACGCGCAGCGTGACAATTAAAGTGCAAAGAGATCTGGTTGCCACAGAAACGTCAGATTATCAAGTTCTACTGAGTCAGTATGGGAGCGTTGTGGCAAAGTACGACCTCTTGGACTTCGGAGATCTCGGTCCAGGCGACTCCGCCACGCAAGTGCTTCCCATAAAAGTGAGCGGCGTTCCTTTTGCACTCCAAGGATTGCGCGTAGAGCCCGCTCAATTCTTCAAGGTTGTGGATAGCGGACAAAAGACTCCCGGCGATACAATCAAACCCGGCGAAGAGTGGGAGATTAAAGTGAGCTGCACACCGGATGCCGTGCGCACGGGACGCAGCGCGGTGCTGTATATCGACGGAACTCCCTGTTCATTAGAGGTGCATCTGTTGGTCGACAGTTCGCTGTTTCGTATCGACTCACCGACAGCCTATACAACGTATAGCTTATGTGATACCATTGATATTCAGTGGACGAATGCAGACACCAACAAGTCTGTGGATCTGTGGTACACGGCTAACAGCGACTCCACGCAGCCGGAATGGCACTTGATAGAGTGTAATCTGCATGAGCGGCAGTACCACTGGCACAGTCCGGTTGCCACGAACGCCATGCGCTTGAGGGCTGGATACGGTGAAATGCAATGGCTGAAGTCGTTCGGCAGTAGTACTGATGAGACAGTCGCCAACATCGTACTCGATCCCAACCAAAGCGCAGTCTACATAGGCGGAAGCTTCGCCGATACCCTGTTTACCAATGAGGCTGAGATAGTATCAAGCGGCGATCGTGATGCCTTTGTGGCAAAAGTGGATAGCGCGGGTGGCCTGCAGTGGATGCGACCGATTGGTGGATCGGGAGCAGACAGTCTGTGTGGCATCAGCGTCGATAGTCTTGGGCATGTGTATGCTTGCGGTCGCTTCAGTAGTCCGACAATGATTATGGCAGCAGACACCTTGAGTCGTAGTACCTATGATAGCTCCAACATTTACCTCTGCTCCTTCGCTCCCGACGGCACACTAATTTGGGCGGTATGCGGCGGGGGAGGCATGGTGGATACGTCCAACGTAGAGGTCGATTCCATTAGCTATAAGGATGGAGTTGTTTATCTCAAAGGACGCTTTGCCAATATCCTCGTGATGACGAGCTCCGGCATTTCCGGCGGAAGCATTAAAGGAGTAAATGGTTACAGCGCGATGCAGGCCTTTACAGCTGCCTATTCTATCGATGGAAATCTCCTGTGGATTTCTCAGGACAAGAGTAGTCGTCCCTACGAGCGTTCAGAAATCACGAGTACGAACGGACTGAGCTACACGGTTGGTCTTTATCGTGGTACCTACAGCGCCGGAGCCCATATACCCGAGCTACAGAGTAGAGGTGCGAAGGATATCGTTCTTCGCTCGTGGAAGCATGATGCTGTAAGTAACACTGTCGAGACATCCGCATTGGTGGTACAGTCAGCACCGTGGTACTGTAATTGGGAAATCTTTGAAACGCCTGCGGTGAAGGTTGGCGACAGCATCCTCGCAAAGCTGGGATTCGGACTCCCGGTTAATAATTCCGGCTTCGATCAGGAAATCATCGGTGCTCGTGTGCTCTATCATTCCGACAGTCTTGCGACGGTCGTGTCGCCATCGCCTGGGCAAATAGTTCATCTGTACGAACATATTCCTCTGGAGCTATTGATTCATCCACGGACCAGTGGACATTTCCTCATCGCAGTGGAGATTCGAACACGTTGCGCTGCGGATACCGTCTACATTTCGTTTACATCATACGGTGCAAGTGAGGTGGTCGACGTAGGGGCAAACGATTTCAAACTCTATCCTAATCCCTGCGACGCGGTGTTGACATTGGACTTCTCTGAGACGGTGTCTAGTAGAGACGTGCGCCTGGAGCTCTTTTCGCTGCAAGGTGAGCGAGTGCTCAGCAGCGTTGTACAAGCTTATTCTCAGACAAAGCGATGCGAACTCGATGTAAGCGCCGTGCCGAACGGAGTGTATTATGCCCATTTGTACGTTGGAGAATCAATCATATGTCGCCCGGTTCACATCATACATTAGGCTTGCCGCAGCGAAGTGGAACGGAACGGAAGCAAATAGCGAAAGAAGAGGATGACTCGTGACCGGTCGCAGCGGCGAGGCCAGAATGCAAAGAGATTCTGAAAGCAGAGGGCTCTGCCGGAATAGGTGCCTAAAACGTTAACATCTCATTCATCAAACTGCTAAAATATCACTGGTACACCATCAGAATAACTCGTATTGTAGCGCACAACATCCTCTTTTACTAACTAAGGATATGCCATGAAAAGACAGTCTGTGTTGAGTCTTGTGCTCATTCTTTGCTCCGCACTGCTTATCTCCTCGTGCAGTAGCAGTACATCGTCGACAAATACACCGGCGGGACAATCGGTTACCGTTGGCGGAACGACGACGTCAAACTTGACGGTAGTGGGCACCTCTACCAGTATCTATCAAATCACCGGAGTCGATGCAGCGGGAGCCGGCGCCACAACGATTGGTGTTGGATTTGGTTCGAAGCCAACCTCTAGTGGCACGTATACCGCTATTGCCGGCAACCCAAGCGGTACGAACTGTGTGGTTGCTCTTATTCAGAATCAAGTGAGCTATGGCTCGCTATCGGGAGGAAGTGTTCAAGTGAGCGTGTCCGGTAGCAGTGTTACCGTTACGTTTTCCAACTTAAGCTTAACAAATCCTATCAATCCTACCGACACTAAAACAGTGTCTGCCAATTTAACCGCTAACTAGTAAGACGAGTTTTCTTCATGCGAGTCAGTTCACAATTCTCATACAGCGGATTGATACGACTAGCAGCCTCACGTTGACACTTGACGGACCGTGCTCATACGGTGCACCTGCCCGTACTGCAGAACAAAATCCTGATGCCGAACTATCGGTCCATCGGGATTTTTTTTTGCCCACTTTCTCCTCGTCACATGCGCTGCGCTAAGCGGCGGGAATTAGAGAAAAATAAGATTTAATTCAAGCCTAAAAAATGAATGACATCACACTCTAATTTTGTACTGGCGTTGTGGTTGTTATAACGTGCATGCGAAAAAACATGAGGTGCTGATAGATTATTAGACCCAAAAAGTGTAACACGATGGGTTTGTTTTTCAGAGCCAGACAAGCAACATTGACGACCGCATCATTTCTAATCATGCAGAATGGTGTACACACAACATCGCGAATATTCCCTTTCACATTTAAGGAGTTTGCCATGAAACGTTTATGTTCAATGAGTCTCGTTCTCATGCTGTGTGCGGCTCTCGCTTTTACGTCATGCAGCAGTAGTACGTCTTCCACCCCAACGACCGGTGGCACAACAGTTACCATCGACGGAACCACATCCACAACGTGGTCGGTCTCATCCATCACAGCGAACCTTTTTCAAGTCACGGCGATTAATGTTAGCGGCAGTGCGTCATCTGTGATTACGATGGATTTTAATAAAAAGCCAACCTCGAACGGGACGTACTCGATTACCACCAATGTTCCAAGCAATAACACCTGTATGCTCCTCTATAATTTGGACAGCTCAGCTTTCTCTGCTATGGATGGAGGTACTATTCAGGTTACTGTTTCCGGCAGCACCATTAGCTTTAGCTTCACGAACGTGAAAGTGACCAATATGACAGATCAAAGCCAAACGAAGACGATTACTGCCACGTTAACGCTCAATTCCTAGCAAGTGCTGTAGCAGTTTTGGCTTCGTGCTTTTAGGTCTCTCACGCTGAGTGACAGGTTGTTCCGGGTGCCGGCCTAGAAGCAATTGCTGAGAGTATTCGAACAATTCACTTGATCCCGACTCGAGCTTCTGCTCGACGTCGGGATTTCTTTTTGTGAGTTGCCGGTGCGTCAAGAGCGCTGCCGCAGGCAGCAGGCTATGAAGAACCGAAGGCCTGCGATGAGCTAAAAAACGGGAATTCGGTGATATTTCCTTGATGGTGCCGATTTTTTACAAATTTTTGTCGTTGATGTAACCTCAGGTCCCGCATTCAGCTCTTAGAGATGTACGCTGAATATGCAGACGCACTGACAATGCCGCTCGCAGCGAGACACGAAATCCGAAACGCACGTCCTCCGACATGAACGCGCACGATAAACAAGAACGATTCATGATACTCTACAAGCCGCTTCAGCAGCGACTTGAGCGTTATGCGCTGTCGCTCACCCGCGACCGAGATGAAGCCAAGGATGTGATTGGTGAAACCGTTCTCAAGGCCTTTGAACACTTCGACCAACTTCGTGAGGAACAAGCCTTCTTGAGTTTTCTCTTTACGATTGCTACACGTGTTCTGCAGCAACGCAAGTTTCGTCGGGCCGATCGTATGAGTGATGAGCAAGTGGAAGATTTGTTCGACAACTACACGCAGCCGGATGTGGCAGCGGACGTTGCAGCTCTCTACGCCGCGTTGGACAAGCTCTCGCCCGAACAACGTCAGGCTATTATCCTGGCGGAGATCGAGGGTTTCTCGCACAAAGAAATACGCGACATCCAGGGCGGTTCACTCACTGCGGTTAAGGTTCGGGTTTTTCGCGCAAAGCGTCGTCTTGCCAAACTCATGGGCAGTAATGCCTTTGACGAGGAAGAAGAAGAGAGCGACGTTGGTCTGGCGGTTGACAGTTAAAGACGCTCTGCGATGGTTCAGCTAATCGTTACCAACAACACAGATACTTTCTGTTGCTTCCATGAAAGCTTCAAAACATCTTTCACACTACATGAAGAACGCGGCAGCGTTCGAAAGCAAGACGCCACTTTTCTCGGAGGACGAGTTGCGTCATATGCTGGAGAACGCTCCCGTTTCTTCTCCTCCGGTACGTGTGCCTTCACCATCTCTTTTCCGGAGGAATTTTATGATAGGCTCAGGTCTTCTTGCAGGCGCTGCCGCTGCGCTGCTACTTTGGAACACCGTTCTTCCCCCTGCTCAACAGCAGCAGAACGGAGTTTCCACTTCAAACGAATCCAACACACACCAACCGTCTTCCATTTCGCAAACACAACCAATTCCCGTGCCGAGCCCTTCGTCCGAGGCGCCGGCTGCGGCCTCCCAGCCATCCATGAATGACGGTATCCAATCGGATGCTCCACGGACGGATGAAAAACGCGCACAGTCGCTCATGGCCAGCCGTCGCTCGGCAGGTCGTGACGATGCTGGCCCGATTGCAGCTACTATGCAGCAAAGCGTACCGACTGCCTTGGACACAAGAACAAAAACAGTACATACTCCCTCGAGTATTAAGGGATTAAAAGCTGTTGAATTGACATCCGAAGAACTCAAAGCCTTAGGTGTTAGCGTGCAGCCCGACGGCATACAACTAACCGCCACGCTTGGCTATGATGTTCAGGATCCGGTCAGCCTGCAGGCCTTCCGCTCCAATTCCGGATCGAAGCAAACGCAGGTCAATTTCAATCAAGGTCAACTGGCCAACGTCATCAAATCGTTGGGCTACGATAATGTCGGCGCAATGCAGTTCAGCATCCGTCTTGATTCGTTCGACCTTCGGTCTACTTTACAACCAAAGTCAACCGAGCCCGAGATTGCTCCGGTGATGATTAGTCAACAAATCACCGACGCGCAGGGAAACAAGAATAACCGCATTCTCATCTTCGGTAATAGCGATCGTAATGCCTCGCAAAACTCTTCCATTCAGAATGAGATGAGCGAGTTGTACGATCTCTATTCTATCAAGACATCCACAACAAACGCACCGACAACGAGCACGAAGGATCTTTCCAATTTCCCCGTCTTGTCGAAACTCATCCCCGTGCGCGTTACGCTTATGGATGACCATGGTGTGGGATCTGATATCATTCTTTGGTACTACCCGAACTCAACCTTCATCAATGCCTTGCCACGCAGTATGGGCGAACGCATTCAAGACGAGCTAGATCGTGCCCATGCCGCCGAGGCGAACAACACGGCTCAAAATGCACCACCGGTGGTACAAGCCCGGGAACGTGGCGAGTATCAATACATGGATGTGGCACGCGCAGCTAGTGGGGGAGTGGAGATTCTATCGCTCGGACCCAATCCTGCTCGCGAGCAAAGTACCATACATTATCGCCTGAATTCCGATAGAACGGTGAAAGTTGTATTGTATGACATGAGTGGTCGTTTGCTAAGCACCCTCGTCGATCAACTCAACCCGGGCGTTGGTGAACACGAACAAGTTCTGGATTGTCATAACCTCAGTTCCGGAGCCTATCTGCTCTGCATTGTCAGTAACACCGGCGAACAAGCGGTTCAACGTTTTATCATCCAGAACTAAGAGGGAACCATCATGAAAAACAACACTACTGTAAAGAGCGGTTCCTTCTCTGTTAGTGCCGTGCCGAACAGCGCTACACTCGAACTGCGTCGTGTAATGCGATATGTACCACAAGAAAAAACCAGCATTCCGCCTCCTCGCCTTTATAACGCAGTGTCACTAACACATGCATTCCGCGCAACCATCGTTGCTGTATTCAGCGCGATCGTTATACTGGTAATGCCGGATTATGTGTCGGCTCAATATTCGTCCACCGCATCAGGGCCGAACACACCGGAGGAAGGTCTGCATTGCGGTTCGCCGAGGTTTATTGTGAAGTCGGGCGACAACAATGCCTTTGCCCTGAAACGCACCGAAGTGCAAGCAAATATCATCGGCGTACTTGCCGACGTGCAGGTCAAGCAGGTGTATGTCAACAGCGGCAAGACTCCTGTTGAAGCCACCTACATCTTTCCTGCATCCACTCGGGCAGCGGTGTATGGTATGACGATGACAGTGAAAGATCGCGTCATCAATGCCGTTGTGAAAGAAAAACAGCAGGCACGTCAGGTCTATCAACAAGCCGTGTCGTCAGGTCACACCGCGTCACTGCTCGAACAGCTGAAACCCAACGTCTTTCAAATGAGTGTTGGCAACATCGGCTCCAACGATTCGGTCGTGGTTGTGCTGCATTACAGCGAAGCCATAGCCTACGCCGAAGGCGAGTACGAGTTCGTGTATCCGGCAGTGGTCGGTCCGCGCTATGCCTCATCCGTCAACGCCGCTGATTTTCAAGCGGTGCTCTCGAGCATGGATTTGCCCAAGGAAATCCCCGGTGACTTCTCGCTCAACGTTTCGTTGGCAACCGGCGTGGCATTGAAGCAGGTGGAGAGTCCGTCGCACAAACTCGATATACACTCCGTCAACGCCGGCACCAACGCTCCGGCTTCCATGTCGGATGCCAAGAGTATCACATCGCTGAGTCCGCAAATGGGTGGCCACGATGCCAACCGTGACTTCGTATTGCACTACCGCTTGAGTGGTCCGGCTATTGAGAGTGGTCTCTTACTCTCCAAGAGCAACGACGAGAACTTCTTCATGCTCATGGTACAACCGCCACGTCAGGTCGAGATTCCCAACATTCTTCCGCGAGAGTATGTGTTTATTGTGGACGTCAGCGGTTCTATGCAAGGCAAGCCTCTGCAGACTGCTCAGCGACTGATGAGTGATCTGTTAGACAAGCTACGTCCAACCGATCGTTTCAACATTCTGTGCTTCTCAGGCTCGCAGCTCACGATGTCGGACAATTCGGTAGAGCTTACACCCGGAAACAAAGAGCGTGCTCGCAACTTCCTCAACAATGGTTTTGGAGGAGGGGGCACAGAACTCCTGCCGGCATTGCAACGTGCTTTTGGTATGAATGCAGCCGAGGGTTTTTCACGCAACTTCGTGGTCATCACCGACGGCTTCGTGCAATGCGAACCACAAGCCTTTGATCTGGTCCGCAAGAACTTAAACAAAGCCAACATCTACGCATTTGGTATCGGCCAATCCGTCAATCGGTTTCTCATGGAAGGCCTGGCCCGCGCCGGAAATGCAGAGCCGATGATTGTCACCGACATGAACGAAGCGCCCAAGATGGCCGACAAGTTCCGCGAGTACATCGAGGCACCGGTGCTTACGCACATTAGCGTGGACTTCGGGAAACTTGATGCCTACGATGTGGATCCGATTAGCATACCCGATGTGTCGGCAAAGCGACCCATCATCGTGTTCGGCAAATGGAAGGGTGAAGCAAGCGGACTGGTGTCCTTGCACGGTACAGCCGCCAATGGCGCATATGATGTGAATATCGATCTCAGCGCCGAACCCATCCGTCCCGAAAACAGCGCGCTGCGTTACCTCTGGGCAAGAAACCGCATTCGCTTGATTCAAGATGGTGCTGCCAATGGCTGGGGCTACGCCACACCGATGACCACAGCGAACAAACAGGCCATCACCGATCTGGGACTCAAGTATAATCTGCTAACGGATTACACTTCGTTTGTTGCCGTGGATAGTGTGATTAGTGTGGCGAAACAAGATGCCCAGTTGAAAGCACCGCAATCAGTTGATAGTGTCGCCTTTAAGAAAGAGCCGGAAGTGCAGCAAGGCTATTACAATACAACTGGCGGAACCGGCAGCGCAATGGCCAATACACTGCCTAAGATGTCACGTCAGAAAATTGCAATACCGCAAGCTAGCCCACAGCAATCGGGATCTGCCGATGCAAATTCAATTGCTGACAAGAAAGTACCAGGTCAACTAGTGACGAGTGGTGCGCTTAATACGGCTGGCGGAGTTTCAATTAGAGGGAGTCATGCGTCCGAAACCAAGATGCTAATAGATGGGCAAGACGTCAGTGACACAATTTCCGGAGGATTGGGTACGGCTGCCACATCAACCGGCGACATGAAGTATGCACCGACAGCCGCAAAGCCCGCACAGACTAATATTGCAAACCAGACTACCTCGAATACCAATACCTCGAATGCAAGCAACTCGGCAGCAAACGCGTCGAACGCACACAATGTTGGGACGGAGAATACCAGCAGTTCAAATTCGAGTACACCTGTCACAAGCGTGGTTGGTGGGGCTAGTGCCAACACAAGTTATGTGCCGCAAGTCTCTAACACGCAGGCAGACATAGGCGTCACCCGCTCCAACGCCTCTTCGTCTTACGGATCAACTACCGGAGGAGTTATTAATGAAGCGATTGACGGTGGCGATGGAGGCGGCGAAGAATCTCCATTGTGTGTGGTCAGTCACAGAAAACCTCTGTACGTTGGTCCAGTTATCGACGGATCCAGTTCTACCTGGCTTGCATCAAATGATGCTGCGTTCAGCATCAGAGACAACAATTTTAAGAGCCGGGATCTCAAAGGATCAGGATTCGGAGCTGGTTTTAGTGCTGAGTATTTACTTGGTGATGCGAGGACAGCACGCAGTGCCTTCATTGCGGATCTCACATATCAGAGCTCAACAATGACGTCAACTGCCACACAAAATGTTTCGGCATGGCAAGGTGACACATTTGATTCAACGACTGTGCCAGCATCTGTTCAGTACAAGACACAACTCAGTAGCATACAACTGAATGTAAGTTTTCACTTCAATCTGGGCAGATCTCCATTTCGAATATTTTTGGGTCTGGGCCCTGGCATCG
The DNA here is from genome assembly GCA_039810585.1 of Chlorobiota bacterium. Classification (GTDB taxonomy): domain Bacteria; phylum Bacteroidota; class Ignavibacteria; order Kapaibacteriales; family NICIL-2; genus JBBATK01. The sequence continues at coordinate 18,708 of JBDHXF010000009.1, forward strand.
TCACAAGTTCTCGCAGCATAGACATTGCTACCTTAGGCGGAAATGCACTGTGGTATCGACCATTCGACAGCACAGTCTTGCCAACCGATCAAAGCGGAAAGGTAGTGTACCTGCGCGATGCGGATGCTACCACCAAGCTCTTTCTCTTGCGATTGCGACTAGGCTTGGAGTACGAGTTCATATTTAAGCGCTTCATCGTTACTCCTTTCGTGAGCTTCGAACCGACAGTTGTTGGTCCCTCGACGAATGCCCTAAGAGGAGGAGTTCGATTCTTGGTTCCACTGAAAGTGTTGTAGAGTAAAGCCGTTCGCGGTATAATGTTGAAAAGGCAGATCGGCTACCGGTCTGCCTTTTTTATTTTTCAAAGTCGAAGTGACGGCGTCAGCCGGAACGTATTAAAATTCAGTTCAGAGCGTATCGGTATTGTGTTGTTCGCGAAATAAAAGCTGCGCGTGAAGACGTCTGTTTCACTCGAGCGAGTTGATGCGCAGCGTGCTATATTGCCCGTACGGTTCCATTGCTCATCTGTCATGCTGACGTTATTGTATCGCAACGAATTTCCCTCGGCGGTTTTGCAGAAGCATGACCTATTCCACTGCCTTCGTCGTTGCTTTTCAGCACGGATATTTTATGGGATTGTCAGCCTGATTAGCTTCATGTCGACCTTTGTCTGTGTTCGTGCAACCGACAATGATTCGTCGCATCGAGTGGCTCGCGTAGCGACATGGAAAATTGGCCCTTCGCTCGATTTCAGTTCGATACTGCTCAGTCATCGAGAGGTATCGGACTTCGATCCGGCTATTCGAGGACAAGTCTTCAACCGTGCGAATCAAGTGGGTGATAATATTTCCTTGGGTCTGGTGGCAGAGGCCGGCGGGTTGTTGGGGGGACCATTTTCCATGCTGCTGGAGTGTCGTTATGCACAGCACACTACCGCCATGCGAGACTCGCATGACGTTCAGGTATGGCGAGGGAATTTGTACGATAGTGTCATCACGCCCGGTTCCTATGACTTTACCACCTCCTGGAAGAGTGTCGAACTGAGTGCGTCATGTTCTGCGGCGCTCTTCGACTCACACTTCGAAGTATTAGCGGGCTTGAGTGGGGAGTATTGCTATGATGTGCAGGCTTTGGACTCCGCGGTGATCGACAAAATTTATTCCTGGTACAAGCCGACGGAGACACCGCGCTTACCCACTTCTGAATTCGGCAGTGTGGTGCAGTTGTACGATGCGGCGGTTCCCAATCCACAGCATTTCATCATGAGTCTTCACCTTGGTCTGCAGTATCGCATCCGACTGCATCACGTGGACATCGTGCCGGGTCTTCGCTACGAGCACTCGCTCAACAGCATGTACCTTGGCGTAGGCTATCAGAAAATTGCGTTTAATTTGCGCGCCGAATGGCAATTGTAGTGTTGCCGAGCGATTGGCCGCACTGCGAATGAACTTCATCAGTCATCGTGACAGTTTCATTATTCGTGCATGCTTCGCATGCACACCGCATTGGAGCACTACCATGAAACCGATATTTGTTCTACTCCTTACGTTGGTCGTTATGAACTCAGCTTTGCACTCTCAGTCGTGTTGTGGGCCGCTCGGCGCTACCGCTTCTTTTGCGTCGTTCACTCACGACAAACACTTCCGCAACGCCCACATGGAGCCGGCGCCTTTTACGCTGGCTGCGCCACGCGGCGCCATGATTCACTTCGACTGCGCCGATGGCAATACTGGTCAGGCTTACGAGCTCAAAGCGCAGAATCCTACGAACCAATGGGTGTTTGTGATCCACGAGTGGTGGGGACTGAACGATCATGTCAAGCATGATGCGGAGCAGTTGCAGCAAGACCTAGGGAATGTGAATGTGTTAGCCCTAGACCTCTATGATGGCAAAGTGGCAAGCACCCGAGATTCTGCAGCCAAATACATGTCGGAAGCGAATGAAACACGTATTCGAAGCATCATCAGCGGCGCTATTGCGCACGTTGGAGAAGAAGCGCATGTCTGTACAATTGGATGGTGCTTTGGCGGAGGATGGTCCTTGCAGGGTTCCTTGATGTTAGGCAAGCAAGCGGGTGGATGTGTGATGTACTATGGCATGCCCGAAGCCGACGAAAAGAAACTTGCTACGTTGTCGGTACCGGTGCTCTTCATCTTTGCCAAGAAAGATGCCTGGATCAATGCCAATGTGCTGAAGTCGTTCGAAGAGCGCATGAAACGTCTGCACAAGAAGCTTAGTGTTCATAGCTATAATGCCGATCACGCCTTTGCCAATCCGAGTAATCCCATCTACGATAAAGAGGCAACGGAAGACGCGCATAAGCATACCGTAGCATTTTTAAGGGAACAAATAGAGGCGAGTGTCAAGCACTGAGTTTACCAGACGTAACTCAGACTGAAGAGCGGATTCGATAATCCGAGGTTTTGCTCTAGACCTTTTGCGCTACCTGGATTATCAAACGAGCTGCCGCCGCTCTTCGATAAGTACTCATAGTGATCGTGAGTAGCAGCGCTGAAATACGAGAACGAGGGGGTAAATTCAACTGCGCACTCAACATGTTGTGCGATCTTGAAGTGCACACCAAATGGTAGGCCGAGTCCAATATTGTATTGCTTTGATGTATGCATTTCGGAGCTCAATGTGCTGCCGGAGGTGCTTCTCGTATCACCAGTCGTTTGCGTCATCTGATCATAACCGGTTGAATTCACAACAAGAGCATCAACTTCGATACTAATGCTGACGCGTTCGCTAAGCGCGGCCCTCCATTGATGGCCGATATGGAGTGAAACGGTATTTGTAGATCTCTGCTCATCAAAGTTGCTCAAAATAGACTCTGTGCCGGGATCATGGAACCAGTCCTTTACAGGCCCGTTTGCATAATATGTATTTGATACTGACGTAATTCCCCAAATCCTCCACATGGACTTCTCGCTGCCGCAAGTATAACTAGTACCCACACCGTTCATAATAGGCGAAGTTGCGGCGATACCAATCGAGTGAACCGTCGAATCTGCCGCAACAGATAGAAGACCAGGATTCCACGCACATCCAACGATAATAACGAAACACAGTCTACGTATTGCTCGTGCTCTCATCGTGACTCCGGTAGAATAAAAACTGCAGTCGCATCAATATAAAAGAGCTGCAGTTGAGGAGCCAATAAAAAGTACGCGATCTTATATACAAAACTGTGCAGCGAAGACTTTAGAGCTGTAATCGAAAGGATTCCTCAACAGTATATTTGGTGAGGCATCCGGAGAGCTGAATGCATCTACGTCGTGCTTCTATTGAAGCGCGTATTGAGTGTGCCGTCGTGAGTGGCTGAGTGAAAGGCGCAGAGTGGAAATTCAGAAAGAGATCCAAGTGATGCAGTCATTACGCTTGGTGTGTCATACGACTTGTATCTGTATTTATTGCGTCATATTCGCCGAAACGGTGATCATCTCCGATGAGTTTAGGGGGTTGCTCATCGTCATGTTGTTGAAACTATAGCTGTGAGCCGAGCCGGCAACTGTCACCGCAACACTGCCGCCACTCATTGCGGCGTAGGTTTTTGTTCCCTGAACCATGCTGACAACACAGTTGAGTCCGGAAGGGAGTCCTTTAGCGGCGGTGTATGTAGAAGTGCTACTCGGGTACGAGGCAAAGTCGAGAGTGAGTGTACTACCACCGGAGCTCGAGTACGCTTCAATTTCGTAGAGTCCGCTTGTCATGGATTCTTGAACGGTGGTGATTTGATAGGTCGTTCCATTGATGATAACGGACTGACTCGGAGCGAGAGGGGTCGGTTCGGTGGTGCTGTTACTCTTGCACGAAAACATCGTGAGAGTGACAAGCAATAAAGCCACGGTTTTGGCGATTTGAGGTCCATTCATGTAATATCTCCCTTTTATTGTAGCACTTGTATGCAGGAGTAGGCATCCCAATTTAGGCAAAGATGCGCGCTGCCCGTTGTGTTGCAAATTACTTACAACGCAATTGCACCATCGAGACACATGAAAAATAAATGGAGTCTCCCGCTGTTAGGTACATTTCAATATCACTTCACAAATTTATAGCGCGCCAAGGTTCGTTCGTAATTAAGAGGGTAAGCAGTGCCGTTCCCTACGGAGGCGTGTTGGGGCTCATCGTCGGCTTTATTGACGCGTCGTTCATAGCAGATAATACCATTGTCTTGCACAAACTGCATCGTGCGACTATCGAGTCGTGTTTTGGTGGAGCGACCATTCGAGGCATAGACTGCTTTGGGGTTGCCATTGCTTTGGATTTCCATCAGCCAGCGGAGAGTCGAGGTGAATTGTTCAGCTTGATCGTGACTGGATCCCACGGTTGAGATATAAAGAAGACCATCGAAGGCTACAGTGTTTGTACCGTAGAGCCAGCTGGCGTAATATTTCTTGACTTCTTTTTGACTAAGAGAATCGAAAACCACAACGGGGATGCTGTCACTCAATGCCGTGGTTGAAGCCAGCGTCAGGCTTGCCGAGTTACAGTCGTACAACAGTCGCCACAGCATGGACGTATCTGCTTGACAGTCACAAGGAGGCGGAACGTTCGCTAGTGCCCAGATTTGATTATTCATGAAGGTCCAATAGGTCGTATCCACAACCTGCGTGGTATTGGTATAATCAGTAAAAAAGTCGCAAAACATGTAAGCCGGATTGCCATTTCTCCCTGCACCCGGTTGGATTGCGACCAGCACCATGGAATCCTCGATAGGGTTCTTTGCGGCGATTGCGCGATCGGATTGTTCCGTCAGCGTCCTTGAAAAGATCCAATAACTTCCCGGTTTTAGCGCCGACAGCTGACTCACTACAGCGCAATCAGAAGGTGGCATATCTGTCGAGTGATTCTTACAGGAACTCAAGAAAATGACGGTTGTAGTGAAGACGACACTGAGGAGAATAGACTTCATGAAGGCGCTCCAAGGAATTGTAGGATTGTTGAAAAAGGATACTCGGTATCCATGCGAGACGTTCTACTGATACACGCCGCACAGATGCTTTGCAACGATTCGTTAACCGACTGGTATGTCATTGAAAACTGATTTATCTCTACTGCTCTCAGCGATCATCATGCGTCAAAGGCACAGAACGAGACAACCGCAATACGCATTGCAGACCTACAGATAGTCATCCATTTCTCACCGTGTTCCTGTCTCGGAATACGAGAGTTCAAAATGTAGTGGATGTTATCGAAGATCCGGAACACTAGATGTGTTCAACTCTATTTCACGAAGTGTACTTCTTTCAGCCACAGGTTCTTCTCGTGGAAAGGCATAACAGTACCGGTTAATGCACCACGGGCAATTCGCCGATGGCTTGATAGGTGGTAAATGCCGACGACCTTTTGTGCCACGGAGCAATACGTTGAATCGAGAAGTAAGACACCTTTATCCTTGAGTTCGAAGTTTGGCGGGTTCACAGGAACGACCCTGAAGTCGAAATTAATGGCAGAGGCACAGGTGCGTGCGGCAGAGACATCGAGTGGTGAGAGACCGGCAGGGATAGTCGGCTTCGTAAACGTGTCGCAGACGGCGACATTGTCGACGTGAACCGAAGATGCAGCAGTAATAATTGTGTCACCACCGTTGTTCATCGTAACGACAGACGGCAGTGTATCGTATCGAAAGTTACTATTGGCGTTGACGATAGAGGAGTGCTCGCTGTCATACAGTAAACGCCATCTGACAGACGGAAAGAACGGGCAGGAGCAATTCGATCGGATGTCCATCGAAAATGAGATATTATACTCCCACAGTTGATGATCGTTAAATACCCAGAATAAGGTATCAATTCTACCTTCGGATTTCAAAAGCATAATCCATGATGCCGTGCTATCCAATGATATCGAGGGATTGCGACCGACGTATCGTAAGGTGTCAAACAGTGGCTTTGTGCTGTCTGCCGTCGGAGTGACATACACCCAATAACTTCCGTCATTCATGTACTGGAATTGTGAAAACTCCGTGTCGGGAACATCGGTTGTAATCGTGTGATCTTTGCAGGAGCTCAGTATCAACGCGGCACAGCATACAATTAAAATCAGTGCTTTCATGGCAGATAGTTGCGAACGTGTCACAATGAACTCGACGTTATCATAGTGTATAATGGAAAGCGATATCGCAGCCAATTCTTGACGCGCGAAATTGCGTGCTTCCATTTTGTAGGTACTGAAGTCGGTAATCGGGCGACACGGCAAGGCGAAGGGTTGGGCTAAGGGTGAATGACAATCCCGTGCTCAGACCAATTTGGGTTCCCGCATTGTTGAAGCCTGTTTGCGCACCGGCAATCCATTCGATGGTAGGGTAATCGTCGTTCGCGAGTACGGCCGTATGGTATTGCGCCGACAATCCAGCCCAATAGCGTGAGCTCTCCAGTTGGTAGTCGGTGCCATTGATCAGGTACAGCGGAAGGTACTCCGAACCTCCGATGATTCCCAGGTCCAGGTGTCCGCCTAGTTTCCAGAACAACCCAACATTCCAATCCTTCAGAGTCGGATCGTTTTGAAGAGTGCCGGAAGCGCCGGCAGCATTTGAACTTCTCACGAATACTCCGCCGAAAGCAACACGTGCATAGTCGGGTAGCAGGTTCAGTGTGGAGCGTGAAACATCGGATGACATAAACAAAGGGTTGTCTATACCAGCGGTCTTCAGCAACTCCGAATTGCTTGTCTTTAGAGCTGCAGATTGCGACGAATACTGCGCAATGCGAATACTCTGTACGTCCTCGCCGCCGTCAGGGTTGAGTTCGGCGACAGATGATGAGTTATCTGCATCAGCGTGTGAAGATTTTTCGACCTGAGTGTCATTCGTTAGGAATGCAGTCGCTCCATTGGCCGGAGTTGTGTGTGTGGCCAAGGAGCTACGACTGTGTATTCCTGCTTTTGAGGATGAATGCGGGAGACGGCGACTTATGCTCAGCTTGTTTGTGCGAGATAGTTCAGACCTTGAACTACTCAGGTTATACTGATTCGAACCGGCGCTGTTGCCAGCAGTGCTAAGGGATGAGGCTACACCAGGCGCATGCCCACGATGAGACGGAGCATCCGATTTAACGTCGGATTGTACGGCATCCGGAACCTGCATCGAACGCGTGGCCGATTCAGTCGGAGATGCGGTTGACGCAGCGCCACGAGCCGTGCCCTCGACCGGTGATTGCGAGTTAGCGAATGCATCTGTCTCGGAAGCTTGCCGTGTATTCTTGGCATCCGAATGGAAGACTGACCAACCAAGACCAAGACCGATGCCTGTGCAACATAAAGCCACAATGAGGAGTTTTTGAAAGGTCGAGATACCGGCCACTATGGATGCGACGGTGGTGCTGACACTTGCAGCTGTCGGTGTTTCCGTCTGCAGACCAACGAAAGCCGCAACGCTTTGTTTGAGGTCCTCGGGCGGTGTATAGGAGGCAGCGGCTTTTTGCAGGACGCTCTGCAAACGCAGTGCTCGCTGAAGGTCATCCTGCAACTCCGGATGTTCACGCATGGCCTCAAACAGCACGCGAGATTCTGTTTCCGAACACTGCCCATCCACAAAGTTCTGGATAAGATTATCAAACTCTGAATTGCTTTTCACCGATCGTCTCCAGTAATAAAGTAGGGTTCCAATATTTTCCGCAAGCGCGTTTTTGCGCGTGCAATGCGATTGCGGATGGTACTAACGGGTAACTGTAGTTCGTCAGAAATTTCCTCGTAGCTCAATTCGCCGTAGGTCTGAAGCACGAGGGCTTCTCTGTATTCCAAGGGTAGCAATTGAATGGCCGACTCCACCATTTGTTGAAGTTCGAAGCGGTAGTAATCGCTTTGGAGCTCCGGTAATTCGATATCGTCGATATCAACGTTCTCTGTTGCATGGGCACGGATATCGTCGATGCACAGATTGCGGAGAATGCGCATGATGTACGCGCCGACATTTTCGACCACGGTGCCTTTGCAGGCAGCTCGAAAAACGCGGAGGAATAATTCTTGGATTAGGTCTTTCGCACGACTTTCAGAATGAACGCATACCATACAGTAGGCCCAGGTTCTCTGCTCGTATCGTCGATACAATTCGCGAAAGCTCGCCTCACGGTGCAACTCATCGCCCATCATGGCAAAGAGCTGTTTATCGCTATGGCTTGTGAACGAGGTTGTCATGCGTCAGATTGACCAATAAAGGAGCAGTTTGTTTCCGAGGAGCTGCGAAATACATAAAGAATCCGCACGACGATGGTGTGTGGTGTGGGGCGGTGTGGAAGTGGGTGCGTTGACTTTCTTGTGCGAGGTTTGGAAATGCAAAGGGGTTTTGCCATTGGCAAAACCCCTTTGCGCACGTATTGAAATCACTCCGCGAGAAACAGTTTAGGCGCTGAGACGCGAGCGTAACTCGGAATCGAGAACGTCGAGGAATTCTTCGGTGTAGAGATAGTGCTCACCGTGCTTGACGTCGTTCCCGAAGGCGCAGATGGCCAAGTCTTTGGTCATTTTGCCGCTCTCGACTGCATCCACGCAGACTTTTTCCAGGGTGCCGGCAAAATCCATGAGCGCCTGATTGCCATCAAGTTTGCCGCGGAAGTCAAGACCTCGCGTCCATGCGAAGATGGAGGCAATGGGGTTGGTGGAAGTCGGTTTGCCTTGTTGGTGCATGCGGTAGTGACGGGTGACGGTGCCGTGGGCGGCTTCCGCTTCCATGGTTTTGCCGTCGGGGGTGACAAGTACGGAGGTCATCAAGCCAAGGGAGCCAAAGCCCTGAGCGACGGTGTCGGACTGCACATCGCCGTCATAATTCTTACAAGCCCACACGAAGTTTCCGTTCCACTTAAGCGCACTGGCCACCATGTCGTCGATCAAACGATGCTCATAGCTGATGCCTTTGGCTTCGAACTTGGCTTTGAATTCGTTCTGGTACACTTCTTCAAAGATGTCTTTGAAACGACCATCGTACTTCTTCAGAATCGTGTTTTTGGTGCTTAAGTATAAGGGCCAGCCTTTGTCCAGGGCCATGTTATGGCAAGCGCGAGCGAAACCGCGGATGGACTCGTCGGTGTTGTACATGGCCATAGCCACGCCGTCGCCCTTGAAATTGTACACTTCGAAGGTCTGCGGTGTGGAGCCATCGTCCGGCACATAACTGATGGTGAGTTTGCCTTTGCCTTTGGTCACGAAATCGGTGGCGCGATACTGGTCGCCGTGAGCGTGACGACCGATGCAGATTGGTGCGGTCCAATTCGGCACCAATCGCGGAATGTTTGAGCACACGATAGGCTCGCGGAATACAGTACCGTCTAAGATATTGCGAATGGTTCCATTGGGTGACTTCCACATGTGCTTCAAGCCGAACTCTTTCACGCGCGCTTCGTCCGGTGTAATGGTGGCGCACTTAATGCCGACATGGTGTTCGAGGATTGCTTCAGCGCATTCGACGGTGACTTTGTCGTCCGTTGCGTCGCGGTGCTCAATGCCAAGATCGTAGTACTTGATATCGATATCGAGGTAGGGAAGAATCAGTTTGTCTTTGATGAATTTCCAGATGATGCGGGTCATTTCATCGCCGTCGAGTTCTACGACGGGGTTGGCAACTTTGATTTTGTTCATGGCAGGAGAGCGGAAAAGTTGGTGAAGCGATTCTGTGAAATAATCGGCTAAAATACGATGCTGCTTCGATGGAATCAGCATACAATGCCCTTGGATGGAATGATGAGTGCGTTGGGAAGGCACAGCTCGTATTTTTGAGATCATTCGTAGTCGGCGGCTTTCTGTTACGTTCTGCTCTTTTCGGCACCCCAATGAATACACCCAGCCACACCTTTCGTCGCTTTGCCATTCTCACCATTTGTGCTGTCTATGCCTTGATCGCAGTTGGAAGTATTGTTCGGGTAACCGGAGCCGGAATGGGATGTCCGGACTGGCCAACGTGTTTTGGTCGACTCATACCACCGACCGACATCAGTCAACTGCCCGCCGATTACAAACTGCGTTTTGCAATTGCCGGGAAGGAAATCGCCGACTTCAACGTGGTACACACGTGGACAGAGTACACCAATCGCTTAATTGGAGTAACAATTGGCCTCCTTATTCTTGGGACATTTCTGCTCTCCACACGGTATTGGTCGATGGATCGGCGCATTACCTACAACTCATTGCTGGCATTTCTGTTAGTGTTATTTGAGGGGTGGTTGGGGGCAAAAGTTGTGGAACACAATCTGCGACCACTTACCGTAACCTTACACTTCGTACTCTCTCTGGTTATTGTTATCGCGCTCACCAATGCCATTGTGCGAGCGCATCGAGAGCTGTGGTCCGGTGAATCCATTGAACCAAGCGCCAATCTGAACGCGTGGTTCCTTTCAGCGATGGGTATTTTACTCTTTCAAATGGTGGTAGGGACGCAGGTACGACAGCAAGTGGACGTCGTATCTCGTGCATTGAATTTTGCTAATCGTGATATCTGGCTACCTTCCGTTGGCTTTCTCTTTTACTTTCACCGCAGCTTTTCGATTCTAGTGCTTCTGATCCAATTTTGGATGCTACGAAAACTCTACCTGGCCGCTCGGTTCAACGCCAAAGTTGTTACGTGGGTGATGGTGATCGTAGCCCTCTTTGGCGTCGAGATACTCAGTGGAATAATAATGACCTACTTGGAAATGCCCTGGTTTGTGCAACCCACCCACGTATTGCTGAGCGCGCTTATTCTAGGTGTGGAATATATGGTGTATTTAAGGGTGCGTACGCTGCTTCGCGTGCAGGGTGTAGTCACCACTCCTACCTGATTTTCCGGCTATTCGGACTGTATTGTGGGAATTGACCCCAAAAGCGCTTATTTTCTGTAGTTCTACGTATAGGAGCACCTCTGACAAGTGCTATATTGCTCAAGTCCTCATGGAATTGAGGCCCTAAAATGACGTAATTAAGCGGTTTTAACCGCTTATCGTTAGGCTGCCGGACGCACACCTTGTTTATCCTTCGGGATCACCACAAGAGATAAGAATTTTACCACAGTTGTTTGAGGATGCTCGATGCGTCTGTTTATTTCGCTTTTCTGTGCCTTGGTTATCCTTGGTGTCTACGCCAATGCACAAAATGTCGGTTCCGGTTCCTTCACTTTTGGAGGAGGGTTTAGCTACGGTGTGGGAGAAACGCACCCGGAGGATCGTGTGCTGAATGGTCAATTCCGGATGGGATTTATGTATGCATTCAGTCGCGGCGTTGCCGCTGAACTTGGCGGCGGGTACGCTGTATTTTCATCGCAAAGTTTGACGCAACTGTATGGGTACTCCACCAGTGCCATTCCGGTTGATGTTCGCCTAAAACTCTCACCCTTTCAAGTCAACCCCGGTATCAAGCCGTATGTCTATGTCGGCTTGGGTCGTATGAGCTATTCGTACGATCGTATGGGACTCGATAGTGGCGGTTGGCGTGCGGTCCTAAACGCAAATCCCAATGCCATCAACGAAGGTCTGATTGCCGATTCAACCGGCACAGGCGCATGGTATGCACCGCTGGGCATTGGTGTGTACGTGAAAATGAGTTCGCGCTGGGGTCTGGACTTTGCACTCGGTGGACATCCCACCTTTAACGACGACATGCACCCACTCCACGATGGCCAGAATGACGGCTACTGGAGCGGCACCGTGAATTTGGTGTACAACTTCCGCGACGACATGACCGATTCTGATCACGACGGTTTAACCGATGAAGACGAAATCAATATCTATCATACCGATCCCTACAATCCGGACACCGACGCCGATGGCTTGAAGGACGGTGAGGAAGTGTTGAAATACCACACCGACCCCAATCGTGCCGATACGGATGGCGATGGTTTGAAAGACGGCGAAGAAGTGTTGAAATTCAATACCGATCCGCTCAAAGCGGACACCGATGGAGATGGCGTAAGCGACGGCGATGAAGTGACCATGTACAAAACCAATCCGCTCAGCAGCGATTCGGATGGCGATGGCATCAACGATATGGATGAAATCAAGGTCTACAAGACCAATCCGAATAAGGCCGATACCGACGGCGATGGCTTGAAAGATGCCGATGAAATCAAGGTATCCAAAACCGATCCGCTGAAGGAAGATACCGACGGTGACGGCTTGAATGACGGTGACGAAGTGAAGACTTACAAGACCGATCCCCTCAAAGCTGATACCGACGGCGACCAATTGAGCGATGGTGATGAAGTCAAGAAGTACAATACCAATCCACTAGATCGCGATACCGATCACGGCTCCGTGCCGGATGGCGAAGAAGTGTTGGTGAAAAAGACTAATCCTCTTGATCCCCGCGATGACGTTCAAAAGGTTGCTCCCAAGCTCGACGTCAGCCGCCGTATCGTTCTCGACGGTATCAAGTTCGAGAATAACAAAGCTGAAATTCTTCCGGTGTCCGAACCGGTTCTGGACTCCGCTTTCAAAACGCTAACCGACAGCCCTGACATGATTGTGGAAGTTCAAGGTCATGCCTCGAAATCCAAGAACAAGCGTCGTAAAGAGAAAATGGAAGTCCAACTCTCCCAACGTCGCGCCGAAGCCGTTCGCAATTGGCTCATCCGCAAAGGTATAGCCCCGAACAGAATGGTTGCCAAAGGCTATGGTACCAGCCAACTGGCCATGCCGAGCGACCCGTACAACGAAGCGAATCGTCGCATCGAGTTCCTACGGATGAACTAAAGGCGGACAAACGCTCCGCACATTGATGGTTTTCATGGGCAGATGGATTTTCCGTCTGCCCATTTTTTGTGTGTTAAAAAAGAGAATCCTCATGCCCAAGCGAGCCTCTCGCTGGCGAGATGGTAAGACTCTCAGTCTTTTAACACTTATCCACAAAACGGCGAATGGAGTAGAATTTGGTGGGTAGTGTTGGGGATAAGAAAGGCGAATGTGGATAGTATTTCGAGGAAGTTGATGTCCGGTAGTTCAACTCCACATAATACCTACGATATACATGCGATTATTAAGCAGAAAATGGAGATTTGTGAGATCGTAAGCCTCGAAATGATATCCGTACAGCGGGCGAGACCGAGAGTCTCGCTTGTTGCCGAGCGAGTGGCTCGCTCGATTAACAGAATTTCATTAAAGTATTCAGATAAATCGACACAATAATCTTGTATAACTACAATTGAGATAACGACTTGCAGTGATATGACGATTATTTTTTATGTTGAGTAGTCGTGTTCAATGGGGATTATTGCCGGGGCTAGTACGTAGGTCTTAAGGGGATGAAAGCAGCGAGTTTTCGGAGCACACACGGCAGACGTAGATTTTTTCACTTATTCGAAATGCTAAGATGAAACGCTTCTTCAAGTGGTTGGGGATTGTGGTGGGCGTACTTGCTCTTCTCGTCGGCGTGCTGTTGTTATATATTCAATTTGGGTATCATCCCACCTACGAGGTCCATGTGCCTGACGTGCATGTTGAAGCCACGGAGGCGCGGTTGGTGCGCGGACGCAAGCTCGTGCTCTCGCTGTGTGCAGAGTGTCATCGAGACCCGTTGACGAGGCAGCTTACCGGGAGGAATCTTGGGGACTTGCCGCCGATTTTTGGAACGGCATTCTCCCGAAATATTACGAAAGACCCCGTATACGGCATTGGTGCATGGAAAGACGGTGAAATCATTTGGTTGTTACGAACCGGTATTCACCCCAAAACGCATCAGTACATTCCACCGTGGATGATCAAGTTGAATAGTATTGCGGATGAAGACTTGTACAGCATCGTGGCCTTTTTGCGGAGCGACGACGAGCTAGTGCAACCTGCACAAGTTCAAAACCGAGTTTCGGAAGCGTCGCTGTTTGCCAAGGTACTCACCTTTGCCGGAGCTTTTGCTCCGTTACCATATCCAAGTGGCACGATAACCCGACCGGACACAAACAACGCAGTTGCGTATGGAGAGTATTTAGCCAATCGCACCTTTGGATGTTTCGATTGTCACTCCAAGGATTTTGCTTCGAACGACCGTATCAACCCCGAAAAGAGCGTCGGTTTTTACGGCGGTGGTAACATGATGCCCGATTATGAGCATCTCAAAGTGTTTACGGCAAACATCAGCCCGGATTCTACCTATGGAATTGGTTCGTGGTCAGAAGATACCTTTGTCCATACGCTGCAATCCGGATTCAAGCCAAACGGTCATCTCTTACGATATCCGATGGTGCGGCTCTCGCATCTCAGTGAACATGAGCTGCGATGCATGTACCGCTATCTGAGAACGGTTCCGGCGCAACACAGTGCCGTGCCGATGGCGGAAGAATCCAAGGTTCCTGATGGAGCGTCCAAGGGTGAGGCTGTGTATCGAAATGCGGGATGTATCTATTGCCATGGACCGAGCGGTTTGGCCTACGCCGATTTGCAACTTGCCTACAAAAAATATCCTACTGACGATCTCATCATCACCTACCTCAAAAACCCGGATGCTGTCTATCCGGGAACCGTGATGCCCCATTGGGATGGTCACCTTAGCGATCAAGACTTCTCAAATCTGGCGCAGTATGTTCGAAGTCTCGGTGAGAAATCGGCTCGCTAAACAAGAAAACATTGGAAGGCAAATACGAGGTAGCATTGCCGTGGCAGTGTTGCCTCGTGTGCTATTCGACACGTACCGGACTCGGCAACAACGAACTCTCTGCCTCTTCATTTTCTGAATCAGTGCTCAGTGCGCGAGGCACGCTCGAATTTTTAGGTAGGCAGTGCCCGTTCTATAAACGTCGGAGCCCTGACTTGTGTCTAGAGACAAGCACGATGGGCCCCCGAAGCTTGTCGTACTACGGATTGACCTAAATTCGTAGTTCGTTGTGTCGTCTTTACTCGAAAAAAATGTCCAGAACACAAGTACTCTTCCTCTTTTTCGTCGGCCTTTGTATTCAACTGTTCGCGACGTTGTCCGCCCGCGCCAGAGCCACTACCCTCGAGCTTCATGGCGTTGGAATGAGTGTCACTCTACCGGATGTTTATAAGCTCTCTGCTCGGTATCTCGACGCAGAAGAACTCCGATTGTTAGACTTCACAAACGATAGCTTGAGAAAACCGGCAGGCATGCAACCGAGTGCCGACAGCAATGCCGTTGCCATCGAGTGTCCGGGGGGACTGTATGCTATTGCCTTCGTCTTTCAACAGCGCTTTCCCAATGAAATTGAGTATTTCCAAAGCGTGCAGCGTCAGCGTGAGGAACTCGCACGGCTGGAAGGCATCAAGCCTGACGAAGCTCTGCAGTGTTCAAATATGGCGACCTTGTTTGATGGATTAAATGCCACAGAAATCAGCGTTCGCCGACCCGTGCGAGTCGATAAACCAATCACTCCGCATAACATCGATCACTTCACGGAAATCGTTTTGATTCGCGTCGGCTTGGCCACGTATGGATTAGTATTCCGCAGTAGCGAAACAGCCGCACCGATGACTCAAACGCCTGACAGGCTCATGATGGTTGAACTGCTCAATGCTGTTCACTTCGGGCAAGTGGCGCGTCCTCTCCGTTCCATTCAACTTGGAAGCTCGATCGCCACCGTGCAGGTTCCGCAAGCTTGGAACATTGAGCAAAAGTCCGTTAGCGAACCGCCATTCGATGGCTTAGTTGCTAAGCTTGCATCAATACAAGAAAACAGTGAAACGCATGCTAAGGATTCGACACCGAATCAGATCTCCGTACAGTTGCCGGAGTTTCGTTTGGATCTGTCGGTGTGGAAGCTGCGAAACACACCCGACTCTTTGCTGAGTGAACACATTCATCGATACCTGTCCGGCATGGCCGGTCAATTCCAGCGCGATGCTGTAGTGGATGACGATTATACCTTGGGTACCCGACACGGCGCGCACGTGAGTGCAATTCAACTCCGAAGGGGGAATGTTATTCAAGACTATATCGTGTTACGTGAAAACGATGTGATCATTATTGCGCATACGATTTGTTGGCAATCCGACTATCCTTTGGTTGAACCGGTGGTGCGCCGGACACTTGAGTTGGTGGAAGTCCAAAAAAATCAGTAGAGTACTTTATCGTCCTAGCGCCACTCGCAATACGGTATTGACCGAGAGTGACGCAACGAAATAGCCAAAGAGCATGGCGGACTGATCCTTTTCTTCCAGCAATTCCTTCGTCGGAAACTCGTGCATGAAGTACATCTGCTTGAAATACAAGTAGGGGTTCTTCACTGCCGCATCCTTGTATGCCGGTGGCAATGTCTTATTACGCTCTCCCAGAATTTCACCATAAATCTTCGCAAAGTTCTTTTCGTGCACTGCCTTCTCCATCGACTCCGGATTTTTCAGCAGAAATGATCGTAGGGTGTGAAGTGTATCCTTGTCTACTTCGTACGCGCCACCGCCGACAAAGGTCTTTTTCGGTTCAATGTGAACGTAAAAACCGGGCATGCCCTTTCGACCGCCCGGTGCGATGACCGCGGCAATGTTGGTCTTATACGGCTCCTTGTTCTTAGAAAAACGAATATCTCTGTTGATGCGAAAAATAGCTTGTGAGGCTTCGCATTGATAGAAGGGGTCGACCTGTACCACGCGTCCGATAAGATCGTCGATGAGCAAACGAAAAGGTTTTTTAACATGCTCCTCATATTCACTCCGGTGTTCGTCGAACCACTGTTTCGAGTTGTTCTTGGCGAGCCCATTGAGAAAATGTATGCAGTGTTTCGTGAGTACGGTCATAGTGTCTCCGAGAGAAATTGCAAGCGGGTAGGAATCGAGTAGTCGAATTTAGTGAGCGAGGGCGTCCGAGGCGAGAGAGAAATGTGGGTGTTGAAAACCTTAGATCTCGGATAGACAGCCAACCTCTAATCACATGTGTCTCACGTCCATAGTCTTTTCAATACGTGCGTGCTTCGCACGCACGAATAAAAATTCAGGCTCGCTGCGTGATGAGCACACCACTCAGGACGACCAATCCACCCAGTACGAAGGTGAGGGTAGGCATTTGGTGACTGATTACAATGGTGAGTACTGTGGTAAGAATGGGCTGCAGGTTATTGAAGACGGCAACTTTGGAGGCTTCCATTTTTGTGAGTACATAGTACCACAATGCAAAGCCAACACCCGAGGTGACAACGCCCAAATACAGTACACTAAACCATTGCCAGCCGTCCAGTGCAGAGGGTGGAAGGAAGGGGACGGGTAGGATGCTGAAGAGGGGAATGAAGAGGATGAGACCGCTAAACATGGAGAGTGCGGTTGAGTAGACGGCGCCATACTTAATGGCGAAGCGACGCCCGAGGACGGTGTAAAATGCCCACGAACAGCTTGCACACAGCTCAATGAGATTGCCCAGTACATGGTCAGAACCGATGCTCAGACCTTTTTCGAGGAGGATGATCACGGTGCCGACAAAGGCGACACTCATGCCGATAATTTTCAGAGGTCGTAACGCCTCGCCGTGCATGACGCGACTGATGATGAGGACAAAGGCGGGAGACAAGGCGTAGGCAAGAGAGGCATCCGGTGGTGAGGTGTAGCGAAGGCCCCACACAAACATCAATTGATTCAGAGGAATGTTGATCAGGCCAAGGAGTACGACGAACCCAAGATCTTGTCGCTCAATGCGACGAATGGACCGTGGTCTAAACGTCAACCAAAGGGCATAGGCACACACAGCAAAGACGCCACGATAGAGTACAATCACCGCAGGGTGCATGGTGCCGGTGGCAAACTTTGCGCACAAATGAGTGCTGCTCGCAACGAGTTGCTGAAAGAAGAGTAAGAAGAGCATAGTGTGCGTTGCGGGTGTCGAAAGCCGTTGAGATCACCAAACGGTGAGGACAACGGTGGCGTCTAGAGCGTGCCGTGGGCTCGGTCTCCGGCATCGCCTAAACCAGGAACGATATAACCATGAGCGTTCAAACCCTTGTCTTCCGCTGCGCACACCAGTTCTACGTCCGGGTGTTCCTGCTGTACACGAGCGATACCTTCGGGAGCGGCGAGAACACATGCAGCGCGAATGGTATGAGCACCGCGAGATTTTAGGTCTTTCAACGTAGCGCACATACTTCCGCCGGTTGCAAGCATCGGATCCAGAACAACAACAATGGTCGAGGGAGAAAGCGCCGGGATATTGCAATAGTATTCTTTCGCTTCAAGGCTCTGTTCGTCGCGTTTGAGTCCAACGTACCCAATCTTAGCCTGCGGTACCAGCTCGCTAAAGGCATGCAACAGAGTCAATCCCGAACGAAGGATAGGAACGAGAACAAGATCCACGCTAAGCTCGGCGCCGAGGGTGCGTTCAATAGGAGTTTCGATGGGCGGGTGGCTTAGAGGAAGACTCTCAGTCACGGCCAAACATAAGTGGTAGGCGATGCGGTTGAGTGAGCGACGGAACTCATCGGCCGAGCTGTCGCGATTGCGCAAAATGCTGAGCTCGCATTCGAGCAATGAATGGCTGAGTATGCGAGCGGTAGACATCAAAATTTCGGATAAAACTGAAGAGTGAAACGAGGCAGAGAAAACATCGTCGAGATATTGGACTTTATTGGGGCACTTGAGGCACCGCGGTAGAGTAAACGATCTTCGTTGCTCAGGAAGAAATCTACTCGCCATTCTCCACCAGGCACGATAAAACCGTACTTGGTCTTGATGTTCGCGAACAAACCTAAGCCTCCCGCCAGACCTATGATGGTGGTGGAGTGACCGTAGACAACATCCGTTCTTCCCTGCGTAAGCGAGTCGTCGCGTACGCCGTCGCCGCCGTCGTAGTGATTCATAATCAATGTAGGACCGGCACTGAGGTAAAACACCACTCGCGAGTAAGGATTCCACAAGTACCGACCAACTAACTCCACGGTTTGATGAATGTTGCTGTGTTGCTGTCCGAAGGGATTGACATTGATATCACGCAAGACCGTTTTATTGTTGGTGTAGATGTACGAACCCTCGAGCATAAAGCGATCGGACAGTTCGTAGCTCAACATGGCGCCGTAGCTGCTCACACCGGGATAAGAGAAGGAGTTTGTTTTGGTGGAACCGCTGTCTGTCTGCCCTTCCACAATGGTATTGGTGGTGAGGATGAGGCCAATGCCTACCTTCTTTTTATACGGATTCACCAGGTCGTCGTCCTCGTCATCGGCTGCACGGAGATGAACAAGAGAGAGGGTACAGAGCAAGATGACACTAAGGATTCCAAAGAACTTGCGAGCGGTGGTGGTGGTCATGAAACGAACCTCGTCGAGGGATATGGAACGTAAGACAGCAATTTTCTCAGCAGTAAACGAAACAAAGGACGGTTCATTGCGCTTGCCGCGGTGGGGTACGGGGCTGATGTAAGGAGCATCGGTTTCAATCATAAAGCGATCTGCCGGCACCTGCCGTACGACCTCGTCCAACGTCGATTTTTTAAAGGTGACGTTTCCCGTGAAAGAAACGTGGAAGCCAAGATCCATCGTCCTGTGAAGAACCTCTAGCCCGCTTGAAAAACAGTGCAAAACGCCGCGTAAACTGCCATTTTGCTCCTCCTGCAAGATACGCAGAATGTCCTCATCGGCTTCCCGGTTGTGTACAATCACCGGCAAGCCGGCGTTCTTGGCGATGTTCAGTTGAGCTCGAAAGAAACGCTGTTGTACATCGCGCGGCGCAAAATCATAGTAATAATCCAATCCAATCTCGCCAACAGCAACGACGCGGGTTTTGGAAAGCTCCTCCTCCACGATGCGCATATCGTTTTCGTTGCATTGTGCCACATTGTGCGGATGAATGCCGGCTCCGCGGAAGAGTCGCTCGTCACTCTGCACCAACTCCTGAAGAAAGCCAAAGGCGCTTGGTTCTATCGACGGGATAACGATAGCCTCCAGTCCAGAGCTCCAGGCTCTGTCCAGAACGTCCGCTCGATCTTCATTAAAGGCCTCGGTATCGATGTGAGAATGGGTGTCAATCATGGGCTCTACTCTTGCGAACTCCAACAATGGGGGAAAGTTTGAGCAAAAATAAATCCAACCGTGGCTAAGCCGACCAATGCCTCCGTGTTATCTTTGCCGTCTGCCTCTCATCCAACGATTGGTCCGTTCGACTCTATCACCTCAGGCACCAGAGTTGCGAAAACGGTCGTTCTTGTTTCACTACTGTTCTTGATTGGTCCGTGCGTTCAACGGTTGCGGAAATTAGTCGTCCGGCATTGCTTCAGAACCTCAGGGTTCTTCGCTCCAAAGCTCCATCATCCTCGCTGATGGCCATGGTGAAAGCCAATGCCTATGGGCACGGAATGATCGACGTTGCGCGGGTGATCGAGTCGCAGGTCGATTTCTTCGGTGTCGCAGTGATGTACGAAGGCGTGGCTCTTCGTCTGGCTCGTGTGGCCAAGCCCATTGTGGTGATGATGCCGCCGGATATATACGACGCCGAGAAGTTTTGTGAATGTGATTTGCAAATGGTGGCTTGCTCCTTGCAAATCATGAAGGATTTCAATCTGGAAGCGCAGAAACAAAATGTGCGTCTGAAGGCACATTTGTACATCGACACCGGGATGCGGCGTGATGGCATCGAGCCGCATGAAGCGAAGGCCTTCATGAAGGCATGCTCCGAGCTGTCGAACATCGATGTGATCGGCATTTGTACGCACTTTGCGTCGAGTGACGATACGGATAAGGAATTCACGAAGCATCAGCTCGACATCTTCAATCGTTGCATAGGGGACTTGGCTGACGAGGGCTATCGTTTCGAGTATATCCACGCTGCCAACAGCGGTGCGGTGTTTCATCATGAGGATGCGCAGTTCACGGTTGTTCGTGTGGGTCTGTCGCTCTACGGAATTGCCCCCGCTCACGTGCTGCATTCGGACTTGTGGCCTGTGCTTCGCTTACGAACGCGCGTAAACGCGCTTCGTCGCATTGCAGCCGGTGAGTCGGTGAGCTATGGTCGTCGCTGGCGTGCGCCACGCGCCACAACTATTGCCACAGTGCCTATTGGTTATGGCGATGGCTACTCACGCATTCTGAGCGGTAAGGCACAGTGCCTACTACACGGCAAGCGTTTCCCGATTGTGGGAGCGATTTGCATGGACGAATGCATGATCGATGTTGGAGATGAAGATGTGAAGCTTGGCGACGAGGTGGTGTTGATCGGTCGTCAAGGACAAGAAGAAATCGGCGCCCGCGAACTGGCGGAATGGATGAATACCATTCCGTACGAAGTAACATCCATGATCACATCACGTGTGCCACGTGTAGTGGTTGAAGAACGCAGGAATGAGTGACGTGAAAACAGAACTGAAAAATACAAGCCTGGAAATGTACACGATCAAGTTGCCCAACTTCGAGGGTCCGCTCGACCTCTTGCTGTTTTTTATCAAGCGCGACGAGCTGGATATCTACGATATCCCCATTGCCCGCATCACCAGAGAGTTTTTGGACTTTATTCGACTGATGCAACTCTTCGACCTGGAACTGGCCGGTGAGTTTCTGGTAATGGCCTCTTCCCTCATGCAAATCAAGGTTCGCATGCTCTTGCCAAAGGAAGTGGACGAGAGCGGTGAAGAGCTTCCCGGCGAAGATCCACGGGCGGAGCTCGTACAGCAGCTTCTTCAGTATTCGCAGTACAAGGAAGTGTCGCGCGATTTTTCCGAGCGTGAGGAGTCTCAACGGTACGTGTACTACCGTCAGGTCTTCGACGCTGAACATCAAAGTGATGGGACGGAAGAGTACAAGAATGCCACATTGTTTGATCTTCTTGCTGCGTTCAAGAAGGCTCTTGAACGCCGGCCTCCGCAAATCACCTTGCATACGGTAACGTTATACCCGATTACCATTGAAGAGCAGACGGAAAATATCCTCATTCGCATTCGCAAAGAACGACGGTTGAGCTTTGTCGATCTCGTGAGCGGTCAACCCCGATTGTACATTGTGGTGACCTTTCTAGCGTTGTTGGAGATGTCGAAAAACCAGATTATTAGTATCCGCCAGAACGACAACTTCGACGATATCGATATTCAGCCCTTCGAAGATATCATCGAGACCAAGTCGCTCGAAGAAGTCCTTCATCCCCTCAATATCTCCGGCTCCGGCGATGGTGATGCCGAACTTCCCGATGAACGTCAACACCATGCTGCCCTTACAGCAGCCGGCGAATCTCCCAAGCACGATGGTGCCGAGCACGAACACAGCGATGAGAGTGATATCACGGCTGCGGTGCATGCAGACCATGTCGAACGAGGGGCAGAAGATGACGACAGTAGCGTACATGATGACGACAATGACGATGACGACAGTGACAACGAAGACAGTGCGGATGACGACAGTGAAAACGACGACACTGAGGATGACGACAACGATCTAGACGAGTCGGTTGACTAAGTCGCCTATGACCAATACTTGACCCTACATAATTGAACACATGAGAAGTATTCCCTTTTTTCTGACTCTATCTCGAGAATCTCAACGAAACACTCTGGAGGCGCTCATCTTTGCCAGTGATGAGCCGCTCACCATGCGCACCCTGTATAAAGTCCTCGTGCTTGAAGATGGTTTGTATGCCGATCAAAATTCTACGAATGATGCACGAATGGACTGGGACGAAACGGATGCACAGGTTGTGGAATCCTCGTCTACAGAGCTGCAAGGCGCGGACGGTGATTCAGGAGATGTCGGCACACTAGACGCAGCCGATGCGAATGCCGAAGCAGATAGTGTATCCGGCCAAGCCACTACGCAGAGTGTGACGCCGAAAGGCAAGAAGGCTGAATCCGCCGCGAAGAAGAAAGGTCTGCCGGAACAAGCCGATCTCAGCAAACTGGTCTTGGAACTTGCTGACGAGATCAATAGTGCTCTGGAACAGTCGGAGCGACCCTATCGTGTGGTTCGCATTGCCGGCGGATTGCAATTCGCTACAACCTCGGAGTTTGGCGAAGTGGTGGGTCGTTTGCTGAAGACACGAAACAAACGCCGACTCTCCCAAGCTGCCTTGGAGGCGTTGTCGATCATTGCCTACAAGCAACCCATTTCCAAACCGGACATCGAGGCGATTCGCGGTATCAATTCCAATGAAGTGATTAATTCGCTGGTCGAGAAAAACCTGGTCACGATAGCCGGTCGCTCGGAAGCCCCGGGCAAACCCTTGTTGTACGGTACGACGGACGATTTCCTGCGCATGTTTGGTTTGCACTCTACCAAGGATCTGCCGAAGCTGCGCGAACTCGATGACCTCTTTCAAAACAAAGCGGCAGAGCTTGCCAGCGGTTTGGATATTTCCGTGAAAACAAGTTCCAGTGAGCTTCTCGAGAAGATTCATTCTCTGGTTGAGAACGAACACAAAATCACCGAAGCTCATCAGCATGAACAAGAGCAACAACAGCTGAGCGACGTCATTCCTATGGACGCCGACATCGACGAAGAAGAAAGCTCGGCACTAGTCGAATCCTCCGACGATGAACGAGATCAGAATGATGAAGACGCCGATCAGAATAGTGATGCCGATGAGTCTGATATCTCGGAAGCGTTCCATGATTCTGCAGAAGAGGTAGCGTCCGACGAGTTGGATGAAACCGATCTTCAAGAACACGATGAACCCTTGAGCGAAGACTGAATCGACGACCAAAGAGCGCGTAGCGCGCTCGAATAAGAATCTCTCGCCGGTAGTATTTACTCAGCTCCGTGCTGATTTCCTGTACTTAACGCTTTGCCCCATGCAACTGCATACCTACGAACGAGGACTCCGTGATCGGGTCGCCTTGGTAACCGGCGCCGCCTTAGGAAACGGCCGTGCCTTCTGTGAACGCCTAGCCGAAGAAGGAGCCCACATTGCCATCGCCGATATCGCCGACGCATCGGAAACAGTGGAGGCGGTGCAGGGTATTGGCTCGCGCGTTAAGGCCTACCGCGGTGATTTGTGCGACGAGCAGACCGTGCATTCCATCGTGCAGCAAGTACGCGAAGAGTTCGGTCGCATCGACATCCTCATTCACAATGTAGGCATTTATGAAGAGGAACCATTTGAACTGCTGCGCTTCGAACAATGGAAGCGCATGATGCATGTGAGTTTGGACTCACTCTTTCTTACCACGCATGCGGTGGTGCCCGTAATGAAGCAAGAGCAGTTTGGGCGCATCATCACGTTGTCGTCAGACACCGTGTGGCTGGGAACTCCATACCTCACCCACTACGCTACCGCCAAAATGGGAATGATCGGTTTTACACGCTCACTTGCCGCCGAAGTTGGAAAGTATGGTATAACTGTCAACACCATCACCGTTGGTTTGACCGCCACCCAACGCGCTTCAGGCTCGCCGTTGTCAAGCTCAATCTTGCAACATATTCTTCCCACTCAAAGTGTCCACCGCGCCGACGAGCCGCACGATATTGCCAATGTGGTTGCCTTCCTGGCACTACCGGCATCCGGAATTATTACCGGACAAACGATTAATGTGGACGGTGGAGTAGCGCGACACTAACGCGGGATCTGCATTCGGAACCTTCTCAAGAGATTCTTTATCATGCGGTGCGCTTCGCGCCGCAGCGTTCGTCGATGAGACAGGTCATTGTGTGCCACCCGTTCAATGCTCCTCCAATTCTCTCCATTCATACTCCCTGAGCACATCAAATTCACGTGTGAGAACGATTGCTTAGGGTTGGAGCAGATGCCATTGACGGACTGCTTCAAACATTACGATCCCGGCGGCTACGCTTACATTGAGTGAGTGTTTAACGCCGTACATGGGAATCATGATACTGTCGTCGCACTGACGCAGTACCTCATCACTAACACCTACCAGTTCGTTTCCAAGGATAAGACAGCAGGGGAAGAGGTCGAGTGACCACGAGTCATACACCCTGGCTGTGTCCGTCAACTCAACAGCGATGAGACGCTTCCCCTGGGAACGCAGGTCCTCTAAGGCCTCGTGTTCGTGACGATAGTAGCGATGGGGAACGGTGTCCACCGCCCCGAGCGCCGTTTTCTCAATTTCCTTTCGTGGCGGATGAGGAGTAAAACCACAGAGAATCAATTCCTCGATGCGTGCGGCATCAGCGCTGCGAAAGATAGATCCGACGTTGTAGAGACTCCGAACGTTGGTTAGGAGAACGGAGACAGGGTGCCGAGCGGTGTGCAACAGTTCCTCAGGCTTTAGCCTCTGCTCAAGCAGTTCTTCGTAAGGAAGTTTACGCATGCCCAAACACCTTCGGCATAGCTTCACAGAGCACTTCGTAATCGCCGCGTTCGTTGAACACCTGAGCTGCAATACGTAGCATGAGCTGAGTGCCTACCAGCATGACCGGTACTTCGATCCGAAACTCATCCCACAAGCGATCGTGCAAGGCTTCCGCTTCGTTAAAGGCGTCGTTGGATTGTATGGGAAGAAGAATGGTGGCAAGACTGGCTAGCATGTCGACCGGACAGGGTGTTTCTTGTGGAACAACACGAAGCATGAGGTCGCGGGCTTCAATGGCCAGTGAGTTGTTATAGGACCGAACAGCATCCGCACCTAGTGCTTCGAAAAACTCCAAGCCGTCTACCGCGCAGAAGTAGGCGGACCAGTCCTTGGTTCCCCAATAGTCGAATTCTTCCAGAAAGCTCTTTTTGTATCCGTGTGACGGTACCACGGGATGCGTCCACGACTGATGATCTCTGCGTGTCCACAGGAATGCTGAGCCTTTCGGAGCAAAGAGCCACTTGTGAAAATTGCCGCAATACCAGTCGGCATCGAGGGCACTCAAGTTGAGATCCAGCATACCCGGAGCATGCGCGCCGTCGATGAGAACGAGGATGCCACGCTCGTGACAATCGCGAATAATGTCGGCGACCGGAAAGACAAGCCCCGAGGGTGACGTAACATGATCCACCACCACCAGGCGAGTGCGCTCAGTCATGGACTCAAGAAGTCGCTCACGTACCAGCTCCGCCGATGAAAGTGGAAAGGGAACGTCTGCTTCTACCACGCGAGCTCCGGTGAGCGAGCAAATGTGCAGCATGGTCTGACGCACTGCATTGTACACGTGGGTTGTAGTAAGCAACTCATCGCCGGGCTTCAGCTTTGGGATCATAGAGTGAAGCACGCAACTGATTCCGGTACTGGCGTTTTCGACGAATACCAGATCCTGTGCATCGGCATGCATAAAGGTCGCCATGCGATTGGCAGCAGCACGAAGAGTCGGACTGAGTTTTCGCTTCACAAATTCAACTGGCTGCTCCTCAAACATTTCTTGCCATTGGCGTTGAGCATGGATAACCTTTTTGGGTGTGGCGCCAAAGGATCCATTGTTGAGGAAGGTGATATCGCGACGCAGGAAAAATTGATCGCGTATGGCAGAGCCAAAGCTTGGGGAAGATGCTGGTTGGAGAAACGGAGAGCCGGACATTTGTGTATGATTCGATTGGTGATGGTGGTGAACATGCACGACGATAATCGGCAATCATGGGAATGATATGCCAAAGTCTGCGTTACAAAGTGTCGTGTATTATTATGCTTAGGGTGTTTTCACAAAGCGCAGCATGAGATTGTCTCGCGCTGTACTCAAGCGCACAATATAGACTCCGGCTCGGAGCTGTGAGCAGTCCACCGGGACGTTGTGTGTCATAGGGCTCATCATGGAATTGTCCACCTCGCGTATGAGCACTCCCTTCAGATCATACAGAGCAATGCGTACTGTTGAGGCAGACTGTAGGCTAAACTGAAGGTGCATGATCGACTGAACAGGCGACGGACTAAGGGAGAATCCTGTCAGATCCGGATGACTATCCACAGAACTTGAACCTTCGGTCACAAAGTTGCGAGGAACCGAGTATTCCCCCTGACCATCTACGTCGATGCTCGCGACGCGCCAATAGTAGCGTTTCGCGCTGAGAAGGTTCGTGAGGAACAAAGTTGTGTCACTCAGTACCGTATCGATTGTCGGAGTGGCAAAGCCGAAGACAGCAGACACTTGGAGGTGATAGGAGACTGCTCCGGATACCGGTGACCAAAACACACCCACATTGAGGGGCTGGTTGGTGGCTGCCAAATCCGGGCTTACGAGTACAGGAGCCTCAATGGCGGTGCGGAAAGTCCACACGTCCGAATACGAGCTAATACCACCGGCACCATAGGCTCGCACGCGCCAGTAGTAGTTCTTGCGACCCTGAATCAGTCCATCGATCTGAGCTTGTGTTGTCTTCACCGGATTGAGCGCATTAGTGATCGAGTTGAAGCTCGAATCCTGCGCAACATCCAGGCTATACACCGCCGTATTGGCGCTTGCTTTCCAGCTCAACACCTGGGAGCTCAGGATGGCATGCTGACCATTGGTCGGGTTCAATAGGGTCGGCTTTTCGGGTGCAGGCGGAAGATCCTGCACGGTTCCGGCGTACATCCCGGCGCCATGAGTGGCCACAGCCATGAAGTTGTCAGATTCTCGGTAGTCCATCATGGTGACCACGGCGTTGCCAATCGTTTGTGCGCCTTCTTGAACCCACACCGTATTGATGCCATTGAGTAACGCTGTGCAGAAGAGTCCAACGCTGGTGCCGACATACACCAGACACTTTCCGTGAACGAAGGTGAACGTTGCCCATCGGCAGGATGGACCATTCCCCACACCATTTACAGAACCTTCCAGATTGCCGCCTACAGTCGACCACGTGCTTCCTCCGTCACTGCTGAAGAATAAGCTCTGTACGTTGTAGTTCGAGAACACTACAAGAATGGAATCGGCATTATGAGGGTTGACGGCGATGCATTCGATATTGGCGGTGGTTCCTCGAGGGAAAGTCGAGCTGGTGATGTCAACCGGGTTTACGCTCGCCTGCATAGCATTATCCACGCGGTAAAGCGAGCCATCCTGAGTTCCGTAGTACAAACGCTCTGCGGGGACGGTCGATAACGACACGGCGCTGATGATTTTTGAAGTGCGCGGCACAGGCAGTGTATCAAATCCAAGAATATTATCCGGTTGCAACGTCCAGGTGTCTGCGGCTGAAACTGTAGCGTCCGAATACCGATACAGCGTGTGCTGGTAGGGCATGATCAAGCGCTTGTTGTTGGTGGGATCTAGGCAGAATGGATTAACGAACAGAAAACTGTCGCGAGTGGTTCCTTTAGGGTCAATGCGTGAATAGTGAACCACATTTCCATTCGTGTCGAGCTGAAAGCGACCGGTTGAACCTTGTTGACTGGACATATACACATTGCCGTCGTTCGCAATGGCGCAGTAGGAGCCGTCGCCTCGGCCGGGGTTGGTCCATTCTTTGGTCGCGTCAAGCGATTTTCCACAGGCTGTTCCATTGTCCTGCAGTCCGCCGAGCATCAAGTGACTCGTCGTGGCATGGTCGATGGCACAGGTGTAGAACTGCGTTGTTTGATATCCGTTATTCAGCGAGGTCCACTGCACGGTACCGGCGCGAACGTTTTCCGTACGAAAAACTCCACCGTCGCAGCTGCAGATGGCGCGATCGGGATTGGAGGGGTAGAAAATGAGCTCGTGCTGATCCGGGTGATTGTTGGGGTACACTTCATAGAAGGGCAGCGTGGTTCCGGGGCCATATCCACCGCACCAGAACCACGTCGGCGTAGTGAATCCGTCGTCCGATCGATAGAGGTTTGTTCCTCCAACGTACACGACATCCGGATTTGTGGGATGCACACGTATATGGAGATCGTAGGATCCCTGGGATTGATAGTCGCCAAAAGTGCCTCCAAACTTGGGCAAGTTCTGACTGCGATCCTCCCAGCTCCCACCGCTTCCGCTTCCGTCACCACTGAGGTAATGATACTTATACAACGAGGTCCAGTCTTCTGTGCCTCGATAATCCACCTCGCGAAATCCTGTGCCTTTGGTGTTGGCAAGGAAATAGACCTGCGATTCGTCGGAGGGGGCGATACCGATGGCTATACGACCATACACGGTAGGCATGAAGGAGGGCGAGATGTTTGTCCAGGTCGTACCGTTTGTCGAGCGATAGATGCCCTTTACAGTACTGGTACCGGTTGGAGAACTTTGCTGAGAGATGGTGGCATAAAGAACACCGGTCGAGCTAATCGCCACTTCTGAAAAGTAGCCGTAGCCGTTTGCGAAACGACCCAAGACTTGTGTCCAGGTTTGGCCGCCATCCGTGCTGCGTTGCACGCATCCCAAAGCCGTAGCTGCGTAGACCACATCGTTTGTGGTATTGGTAGGATCGACCACGATGCGCCAGATGAATTCGAAAGAGTTATCCCATGACTCCGGTGTGTTGTTGTAGGTAGAGCTTAACGAAGTCCAGCTCTCACCGTTGTCTGTGGACTTGTACATCCCGCTCCCATTAAGCGAGGCTGAGTTGCCCCACAGTTCGCCGGTTCCGGCATACCAAATTTTTTGTTTTCCGGGTCGTGGGTCCTGGCACAGGCAGGTTGCGCCGAGCACGGACGACGGGGCGGTGGTCCGTCGCCAATGAGCTCCTCCATCAGTGGATTTCCAAATACCGCCGGACACCTGTCCTGCTAACAGCGTGGACTCATTACTGCGGTCGATGGCGATGGCACGGGTACGACCTCCAATGTTATAGGGGCCGGTTGGCTGCCAGTTGTTTTCCTGGATATGCTGTGCACCAAGGAGTGATTCACGAGTTGGAAGACCTTTGGCAAACTCCAGTTCCCGCGCTCGCATGTTGGGCGGAATTTGTCCGGTTGCCGGATCGCACAAGCGCACGCGTTCCCATTCGGCTCGGCCATGAATGTCTTCTGCCTCCCCATCACATTGCTCTGAGTGAGGACGGACGATGAACGCCGATCCAAGTATCAACAAGCTGGCAAGGAACTGAAAGAGAGGGCTGGACATGTGGTCTCCACTATGGTATGTCCTACAAATTCGTGAGCTTATTGCTGCCACGCAAATCGGTCTCTCATTCCGTTTCAGATGAAGGTATATGATCCTGTGTCAGGTCGCGTAGGCTGAAGACCGCACATTTGTCATTCTTCACACAATCTGCAGACCATCCCTGCGTTTTATGCCTTTTGGAAAACGATGGTCAACGTCGTCTTCCATAGCATGAATTAGTTCTTTACCACTCATGTACAGGAGGTTTTCTGCATCTCTCCCACAACACCATACTTATCACAGGCGGAGCCAGCGGTATTGGATTTGGTCTCTCACAGCGCTTTTTACAACTGGGGAATCGGGTGATTGCCTGCGGACGCCGACAGGATGTTCTCGATCACGCTACCTCTGTTCTGCCCGGTCTTATCACTCATCGTTGCGACGTTGAGCAGGAAAACGAACGCACTGCACTGTACGAGTGGATCCGGGCGGAGTATCCGGAGACAAATGTGCTCATTAACAATGCCGGCATACAGAACTGGATGTCGCCATTTGATGCTGACTTTCTTCAACGTGCTCAGCAAGAAATTCATATCAACATTGAAGCCATTGTGCATTTAACATCACTCTTTGCGCAGTCTGACAAACTCAACACCGTGATGAATGTCAGCTCCGGTTTGTCTTTTGTCCCTCTCACCAAGACCCCGGTCTATTCTGCAACAAAAGCTTTTGTGCATTCTTATACCCAAAGCTCACGTGTGCTCCTGGCGTCGCGCGGTGTCGAGGTAATTGAGATTATTCCACCGGCGCTAAATACCGACTTGGGCGGCAAGGGTTTGCATGATCATGCGCCGCCGGTGAGTGACTTCATCGATGCCATATTCGCGCAGCTTGCTGAAGGCAAGCAGGAACTCACCTTTGGCTTCTCCGAATCTGTCGCCACGGGTGGACCCGAGCAATTGCGTGCGGCCTTTCAACGTTTGAATGGTCTCTCCCAGAACTGAGTACTTCAATCAATTCAGCAGAGCCCGGTGCAACTCCTTCACCGTGAATCTCCAACAGTCCACTCAACCCTTATCACCACACATGTATGAAAGCAGCAGTTGTCCATCAACTCGGAACCATCCCTTCTGTGGAGGAGTTTCAGGATGCACAGATTCAGAACGATTCTGAAGTGCTTGTGCGCGTCTTGGCTTCTTCACTTAAAAATTTGGACAAGCTTCGCGTTAGCGGAGCGCATTATAATTCCCATGCGCAGTTACCGGTTGTCGCCGGGATTGACGGAGTTGGGCAATTGGATGACGGTAGCGTGGTGTACGCGACGGGTCTCTCCGGCATGTTCGCCGAATACGCTCGCGTGCCGAAGGATCGCGTCTACCCTGTACCTGCGGGCATTACAGCTGCACAAGCTGCTGCTTTGCCGAACGCCGTTCTAGGAGCTGCCGCTGCGTTGAGGTATCGAACGTCGATGATTGCAGGAGCGGTTGTGCTAGTGAACGGCGCCACCGGATTTACAGGCCGATTGGCAGTGCGGGCTGCGAAGCTGTACGGGGCTTCACGAGTGCTTGTGACGGGCAGAAATGCAGAGGCGTTGGAAGATTTGCGCACCATTGGCGCGGATGTTCTGCTGCCGCTGACCCTGAGCGACGAGGAGTTTCAGACCATGCTCGCCGAAGAGCATCAAAAGAACCCCATCGATATTGTGTTGGATTATACCTGGGGTCATCCGGTGGAACTCCTCTTGAAAGTGCTGCAAGGTTCGAGCGATCATGCGCGCCGCGTTGAAGTGGTGACGATCGGTCAGATGGCAGGCACGCACATCTCCCTCGCATCGGCAACGCTGCGAAGCACGGCAATTGACATTCGTGGCTCCGGTTACGGATCGCTATCGTCCGCACAGATTCACGAAACGCTGCGCATACTCTTTCCGCAGTTTTGCGAAGAAGTCAGCTCAGGTCGCCTGCCTCTCAAACTCATCGAAGCACCGCTGGATCGATTGCCGGAATTGTGGACGGCCCCGGTGCCTTCATCCGAACGTATTGTGTTTACGATGATGTAGACGGGAAACTACGTCGGGAGACTTCTAATACGTACGCCGCATGCGGCGTACGTATTAGAAGTCTCCCGACGATCTCATTACACTAGCTATGTGCGACCCGTACACCGCTCCACCACTCGCTGTTCAAGGGATTCCATAGGTCGACAATTTCTCCGATGCGGGGGTGCATCAAAGGCATGTTGGATTGGTTGGCGGCAGCGACGACCCGTTCAATCGGTTCGTACCAGGGATGGCGAGCCAGTACAAACTTTGCCCAGTGGACAGGGAAGAGACGCTTCGCTCCCAAGTCTTGAGCTGCCTGCACCGTCTGTTCCGGCATCATGTGAATGTTGCGCCAGTGTGTGTTGTACTGTCCACTCTCGAGAATAACAAGATCAAAGGGACCAAGCTTTTCACCGATCGATTGAAAGTGATCTCCATAGCCGGAATCTCCGCCAAGCAGAATATTGGTCTCTCCCATGCGAAGGGCAAAGCCTGACCAGAGTGACTGCGCGCGTCGCAGTAAACGACCGGAAAAATGACGTCCGGGAACGCAGCTAAACTCCATGGTATCGAGCAGAGTGACTGATTCCCACCACTCGAGTTCAACCAGTTGATCCGGTCGGCAGCCCCAACGTTCCAAGTGTTCACCAACACCCAGACTGGTGAGTACTTTGTTGCTTCGTTGCACTAACTCCTTCACGCTGTGATAATCCAGATGGTCCCAATGGTCGTGAGTGAGAACAAGAACATCGAGATCCGGGATATCGCCCGGACGCACGACCTCCGATCCGTTAAAGCTGCGGTTCATTCCCGGCAGTGGAGAGATCGATCCGCTGAAGACGGGGTCCACTAAGATGCGTTTGCCTTTGAGTTGGAGAAAGTAGGAGGAGTGACCGAACCAAACGATGAGGTCGCGATCACGTGGGAGAGAGTGCAAGTCGGGTCGTTCGGATGGTAATGGCTGCGTCGGACGTAAGTCGTAGGCTCGTTTTAAAAGCACGTTTCGAACCATAGACCACATGCTGACGCCTTCCGGCATAACCGCAGTCTTTTGGATATTGCGAAAGGCGCCGTCCTGATAGTATGGCGAATCTTGAATACGTTGCAGACGTCGTCCCTTAGGCAACGAGCCAAACTGAGGGTGTTGTAAAAAGAGCCAGGTTGCAACGATCAGAATACACAGAGCGAGTAAAAACAGGAGCACAACGGTCATAACAAATGGAATGGTTCAGGGAAGATGCGTCGAAGGACGTACACTCGTCTGCAGGATTGCACAGATGAGCTGCTTGATTGACAATCGAATTGTGACAACAACTGTGACAACAACTATGACAACAATAGGGGTAGAGCGCGAGTGTGGTAGGTGTTTATTTCTTCCACACCACGACAATGTGTTCCGGTCGATGAAAAAGCAGGTTTGCAAAACGGTCTACAAAGCGCCACAGGGGATGTGGTAAGTATTGCAAGAAAACATAACACCGCAGACGATGTAGAGCCTTGTTGCCAAAGATTTCCCAACGACAGAGACGAGCAGCGTCGGGGACCAGCGAACGGAGTCGATGTTCGTCAAAGCTCTGAATATGCGCATGAAGCGGAGTTTTTTGATTGCAGTGAATGCAGAGCACGTACTGCAGAACTTCCTTGTACGGTGTGGAAATCACGAGTCGTCCTCCCGGTGCGAGCACACGGAGCAACTCTTTCACAAATGCAGCGGGATCCGGAAGGTGCTCGATGATTTCAGACGCAACGATGCAGGGAAGAGTTCCGTCGGCAAAGGGCAAATGCATGGCATCGGCTACTAAAGCACAATGGTTTTCACTACCAAAGCGACGCAATGCTTCTCGTGGATTGTTCAGCGAAATATCCATTGAGCAGACGGTGGTTGCGGAGTGTTGAAAGCGAGAGGCAACCCACGCACGACCGCAGCCCACATCAAGAATTGAGGAACACGATGTGGGAAAGGCGCGCAGGATGACTTCTTGCAGACGTCGCTCGTCGTGCTCTGTTACAGCCGGCCGTTCCTCGAAGTAATCAAAGAGCTCGGCATCCACCGTGTAATGTTCGCGGTGCCGAGTTTCGCTCTCATCAACAGGATTGAGCGCACTGAGAAGCACCGGAATACCGTCCACTACTTCATAGAGTACACCGCCGTCGGATGAGCGCAGCTCGCCCGAATTGACCATCAGTTTCTGATGAGTCACCGGATCGACCAGGTGTTGCTGTAGGAAAGGATGCAGTTGAACAGTGCTCACGAGACGGATGTTTGGTGCTGTATTGTGGAATGCCGGGATTCGAATCGGTTAGGTATTGGAAGCAATTTACGACGACGCTCATCAGTTGGCGGTCTTACGCAACAGACTCATGTTCTGAGCCCAGGGTCCCACTGCTTCTTGGTACTGCTTGGCAAACACACGCCCAAGTTGCACCAAGTGAGCCATGTCGTGTGCAGTCCAACTGGCCAAGATGTTTTCCAACGACACCGAGCCGAGTGAAGGATGGACCACACGGCGGCTTAGATCAGAGTCGTGAATTGTTGTGTGGGCGATCAGATCGAGGTTTTGTTGTCGCAGTGACAAAAACTCTTCCACCAATTGATCCAAGCTTTTCTCCGCGGCAAGCTGCTGCTGCATGGCCACATCGAATGGAGGGAGCGAACGATCTTCACGGTCAGAGAGCGCGATCGACACTCGAGTGGACCAGTGTTGTTCCGCTACGACAAGATGGGCAAGAATTTGGGGAGCATTCCAGGTGCCTTCACCTTCGTTGGCTGCGGACCATGAGGGGCTTAAGCCCGACACGAGTTCGCGAATACTCTTGGGACTGCGTTGCAGCATTTCCAGGGCGTCGGCAATTTGAAAGTTCATAAGAGAGGCGTGAAGAAAGTGAACACCTTGTTGAAGAACGAGTGAAGAACATACGCTTAACGTGCGAGTTTATGAAACTGAATGTCCTCAGCTCGCAACGTATCGTGCAGATACAGAAATAGTTCGGATCTCGTTAAACCCATAGTCGCATACGAACGGACGCAAAAGTGAATGGAGATCTCCACAGCTCCCTCTCGTGCTTCCGAGCATCGAAAGAACACGGATTGATCCCGCATGAGCGCTGCAAAGCGTTCGTCGTCTGATGCCAGGATGTCCTGCACGATGGACTGAATGCGTTTCATGAGAGCCACCAGGTCTTGCTCCACCGACACCTGCAGCACCACTTTGGTACGAAAGAAAGGCGTTGCTTGCTGGTATGCATTAATAATGCTCTGAGAGAGTTTGGAGTTAGGAGCGATAAGCAGCGACTCGTCCCCCTTGCGGATAAGCGTATTGCGCCACCCTATCTCTACAATCGTGCCCTCAAAGGAATCGAAAAGCACAATGTCACCCGGCTTGATTTGATCTGCCACGCTGATCGTCATCCCCGCGAAGAGGTTCGACAGCGTATCCTGCAGAGCCAGAGCCAGCGCCAAACCTCCAATGCCCAGGGTGGCGATCATGGTGGTGACCTTCACGCCGTAGGCGTCGAGAACCAGCATGATACCAAGCAGATAGATGCTGAAGCGCAGCATGCGGTGCAGAAGTGACGAACGACTGTCCACCGAGGCACTTAAAGAGCTTCTGCGGACGAAGAAAGACGTGACCACTTCCGGTAGCACGAGCACCAGGATGATAAGTGCGCACGACACCAATGTTGGGTGTACGTAGGGAATAAGCCACTCGGGAAAGAGGGTGACCGGTAGAAACATGTCCAGGCCGAAGAGCAGAGATCCGCTGACAATAACCAGACTTAGGGCTTTGTCGATGATGGCGGCATTCTGCAGGCCATCGCGCAGTGCTGCTCGCTTGAGCATGAGGTGGAAGAACAGTCGCAGGGCAATTCCGGCAACTACACAGAAGAGAATCGAAAAGACGATGTGCATGAGATCGAAAGCGCTGTGAAGCGGAGACATAATTCGTTGCGTGAAGGCCGTACAAAACTACAGTCTGGCTGTCGTCCTCGTGAAGACGATATGCGTCCAAACTATTGTGCCGAGATGAAAACACCGTTGGAGACCCAGATGGGGCTAATTTGCATCAGTTTGTACCATGAGCTGCAGAAACTGTCATGCAGACGAAGACCATCGAAGAACACTCGCTCCTCATTTTACGTTGGCCGCTCGTGGCAAGTTTGTGCGCCGCGGTATTTCTGATGCTCATGGTGGATTTCAATCCTGATACCGTCCACATAGTTATTGGGGTGCTGACTATGGGCTTGGCTATCTTCAGTGGATACCAGCTATCAGCCTTTCTGGCTCGACGTCTCTCTGAACACGTCGGCTCGTCCTTTGTACTCCTGCGCATGCAAATCGATTCTGTGTTGGCGGCGGATCGCGACTTTGCCTTTCATAGTGATGTGGCGGAGGCGATGGCTTTAGCCGACTCCTCCCGCAAGCTCCACGACAGAACCGA
Organism: Chlorobiota bacterium; assembly: GCA_039810585.1. Classification (GTDB taxonomy): domain Bacteria; phylum Bacteroidota; class Ignavibacteria; order Kapaibacteriales; family NICIL-2; genus JBBATK01. The sequence continues at coordinate 54,850 of JBDHXF010000009.1, forward strand.
AGAGGTGCGTCAGGAGATGCGCGGTTTGGAACAAGTCCGTTCACAGTTTTTAGCCAATGTGTCGCACGAGCTACGGACCCCCATTTTTGCTCTTCAGGGTTATCTGGAAACATTGCTGGACGGAGCTGAACACGACGACAACGTGCGCCATACCTTCTTGGAGAAGGCGCACACGAACGCGATGCGACTCAACGTGCTGCTCGGCGACTTGATTGACATCTCCAGAATTGAATCCGGCGAAATGCGCATGTCTTTTCGGTATTTTAATATTGTCGATGTGGCTCGCGAAACCTGTCAAACGCTCGAAGGGTTGGCACGTCAGTACACCGTAAGCCTCTTTGTGGATTCTCCCTCGGACGAGATGTTGTGTTTAGGAGACAAGGAGCGAATTATTCAGGTGCTTTCGAACCTTGTCAGCAATTCCATTCGCTACAATCGCCCTGCGGGCTCGGTGACGATTGAACTTCGCAAGAATGAAGTGGACGACGTAGAGGTGGCGGTACGCGACAATGGAATGGGAATATCGGAAGAGCACCAACGTCGCATCTTCGAGCGCTTCTATCGAGCCGACACCAATCGTTCGCGAAGCACCGGCGGAAGCGGTTTAGGTTTAGCCATCGTGAAGCACATTCTGGAAGCACATGACTCGGAGCCGGAAGTGCAGAGCAAAGAAAATGTGGGAACTACCATTCGTTTCCATTTGAGAGGATAGACGGCGCGCAGAGAAGAGCTCTGCACCCATAGTATCAAATCACAAGATGTTTACACAACGGTCGTTTGCACAGTAGTGTCAACGCGCGTGCACGCAAAGCGTGCACGAATAATACTCAGTACCATGACTCAACTTCAACAAGCGCACAGTGGAATAGATCTCTTAGCAATCGGTGCACATCCGGACGACATTGAACTCAGCGCGGGAGGTGTGGTGGCATCGATGACGGCAGCCGGCAAGCGAGTCGTGATCGTGGACTGTACTCGAGGCGAGATGGGTACTCGAGGCAGTGCTGAGGAACGAGACCGTGAGGCACAGCGTGCATCAGAGATCTTGGGGGTGAGCGAGCGTTTGAACCTGGCGATGCCAGACGGCAACATTGAGCAGTCGCTCGAAAACATTCTGAGCGTTGTACGCGTGCTGCGGCGCTACCGTCCACACATCCTTCTCATTCCTCCGCCGGTTGAGCGTCATCCGGATCACGAGTCGGTGCATCGCCTGTGCAGAACGGCTGCCTTCAAGAGTGGGTTGACGAAAGTACGTACGGAGTGGGATAATGAGGAACAACGCGTCTTTAGTCCAGCCCATACTTTCTGCTACATACAGTCGTATCATCACGAAGCGGACTTTTTTGTTGACATCAGCTCAGCGCACGAAACGAAGCTATCATCGATTCGCGCCTATGGCTCTCAGGTTCACGTACCACAGAGTCCGCAGCGCAGCGAACCACAAACGTTCATTTCTAAACCGGACTTTATGGAAATGATCGAGGCAAGGGCGCGATATTTCGGAGGTCAAATAGGGTGTCGCTTTGCCGAGGGCTTTCTTTGTGTGGGCTCCTTGGGGCTTGCATCGCTTGAGTGTTTCCTGCCCTGATCATCAGGAGCAATCTCTTCAGTCAACTCACCACGCATCATATCATCATTTTCGTTTCTGTGTCTATCGGCGCATCAATCCAAACCAATCTCTACTCGCTCTCGACCGGCGTATATCGTACGCGATTGGGTAGGTGGGTCATGTTGCTCGTTATCCTGTCGTTTTCAGCTCATGCCTCAAATACCATAGCGAAGCCGTCGTCGCTTGAGGCAGAGGACAGTGTACATGTCGAGCTACTGCAATTCAGAGGTCACGACGGTGACTCGTTGCGCGTCGATGTGTACGTTGCTCTGCCGCTTCATCTGCTGCGTTTTGTACAGAAGGGCCAAGGTTGGGCTGCACGATACAGTGTGCGAGTGGATTTGAACGTGAATGCTCTTGACCTGCCACCGTGGGAAAGTGGATTACAAACCTTGTCACGGAGCACGAAGCCGGCGTTGCGTGCCGGTGCGGAGAGACTTCTCCATCAGGCGTGCTTTAGCACTGTGCCCGGTCCGGCCGCGCTACTCGTTGTTGTGCGTGACGATCTGAGTGGACGAGAGTGGCGTACAGTGCGGCAGGTGCAGCTTCATTCGTACCCAACACTTCCGGCACTAAGCAGTGTCATGATACTGAGTGCAGTAGAACAGAGAGCTGAGAGGACCTTAATTAGTCCGTACATCGGCGACAACGTCGCGGTGTTTGACAAAGGCTTCTTTGTGTTCTTCGAGTGTTACGCACCGGAGGGACTTGACTCCGCCAGTGTTCGCGTTTGCATTTTGGATAACAACGAAGAGCTCTGGTCATCTCCTGTCCACTCCATCCTTCTCGGTGTACCTCGAAGCCAACACTATGTTGATGTTGCTCTTCCTGCCGATCTGGATAATGGTTGGTACACTCTTCGCGTTGAATTGCGTGACGCACAGGCAAAGCAGCAACACGTACACTTTCAGACGCGAAGCGAGAAACGTATCGAAGTGAACGATCCGATGCGTTTGTTGCAATCACTCGAGGTGGATGCCGTGATCGACCAACTGCGCTATGTCGCAACTCAAGCAGAGCTAGATTCCATGCGGGCTCTGCCGGATCCACGGTATAGACGACAAGCATTGAATGTGTTTTGGTTGAACCGCGATCCCACTCCGGGGACATTGCGCAACGAAGCACGCGATGAATACAATCGACGCATTGCCGATGCAGCAAAGAACTATGAGAATAATGGCGACGGTTGGCTGAGTGATCGAGGTATGGTTTCTATTATTCTTGGTCCACCAACGGAGCAGCATCAAGAGACATCGAATGACGGTCGCTCGTATATCGTGTGGACCTACGACCACCCCGCTCGAAAATTTGTGTTTATCGACGACGGCAACTTCGGTAGCTATAAACTGTCCACGACAACACCGTTTTCGTCCAGCCAAAAGTATCAGTATCGCGCGCAGTGATCAACCGGGTCAGATCATCATTCCCACCACGCACTCTGCGTGACGCATAGGAGGTGTCGGCGATCCTACCTCGAAAGCCGCATGAATACACGCTCGAAGCCCTTCTTATTCTTGTGCGCGTTGCGCACACAGCGCGAAACATGTCTTCGTCATTCGGTTCTCACGTGAGTTAAAAAGTTGCACACACACGCACTACTCTCAGCCAAGAGTCGATCACTTCTTCACACGAGTTTGACGGCTGCTCTGAACTGTTGATAAAAATATTTTAGACTACCTAAGCAAAACGTATAAAAGTACTTGCGTAGCAAAACATGAACAGTTATAATTGCACCGCATTTTGTTTGTATCACTTTTATACAGAGGAGTTCCTTATGGCAGCAGCCAAGAAGGCAACCAAGAAAGCAGCAACCAAGAAAGCTGCTAAGAAAGCTCCGGCAAAGAAGGCAGCTAAGAAAGCTACCAAGAAGGCAACGAAAAAAGTTGCTAAGAAGGCCGTGAAGGCTTCGCCGGCTAAGAAGCGCGTAAAGTAATTCGCTTCAAAAACTTTCAAAGAGACTCCAACGCTGTTGTGAGTCTCTTTTTTTTTTTGTGCCTCGTTGATCGTGAGAGAGAGGCACGATCGTTTACTTGGGGCCTCGTCATTTCCACATTACTGCCCTGGAGGGCGCATGGATACTACATCGGAATCGTCGTCTGAGTACATAGACAAGTATGGCAGCGAAGAACACGAAACGCTCGCCGCATCTCTTCAGCTCTTTGATGCTGAGCAATTGATAACGTCCGACGAACAACTTCGTGCCCGCATTGAAGAAGAAGTTGTGCGATTGCTTACGGAGCAACCGGAGCGTCTCATGCATGTGTTGTATCGAATAGATGTGAGCGAGCAGGCAGTGGATGCCGTGATGAAGAATACACCGATTGGTGGTATTGCAGCACGGTTGACGATATTGCTGATAGAACGGATGAGACAGAAAGTCCAAACACGCCGGCAGTATCGGAACAGTCGTAACATCTCAGACTCGTAGATCCACTGTTGTTCTTGATTCAACAGCTAAGAAGTACATGATCGATAGAGACCGTTGAGGTGGATGATGGTTGGTTGTTGATTACAACAACACAACTTCGAATGACACGACGGTTGTGCAGGACAGCATGTCAAACAGTGCGTGGTACAGCTTCCAGTGTACTGTATGCTGAGTATGGCTCGTACTACACTGCAGGTAGTGCACAGCAAGGAGAGTATTTCAAAGAGTGCATTGCAAGAACAGCACAGAAACGTAGGCACAGCAACTAGAGCACGGCAAGCAGAGCACAGCAACTAGAGCACGTAGATTTTCAAAGGTGGTCATCGTAGTACTTACAATGAGGCAAGTCGTCGATGCGTTATCTCTTGTTCTCCCTCCTTATCATCACTATAGCCCTCTCTTTACAGTCGTGCGGAAGCTTGGTGTACGCTCCATCGATGATGATGAGCGATACTCCGTTAAAGCCACACAGTGCCCAGGCAAGCGTAGCGGGTTCACTTCTTGCTGAGACCTTGCCGATAAGTGCTACTCACTTTGTGCATGGTGGCGGGGTTGCGAGTTTGCGCTATGCATTTTCGGATCAGTTCAGTTTACAGACAAAATATTGGAATGCCTTTGACAGTCGTGGCGGCGCTAGCGTTGCTGCAACGATTCCACTCTCGGATGAACGACATGACTTCTTTCATGCAGAATTCGGCTTGGCTCATAACGGAAATAGTATTGACGGCTGGGGAGGCGCGCTACGCTATGGTCGCGGTGCGGAGATCTCTCCGTCGCTGCAGTTTGGCTTGAGTGGAGGATTGATGTTTGGCTGGAACGACCTACACAATGTGAGGACCGGCGCATGGGGTGCCGGTGTAGTAGTGAATGCTACGATGAACTACCTGCTGTGCCCAAATTGGACTATCGGCGCCGATCTGGCTGTGATTTGGGAGTACAATCATGATAACGGAGATCGTTCGACCCTTGTTTCTCCGACCGTGTGTCTAGGATGGACATTTTAATTCCGGCTTCGATGGAGTGATAGAATTGGACGATGGCGGAGTTGCTCTCTGGTGGAGATCTCTGACGCGTAAGTGTGGTGCTAAGGACTCGTGATATCCTGAATCAAGGAACCACCGTTTCTCCCAACGCACAGAAAATGGCTACTATGCCGATATATGCTATATTGCCTCGAATTCAACACGTCTATGCTTCATTCCCTCCTTCATAGAACCGGCACTGCTACGCGAACCACCCCGTAGGGGGTATCTATTTTCATTGTAGACCATAGGTCTTCGTTTTCAGAGTTTGGCCACTTGTGCATACCGCCTCAGCGGGTGCTTCCTCTTAGCAACAACAAATTTGAACACTCATTTACGAATAGCACTGTTATGAATATTACTATGCCCGACGGATCAGTGCGTGAGTACCCGCAGGGTACAACGGGATCCGCCATCGCGAAATCAATATCGGAGGGTCTGGCTCGTAATGCCTTAGGTATACAGGTGAACGAGGTAATGTATGACTTATCCCGTCCTATTAACCACGATGCTTCCATTCGCATTGTCACCTGGTCGGACGATGAAGGCAAGCAGATCTTTTGGCACTCCACGGCGCACTTAATGGCCGAGGCCTTGGAAGCGTTGTATCCGGGAATCAAGTTTGGTATTGGTCCGCCTATCGAGAGTGGTTTCTACTACGACGTTGATTTGCCGGAAGGTATCAAGCTCTCTCTGGAAGACTTGCCAAAGATTGAAGACAAAATGCGAGAGCTCGTGAAAGCCGATAGCAGCTATGAGCGAGTTGAGAAATCCTGGCATGAAGCCATCCAGTACTTTTCCGCCAAAGGCGACCAGTATAAACTGGAGTTGTTGGAAGGATTGAAGGATTCGGAAATCACCTTCTATCATCAGGGCAATTTCACGGACTTGTGTCGCGGTACTCACGTGCCTTCCACAAGCTACCTCAAGTATCCCAAGCTCCTTTCGGTTGCCGGTGCGTATTGGCGAGGCGATTCGTCGCGTCAGCAACTCACCAGAATCTACGGTATTTGTTTCCCCAAGAAGGACATGCTGGAGGAATTCCTCAAGCAGCGCGAAGAGGCTGAGAAGCGTGATCATAAACGACTCGGTCGCGAGCTCAAACTCTTTATGATTCATCCCATGGTAGGTGGAGGCTTGCCTGTGTGGTTGCCTAACGGCACAACCGTTCGTCGCACTCTGGAAGCGTTTCTCCGTCATCAACAAAAGAAGCGCGGCTATCAGGAAGTGATTACTCCGCACTTGGGGAATCTGGAGTTGTATAAGACCTCCGGTCACTATCCGTACTATGCGGACTCACAATATCCTCCAATGAAAATCGAGGAGGAGGAATACTTGTTGAAGCCCATGAACTGTCCACACCACCACCAGGTTTATTCTAGCGAGCCGCGTTCCTATCGTGATTTGCCGGTGCGCTTAGCGGAGTTTGGAACGGTGTACCGCTACGAGCAATCGGGTGAGCTGAGTGGCTTGTCGCGCGTGAGAGGATTTACGCAGGATGATGCACACATCTACTGCACGCACGATCAGTTGAAGGAAGAAATTAAAAACGTGATTGAGCTGACGCAGTACGTATTCACCACTTTCGGTATGGACGTGAGTACGCGCTTGTCCTTCCGCGATGACAACACCGAAAAATATGGTGGTGATTTGGAGTTGTGGGAACGCGCTCAGCGGGAGATCAAAGAAGTAGCCGACGAGATGCAGCTCGAGTACTTTATCGGTCTCGGCGAAGCGGCGTTTTATGGTCCCAAAATCGACTTCATCGTCCGTGACGCCATCGGTCGTAAATGGCAGTTGGGTACTGTGCAAGTGGACTATGTCATGCCCGAGCGCTTTCAACTCGAGTACATGGGCGCAGACAACCAGAAGCACCGACCCGTTATCATACACCGCGCTCCCTTCGGTTCGATGGAACGGTTTATGTCGATTCTTATCGAGCACTACGCCGGAAACTTTCCCTTCTGGCTGGCGCCAACCCAGGTCAGCGTGTTGCCGATCACTGATGCACAGAACGACTACGCTCAGGAACTGGCGGCTAAGCTCGAAGCATTGGATTTGCGGGTGCACTTGGATGCCAGAGGCGAGAAGGTGCAGCGCAAGATTGCGGAGAGCGAACAGAAAAAGGTTCCTTACGCGCTGGTGCTTGGTAAGCGAGAAGTGGAAGCCGGACAAGTGGCGCTGCGAAAGCACGGAGAAGGAGATAAGGGCGTGATGTCGGTCGACGATGTGGTGGCTCTCTTTCAGTCACTCAAAGTCTCCTAGTCAAGTCAATCGATCAACTGTACGCAACCTCACGACGCCTGAACGACCCTATGCCATGGAATCCTGATCAATACGACAAGTTCAAGCGAGAACGATCCGCTCCGGTGGACGATTTGTTTGCACTGATGAATATTCGTTCGGGACTTTCGGTGATCGACCTCGGCTGTGGCACAGGCGAGTACACTCGTCGTCTGTTCGATACCTTGCCGGGTTCTACGGTTCTCGGAATCGACAATTCTGCCGAAATGCTTGCAAAGAGTGCTGCCTTCTGCTGTGCAGGATGCAGCACTCAGTTGCGAGACCTTCAGACTATCGACTGTGAGTACGATATAATTTTCAGTAACGCCGCATTGCAATGGTGTCCGGAGCATCCCGAGTTATTCGCAAGGATATGGAAAGCACTGAAGCCGGGAGGCCAACTCTTGGTACAAATGCCGAAGAACCAGGATCATTATTCTCACCGCCTGGCGGCGGCGTTGTCGCACGAGATGTTCCCAACACGCTTCCCTGATGTGGCCGGTGAGCGCAAGGGCTGGTTGCTCGAAGTAGAGGACTATGCACAGCTGCTCTTCACCCTAGGCGCGGTTGATATCACCGCGATACTCAAAGTCTATCCACATGTGCTCGAGAATGCAGACGCCGTAGTGGAGTGGGTGAAAGGAACCCTCCTCGTTCCCATCCTATCGGCCTTGACCGACAGTGAACGAGAGAACTTTCTGGAACGGTATGTCCATTCACTTCGCGAAGCTATGCCGGGCTCTCCGGTGTTTTACGGTTTCAAACGCATCCTGCTTTCCGCTGGCAAGCCGTAGTTTCGTCCTGTTGACAACGCCGCCTGCAGACAACACCCGATTAATACACAGTCATGCACAGTCGTTTACGGCGTTGATTCACTTGCACGGTACCATCCATGAAAGTCATTCCCAGCAGACGCCGCATTCCCATTCTCACTGAACTTCTCGAAATGCGGTCGATTACTCGGTCGGCGGTTGACTATTGTGAAAATATGGTCAACACCTACGGTCCGATCTGTCACGTCCCTCTCCCCGGCGTTGACAACTACATGATCCATGACCCGGAGTTGTTACAAGAAATCTTCATCAACCAATCATCGCAGTTCTGCAAGAGTCGGCTCTACAAAGCTATGCGCAAGGTGATTGGCTACGGCTTGCTTACCAACGACGGTGAACATCACAAGCAACAACGACGGCTGGTGGCACCCGCCTTTCACCGTCAGCGCATTGTGGACTATGCCAACACGATGGTGCAGTGTACGTTAGACGAAATACAACAATGGCAGGACGGCGCAGAAATCAATATCCAAGAGAGCATGGCGGCTATCACCATCGATGTGGTGACACAAACCATGTTCTCGTCGCGCATCTCCAAACAGCAGACGGTGGAGATACGGCGTATTATCAGCGAACTCTTGGAAGTTGCAGCAGAGGTGTTTCAAAACCCCTTCACGCTCTTGTGTTTTGAACGCGACCTGCTTATTCCCTCGGTTCGTAAAGTGCACGCTCTGACTCGTGAGGTAGACGTACTGATACACGATATCATCAACTCCTATCGCCGCGATCCGGACAACGATCGTGGCGATATGCTGTCGATGCTTCTCGCAGCCCATGATGAAGACAGCGGCGCCACGCTGGACGACAAGCAACTGCGCGATGAGGTTATTACGATGTTCATGGCCGGTCATGAAACGACGGCAACGGCGCTAACGTGGACGTGGTATCTCTTGTCAAAGCACCCTGACATTGAACAACGCTTTCATCGCGAGTTGGACAGCGCATTGCAGGGAGCACTTCCCTCTGCGGAACACTTTGATGTGCTTCCATGGACTCGTGATATTTTTAAAGAAACATTGCGCGTTTATCCGCCGGTGTGGACTATTGCACGGGAGCCGTTGCACGATATTGAGATTTTAGGCTACCACTTTCCCAAAGGCTCAGTACTCTGCACGATCTCCACAGTCATGCACCACCATGAGGCATACTTTCACGATCCGCTGGACTTTATTCCCGATCGATGGAAGGAGCCAGAGATGAGTACGCTGCCGCGCTTTGTCTTCTTTCCCTTTGGCGGTGGTAACCGCATGTGCATAGGCGAGGGCTTTGCTTGGATGGAGGCAAGTATGATAATGGCCTGTATCGGACAGAGATTTACACTGAATGTCGACCCGACTTTTTCTACCGACGCAAAGGCACGATTCACCTTAGGGCCGCGAGTGTCAATTAGAGCACGGGTACATCAGAGAGGCGGATGATGCAGAGGAATTCTCCTTCGTGTGCGCCCATGGCGCGCACGAATTGAAATGACGCTTGAGGATTTCATCGCTACCGGTGCAGATCGGACTCAGGATTGACTACACCGAATGACAAACACCGGACAATCGGCGTGCCGCAACACTTTCTCGGCTGTGGAGCCAAGCATCAGATGCTTAAAGCCGGTCCAACCGTGGGTGGAAAGGCATATAAGCGAGATGTTATGTTCACGGGCATAGCTGACGATCTCATCTGCCGGTTTGCCTTCGCGCACGGTGGCGATGACTTGCAGGCCTTTGGCGCGAAGGTCGGTGCTGAGTTTGTCGATGTCTGCGTGTGCACCCGTACGCATTTGCTTCATGAGCTCATAGTACAGAGTTTGTTCTGTGCCATAGCGAGTGGCATAGACGTCAATCGGTTCCACGACGTTCACTACGTGCAAGGTCGAGCCGAGTGCTGAAGCAAGGTCAACCACGGACTCAACCGCTTTTTGAGCGCAGTCGGAGAAGTCGGTGGCGAAGAGAATGGAACTATATTTTTTCATAGTGCAACTCCGAAAGTGACACCGAAACTTAGGTTGAGGGCACGCCACGAGTGATGACGGGAGTCACAAAAAAAACTGATTGCAGTCAGCGCTGAACGAGCTGCGACGCAAAACAAATCCCTCGCTACCGCGGCAACGAGGGATGAGCAAGTGTTCTAGAACAGAGGCTACAGATTAGAGGGGAATGTTTCCGTGCTTCTTCCAGGGGTTTGAATCTTTCTTGGTCTGCAGGCGACGAAGCGCACGTATCAAGTGACGGCGTGTTTCAGACGGATTAATCACATCGTCCACGTAACCACGTTCGGCAGCCTCATACGGGTTAGCAAACTTCTCGTTGTATTCCGCTTCGAGTTCAAGTTGGCGAGCGCCCTTGTCTTCAGCTTCTTGGATTTCTTTTCTGAATAGAATTTCAACGGCTCCTTTAGCGCCCATCACTGCGATTTCGGCGCTGGTCCAAGCAACGTTGTAGTCGCCGCGAATGTGCTTGGAGTTCATCACGTCGTACGCTCCACCATATGCTTTTCGCGTAATCACCGTCATCTTCGGAACGGTGGCTTCGCAAAAAGCGTAGAGCAACTTAGCGCCATGACGAATGATACCACGCCATTCCTGATCGGTACCGGGAAGGAAACCGGGGACATCTTCAAACACGACAAGGGGCACATTGAAGGCATCGCAGAAGCGCACAAAGCGAGCGCCTTTGATGGACGAGTTAATATCCAGCACTCCGGCTAGGGAGTTTGGTTGATTAGCAACGATACCGATAGGCATGCCGCCGAGAGAGGCGAATCCGACAACAATGTTGGGAGCATATTCGGCGTGCACTTCGAGGAAGTCCGCCTCATCGATCACCTCGCGAATCACGTCCTTCATATCGTAGGCCATATTCGACTGTGGGGGAATGATGGTATCGAGGCGCGGACAGTTCCTGGTATCGTCGTCCGTAGTCTCGAGTCGGGCAGGCTTTTCAATATTGGAAGACGGCAGAAAGGTCATCAACTTTCGCACTTGCAACAAAGTCTCTACTTCATTCTCGCACGCAAAGTGCGCGACGCCGGATTTTGACGCATGGGTTTCGGCGCCGCCAAGTTCTTCGAAGCTGACTTCTTCGTGTGTGACGGTTTTAACCACATTGGGTCCGGTGACAAACATGTACGACGAGCCTTTGGTCATAAAGACGAAGTCGGTAATAGCCGGTGAATACACAGCGCCTCCGGCGCAGGGTCCAAGAATAACCGAAATCTGAGGGATGACTCCGCTGGCAAGAGTATTGCGAAGGAAGATATCCGCATAACCGCCGAGAGATACCACGCCTTCTTGGATACGGGCGCCACCGGAGTCGTTCAACCCGATAACAGGTGCTCCGATTTTCATAGCCAAATCCATCACCTTGCAAATTTTCTCGGCGTAGGCTTCGCTCAGCGAACCACCGAACACGGTGAAGTCTTGGGAAAAGATGCACACTGTCCGACCGTGGATGGTGCCGGTTCCGGTTATAACGCCATCGCCGAGGGGACGTTGTTTTTCCAACCCAAATTTGGTGGAGCGGTGGCGTACAAACATGTCCATCTCTTCGAACGAGCCGGGATCGAGCAAGCAGTCGATGCGTTCACGGGCGGTGAGTTTTCCTTTTTTGTGTTGGTCGGCGATGCGTTTTTCGCCACCGCCGAGAAGTGCTTCCTTGCGTAACTGTTCGAGGTACTCAGTGCGATTCATAAAGAGAGGGAGTGAAGAGTTGTCGAGAGATCGGTTCGAAGACACCACAAATATACCAGTTGCAGCGCAGCAGCCTGAACAGCGGGTGGCTGCCCGGTGGCTTGCGTTGACGGACCGTCACAAGCACATATCGTTGTCGCGCGCAGCGACGAAATGTCGGCTCTAGCGTTTTACGAATCTACAGCTTAGCCATTGGTTCTGGGATGCGATACGAACAAGGTATGATCCGCATGCGAGGTTATGAACGTCGATAACAATGACATTTGCATCGATGCGAGAGGGCAGGACGGCGAGCTGTCCCAATTCGTCCTGTACAGAGACCTGTGTGATTGACGAGGCAAGCACAGCCGGTGCAATGATGGCAAGGGTTTCGGTGCAGGGATTGGGGAAGGCTAGGCATTGAACTGATGGACAGTCCTGGTCCGGCACGCTCACTACATAGAGTTGGGCATAGCTTTGAACAAACGCATCGACGGCACCACCGAACGAGGATTGAAAGGCATTTTTCACGGGGAAGTCGCTACTTGAGCTACCACCGGCGAGCAAAACGGATTTGTCGCTCTGCAATGAAATTGCTGCAGCGTAATCATCGGCTTTGCCACCGATGAGGAAGCTGGCCGGATGGGAAGCACCGTCCCGAACGAAAAATGTACAGAACGCATCGGAGGGACCATGGAGAACGGTATCTTCTTCAGCTGAGCAGGGAAAGTCGTTACTGCGAGTAGTGCCGCAGCACACAACGTCCAGTCCGTCGTTCACACTGAGGGCTAGACACTGGTCATCACCGGATCCGCCCACATAACTACCCCACACTTTTACTCCGTCTTGACTGAGGCGGCAGATGAAGGCATCAGAGTTCCCGCCGGCGAACACGGTTTGTGCAGCGCCGGCACTAATAAAGTTATTGGACGAACCGGCGGCGCTGTTGGTAAATCCGCCCAGAAAAATATTATCGTTCTTCACGACCAGGCAGGTCAGAGTATCAAGATGGTCACCACCCACATACCGACCCCAGGTTCGTTGACCGTTCGCATCGAAGCGAACGAGAAAGCCCGAGGTTTGTAAGCCACCGGGAGGGGCAGAGCCTTCCCCCACATTTGCGGCTATGTAGGCACCGGAGTTGGGGCTGCCGGTATTGCCGCAGAAGACGACACTGCCATCGCTTAGTGAACCAATACCTCTACCTTCTTCGGCGGCTCTGCCGCCGTAATAACTAGACCAGATCTTTGAGTGCAGATCCGGACTAAGGACAACAACAAAGGCATCTCCCGCTCCATTGGATACCGGTTGCTGACCATTCATCGTTAAATCGGTACTGTTCGTGGTACCGCCGACGGCGACGTTTCCATTCGGCAGGACGCACACGGCACGAGCTTCATCGGCATCGCTGCCCCCGTAATAGGTACAGTTTTGAAGATTACCGGTGGACTCGTCGAAGCATGCCACAAAAGCATCGTCGGAGCCGCCGCCGAATCCGTTCTGAAAGGAGCCGGAGGTAGCCAGACCCGAGGTGGACGTGGTACGACCAACTACATACACTTTTCCGTTTGCGTGGCAGCAGGCGAGTGCGGCATCGTTCCCGGGTCCACCAAAGTATCGCGCCCAGAGGCGTTGACCGCTGGCATCCACTGAGCAAATGAAAGCGTCTTGAGAGCCGGCCAAGGAGCCTTGCTGGGCACCGGAGCTGACGGGGAAATTTGGACTGGTGCTTAAACCACAAATGAGCATACCCGCGCCGTCGCTACTGCCGGCCAGAGTTGAATCGATACCGCTTCCACCGATATAGCTCGACAGATTATTAACAGAGCTGAGAGTTTTTAATCCTGGAGGAACCGCGGATTGTTGAAAAACGTTTGATTGAAGGGTCGAGAGGTCCGAAATACCCGTGCACGAGAGGCTGGGGACTGAACTTTTATTCATTCGTGCCGATATACCCTGAAAAGCGTGGAGCGCGACCGGCAGGAAGCACAGTGCAGTGAAGAGTGAAAAGCAGCGTCTCGAGTCCATGAGTTCTCCGAAGTGGTGAAGCGCTAAAATACGCAGTGACACTAGTTAGGCATGCGTTTTCCTGCTTCTCTTGGGCACTACAGAGGTGGGTGTAGACAGACTCCCAAAATGGTGCTCAGGCAGGGTACTCTGCTATCCGTAGAAACACGTTTTTCGCGGTAGCCAAAGAGCTATGAAAAGCCTGTGGAAAACCTGCTTTTTCCTCACTGGAAAGGACCGCGGACTTGAGCTCAAAATAGCGCTCGCGACGGCAGCTAAAGTGCCTTTTCGCTAAGGACTTCGGCGATTTTGGTGAAAAATGACAAAAAAATCTTTTGTCCGAAATTGAGGACACGTTATATTGCATTCGTTTCGCCAAAAGCCTCCGACCACGTCGGTAGATCTACGCAGAAACTTTGAAAATTCTTTTGCAGCAGTTTGAGCTTCGTGCAGACAGGCTCTATCGTATTGCTTCCGTTCTCACGGTCCATGAGTTCTGAGAGTTTCTCGCTTTCGAGCGAGTCAACTTTCTGTTTTTCATTTTTGGTACACCTCAGTGTGTACCTGTTGAAATCAGATTTCAGAGCTGGTACAGTGAAGTGTCGTTACTGCATGACAGATGCGGCGCTGAAGCATGAAGAAGAAGTAGTCGAGCATTGAAGACCACACAATTGCCTCTGTGTCCGGCATATGAGTAACACTTGATTGCAGCTATTGCTTCAACCGAGTTGGGCTTGTAGAAGCAGTTCAGTACTGAGGGGAGACCTTCACGGTTGACGAACGACACGGCAGACTGATTGATATTCTTGAGCTATCGTATCTGTCGCGATGTGAGCGTTCTCTCGAAGGCGCTTACAAAAAGGGAACTGGACTTCTTAAACAGAGGTACAACGGAATCCTGAGAAAGCGATACAAACGATACCCAAGAAGTGCAAGGAGCATCAGTGCAAACCGTAATCGATCTTGGCACTCCATGGACGGATGCTGAGAGAGGCGCAAGAAAAACGACTTGTTGGTTGAAACACATAGGAATCATTTACGAAGAGTAGTGTACTGTTGAGTAAAACTCACTATATCGATCAGAGATCGGGGAATAGCACAGTGTGGACTGTGCCTTTTGTGTTTTATACACCTGAATCGTGCGATGCTCACGCGACGAAGCGTGGAGCTTCTGTTCTCCAAAGCCGAAGCTTTCTGCCACTAGTCATTATCACCATGGGAATACTTTCTGGAGTCAAATATCTTATTTTATTTTTCACATCTCTGTTGGAGGATTGTATGAATCAGCGTTTACGGAGTTTATGGCGGACTTCATGCAGCGCAGCACTTGGATTAGTGCTAGCGACTGTATCGACTTTCGCCGGTAACTCGACTCAACCGTCGCCTTTGAGTCAATCAAAGGAAGTCTCGACGGCTCGAGTGAATTCGATGATGGCGAAAGCCGGCCTCGAGTTCATCGAGAATAAGGGTCAGGTCGTGGATACCAAGGGGAATACGCGTCCGGACATCAAGTACAGTGCAACGTCGAAGGGCGTTGGGCTGTTCTTCACGTCGGACCGTATTATTTATGCCTACACGAAATCCGAAGGATCACTTCCGGATATTCGTCAGGAAAAACCCAAGGACCACTATACTCCAATTACGACGACAATGTATCGTATGGACATGAGTTTGGTTGGGGCGTCCTCCACAGCGACGATTGTTCCTGCAGCTCAATTGCCGGGTGTACAGAACTTTTACACGGCTAACACCGGTTTTGATGGTGTTACCGGAGTTCGCAGCTTCGGCAAGTTGACCTACGAAAATGTGTATCCGAACATCGACATGATTTTGGTGACGCATGGCAAGGGAATGAAGGCAGAATTTATTGTGCGTCCGGGTGGCGATCCTTCGCTGATCAAGATGCACTTTGATGGTGCAAAGAGTGTTGCAATGAATTCAACCGGTGGTTACGACGTATCCACAGATTTTGGTACGATGAGTGAAGATGCTCCGTACTCCTATATTACTGTCAACGGTGAACAACAAGAAGTGAAGGCTACCTTTACGGTAGAGGGCAACGATGTTCGTTTCAACGTTCCGGCTTATGACAAGTCACAAACCCTCGTTATCGACCCGACTCGTGATTGGGGTTCATTCCACGGATTGGGCGGCGAAGATCGCATTCAGGGCATTGCTGCTCAGCCGACCTTCAACCCGGCAACAGGCGCCGCTTATATTTATGTCTGCGGTTTTACATCGACAACTGCAAACACCGCTCCATTTGCTACAGCAGGTGTGAGTGGCGTTTCAACCAACACCCGCGGCGGAACGTATGATGCTTTTGTAGCTGCCTATTCTTATGGCACCGGCGCTCGTCTGTTTGCAACCGCATTTGGTGGTAATGGCGAAGATCGCGCAAATGCAATTTTTGCGGATGCAAGCGGAAACGCTTATGTGGTCGGTCAAACAGCTGGTGGTAACTTCCCGCTCTCAAACTCAGGTAATACCCAAACCACCTATGGTGGAGATATTTTTGACGGTTTCGTTTCATCATTTAACTCTTCCGGAGCGTTGACGAATTCAACGTACTTGGGAGGTGCTGGTGATGACTACTTGACGTCAATTTGTCGTGACGATGCCAATAACTTCACCGTTGGTGGTTATGCCGCAACAGCATCGTCTGGCTTGAGCTCTGGTTCCGTTTACCAATCAACACCAGGAACGGGTATCTACACTGGTATCATTTCTCGCGTGACTTTTGGCACAGGTATTCAACGTACCTGGTTAGGATACTACGGAACAGGCACTGGTAGTGAAGCCTATGTTACGTCAGTCGCTTCAACCAACTCCTCGGGCGAAGTCTGGGTGGGTGGTTATACCAACTGTCCGAATACCGGTCAAGCAATTGCCACCACAGGTTCTTATAATACAGCAATCAACAACAATGGTGGTGGTTCTTCCACGGGTTCGGTGCGTTACGATGGTTTTGTCGTTCGCATGACAAGTACCGGTGGTCGTACGGCAGGTACTTACGTTGGTGGTCAACAAGACGACCGCATTTTTGGCGTTGCCAACGACGTTGTGAACAATCGCGTTATTGCGGTTGGGGGAACGAACAGTACATCGTCCGGAACGCAAAACATTGCAAATACTTCGGGTGTTTTCAAATCCGTATTAAATAGCACGTCCTCTACAGCTTCAGACGACGGTTTTGTTACTGCTCTTACTGTAAGTGGCTCAGCTATTTCGAGAGCATGGGGTACCTACTGGGGTACAGCAGTAGATGATCGCTTGTATGCAGTTGCCGTTGATAACAGTGCAGCTAATAGCGGAAATTCAAACAACAAGGGTCAAAAAATCTTTGTTGCTGGTGAATCCAATGGAGCCGTATCCGGTTCAGCACCGAACGATTTTGCTACATACGGAACCTATAACTTTAGTGTGGGTACAAACAACACTGCGAGTGGTTCATATGATGGTGTTTGGTCCCAATTGACATCCGACGGTACTACCGTTGAGCTCTCGACTATTAATGGAACCACGGCCAACGATCGCTTTACCTGTATTTCTGTTGACAGCATGCGTAACGTATGCGTTGGAGGTTATTCCGAGTCAAACGGATTGTCCGGAAATATTGGTACTGGCGGATCAGCTCAGTCTACTTCGAATGGTAGCGGTCTGGCTGACGGTATCGTCATGAAATATTGCGATTTGATTGTGCCGTTGGCACCGAGTATCTCCACCAACAATGGCGGTAGCTTCTCAGGTTCCGGTACCATCTGTTTGAGCAATAACTCATCAGCAATTGGAAGTAGCGGATTTAGCGGTGCAGGTTCTTGTAATGCCAGTGGTGTGCAGACGCTCATCATTAGAGTTGCGAATGCTGTTAACGGAGTAAGCTATCAACCATATTTCGCTGCTACAGCAACGGCAATTCCAGCCGCGCCTTCGACCGCAGGTTGGACGTCGCTGGCTTCTCCGGCAGTTGCAACCGCCGATGGTAACTTAGATTTTACGATCAGTCCATCTGCATTTGGCGGCGCAGGTACCTATGATATCTTCTTCCAGACAACAACACAAGCTTCTTGTGCTGAAAACGGAACAGCGTCTACGATCATTGTTGCGGCACAGCCTTCCAACAATTCTATCGTTCACACTGATGCAGCTGGAACGACGATCTACTCGAATAACGGCGCTATTGCTCCGAACGGTGGATCGATCGGTGGTACACCTGCTATCAACTTTGTAGGTGCTGGTACCACGACTATCGCAGTCGCTCCTCAGACCTATGTTGTTGGAAATACCTATAGTGTTTGCGCTTATCGCTTGACGGGTAATTCCAGCTCGCCTATGACATTTACATGGGCAAGTGCTACCAGCTTTACGTATGCAGCTGGTACCCCAACATTCCAACTTGCTCTTGGTGACAATGGTGCAACCGGAGATACCATCCGCATCCGTATGCGTGAAGTGAACGCTGCCGGATGTATGAATGAGTACATCTCAACCTTCTATGTAGCACCTGTTGACCAAGTTACAGTGGATCTTCCTGCAGTAGGTAACAATCCGGCTGTGATGTGTTCGCCAAGCGCTTCGCCTTCTACTTTCAGTGCAAGCCCGCTCGGTAATCCTTACGGTTCGGTTACGTTTAACTACGCTGCTAGTCCGGCTTATACATTTGGCTGGTCTACGGTAAATACCGGAACTAATACCGGTTTGACTACCGGCAATGGAGCAGCTCTTCCATCTAACGGTGTTAGTGGTACATTTGGCTCCGCTGCAGCTGAATCGTCAACTTTGAGCCTTACCGGTACTCCGGCTGCTTCGTCCGTTTTCACAAACGTGCGTTTGAACGAAACGGTTGCTACCGGCGCGTACTCAGCTACTCGTAGTTATACAAAGGAATTGAAGATTAATGCAGTTCCTTCTATCACTCCTCCCGCATCAGTAAACGTGTGCGAGGGAACGACGCAAACGATAGCATACACGGTTTCGCCTTCGTTGCCCGCTGGCTCAACTTGGAGTGCTACCATCGATGATAATGGTGGTACGCTCAACAGTGAAAGCTTAGTAGCCAGCAGCGGTACCTTCTCCGGCACAACCTTTAATATTCAAGTGAATACCGGAACAGTGGCTGCCGCTTATGATGGTTTAGGCACAGTACGCCTAACGGTAACAGTACAAAACAGTGCCAATGGTGCTAGCTGTAGTTCAACAAATACCTTGGCGACAGTTCTTTCCGTTACACAAAAACCGGATCCAAACGGCAACTTTACGGTGACGAATTCAAATGGATCGACACCGGCTGCGGCAACACCTGCAGCGACAGCAGTCCCTGGACCGATTGGTACTGGAACAGCTTTCCAAAGCCCGATTAATACCATTACATCCAACTTTGCATGCTTGTTCAATGCAGGTGGATCATATGGTCAAACCTATACCTATACTCTGGCATCTCCGAACGACGGTACCGGTGCTGATGGATATACCTACTCGGTTACGGGTGGTACCATCACAACGGCAACAACAGGTGCCGGTCTTCATACGATTTCCGTACAATGGACATCTGCAGGATCGCAAAACATTACCATCGTTCAAACGAATGATCAAGCTCCGGGTACCTGTCAAACAACAACGACCTACCCGATCACGGTTGTGAATCCGCCGTCACCAGTAACGATTAACTGGCAAAACAGCTCAGAATTCTGTGAAGGTTCGCCAATTACATTTACCGTTACCAATCCAAACGCTAACCCAGTTAATGTTCAGATTTATGGTGAAACCAATGCTGTTACTGGCGGTGGAACCTGGAATGCTGGCTTTACCTCGCCTCAAACTGTTACGGTTAGTGCAGTTGGTGGAGGTACCTCAGGTCCGTTCACGCTTACGAATTCCAGTGCAGCAACAATCACCGGAACAACAACACCTCCAGGTTTTGCGAATCTGACATACAAGTTCGTGGTTAAGGATAATGTAACCGGTTGTGCAGCATTTGCCAATAGCGCAGGTGTGTACACTACGTTTACTACTTCAACAGTCAAGGTGTGGGACACACCTGCCAACCCAACGGTTGCAGGCCCAAGCCCTGTTTGCCCGAATATTGTCACTCTGCAAAAGGGTTCGCCTTCAAATGCTGTCTTGATTAGCCCACCAATCTTAAACGATCCAGGTGCATATTCCTATTCAGTGTCGAATACAGCAAGTTATCCTACTGGAACTACATTCACGTGGACTGTACAGGGTCTGACAGCTGGAACCGACTACATTTTGACAAACTCTAATAGCGGTGGCTATTTCAGTAACAATGCCACCCTTCGTTTTGGAACCAACACAGCTGGTGCACAGAACATTCAAGTTGCTGTTGCATATCCGACACCATCCGCTTGCACACTTGGTGCAACAACGGCGCTTGGTATCACGGTTAACTCAGCTCCTACGCCTGGCATTATTGCTAATACATCAGATGCTAATGGCGTGTTGTCCTTAAGCTCAACACCAAATCCTCCGGGCGGACTTTGCTCAGGTAGCACGGCAATCTATGATGCCGGTGCAGCTACAACCTATGCTTGGTCTATTAGCGGTCAACCGACCGGCACTACAACCGGTGCGGCTAACACGCAGACCTTCACAGTAAACTGGGGAGCATTTACTGCACCTGCTTTGGTGAAGCCTGTTCTGACCGTTCTTCAGTCCAACGCATCCGGCTGTTTCCAAGTTGACACAGCGTCAGTTTACTTGCGTCCGGTTCCGGATCCAACAGTATCTCAAGTAATTCCGACCAATGGTCCTTGCGTATTCAACAATGAGAATTCGCACATCGTTGCATACACCGTTCCGAAGAGCCCATCGTATCAAATTACAAGTGTGGTTTGGACGATTTCATCCGGAGGCGCTGTGTATTCATACACAACCACCGACAACGGAGTATTGGGTTACACAGGAGTAAGTGCAGGTGCAAACGATACCTGCCGCGTTCAGTGGAGCGCAACCGGTGCTCAAACTGTTACGGCTACGGTAACGAATCTCAACAACTGTTCTCAAACCTACGTGTTCAATACCTTTGTGTTCCCGGTTCCAAATCCGGTTATCTCGGGTGCTGCTTCACTGTGTAAGGGAACAACAACATCGTATAATGTTAATCCAAATGTTGCCGGCGATTCCTATACATGGGAAATTATTCCGAGCAGCGGTGGAAGCTTCACAACAGCAAGTGCTGGTGTAGGCGTAGTGAGTGTTGGTATTAACTGGAACGGTCCGGCTAACACCACCTATACTCTGCGTTGTACACAAGTTTCAGCTCAAGGCTGTACGGCTCGCGCTACCTTTAGTGTCACAGTAAATCCGAACCCGACCCCATCGATTAGTGGTCCGACCGGAGTTTGCTCGAACCAATCAGTTGTGTACACAACGCAAGACAACGCTCCAAACAACTCCTATGTGTGGACTCTTACACCGGGTGGTGGAGCAGGAACAGCAGCAAGCATTACTGGTGGCCAAAACACTGCAACTCTTACCATCAACACCGGAACTCAAGCATCCTATAGCTTGAGCGTTGTTGAAACGGTAAATGCTACATCTTGTACAACCACAAGCGCTGCATATCCAGTCACGGTGTCGACAGCTCCAACAGCCACGATCAGTCGTAGCGGTTCCGGTGTTGTTGGTGCCGCATGTACAAACAATGCCTATACCTACACTGCAAACCCAACGCCGAGCACAGGTGTTAGCTACCAATGGTATCTGAACAGCACGGCTCTTGCAGGCGAAACCAATCAAACCTTTGTGAAGACGTGGAATGCAACGGGAACAAACACGTTGAGTGTTCTTGTTACCTTGAATTCTACACAATGTTCAACAATGGTTAATCAAACAGTTGTTGTAACGAATGCTCCAACCCCAGCTGTTAGCGGACCTGCTACAGTTTGCGGTGGTGGTGCTTCACCGCTGTTAACGTATACGTACACAACACCTCTCACCACCGGTAACAACTATGCTTGGTCGTTCCCGCTTGGTGGTGCAACGGCGATTACGTCCACATCAGGATCAGAAGTTAATTCTGTCACAGTTTCGTGGTCGGGTGCAGCAACATCACGTTCAGTGCGCGTTGTTGAAACCGATCCGAATACAGGATGTGCAACGACTTCATCCGACTATGGTGTGACGGTGACAACTCGTCCAAATCCGACATTGCCGACACCAGGTGCTGCTTGTCAAAACGGCGGCGTTCAAAGCTATACAATCAACGGTTTGATCTCTGGTTCTACACGTGCTTATGTGGTTACAGGCGGAACATATTCTGTAACAACCGGTGCAACGAGCGACATTGTTAATGTGAATTGGACCAGCGCCGGTACAGGAACAGTTCAAATCACCGAAACAAACGGTGCTTGCTCCTATACCAATTCGTTTAATGTGACGGTTAATGCAGCTCCAACCAACTACACAGTTGGTACCACAACTCCGAACGTCTGCGCAACAGGCGGATCGAGCAGCAATGTGACAGCAGCTGTGATTACCTTAAGCGGTTCACAAACTGGAAAGAACTATCAACTCGTTCAAAATGGTACTGCACTCGGAACCATTACAACAGCTGATGGAAGCTTCGTGAAGTCTGGTAACGGTTCAGGTTTGTCTTGGACAATTACTCCTTCACCTTCAGTGGCTGGTGTCTATAACTACACCATCTTGGCTCAAGACATGACTACGAACTGTCAAGCCACGATGACGAACACTGCAGCAGTTACCGTCAACGCAAATCCAAATGCTACCATTACCGGTTCAACGTCAGTATGTTCGGGTACTACCCAAACCTACTCAGTTCCGTCGTCTGCTAACCAATCGTACGCATGGACAATTCCATCAGGTTGGACAGTAGTCAGCGGTGCAAATACACCGGCAATCACAGTAATGCCGAATACAGCAAGTGGTTCCGTATCCGTTATTGTATCAAACACAATTACTGCATGCGCAAACAACTCTTCTGTAACGGTAACTGTTACTGCAGCTCCGACAGTGTTTAATATTACTCCAACTGTTACATCGGTCTGTCTTGGTGTTGGAACAAACATTGGTTTGTCCGGATCCAATACAGCAACCACCTATACTGTTATGAAGGGTTCACAAACCATCACAACAGCAGCAGGTACCGGTAGCGCATTGAGCATCGCCATTCCGGCTTCCGCTCTCGCAACAGTCGGAACACATACATTTACGATTACAGCAACTGCGAACGCAGCACCATGTAATTCAACAACGATTACAATGAACGGTAGCCTTGCCGTTACAGTGAACGCACTTCCGACACCGGTCATCAGTGGTCCTTCCACTGCATGTATTGGTCAAGCTGTGACATTCTCTACACCGGCTTCCGGAAACAACTTCTCATGGTCTATCTCAAGTGGTACCGGCACGCTGGCACCGCCGACGAATACCAATTCCGTTTCCATTACCTTTACCGGTACTGCAGGTTCACGTACAGTACAAGTAGTTGAGACCAATCCAAACACGGGTTGTTCGCAATCAACGACCTACACGCTGACAGCTAACGCAACACCGGCTCCGGCAGTAAATCCGGGTCCGACCCAAAGCGTTTGTGCTTCTTCAACGGTAACCTACTCGACAACCAATAATGTTGGTAATACGTACAACTGGACCGTTAGCGGTGCAGGTGGACAGATTACCGGTGGTCAAGGTACAAGCTCCATTTCAGTTCAATGGGGTGCTAATGCCGGCACAGGAACCGTTACCGTAATGGAAACAGCCGGTAGCTGTAGCAATAGCGCAAGCAGCACAGTTACTGTAACTGCACTGCCGACCGCTTATACAGTTGGTACCACAACGAGCCATGTTTGTGTGACCGGTAATGCAACAATCACATTGAGCAATAGCCAAACCGGCTTTACTTATACTTTGATTCGTAACGGTGTTGCACAAACACCAACAGTAACGGGTACAGGTGGTGGAATTCAATTCACCAACTCAATCACGGCAGCCGGAACCTATGCATATACGGTCTCCGCAAGCGGTGCAGGTTGCTCTAACATGATGAGCGGTACTGCTACTGTTACAGCATCGAATCCGCCAACACCAACGGTGAGCGGTTCAACATCGGTCTGTGCTAACAGCTCAGCAACCTATGCAGTAAGCCCAGTTAACGCAGGTAGCACGTACGCCTTCACAGTTTCCGGTTCCGGTAATACACTGGGTGCTCAAGTTGGTGCACAGCAAACCGTGAACTGGGGAACGAATAACGGCACCGTAAGCGTTATTGAAACAGATGCCGCAGGATGTACAGGTAACGCTTCATTGGCTGTTACGGTGAATCCGCTCCCGACATCACAGACCGTCACTCTCAGCCCAACAACAATTTGTGCTGGTGGTGGTTTAGGCTCGAACACAACAACAGCAACAGTTGGTCTTGCTAACTCGCAAACGGGTTACACTTACGAACTCGTAAGCACAGCAACGAACAATGTCGTCCGCACAGCAACAGGTACGGGATCTGCTATCAGCTTCTCACCGGCATTCAGTAACATGACTGTTGGAACATACACCTGGACTGTTCGCGCTATCTCTAACGCTACACCGAACTGTACCACAACAGCTATGGCTAACAGTGTGACCTTAACAGTAGTGCCGAACCCGGCTCCTGCAGTTACTGGTCCGACAACGCCTTGCCAAAACGC
>JBDHXF010000010.1:0-79166 GCA_039810585.1 Chlorobiota bacterium
ATGAGTTCGCGCGCTGCAGCATTCATATCAATGACCTTCGTAAATGCCGTTGTTCTGCACCGGTCAATAAACGCGTTCAGAGACTTGTTACGTTGTTCTTTCGCAATGCTGTAGCTGAGCCGACGCATCCTTTGAGCGAGAACGATTGCTCCCCACTCCCAATTTCCGTAATGCCCGCCAACGACGATGAGCGGATGCGATTGAATATCTGTGGAATCCAAGATCTCCGCGTTTTCAAATCGAAGGCGGGACGCAAGTTTTGACTCATTCACACACGGAACCATAAGGAGTTCCACAAAACACTGTGTAAAATTCTGATATGATGCGAGTGCAATGTGCCGGTGTTGTCGAGCAGGTAATTCAGGGAACGCCCGAGCAACATTTTGAATGGTCACCTGAAAACGAGAAGGACTGATAATCGCCAAAACACGTGAGAATACATAACTGCCAAACCACTGAACGCGAAATGGCAGAACACTCATCATGCATGCATAGCCGCGTAAAAAAAGTGTTATAAGGGGCTCAATCAGCTGCATGGGACGTTTGACTAATAACGCTTCGATCGATCCGTCGCATACATGTCATACCAGTTTGGTTCGTGTTTCTCATTGAGCGCGGTTGAGTGTACTAAAACGTACTTGCCACGGTTGTACAAGTTGACAAACACAAATTGAACACCGCCTTGTATGTTGTCGTACGTCCAGATCTCATGTGGATAGGCGCCATCGGTGTTATAGATTTCAGGGTCTTTCTGTGTAGGAAAGCCGTACTTCAGTAAGACACGTCCCCTATCACTGTCCCAACCCCTTGCAGAAAACAATCCTTTATAATTAGCCTCCGCATAGCGCACTGCTTTTCGCAATTCTTCATAACGCTCATTGACAGCCGTAGTTGGGTCAGGATCTTTAGCGTACCAGAATCGATAAATATACTTCTGTTTGGCAAGCAAACTACTCAATTGGTGGAAGCTCAGTAACTCGGTTTCCGGGCCAACAATCATAGCCTTTTCGTATTCCTGCTCTATGGACCATTCGTTCATCGTCGCAAATTCGGACGCGAGAAACAACTGATCTTCAGATCGTAGTCCGCTTAGCTCTGAGGCGTTTTGAGGATTCAGGATATAAAACTTCGTTGATGTCCCGATAGTATCAATGTCTGGTCTCTGCGGAAACGATACCGCGCAGTGAACACTATAGACACCACTGGGAATAACGTCGAGTATTTGCTCAAATATCGTAGCCATGGCTCCAGCATGAATTGCCTTGCGCTCAGTAGCCTCTAATACCTCTCGATCGGCACCATCCAGAATGTGGTACGCCAGATCCACACTGTCACATTTCACATCATCTAAACCATACAACTCAATGTACGTGTGCAGCGTGGGTGATTCACCGCGCAATTCGGATGACGGGAGAGGAACGCAGATCAAACCATTTCGATTGAAGGGATCGTGGCTTTGGTCCTCGCTGGCGTTGCTGATACTACTACAGAGGAGCAAATCACTACATGCAAGGCCATGTGGAGCTATCTTTCGAACAATGAGAATTTGGGTGAGACTATCAACACGCGAGGTACGGACGCTATCCACCCATCGCAGATGAACAGTATAACGTCCGGGCAATACGTCGAAGCTGCGCGTTCCTACAATACTATTTCGCAAGGGATCTCGGCTCGACTGAACAGTTTGGATCACATCCCAATTATCCTTGTAATCGCTTGACTCGCCTACCAATCGCAGCGCGAAATGAAGTTTCGCACGATACTGATTCTCAACCTTTCGATAGACAACCATGGAATCAGGAAAGGCAAAGTTTAGCTCCACTCGAGTTGTACCGGAATCAGCTCGAAATTGACTAAAACTCACCTGAACAGGCAGATGAAGTGCTGAGGCCATGCCACTGCACAGGCACAAGACGGCTACGTACAGACAGAGTTGACGCATAAGTTCATATAAAAAATGCCGTACTGTCGTGACAACAGTACGGCAGATATGATACAGTAACTGTAGTCTTAGTTTGCCCGAAGCGAAACTGAAATTCGATTGATCATGCCTAAATCGCTGGTTGGCTGCATGGCGTAATCAACAGTTGCATCAAATCCGGCCAGGATGTAGTGCACACCTACGCCACCGGAAAAATTGAACTGATCAGATCCCATACGATAGCCGGCGCGAAGAGCAAGGATGTCATCCCAAACATATTCAGCCCCAATTGCGGCCTGTTGAGAGACGTCTGACAGTGTCGAAAAGTCTGCCGCCAATACAAGACGATGTTCGCGGGACTGACTGGCACCAAGATCTTGGGTGGATTCGTACATCCCAAACCATTCACTAAGTACTTCGCAGGCAATTCCTGCATTGAACACAATAGGAACATTAAACGGATTGCTCAACAACGATGCATCAAGTTTTTGGTATTGCAACTGACTGATCAAATCTGTTTTTTGGTTCAAATCTTGGCCACTAAACTGCATCTGTGCGCCTAGATTGTTCATCGAAAAACCAATGCGGTATCCACCAAAACGATACAAGGTTCCCATATCGACAAATACGCCAGAGGCAGACATTGACGCAATAGAATTTTGTACGTACTTGGCATTAATACCAAACGAGAACTGATCCGTTAAGAATGCACCAAAACTAGCGGTCAAGGCAAAATCGTTGATGGAGTATGTTAAACCCAAACGATTCTCGTCCTCGATCGTTGTACGCTCGATTTCGCCACTGGTAAAGTCCGTCACCGATATTCCAAAGCGGTACTTGTTATCAACGGGAATTACTACTCCCAAGTAGTTGTGTGAGTATCCGCCAAACCACTGGGCATAACTAACATTTCCGGTGTACCCTTGAATGTCAACAATACCGGCAACGTTATACCCAATCGCCGATAGATCGTTTGCTACTCCGGAAAACGCACCAGCCATGCCCGTGGCCCGTGCCCCGGGAACAATACGTAAAAACTCTCCGCCTGCTGCACCTACTTTTTGAAATTGTCCGGCAGATGACCCCTGAGTCGTAGCAGTACTCGATTGTGCTGATGTCGCAACCGACATCGTGACAATGAGCACACCCACAAACGCTGCCTGGACGATAGATGTTAGTCGATTCATGATATCCTCAATAATAAATTTCATCGTTAACTATACAAGAGTCCAAACAGCTCTTAGTTGCCAATAAGGCGAGCTCCACCAACCACAATTGCAAACTTCTTAATAATCTTAGCACCACTAGGAGTTTCAATAACTGCAAATAAACCTTGACTTGCCGACCGTTGTCGGTTTGAGCTCAGCAAATTCCAATAATCCATTCCCTGTTTTGAAGTGGTCGACTCATCAACGTGATTAATCGTATTTACCAAATCACCATTAATCGTGTAGATTTTTATCGTACACACTTTCGGTAAGTGCATAAAGTAGATCTTAGCGTCGTACGAAGACTTTTGGCCACTATGTGTGATGACATAAGGGTTCGGTACGATCACTACTTTACTCAGATCGTCATTAGTCACTTCTTGATTTCCACTTCCGTCCACCGCAAGGTCGGATGACGACAACGTCAAAACAACTTTTGCGCTGTCTTTCGGCAATCCAAAAGCGCCACCGAAATCCGTGATCACAATCTTATCACCGGCTTTGAAGTCCGTCTGCGGAATATAAGGATTCAGAGAATCGCCATTAATTCTAAGGCGATCATAAAGCCTTCCCGAGTTACCGACTACTTGTCCGTTACGTCCACCTTTAGCGGCGAAGTCGATGAGATACTGTGCTCCGTTGACAAGGAAGAAGTGAGTAAAGTCTAAAGTATTACCAGCTTGCTCCTTCGACAAATAATAGCGTCCCTGTGCAATCGGGGCTCCTGTATTGAGATTTAAGGCTTGATACCGTCGACCGGTTGCTTTTGTAATCTTCCCTGACTCTTTATCAGCCATATCTGCAGCAGTATAACGGCCATTGTACCACCCATTTGCAGAGATATTGTAGGAACCGATAGGCACCATCAATGGACTCGGATAAATAGTTGGCGTTGCAGAACCGTTAACCGTTGAAGGCGGAATGGAGTCAGGCAGCGTTTCTATAAAGTTGTTTAACTCTGTTGTGCGTTGCACAACGACACTGTCTTGAAGAGTAGCGTCGTAGCGCTTGAATGAGTAAATGTTACGAACACGAAGATTCAGATACGATACCTCAGTGAAGCTAACTGCTTGAGTATCGACCACACTTGTTGTCTCATCCCGACGCAATCTCTGAGAGGAAATGACGTCTGTTCCTCCTGGTAAGAATTCGATTTCAAACTTACCCGGTCCATTGTTGTACGTTTCATAACGCAACTTTGTACCGTTCAAACGCAAGCGTTGGAGCAAGTCGTTTGGAGTCATATTGAAACCTTGATACTCCAATTGGACATCGGCGTTGGTGCCTGCCTCTTTTGCAATCGACAAGGGGCGCAAATAACCTCCGAACTGTTGCAGAGCAAAGTCAAATCCAATACCCAGAGCGCCATTCACAAAACGATACGGTGCATTACAGGATCTGTCAGTGCTAAACGAGCCATAACGCGTAATGACCGACTTGTTAAATGGATTGACGAAACTGCCAGTATCTGCCGCTACTCCGTCAATGGTAAGTTTCCGTTGATCCGCGCCCATCTCAACAACACTACACTCCGAGAACGGATTCGAAAAGTTACAATCAACTGTCTCATATAAAATCGAGTAATCAGCCAGCACAGTGTTCGTTGTCAAATCCGTTACTCGCATGATATTCGAGTAAATTCCCTCAAGAGGATTAATATGAGTTGGATCATACACGGTGTCAACAACTGAGTAAATCGATGTTGGGAAGTTAGCTGTAAAAAACTGCAACTGAATTTTGTGATTTGCAAACAGCTCATTCAATCGTTGTTGATCACCGGGGATGATGTGAAAGTTATACAATCCGCCCAGGTCACTACTGTCGTATTCAACAGAGATCTGTTTTGTATCGTGCATCGCCGGCGCTCCTAAGGGGAACACTTGGGTCTGATTAACCTTGTCGATACCACTGTTCATCTTCTGAGGCGTAGCCTGTAAGTAATCACCTTGATCGTAGGCCAGAAGTCTATAGTAGTAATCTACGTTGTTAATGAGTTTTTCCGTCTTCGTCAGGTCGGCGTCTGTTGAAATAACACCATCTCCATTGTCATCACCATAATCAATAAACTGGCGATGGTTTGTCACACTGTCGATGTAAGCCTTTCCAATATTTCGGAATAACGTTGAATCCTCGATGTTGTCAATCATCCAACGAATAGTAGCCTTACTTTGCACCACTTGACGATAAAAGAATGCAGCGGTATCTGTTGGCGATGGGCTTGCATTTTTCAAGAGTACACCGGTTGGTGCAACCTTCATAATACCCAACGTCAGCGAATCATACAGTGCTTGTTTCGTTTGGGTTCCTCTTGGAATAATTTTATTCCAAAACTCTGCCCACGGTGCTACCAAACTAGGAATTCTTCGAACTAGGTAGCTCGAGGTGTCATTCAACACCGAACTCGGGTAAAAATTGCGATACAAATTAGAGTACGCACTCCAGCTGGTCTTTGGGATCATCACAACATTCGGGAAATACGGCGACAGCTGAGTTGTGGAGTCTGCGCGAACCACCGAATTCGTGTATGGATTTGGAATTTCCCATTGCGCAATCTGTTTCCAGCCGAATGGTCCCGATGTCTGACCGTTGACACCACCAACAGTTACTTGATCAAGTGAAAACGTATCAAGGTTGTTTACGCGTGCACGATACAATCTGTAGCCAAGGAAATCGAAGCCTTTTTCTTGCTTATCGACCGAGTTTTCAGCCGTTTCGTCCCATGTAACGATGACAGCATTATTCAACGGCTTCCATGAAATAGGACCTGGATCCGGTGGCTTTGGAGTTGCAAAAGCATCGTCATACACTTTTTGAGCAAACTTATCTCGCCGCACCAACTCCGATAAGTCAGCGCTGTCTCCGGTAGCTTCCCCTCCAAGACCTGGCAGGGCAAAAATCATCCCAATCACAACCCTTGCTGTATCTCCAGGCAACATGTTAAACGGTCCCGTAGCCATAAGGAAGCGTTTATCACCAGCTGCGACGTCACCGCCGCGAGTGCCGGCGGACATAAAGTTATAACGCGCAATGTCGTTGGTAGGATCATTGGCAATAACCCAGTTCTGAAAGGTCTGAAGTCCGATTTGTTCCTCAGATTGATAGTAAGACTTGTCATGGCGCACGTTACGGGTTACAGAGTCGACTGCAGGACTTTCCAAAAAGTCCATACCAATATACCCCAGTCCTTTTCCTTTTTCCGGTGCATTGTTGCCGGCTTCAGACCATTGGAACGCAAGATTCAGCGTTGTGTCCCAGTGATAGTAATTTACCCGGTCATTCCCTGCGATTGTCGCGCCCCCCAACGGACCGATATCAAAATCATATGCCGGAGCCATCCAGCATTTTCTCAAGGTGTCCTGCGACTTATTGATGACGTTATAGGCTATAAAGATAAAGTTTGCATAATCACCAAAGCCCCAGGAATAGATCGTTTGCTCGTATTGAAGTCGGAGAGGATATCCCAACTTGCTCACTACATCCGCCCCATCCGGGTAATTGCGCAAGTCAGTGTCTTTATACACAGAGAAAATATCTTCACCGGAAATGATGACCGGCCCTTTATGCTTGCCGTCATCCCACACTGGCATGGAATCAACTGATCGCTTGTTGACATCGTACACATAATCGCCAAAGTATCGGGTTACTCCTTTTTCAGCGCGATCGACCGATATCGTGTCTAAAATTGAACGATCGTCCCACAAACACCAGTTTGGACCGTCTGCCGAGAGTAGTGGAACGCCCGTACTACGAGAAAAATCAGTTGATAAGTAGGTACGATACTTCAAACGACCTTCGTCTGTTTCCATTACTTGGTCGCCGTCTTCGATTCGTCCCGGTGCCATTTCAGAGGAGCCGGAATTTGGGTCGTACGAGATAACAGACATCGGGCGGGAATACAGCGAGTCAGTGTTCTTCGTAGAGTCGTGAACCCAACGATTTTTGATGGCACCAAACCACACGCCTCCACCAAAAATATACTGATTTGTACTGCCTCGCGGCCAACGACCACCGCCAACATTTCCAGCTACGTTTAGCCCGAAGATTCCGTAGTTGGTTGTATAAAAATCAACCTTACTCACGGTATTTTTTTGCAAGTCGTTCGTCTTAAATGGATTTGTATGCTGTACGGTAACTTTTCCCTTTTGCTTGGTTCTATCAATATCCTTAGCATTCAGGACGGTCAACATGCACAGCGCTACAACTATTGCCAGTAGTACGGAGCGTTGCTGATAGTTCATTCTAAAATCTCCTCTGAATTTCATAATTAATTTCAATCGCTTAGAAACGGATGTTGACACCGAAATAAACCTGACGCGGATATTGATAGAGCGAGCTACGACGAATTGCATCGTTAACGTATCTCTTGTACATCGTGAATTCCTCCAACGATGTAACAACGCCGTTGTGATCTAAATCCGCGTTTGCGTTGTAGAGACGAGCTCCGGTACGATCGTACTGCGAATTTTCTGTTGATGTCGGGTTATACTTGTCAGCAGTTGCATACCAGCCAGCCGGAAACTCACCCTGTAAACGATACAGGGAAACTCCATCGTTATCCGGGTCTTGCGTGCGAGTGTACACCAAAATCGGCTCTGTGCGATTTGGGAGATTAATTACGTCGACATACAACTCTAATTCAGTGTTGCCCAGACTAGAGGAGATAAGATCACCAAGATTAATGCGACGCGAAATGTGCATATCCAAATCCCAAAGCGACGGGTAACGCTCAGCATTGTAATCGCTCGCTTGATTACCTTTCAAATCCAACTTGGTGTATGGTTGACCGGTCTGATATACGGACGTGAAGTTAATCGTGAAGTATTGGAGGATTTTTGTTCCTGCAATGCTTGGACCTTCATCTTTACCGAAAACAAAACCACCGTTGAAATTCAAGCGATGACGACGATCGTAGTCGAGCGGAGATTCAACCAGAGGGAACACCTTGCTGTCGGTATACGGATCGCTTGCTGCCAGGACTAAGCTGTAATTGGTACCTACTCCGGACGACGTTCCCTGAGCATACTGCAATGTGTAATTAATGTTGAATTGGAAGTTGTCCACTAAACGCCGACGCAACGAAATTTCAGTACCTCTTACGTTGCCGTACTCTCCATTGCTGATTAAGGAATAGGGATAGCGATTATCCGGTACGTAGACGATACCGGTTAATTGATAGATGTCTTTGTAGTACGCAGTCACTTCAAGTCCGACGTTGTCGGAAATTGTTGTTGTGTACGACACATTGTACTGGCTCGTCTTTTCAGGAACTAAGTTTGGATTACCAACAATAGCATTGCCACGGCGAATAACCGAACTGGTGTTATCAAAGAGCGATGCAAAGACCGGCACCTGAGTGAACATACCATAATCAATCGCGAAATAGGTAGTATTTCCCTTGATCGGGTAGGTGATGTTTAAGCGAGGGCTGAGTTGTGCTTTGATCGTAGCGTCAGCTTTCACACCCGTTGTCAGTGTAGGATCTAAAGAATATTGCGTACTCGGATTAAATACGTCTAAGCGCAAACCCGGCGTGAAGTTAATTCCAGCGAAAGAAATTTGATCTTGAGCGTATGCAGAAGCAATCATCGACTTCTTTGGCTTCGAGCCAATGGCGCGCTCCTCATCTGTCAAACTGTAAATGTCGCCTCCATATTGGTCGTCGTACACATCATAGAATGGCGATCCGTTCCATGGTAAAGAGTTCGAGTAGTGGCGTACAGTGTATGAACGAACGTCAACACCACCCTGGATCGAGTGTGTAGCGTTTCCGACGCTTATCTCATTAGCGTAATCACCCTTGAATTGGATGAAACTGCTGCTACGGAATTCGAAACCCTCTGCGCCGGCTCCGGTAAATATACCGGTCAACCCATAAGGATTATTTGTACTGGAAGCATCTGTTCCACCTTCAACATATCCAGTCAGATTATTAGGGATTTGCGCAAGAAACGGGTGCTTAGGATCGTTGTCCAGATAAACATATCCCGTTGTAGCTTGATAGTAGTCCATTTCTTTGTCGCCTTGGTTTCCGGTACGCGGAACCAGCGAGCTTCCTCCACTGCTGTAAACATAGTTGTCAGCCGGCGTCACTACTTGATACCCGCCGAAGAAACTTGCACCGGTAATGGATGTGCTCACCTTGGAAGGATCTTGAGGAACTCCGTTCACCAGGAGTGATCCATCTCCTAAATTCAAGACACGTCTTGAAGTTTGACTCACATTGGAGTTGATCGATAGAGTAGCTTCGTAATAGCTTCGGTCCGAAAGACTTTGATTAACACGAACATAATAGCTCGAAATCAGATTGTTCAGCACATTGGCGTGAGCAAGCCCTGAACCGACTGTAGATTTTAAGATGGTATCATTTAAACCAGTACTCGGATTGTATTGGAACACTTGAGCCGGAGTACGGTCATACATCCAACCCCAATCGCCGGTTTGCAGCGACGTCAAACCCCAGGATCCGCCAAACTGCAGGCGCAAGTCTCCGGTAATCTTTATAGGAAGACGTCCGGTAATATTGCGAACTTCAGATCCGTTGTCAGGAAAATGACCGAGCGAATTTCCTGCTACATCGCGTGCATCGATGCCAGAGCCTAAATAGTTTGTTGAGTTAACAGTACGATAGTTATCAGCATAGTAACGAGCCGAAATAAAGAAAGTGGATTGATCCAGACCGGGAAGAGGACCGCCAATACCAAATTCAAAGGTGTTTTCTTGATTACTCAGTGCCTTCAGTCCATTCTTTGCGGTACCCCAAAGAGACGGTACGTCGGTCATCCAGCTCAATGTACCTTCATAACGGTCGTTGCGTCCTGTCTTCACTGACTGATTAATCACCCCACCGGTCGTATTTCCGTACTCCGCTCCGGCATTGCCTCGAATAACACCTACGTCTGCGGTCGCAGACTTCGCCGCGGTTGGGGCATACTTCATGTCACCGGTCGCGCTGGCAGCAGGACCGAATCCACCGCTAATAGGATCGGAAATATCCTGGCCGTCAACAAGCATTTTCGTATCCGAGGTACGACTTCCGCGAATACTAATTCCGCCACCAGAGGACAAGACTCCAGAGGTGGTGAGTGCCGCCTGCTGTGCATTGGTCTTACCTGCAGTGGAGTTCAATTCGCTTTCTCCCACCGATGTCGTCACAGCGACAGTTTTTGCATCTGTTATTGGCTTTTCCTTATTACCAACAACCACAACTTCCTGCGTCGTTTTCGTACTATCTTTCAGCGTAATGGTACCAAGATTGGTCGTTTGATCCGCTGAAATCGTGACAGTTCGACGGTAGCTCACATAATTGATCGCACTAACCTGCACGTCCCACTGCCCGGCAGGAATATTGCGAATCTCGAACTTCCCATCCTTTGCGCTAAAACCGCCACGAGAGGTTCCCATTATTCGGATCGTTGCCCGAACAATTTCCTTTCCTTTGGAATCCTTCACGACTCCTGACACTCCTCCGTTTGTACTTGCATACAATGGCGATGCAATGATACAAAGAGCGAGTACCAGATATGTAATCCGTTGCTTCATACGTGCTCCAATAGTACGATGTATATAGAATTCAAATGTTACTCTTTGTCAGTCCTACCGCTCAGCTTGTAGACACAGCCTAAGCGGACAGTACTGTCCCCTATCCAAACGCGAACCTGCAACGAGTAATTAGTGCACTACAACTAACTTCTTCGAGACAGATCGTGATCCTGATGTTAAACGCAATACATAGGAACCTTGTGTAAGATTTCCGGTATTGAGTGTGATGTATTGATCGCCGTTATTTACCGATTCAATCGTTTTCTGTAATACCGATTGTCCAAGTGCATTGACTACATCTACCACCATTTCCGAAGACACATCGGCAACGTGAATAGTTACTTGATCATTCGACGGGTTTGGTGACAAGGTAACAGCAGCACTGCTCTGAACGTCGTTCTGCACAGAAACCGCCGTGAAACCGTCCCACGGTGGGAGTCCCGCCACATCGAAGTTAGAAAGTGTCAGATACTGCTTGTACGTTTCGTAATCACTTTGTTGATCTGTGGCTAGCTTCTTTTGAGATAAATCAAGCTGGTCGGCGATCGTTGTGCCCTTATCTGCAGTTTGAATGGTGACCAGGGGAATGTTTCTCAGGTCGCTCGGTAAAATCGTTGGCAACCAAGTCGTGCGATCAATAATATCACTTTGCGTCACATTCACAGCGTCGGTCCACGTATTACTATCAACAGCGCGAGTGTTGATAACAACATCGGTAGACATTAAGCTATCTTCTTGATTGAATTCGTTCGTGAAATGAACTTCCTTGGCCTCGATGTATTTACACACAAGTGTCTTAAAATCTGCTGTAACACATGCTTGGAGTTCCATGCCCATTTGACTGTCGCCGATGGTTCCACCATTGTCAAAATTGCGCCAGTTGTCACTGTCTTCAAACATCGACATATCGGCAATCTTACGCATACCCCAGTTGCCGTCCTTATAGTAGCATTCAACCAAAATGGCGGAGGTTTCACTAGTCGGATTTACAAACAATTGGGTAAAGATGCTGTACTGATCATTACCATACACCACCAACGATTGACTGGACTTACGAATAACGTTGGTCGTGGTAAAAATGACGGATTGCGAGAAAAACACGCTATCCGGGTCAAGTCCAACCGACGGTGCAAAGAGTTTTAATACAGACAACGGCATGATGTTGAAATCAGCCCATGTTGTACCGTGATCTGTTGACTTTGAAACCGCCATGGACAGGTTTTGCGGATCGTCGTTGGTTGCAAATACGCCCATTTCCGCATTGTAAAAGTTGCCCGCACCATCACGACGCATACCAATGTGCTGACGGACTCTCCAGTAATCGCCACCCGAAGCAACTTGTGTAAATACCGACGGCATCCACTGAGCAGGAATAGTCAACTGCGGCTTCAACGACGCATTCATAAAGTCTGCGCTCCAAAGTGCTGTGGCCGGTGCATTGGCCGGATTTACAGTTCCGGTATCCAGCGGAACAAGGTCTACACCATAGGCAAAACGAAGTTCCGATTGATCATCCGGGAAATAGTGGGTCGGGATGCATTCGCTTCCCCACCAATATTGATCTCCCTCAAGATTGTAGGTAGCAGTCATCGCATTCGTTCCGGGAGATGACGACAAGTCGTTACCTTGATAGCCAATTATCGAGCCTTCCCATGTTCTTGCCGTAGAGTTTTTCGTTACCGGTGAGGCAAAACAGAAAATTGCTTCGTCTGCTGTCGTGTGTCCCTCCGGTACGGCAATGTCAACACTGGGATAACGTGGCAAACCATCTT
This sequence comes from Chlorobiota bacterium, assembly GCA_039810585.1. Classification (GTDB taxonomy): domain Bacteria; phylum Bacteroidota; class Ignavibacteria; order Kapaibacteriales; family NICIL-2; genus JBBATK01. Next base: position 12,441 of record JBDHXF010000010.1, read on the forward strand.
TCGCTAAGGTTCCGCTATACAGTGGAAAGCTTGGAAGCCAAGAATGGCCGAGGTCTGTAGACAACAGTAAGCGCAGACAGTTGGAGTTGTTCGGGTTGCCATCAAATAAGTCTGCCGGAAGAGCTCCGCGCTTGATCACGGCAAACAAACCGGTATTGACATCATAACACAAGGGCTGCTGCTCGTTATCATAAAACGAAAACGCGTTGAAGAGGGAGTCCACTACACGGTACTCTGCATGACCCTGAATATGTACTCCACCACCCTTTTTGACGTGTGGAATGGACCCGAGCTTAAAAGCAATCTTGGAAGATCCATTGACGGGCATAGCCTGACCGGCTTTCGCTTCACCCGCGTATAGAGAGTTGGCAAGACCGAAAAGCATCAGACCCAGAAGTGTCAGCAAAGAGGTAGATTTTTTCATGGCAACGACAGAGTTTAGTGGAACGTTATTCTTTGTTAAAGAATGTGAAGACAATGAGCAATATAAGAAGTGAGCTAAACAGAGCGTCCATAAAATTTCCCACAAGAAAGTCTAGAACTTTAGCTGCACTCCGTACATCACCGACACCATGGTTTGCATGGTCTTGTCGAGACCCGATGAACTCTTGTCTGTATACAAAAACGCTCTTCCTTCTGTTCCAATTGTGAGCGACAACGGTCCGTAAACATTAACACTTGAGAGCGCGCGAGCAAACACGAGCGGCCCTCCGTCGGAACTTCCAATACCCATGCGAGCCTTTACAGAGACAAGCGAATTCTTGTACAACGATGGCTCGACATAGGCGGCTCCCCACACAACATTTCTTGACTGAACATTTGATGCTGATGCGGAATTACCGGCTTGACTACCACTCGATCCGCCACTCGAAGGACTCTGATCCACCGCATCGTTCAAACTCCCGTGATGCTTCGAATCACCAAGCTCATTCAAAGCGCTGCTGGTACCAAATTGCATTGGAACAGCAGTCACCACAGCAAATGAGCCCACTTCCAGACCCATGTTTACTCCTTCGCTGACCGTATAGCCAATACTTTCCGAGTAGTGTTGTGCCGATCCTGTGCTAGCGGATGTTTTTACGATATTACCAACGTAGCTGTCGAATTGGACGGCCGACGACGGATCCTTCACCGGTGCTCGTGCAAATGCGGTACCCGCCACATCCGATTCGTCTGTCCATTGAGCGACATTGGGCTGCATTGCTCGGGATTGAGATAAATCCGAAATCATACTGGACGCCGAACTAAACGTGTACGTAGGAGCTTGCGTGACCGGCAAACCATTATCTGAAGATGCCGAAAGTTGTCTCGACGCATCATTCAGAGCCGCTGCAGCCAATGGACTTGCACCATCTTCACCGGTTGAACTGCGCTGAAGAGTATTGGGGCCTTTTTTATTCGAGTGGCGCACAGCGCCGCTCGAATAAAAAGTCTCGTGACGATCCACTTGCGCCGGCTGAATCTGCTGCGAAACAAGCCCGTCAACGCTCAGCCCACGCGGAATACCACCATCTCCTACTCTTATCGAATCACCGAGAAAAGCAATAAGGAAGAGTAGCATGACAGCCGTTAGGCTCTGGCGCCGCCGACTTAGGGTGGGCAGACTTTCCGGGCTGGTGTGCATTCGAGAAAGGACGCTTTGCTCAGTGATATCAAAGAGGTCTGCCGGTGTATCGATCTCGTCGGCTTCGCGCATCATCGCCACCGACAGCAGAGCCGCATGTTCGAACTCAGATCGCGCAACCGCATCGTCCGCAAGCAAACTTCGCATGGCTGCATCTTCTTCGGCACTCAGCTCAGCATCAATGTACTTTGAGAAATACTCATCGAGATTCATAACGTTCCTGCATCACAGGCATCAATAGTTTACGGACTTGGAGTCGGGCACGGTGTACCCGTACTTTGGCAAGACTCAGTTCTATGTGTAAGACTGTTGCGATTTGCTCGTAACTGAGTCCTTCATACTCGCGCAACACTAAGGCTTCGCGGAAATCCGGACTGAGTGATTCAATGGCTTTTTGAATGTGAAGTCGCAAATACGCATCGTCCTCGCTACATTCTCCTGCCGAATGCAGCACTTCGTCAAAAACATCGTCGCTTCTTCTTGAGCGGATTACATTCAGGCACACACGACGCGCAATGGTAAAGATCCACGCCGGGAAATTGTCGCCTCGAAAGTCTGCCCGGTGCTCATAGGCTTTAATGAAGGTTTCCTGATACGCATCTTTAGCCGCATCTTCGTCCGACAACATTTTCAAGCAAAAACGGTAGATCGATTTGCTAAAGCGCTTGTGCAACCATTGAAAGGCGCCAGGATCGTTGGCGCAAAACAGACGGACAGCTTGCATAAGCTCCTCGTCGTTTTCTCTATGTGCGCCACCAAATGCCATGTGTCGAATTTGCAATTGTGTGAAGATTGCCTCTAGTCTCGCTGTCACTCGAGTGTCCTGTCACCAGCTGTCAGAGAAATTTTGATCGATTGGCCTTCATCCTTTATCCATACCTCGAACTACTTCCATCTCTAAGATCGACCGAATTATTAACGTTCTTATAACACAGACACAAAGCGTTACCATTAAGTTACAGCTGGTTTTCGTTTCTATTCTTGAGGATCGTAATGTCGTTTTTTGGCCGATTTTCGCGGTTCTTCTCAATTGCTACTTCCTCTCGCGGAAGTCCGCGCCAGCAGTTGAAACAACCCCATGCGCTCCCGGCTGTTTCGAATAAGCACCTGGTTTTACCAATACTTGGATAGTGTAGCCCGAATGATCGTCTCGTCGTACGGATACAAATACTGTTGCGTGCTTACCAGGCCTGAATTCCTAAAGACATTCTTTTCTGCCCTGCAATCGAACACTGCAATGGACCCAATGGGTACGCTAAGCGCTGCGAAAAATCCAATGCGAGTTCCATCGGTTTGTTCGTCTGCCAAACTAGCTCCGGCGCTTAAATTCCAGATCTCCTTCAATACATACGTAGCACTCAGGTCCGCGTCCCACACTTGTAAGTTAAGTGTCACATTTGCCAAACTTACATCCGCTTTCTGACTGATTCTCGAAACCGCCGCCGTCAGCGACAGCGGAAATTGAAAACTCGTCGTGTGACTTAAAGACAACGACTGAATGGAAAATCGTCCGACGGAACTTAATCCGTCGATAGTATTATTGCTATAAGTAAATGCTGTTGAATGGCTTGCACCGATAATTCTGTACGAATACCCTAGGGTTGCATTCACCAGGGTTGTGGTGGAATTTGTACGTAGTGAGTCGCCCGCTGCATTATTGCTTTGCTTGTATGGCGAATAACTGAGACGCAAGAAGGGATACGAACGTGGGCTTATCCCCACATTCACGCCAAATGCCTGAATCGACGTCGTTGCACTCTTCCAGTCCGCTAAATTGTCGTGATCTTCCCGGAAAAATCCACCCACACTAAACTGATGTTGGAACAGGGATTGATCTGCCCTTGCCTCTGTCCGTATAAAATCCGTTCGCTGATTCAATAGTCCAAGCGAGTGATACCCTGTGCCAAGGCGGCGCACGGCAACTGATGCCCGTGTTCCCGTTTCGGGGATATCGCCTTTTAGCGCTACGGTCGCCGCCCAATCCCAGTTCGAACTCACTCGTAGGTCAAGCTGCTTACGAAGAAACTGTATGGCAGAATTGGTGGTATCCAGACCTAAGTCAGCTTCAGAACTAGTGTTATCATAGGTAAACAAGCTCGAGGCCAATTCGACGGTGCTGCTTAGGTGTCGATTGAAGAAAACAGCCCTCCACTCCACGTCCGCCACCAAATTAGATTCAGGCGAGCTCAGTGCAGGTACTGAATCGTTCTGCACAACCGTCACCGAATTCGGATCGTCTTTAAAGCTCAGAAGACTGAAAATGACTGCTGATCCCAATTTTGAACCAAATCCTATGCGAAATGCCTGCATGGACCGCGCAAATACCGGTGCTGCGATGAGTGAACTGTCTGCCGTAGCAAACGGATCGAAAGGATGGTACTGCGGAACCGGATTCAGAACCTGCCCTCTGGTATAAGCGAAAATGAATTGCCCAGGCGTCCACTCGATGTCATAGCCTTTTACCGCTATGCCGCTCAACGTCATGTCCGTATACAGTGGATAGGTTGTACCAACGCTAATTCTAGGCAGCAATAACATGATTTTTTCATACGAACTAAGCAATCCCGCATCCTGCAAAAGTTGCTTTTGATTCGCTAAATCGCGGGGATCCATGTGCCTGATCTCGTCCATGCGTGCCGTTTGCTCGAGCTGACGAATTCTATCCTGCCCCTCTTGTTGTAATTGCTCGCGAAAATGTTGTAACGAGTCCCTGGCTTGTTCGGCTGAACTTGTTTGTTCACTCAAGTAAGCCTCTGCTTTCTTTTGTGCTTGCGCAATAATGTAATTCTGCAGCACGGTGGGATTGAGCGAGATACTAGCGCTGTTTATTTGCTGGTGAAAATTGTGATCCTCGGTGGAGTACAAAAAGCTGGCGCTAAATGGAAGTCCATAAATAGCAAAACTGGGAGCCAGCTCGACGACACCATAACGGGGTTGCTTTTCCATGAAGCTCCCACTCTGGTTGTCATACTCACCAAAAATTCGCAGGTGACCATTAAACGAGAAAAAGGGGGCATCCGGACTGTACGGAGTGTTGTCCTCCGAAACTACGTGGAGGGTACACATCGTTCCTATCATCGCATAATAAAGCACGCGAAGTGAGGCAACTACGAAACGAAATCCAGAACCCATGCTTAGAATCTACTGTTCAAGTGATACGAGACGCTTTGGAGCGGAAATCGTCGTATTGCTAAAAATGAGGTCACTAATCGGACCATATCCGAGCTGACCACTGTTGTTTTGACCCATGGTCCACACTCCGCCGCTCTTTCTAATGTACACGCTATGAGAAGCGCCGCAGCTGAGAGCTACAACCTGACCGAGTGCGCTCAGTGCCTTCGGGGAACTCACCATTTCTTTCACCGTCTCCCCTAGCTGTCCACTGAGATTCGATCCACAAGCCCGCACACTTCGGTCCTTCATCACAAAAATGGTGTGCGCCCCTCCCGCAGCTATGGTGTCGACACTACTAAGGCTCAGTCGAGTCGGAACGGCGGTATCTTTCGTCGATGCCAGCCCTAGCTGGCCACTTGCATTTCTGCCCCAGGCAAAAACATCATTTCCGCTGGCTCCCATGGCAAAACTAAAATGATCGCCGCAACTAATTGATTTAAAAGCGTTAAGGCGCGGCGAAGATATCGTATTCTGCGCTAGATTTCTCGTGCTCGCACTTTGATCCTTCAGATCTGTTGATTCGAGGATATGGACCGGAACGCTGATACGCGTATGCGGACTACCGGCGCCGACCTCGCCAAAGTAGTTTGAACCCCAGCTATAGACTTCACCAGAGGTGGCAATGGCCATGGCGTGACCTCCTCGTGCAGCAACCCTTGCAAAGACCACACCGGAAGGGTTTACTTTACGTGGGGTTATTTGTTCGTGCAAGGTATCTCCCTCGATGCCAAGTTCGTGATTGGCATTGTAGCCCCATGCGTAGAGTGTGCCGTCGGCTTTGAGGGCATAGGACGTCGCCATCCCGGCTGCTACTTGGATAACCTTGCCCGGACCTGGAATGGTAACCTTGAGAGCTACCGATGATTCGTACATCGTGTTGTTCGCTAACTCTCCGAACTGATTGTCGCCCCAAGCCCACACGGTACCATCATTAAGCAACGCCAACACGTGATTGGCACCGCTGGCCAATTGCTCAATATTCTGAATGTCATACGGCAGTGGCTGATCCGAAAACCATGCCGGCGCAAGAAATCCAACTTGTGACTCGACGTTTCGTCCCCATAGCCAAAGCATGTGGTCGGTACTTGGTTTGGCCAGCAAGTCACCGAGCGACGTCTTCACTTTCTGTAAAGCATTACTATTGAGCTGGAAGTTGCTCCGGTTCTGGTTCTGGCCTTGATTTGTAATCCCCGATGTCGCTGCGCCCACCGTGGTCTCTCCCACGTCTCGAGCATTGATGTTTTGGAAGAGGACATCGCTCTGAAAATTCGAGTTCGAAGCGATTTGTGTTTTAGTAGCCTCGACCTTTTCGTAGTTGTTTTTAAGGTTTGTGATAGGCACACGTTGTTCGTGCACGGTCTCAAAGACGCCCGCCGTGAATTGATCTCCTGCACTGAGAATGCCAATGGTGACCGGATTAGGTACCGAATCGGCAGCAAGAGATTTCTGCGTGCTGGTGTCATGCCGTGTGAACCACCACACTTCGCTTTCGCCCAAGCTTGCCTTGTTCGAGCCATCGGTAGCCGAGACAAACCATGCATATTTCTTATCGTTGAGAAATGAACGAGCAGTAAAGGGATAGGTCATCATCGGTACCAAGAGATCAGATCTCTCGAACCAGGAAGGATTTGACAGCATTGCCTGCTCAGGTGACTGGTCGCCGTATATCTCCACAATTCGAAGTCGATATCGCACCTGCGTTCCTGCCGAAACCGGAGTCGGCGGTAACCAGCTGAAGGTTGGAAGTGTGTCCTGCAATGGTTCCTCAGACAATGGAGCTACCAACATGGGTCCTGAGGTGTTTAAAACGACTTGATCCAGACAGTCCTCCGCCAGCGACACGCCCGTGCCGGCGTCTATGATATTCACACAGAAGTAGTATTCTCCGCTAGGAACTGTTCCGGTGCTGCGTATGATGGATTCGTAGCGCGCGTCCGATTTGTTCACGGTCACCGGCTGTACCATGGTGCCCGTCACACGAAGCGGTGTGCGGGAGGCAGGTAACTCAATGACCCGCGTTTGCGCGTCAGCAATCAACTTCCCACTCTTGTCAGATCCTTCGTAGCCGGTGGCTCGCAGGTAGATCTTGTAGGTAGTGTTATCATTATTGAACAACAGGATATGCCACAGATCCGACAGGTGCATCTGGTTGGGCGGAGGCGGAAGTAGTGTTACGCTCACATTTTGAGCATTAAGCGATTGACCAACGATCCACAAACTGCAGAGCAGAATGCGTAGAAAGCGAGCGTGAAGATTGTGGTGCATAATCTCTCCTTAGTACACGCGTTTGCTGTCAATACTCCGAGTCAAATTTATATTTTTTTTAACAGTATTTTGTTAAAAAGATTTATGTTGACGTAGAGCGGAGCTCAGGCTAATTCACCAAAGAGATGGAGCATTCCGCACACTGCACTCATCGGGGGATATGCAATGAAAGGCACCCGTCTTAACCTTGATCTCTTACGTAGACAGGTTCATCCAGCCACGCCCACTCCTGGGCTTCTTGCGGGAATTGAAGATCCGGATCACATTCGACTCAGCAGACGTTCTCTCTTGAAGCTGGGAGGCGTTGCGGCTTTGGGCTCAACGACTGTGTTGCGTTCTGCCGGATCCGTAGTTTTTGGACCATTTGAGCTACAGGCTGACAAGCACTCTTTTGAGTTTCGCTATGCAGGATCCGTGCGCTGGCGAGTAGATGCTCGAGCATTTGCCGGCAATCCATTGCTCACTATTAACCGAAGTGAGACTGAACTCGCCATTGTCTTGAAGGGTGCTCGTTATGCAGGAACCACCATACCTGCCGACTTCGAGTGCCACATTCGTTCGGCACTGCAAGGCTGGACCATGCGTTTTCTCCACGCAACAGCCAAATCGGAGAGCAGTGTTGCCTTCGAAAAGTTTCTCCTTGGTTTGAGCCAACTCTCTTGGACGTCAGATTCTTCCAACTTCGCGGCTCCCCCTGCGATGACGTATGCCCTGCGTTTCGGTGGATCTGTTCAATGCGGCTATTCTTGTGATGCCAATCTGAGTATTCGAGGAACGAAGTGCTGCACAGTTGAACCGTGGGATGCCGTCGCTGATCGGGCGATTCTGACTGCTGGACCTGAGGAGACCTATCTCGATGCTGCGCCGTCTCGGCGCGCTCGAATTGAAATTCATCGCGACGAATACCCCTGGAATATTCCGCTTGAACATGCGTCCAATACACATTGGCAAGTGGACCAGCACGAGGAGGCGTTTAATCGTTGCGTGATCGATCTTGCGGAATTCGCGTCCGGCAAGACGCATGCTGCGTTCGTGTTTTTAGGATCGGAAGACTCTCCGCCGGTGCGGCTTTATCCGCTTGGAGAGCAACGAGAGCGTTGTTCCATTCACCTGGAACGCGTCCGCTATGCGGTCTTGTGCAAAGGAAAGCAGACGCAGCGCAGCGTTGTAGCTTCATTCCCTGCCGAAGCCGGATGGCTTCACACCGAAGGCTTGAGCTATGCACTGGGTGGCGGCAGCCATGTATCGGATTTTGAACTGCATAGTCAGCATTCATCTCTCCGAACAGTTCGATGCGAGCCGTCTATCAAACGAGTGGTTCCCCACCTTCCGGGCCTCATTTCAAGTGCGATCGTGACCACGGGAGCTGACCTGCTCAGGTTTAGTGGATTTGGAGCTGAAGAGTCTCATTCAATTGCGGACGCCGAGACACCGTCAGTTACATCACTTTCTGCCACGGAGACCGACGCACATGAATCGCCTAGTCTTGCCATTGGTTCCGGTTTCGACGACGAAGTGTACAAGCTCAAGGCTGGTCCGACAAAAGGCACCCAGATAGCCATTCTAGGTTCCAAACAAATCACGGTCAAGACGGATGTGGAATTGGACTCGGTGTCGATTATCCGTCCGGAAGACTTGTTGGTTCTGCGTTTCTACTACGACAACTTCTCTCTTCGATCCAACGGCTCGACGGCAAGTTTAGTGCCGACCAACTCGGCTAAAACCGGAACCATTGTCGTAGAATTTCAGCCTCAGAGTATTGTGGAGGAGGCTTTTTACGAGGCAGATAACAAGCTGGCTAATGGAGTGCAGACCAATCCGAAGACAGGCACCGAATATGCCAAGCCTGCCGGGGCATCCACGAGCGATCCGTTGCCGCAGCCACCGATTCGGTCCCGTATGTCGGGCAAGAGTCGATTAGCGTTCAGCATTCCCAAAGGAACATCTATAGATCTCAGTCTGGATGCACTACTCAAGTGGGAAGAATGGACACCGCTGTTGGTACCGGTAGCTCAGCGGCAAGACAACACTACGACCAACGGATTTCATCTCTACAATGGACTTCTGAGTTACTTGTCGCAGCAAGGTATTGCGTTTAAGGCAGGAAGTCTGATGAACAAGAGTTCCGGCGACGCTTTGTCACTCAGTGACTTGGAAGACAGCGTGCAGCCTCAAAGTGTGTCTACCTTGAAGAGCAAGGGGATAAGTTATTCGTCGCAATATTCGTCCAAGAGCGGTCAACGCATGTCGACAATACTACGTTCGAAGACCTCTGCTTCAAAGGGCTCGAACGAGTCGAAGTCGAATTTTCAAGTGGATTTCAGTTACGCTAACCTGGCTGCAAAGTACAACGGTCTGGGCTTTGCGCTTGCTAAGCCACACATACAGAAGCCAACCGACACGGAGACGTCGCTTGAGATTCCCTATCGTTTGATGTTGTCGCCGTTGCCCGATGGTGGATGGGCACACGCGCGAAGTTCACAGACGCGAAACCTGAAGCTCAAGCATAGTGATGTTAATGGCGTGCAAAAGGACGAGAGCCTTGACTTTACGGAACTGTGGCATACCCGCCTGTGGTTCCGGATGAAAAATAAGGACGGCTCGTATTCGGTTAACGAACGCGATGGCAATTCGCTCCTGTCTCGGAAACCAAAACTTCGAGCCATTTGGTCGCCTGACTATCAAGACGATCAACACCAGCCTATAGAGAATTGGCCACCGTGGCCGATTCGATCCTTAGCCAGCGGCGATCGTTGGGCGATCGTCATAAATTCATCGGATTATTATACAAAAACGACGAACCCTTCCAACGGAAAGGAAATCGACTACAATCCCAAAGCTATCGATTCAGAGAAACTCTTCCTTTCGTCCATCGGCGCATGGATCGACGTGCATGGTGCGTGGGATCCCGTTCCGAGCAACATCGATGTGGTGGATTGGATTCATCGTGGTACGATGGGACGTGAGCACTACGTGCGCGTGATGTATCGCGGATACCTATTCCCTTTCGGTCACAAGTGCACCTTGGTAAAAATCACCGAACGAAAGTTTGGTAAGCCGGAGACCCGCGGAACCTACGGAGCATACATGCGGCAACGCATGTTTGTGATTGTCCGTCAGCCCGAAATGATTTTGGACGACACCAACACTTTGTTTGAGCACGAAGGCCGAGAATTCCCCTTCAAGAAAGTGCGCATCAAGACCTTGGTCACACCGAACATCGAAAAGCCGACTGATCCTGCATCCTCGGTAGGTGCCGCTACCAACAGTTACGGATATCCAAACGAATTCTACCTGCGCGTGGACGGCGGAGATTTCAACTTCCACTGCACAGGAACTGACTGGGATGGCAACGAGATCGACTTCGTCCTGCCGATGGCATTTGTGCTCGGATCTATATCAAACACAAACCCGGCAGAAGCGCAGAAGGTAGTGAGCTATCTCAATAGTGCGAGCGAATCCAACAATCGCAAACAAGTTCTCCTCAATGGAGCCCGCCTTGCCTTTGGCCCCAGCAAGACCAAAGGTGATACGACCTTTGAAACAAAACGCCTTATTCTGAACGCAGGCAATCCTTCAACGCTGCCTCGCGATGTAACGTGGTTCTACCCGATCATGGCCAGTGCCGACATTCGGCACCAAGATGTGGAGCGCATGAGTGGATCCACGGCCCAACCGAACGTATCATTCGTCGACACCTTCCTAAAATCCGGATTTGACAGTACGGCAAATGTGGGCGAAGCGTTCCTCAAGCTCGGGACACAGGTTGCCATGAACTTTGGAGGATCCGGCGGAGGCTCGAGCGATAAGTCGGGCGGTTTTGTTTCTCCCAATCAGGAAATATCCGGGTTGTCGAGGGCAATCGGACCGATAAGCGGTCTCAAGAATAAGGTGGACGACTCCATCGACAAGTTCACAGGGAACTCCTTCAACTTCGATCCAATGGATTTCCTTGGTGCATTAGATGCCAAGATCTTTGGAGTGATTTCGCTCTTCGACATCATACAGCTCATCACCGGCTCCGATCCTCGAACAACACTCCTCCCGCAATTGCTCAGCAAAGTAGTTCCCGGTTTGGGTGATCCGGCTCAGTTGCTGAACACGCTGAAGAATTCCATCATGGCACCGATTAACGATGCCTATTCTTCCGCACTTGCGGACGCTACGAGCAGCGCGTCCAGTGTGCTGGCCAAGTTGCAGGAGATGAAGGACCTCATCGATGGTCTGCAAGCGCAAGTGAGCGCATTGGAAACCGCTATCTCCTCAGCCTCCGGCACCGGCGACATTTTCACGGCTCTTACAACCACGTTACCGGAATTTCTCAACTGGATACAAACCAACATTGGCCCGCTGGGACTCATCCCGCAGGACGCTTTGAATACCATACAGGAAGTCGCAAAGGTTCTGCAAAACATGCAGAATGGCATTCGTATTGGCTTTGATTGGAAGCCGAAGATGCAAGCCGACGAGTATGGGTTCTTTGTGCCGCAAGATCCGAATGACACCTTTGCCCTGAGTGCCTATGCCTTACTGCCGTTAAGTAATCAGGATCACACCTTGACCGTTGGTGATCCGACGGCCAAAGTAGAAGGCTACCTTCAAAACTTCAGTATCAACCTCATTCCAACGGTTGTGGACTTGGTGTCGCTCCCCATTGTAAAGATGGGCTTCTCCGCAGAGATAGGCAAGAAGTCAGACATCTTCTGCAACCTTGGAGCAATGGAGTGGAAGGGTCCCCTATCCTTCGTCAACGAACTCCAGAAGTTCATTCCAATGGATGGCTTCGTGGATCCACCAGCCATCGAGGTGGACATGACAGGCATCAAGATCGGCTTCGATCTTGCGATACCGACCATCTCTGTGGGTGTGTTTGCCATTACGAACATCAGTTTGGGAGCCAAGCTCACTCTGCCTTTCCTTGGCGATTCGATGCTCTTCGGTTTCGACTTCTGCAAAAAGGATTCGCCTTTCCATGTAACCTACATGATGCTCGGAGGTGGCGGGTATTTCGGCATGACCTTGTCACTCAATGGTGTCGACAAAATAGAAGCGGCTATTGAGATCGGTGCTGAACTGGCGCTGGACTTTGGTGTGGCAAGCGGTAACATCAGCATCTTCGCAGGCATTTACTTCTGTATGGAAGGAGATGTAGTGACCTTGCAAGGCTATGTCAAGATCCACGGCGAAGTGGATGTACTTGGCCTGATCAGCGCGTCCATTACACTGGAGATGACCATCACCTTTGTCTCCACCGGAAAACTCTACGGTACGGCAACGCTGACCATTGAAATTCATCTCTTTGTGTTTAGTGCGTCGGTAGACATCACCGTTGAGAAGTACTTCAAAGGCTCGGCGGGCGATCCAACCATCGTTCAAATGATTCCGGATGCGCTGTATCCGGGCAGTACCCAGAAGTACTTTGAACTCTACGTTGGCGCCTTCGCATAATCACCACGTGAAATGAAAGAACTGCTATGAAAAAGCAAACAATCGTCTGGACTACGCTTCCTTTTGGTGTACACGACAACACAGTACGTCTTAGTGTGTTCATTGCTCCACAGCTTTCGAGCGATGCCGCAAAGCCTACACTCGGCATGTTCTCGGATCTGCTGAATTGGCCGCTGCGAATGAAAGACGCAACCTTTAAAGTTGGTTTTCACGATCCATCCCATCCTTCACCGGATGTTCTCTTGGATGCACACGTGGTTGGCGGCCCCGAAGGGGACGAGTATTGGAAGGCTATTTTTTCAGACTCCACGTGGGTGAAGCCCTTTGAGTTTGCGGATTACCCCGATCGCACTATTCGTTCCTATCCCATTCGCAACATTGTCAAACACGTTCGTGATACCTATCAAAAGGTTGCCGTTGCTAATCCGTCCGAAAAGCCCTCCGGTGACGACCTGAGTCAGCACTTTGGTGACTTTTGTTTTTATGATATTCCCGTGCGAACGAAGCCGACGAAAATGTCGTACGGAGCTGCCAACAATCAATCGTCAACGAAGCAGCAGAGAGAAGATCGGGCTTATAAGCGCAAACCATTTGACAAGAAACAGCGCCAAGAGTACTACAATTCGCTCAGCCAAACGCTGGCCGCCTTCTTCCCTTCGTCCGCTCTGAAAAAACGGCAGGCACCGGATAAGGATACCAAGCGTTTTCACGATCGTATCAAGCAGGACTACTTGTATTTGGCACAAGACCCAACTACCACCTTGTGCTCAAATGCCACAGAGGCACTTCGTTCACTCTACAATCAGCTTGGGGAATTTCAATACGTGCCGCCTGCGGCGCCCGACCGTACCTTGGATTTTCTGCAGATGTCGCTCTATTACAAGCCTCGCAATGCAGTCAACGAAAACTATCTACCTACGAGTTGGCTTCGGCAACAGGCAAAGAACGGAAAGCCCTTCTACTACGTGGGTGCTGCCGATCGCAAAGCCGGTACGCAGTCGAAGATGTCGTCTGAGCGTACCATGAAGAACGGCACGCAGCCATACACGAGCGACCTCATGCATGAAGGTGAAGTTCATCCCTACGTTCCCGCACTTACGCCAAAACCACAGTACGATTTTCATCAGATTCTCAATTCGCTCAATCGCTTCCCTTGGTTGTTACGAAAACTCGGGATTGTCATCGATTTGGAAGTAGAAGCGGGTTCCGTTCCCAAAGCAATTTTGGGAAAGGAATGTCAGGTGTATGTCGTTCCTTCGTTCACATCCGACAACGAGGCGGGCGTACCCAAGACAAATTCGTTTCCTCGAACAGCCTACCTCTACGACAACAAACTCTTTAGTTCAGCTCCGAAAAACGCCGCGGCTCAAGAGTCGTTGTTCGGTATGCTTCGTCTGGGCATCACCGACTTCTTCGATGTGGTAACACTAGAACCTGGCGGCTCGGGGATAAAGATATTGCATACGGTTAATAGTCTCTCACGGTACCGAGCTCGCTTTAGTCCGCTCTACACCCCAGCCGGTTGGGATCTCAATACGATGAATCCGGAGAGTGATGACAACGACTCCAACGATTCGCTTCCCGCTCTTCGCAACAATGGTATTGGTGTTTCGCGTCACGGTTTAGCCGGCACAATGGTCAACACGTTGAAGTCAGCCAAACAACAAGTATCCAAAATCGTCAGCAAACAAAGCTTTGTTGCCGCTCACAATTTGGCAGCAGCCAATGCGGTAGACGCCACCCAAGTGCTGTACGCAGAGGATGTCACCCGTGGATGGAGAGCCGATTACAAGGACACCACGTCCAGTACGCCATGGCGATCCATCATGCAGCGCGATGGTACCTACGCCTTTTTGAACAACCCCGCGCTTGATACGAAAATCAGTGATGAAGGATTTGTGAGTCCCTCGGCATCACAATCGTCCGACGGATCGAGCGATGATTTGTACGCCGGAGAAATGCTCTTCGAGTGGAGCGGCTGGTCACTCGTTGCTCCACGTCCTGCCAAGACGCTCAGCAAAGACGAGATGAAAAGTGATGGATCACCGGATGTTCAAGATCCGGATGCCGGATCTGCGGCGAGCGATGGCACGAATATCAAAGCACGATTTCTTCCCACTCCAAAAACCTTACCTCGACTGCGTTACGGACACATGTATCAAGTTCGATCGCGCATCGTGGATCTGGCGGGTAACTCGTGGTCCGTAGACAACGCACCCGACGCCTCCGTAATACCAAAGAGCGAGAGTGAAAAGGTATCCTTCCTTCGTCACGACGTCGTAAAAACCCCCGTTGTGTTGCTGCGCGATCCGCTGACAAAGAAGAATGGAAGCGGCGAAACCGAACCCTTATCTCACGCCGAAACGGTTGAGCATCTGGTGATTCGTTCAAACAGAGATATCAGCGTGAAGGACTACGCGTCTGCTCATCCCCCCTTCTTACCGGACAGTCTTCGATTTCTCAGTGCACCAAAAGTCGACTACAGTTTTGCCGAAACACATGGCATGTTTGATAGTCGATACTTCGATGTCAACAAGTGGGCCGAACTCTATGAGCTCATTACGAAGAAGGACTATCAGTTCTCCAATGCGGCAGACGGTGGCTATAGTTGCTTTAAAGCCGATGTTGGAACGAACGACACCATCGTCGTCGGGTCATTTCAATTGCCCTATTTGCCCGATCCCTTAGCCAAAGGCGTGGTGCTGCGCGGCTTGCCCGGTACACGTGCAGAGTACAGCGGACCCACGATCACGAAAAGCGCGAAGATCATCCGTATTCGCGCAAATGGCTCGGTGCAGAACGCAGTAGATAGTGCTAACCTGGTCCCAAAGGGATTAGTGGTGATCGAATTCGAAAATGCTGACGACCCCGCTGCGTGGCTGCAAAACTATCCGCACAATGCCTACATCTGTTTGCGCCTTGTGGAGCGCGGCGACGGAGATGACCCCACACCCAGCTGGGACCAGTCGTCGAAAACACTGACAGTCAAAGTTGCAAAAGCAGACGTGTGGCGCGTTGCGTATTCATCGCTCTTGCAAAAGCAAGACATGGATTCACTTTTTGCCCTTCCCTCGTGGATTTCAAAAATGCCGGCCTCAGCGGCAAGAAATACTGCCATTCAACACATGGAGTGGAGTACTCACTGGATGCTCACGCCGTATCGCAACTTGATGCTCTGTCATGCCGTGCAACAGCCATTGAAAGATCCGGCATGGTACAAACAGAGTTTGTCACGAGGCTTTGGTGATACCACAGCGATGCTTAACGATGAGTCGTTCCAGGTTCACGGTCCTAGTACCATTAAAGTCGATTTCAATGCTTTCTGGGAATTGCAAGTAGACGATGCAACGTTTGCAACGCCGCAAGACATCCTCAAAGCCGATTACGACGCGTCCAACGTCGAGATGAAAGATCGTCTGGCGCAAGCCTCTAGCCTGCCCGCCGGTGATGTGAAGGTCAACAAAGTGCATGCGCAGCACATCAATGTTGAATTGCTTCACGACTTCAAGGACACGAAGCATCGCCTCGTTGAATACGAGCCGGTGGGAACCACACGCTTCCGCGAGTACTTCCCGCAAAGCGGATTCGAATTCACAGTCAAGGGAAAACGTTGGCCTAAGCATGTGCTTAGCACAAAACGGCCGGAAGCGTTGCCACTCAAGTATATCGTTCCTGTTTTTGCGTGGAGCACTGAAAAAACAGAAAAGCACATCATCAAGACACGCTTGGCCGGCTTGCGTGTGTATATGGATCGTCCATGGTTTAGCAGCGGAAGTGACGAAAAACTTGGTGTTATTCTCGCACCTCCGGGCACGAATCCGGATTCAATCCTCGGTTCCCCGGTCGAGAAAATGATCACCATGTGGGGCTATGACCCTATCTGGCTATCGAAAGCGACGCCGAGTCAACTCTTCCCTCTATCGCCATTCTTCCTGACGAAGTCTAAGGATTTGACAGACTCTGATATGAAGCAAGGTATTATCAGTGGTGTGACCTTCGACGAACTTAGTAACAACACGACGAATCAGCAGAAGTACAAAGTCGATGTGGCTCTACACGACGTATTCTTCGATCGAGATCGACAGTTATGGTATTCAGACATCATGCTGGCTCACGGTGAGTCGTACTTCCCGTTTGTGCGCTTAGCCCTGTGTCGTGTTCAACCATACTCGCTTAGACTTGGATCGCAGGACGTGTATATGTCTCGCACATGCCAGGCTGATTTCATGCAAGTCATGCCACTGCGCAAGTCGACCGCGACCTTCGATCCTGCACAGCCGCTGAAGGTAGAAGTGACCGTTGAAGGCGTTTCGTATCGAGCCTCCAATGTTGGCGTTCTCGAGAGTGAGATTGAATTGAGTTTGGAGAAGCAAACACCAGACATGGGCACTGAGTTCGGCTGGACAGAAGTCAGCACGATTCCTATCGACAGAGTTAATTCTGGAATTCTGGGCGGATACTGGGGTGGCATGGTCACCTTGCCTACAGATCGTCAAAGCACTCGCTACCGCATCGTGATCAAAGAGTATGAGCAGTTCTATGCTGATTTGTTCTTTGAAGATGGCAAATCGGATCGACAGTATAGTCGTACCTCAACAAAAATTGAACGACGTATTGTTTTTGCCGACACGATCGAGATCTAATGCTCGTACACGAAAAGATAGATTGTTCACGTGTCGTATTCAGCCAGTGAACACGTTCCTAATCTTGCGAGTCATAAACAACAAGAGCCCTTTTAAGGGCTCTTGTTGTTTGATACAATGGCTTGCTGTTGTGTTCCTTCTCTTCACTCGGTAGATCTTAAGAGTCGCTCAATCGTCTTCGCTACTCGGCGATCCCGAGTCTCTTCTTTCTTTGCATCGACAATCCAAGCAATGTACTCACGCTTGTGAGACGGCCTCAGCGCTTCATATCGTGCCGCGGCTACTTTCTGCTTCGCAAACACTTTTTGCAGAATCTCAGGTAGCGCCGGCACATCGGTCACCGCGCGAACTTTACGTTTCTGCGGAGTCGGGCCCTCATTCAGTCGCATGGCTTGTTGGATGATTTCCCTCAACTGTTTTTTAGGAGGCAAATCCGTCATCGACTGAATACGACCGAATTGCCCCATTGCCTTTTTTGCTCCAGTGGTTAAAACAGTCCCGTTGTCCTCCAACAAAGCAGCATTCCAGATACCAAAAGCACAGTGCTGTTTGAAGGCGGCTATGTGACAGAGTGGACGTTCTCGATACAAGAAGAATGGCATGTTCCACTTCATGGTTTCACATGCTTCCGGACATGTTGCGTGCACAATCTCTCGCAACGAGAGTAATACCGGCTTAGCAAAATCTGCCGCTTGCTCGATATAGCGATCAACTGCCGGAGAATAGCTCGTTGTTGCGTGTTGTTTTGCCATTGCCTCTGGTTTCAGATAATGTTAGCGCAAAAGCCAAAGATCTAGCAGTCGATCTTGCTCTGCACCTGGCTCGGCAACGCGTTCGAGAACAGCCTGTGGTTTAACCTCGGGGCGAATCGTTGTTTCATACAGTTTGCCGTCACACGAACACTCAAGCATAACGGCATGTTCTGTAGCACTTTTCAACGCATCAAGAAGTGCAGAACTCGATTGCACGCGACGCCCGCTCACGGCAAGAATTTCATCGTCGATGCCTATGCCCGCAAGGGCAGCCGGCGTGTTGTCCTGTACGAAGGAAACAAAGAGTCGCCCACTCTCTTCACGCAAGCTCCAACCACAGGACGTGCGCTCGTTGTCATCGACCTTCGGAGCAAAGCTCCACTGTAATCCGAAGGGTCGCAGATAGGAATTGTAATCCGGATCGGCACAGCTCTGCATCAAATCCAAATACTCCTGGCCCACACCGCTCAATCCTGTTGCCGTGTCAATAAGCTTCACGGCTTCTGCGGTATCCATTCCGTGCGCAGGATCAGCTTCGAAACGTTGCATGAAGGCCCGCATGACGTCGTCAAGGCGCTTAGCGCCCTTCGTACGAGCAATAATCGCAAGCTCGAGTAAGAGGGTGAGAACACCGCCTTTAAGGTAGTAGGACGGATATCGATTATTGCCATCCGGCGACTGCGCATAGAGTTTTACCCAAGCCAAAAAGCTCGCATCGACAGTCGTCATTGCGTGACGTCCCGGAACAGCTTCAAGCTTCGCCAAGTGGTCATCTCGCAGCGTGGCCAGATAGGCATCGCGGTCCATGAATCCACAACGATAAGAGAATAAGTCGTCGTAATACGACGTAAAGCCTTCTGCCAACCAAAGCATCGGCGTATAGTTTTCTCTTCGATAGTTGAAGGGTCCTAACTCAATTGGCCGGATGCGCTTCACGTTCCAGGTATGGAAATACTCATGACAAAGCAGCGCTAGGAGTCGACCTGACTTGGATGGATCGGTCATCGTTGAACTATCCACCAAGTTGACTGAACAACGGGAGTGTTCCAGGCCGCCATAGACATTGGTTCCTACCTGCACCATGAACACGTACCTGTCATACGGCACGCCCCCAAACATTGCTGCTTCGGTTTCGACAATGGTCTTACACTTCTCGGTCAACCATGTTATATCCAGTTCCGTAGATGATACGAGCGCCACTTCGTGGCTGGCTCCCGCGGCCGTGAAAAAGCTGCGACGGTGATTACCTACTTCGAGCGGAGAGTCTGCCAGCACATCATAGTTCTTAGCTGCAAAGACCGGGTGCGATGCGCCGCTAGCCTCCACGGGCGACAAAGCGGTACTCACCTGTTGCCAATCGGTGGCATCGAGATGGACATGGACGTGGTGTACTTGATCCAGATGACCCTCTACATACATCAGGCAATTCACCGGATTGATAAATGCTCTCCAACGATTGATGTGCATCGTGCGCACGGTGCGTTCGTTGGCATAGTAGCTGTACTCCACAATGACACGTTTGGTTTGCGCATCAGGGATGGACACAATACAGGCGTCCTTTGCTTCCCAGTGAAATTCCAGAGCATTACCCAGTTCATCGCTGACACGAACATTTCCCTGGTGAGACACGAAGTCGCGAATCTTGTACGAACCCGGTGTCCAGGAAGGCATGATGAGTTCAAGTTCACGTTGTCCACCGGCGGACTGATACCGCAGGTTCGGTTCAACGTCAACCTCCATGCGCACTTCAAGCAGGTGTTGCGCGGCACGCGCAAACGAACAATGATAGTGCACTGAGGCAGTAGAATGTAACAGATCGGCGTCGCGTTGATCGATGAGGTATGGATAGTCGTTCACAGAATGATTCAAATCGTGATGAAATACAAAATGTCGATGGAGTATGCTCGGAAAAAGCACGAACAGCGGCCTCACCCGGGGCACGCAGTGGACTAACGGTGCAGCTGCTGTTGAATCCACTGATGAACATGCTCCTCAAGCATAGGCAACGGAATGGCGCCGTCTCGAAGCACGACGTCATGAAAGGCAGGCAAGGAGAACTTTTCACCTAATGCTCTTTGCGCTTCCTCACGAAGTGCGAGGATTTTGAGTTGACCAATTTTATATGCACAGGCCTGACCGGGCCATGCTATGTATCGTTCCACTTCGCTGATGATATCTGCGCGGGAATTGATCGTGTGTTCGTTCATAAAGGCAATGGCCTGATCTCGGGTCCACCTCTTCGCATGGATTCCGGCGTCCACGACAAGGCGACACGCCCGCCATGCCTCGAAGCCCAGCTCACCATATTTCTGCAGAGGATCGTCATACATCTGCATATTCTCGCCGAGCGACTCCGCATAGAGTGCCCAACCTTCCACAAAGGCAGTCACCGACATTTGCTGACGAAACCATGGCAGGTGCTTGTTTTCCTGTGCCAAGGAGATTTGCAAATGATGTCCCGGCACTGCCTCATGCAAGGTCAACGCCGTCATCGTGTATTTAGGACGCATCTCCAGATGCGTTGTATTTACATAGAAGTACGCCGGCCGCGACAGATCTTCCGGTGCACTATAGTAGTACGCTTGCGGTGCCGTTTCCGATCGAAACTCCTCCAGTTCTTTGACCTCGCAAGGAGTGGAAGGCAGATGCATGAACAGTGTAGGCAGCTTTGACTGTGCTGTCGTCAGTATTTGCCGAAAGGCATCAAGGAGTTCTTCTTTGTTCTGATAGTGATAGAGCGTTGAGGT
This sequence comes from Chlorobiota bacterium, assembly GCA_039810585.1. Taxonomy (GTDB): domain Bacteria; phylum Bacteroidota; class Ignavibacteria; order Kapaibacteriales; family NICIL-2; genus JBBATK01. Next base: position 33,094 of record JBDHXF010000010.1, read on the forward strand.
GCGCAGTTCTTCGTGAAAATCTTTCGCGGACTGACGGATATGCATTTTCTTTCTGAGCAACATCATTTGTTTTTCAATTCGGGCCAGCTCACGCTGTCCCAAGTCAAAAACTTCTTGGGCTTCTAATTGAGTGACCGATGTATGGGCTTGAAGACAGGCTTCGTAACGATCCAGACCGTCCGGCATTGACCACATCCCTACGTCTTCGCGACATTCCGGGAGGTAGCGGGTTCGGACAAAGGTCAATAACTTCTCATAGGCTGTCACCACGTTGCGACAGGCATCGCGCATATCGTCGTCAAACGCATCTTTCTTTGGAGGAGGTGGTACCAAACCCGGACTCTGCATCACAGCTACGTCCGAACCGATTGACTGTACTTCTGTATCGGAGCCACTGCCCGACATCGACGGTAGTCTGTAGAAGCTTTGCTTCTCAAGCGGTTTTTCGACAAGAGCCTGCAACTGGTCGGCCACTCGCTGCATAATCACCTTAGGCGGCATGATATGGCGTTTCATTCCCAACTCCATACACAGCTTGGTCTGAACAATCTGGTCGGGTACGAGCCTCAGTCGATGTAGGTAATTCTGCCAATCATCGTGAGACTCCAAGCGCAATTGCAGGGCCAACATTGGCAAATCAATCTGAATACCACTTTGTTGACTTAGTGGCATCATCCAGTTGTTGAAACGAGCCTGGTCGACATCCTGCTGCAGCGAATACACGAAGAGTTGCTTGTTCAACCGTTGTTCAGCGCTGAGAGTGTCATCCTCGTAGGCCTTAGCCACCTTCAAAAACCATCGAATGGAATCGAGGCGAGCAGCATGTCCTTCGGGAGAAACATCGGTAAGCATGTCGTCATAGCGATGATCGCCATTCAAACTGGCACTCTCCGGGTAGGCCCGCAATACAAACTCATGATAGCGGCTAAACAAAGAGTCGAGCGACATCTGCGCTGAAACCGGAAGACTGAGGGTGAGGAGAAAAAAAATGTACTTCATATCAACCTATAAATCTCTTGTACCAGAGTGACAAGTTCAGTAGTGCATAGAGTGACTTGCCAAAATTTCGCTTGCCGGACTTATGAACTCGAAGCAAGTGTTCAACGCCACCTTGTGCCAAGACTCCATTACGAACTAAGCTGCCATTGAGTATCTCATTTTCAACATACGAATACCACGAGCCTCGAATCCACTCGCTGACTGGTGCTGCGAAGCCTTGTTTCTTACGGTATATCACGTCATGCGGCAGAATCGATTCAACAGCCTTCTTGAGTAACAGCTTGGTAGCTCCCGGATTTGGAATTTTCGTTGCAGTCGGTATTGTCATTGTAAACTCAACCAAGCGATGGTCAAGGAACGGAACGCGCGCTTCCAGAGAGTGAGCCATCGTCAATTTATCCACTCTCATGAGGAGTAGCTCAGGCAATCGATGCCGTAGTTCAAAAAAAGCCATCTCCTGTAAGTATTCCAAGTCTGGATACTTTTCGCGAGCAGACTGGTGTATCAATCGAGGTAGCTGTGATGCCATAGGCACCATGTGTTTGAACTCAGCACCAAACAAAATTTCTTGGTGAGTGGGCGTCATATCTACTCCTCCACCCCAGTAAAGCTCGTTGTCTTCTAATGCACGTCTGATATAATCAGCTGCCAAGAAATTCGAATCGCGCTTTAGCCATTGCATTGCCGGCTTGCCAAGCAGTTTCTGCATGGACTTGGGAAGTGAACGGAAGTACTTCCACGTGGAGTTGTAAAACCGCAACTCGCGTAGCATCCAGGGATACCCCACAAGCTGTTCGTCGCTGCCCTCACCAACTTGAATTACGGTTGTTCCAGAGGCTCTGGTAAGCTGACTAAGGAAATAGAGCGGAATACATACGGGATCTCCGTTTGGTTCGTCTTCATGCCACACCATGGTTTCAAGGAGTGGCAAAGCGTCTGAATGATCTATTAGAATTTCGTGATGGTTCGTATGAAAATGCTCGGATACCTGCCGTGCATACTCTAGCTCATTGTACTTTTCCAATTCCCTGAATCCAACCGTAAAGCTATCTACTGGTCGATCCATAAGCTCAGACATCAATGCAACGTTTACGCTTGAGTCAATTCCGCCACTCAGGAAAACCCCGAAGGGTACATCACTCATCATGCGATCTTTTACAGCCTGACGAAGCAACCTCATGATCTGATCTTGGGTTTCTTGAACCGAAAGCGTCGACATCTGAATATTCCGGTGCAAGGGAGACCAGTACTCGTGAAGCTGAACCTCGGCATCCTTGCTTACGGTGAGGTAATGGCCGGCAGGAACTTTCTTAATGCCTTTAAACAATGAAGCATCACTACCAGACATTGAAAATGACAAGTAGTTCGGTAGTTCGTCAATGTTTAACTCAGGCCGTACGTCCGGATGCGCGAGTATTGATTTTATCTCTGAGGCGCATATGAACAAGCCGTCCTGACAATAGTAGTAAAGTGGCTTGATTCCGATTCTATCTCGCGAGACAAAGAGCTCTTGCTTACCTTCATCCCAGCAGGCAATTGCCCACATTCCTACCATTTCGTGTAGAAACGGCGTCCCCTTCGACATCAAACCATACAAGATGGATTCAGTGTCGGTTTTTGAACGATATCGAAACCCTTCAGATTGAAGTACTGAACGAAGCTTAGCGTGATTGTAGATTTCGCCATTAAAGACGATTGCGTGGCTTCCGGATTCGCTTAACATCGGTTGGTGCCCCGCAGTGCTCAAATCGATGATAGACAGACGACGAAATCCGAGGCCGCAACGACCATTCGTCGAAATCCACTGTCCTTCGTCATCGGGACCGCGGTGGACAATGGCGTCAGTCATCAACTTCACAGTCTCTATGTCGTTGACTTTTCTATGCTTACTACTAACCAAGACTGCAACGATGCCGCACATTTTGATCCCGTTAAATCAATATCGTTGCAAAATACAATTGAGAACTCTAAGGTGCTGTGCTTAGAACCTCACTAGTTTAGGTTCTCAACCGACGAATCTCACCACATTGTACTCACTGCCAGTCGAGTGTCAAAGCATCTTGCGACTTATGACGCTTTTCTCTGTATTTTGAGGCAAAATTCACATTATTGACTGTTATGACAGAATCAGATCTCAAGCAATCAGTAGCTGACTACTGGAACGCTCAACCTTGTGGAACTCAATTTTCGGATCAATCTAAGTACACACGAGAGTATTTCGATGAGGTAGAAGAATTCAAGTATAATATCGAAGCGCACATCTTTTCCTTTGCACAGTTCACTCGATTTTATGGTAAAAAGGTGTTGGAAGTTGGAGTTGGTGCCGGATCAGACTTTGTTCAATGGTGTCGCGCCGGAGCGCATGCGACCGGGATCGATTTGACGGAAGAAGGCATCAATCATGTCCGTCGCAGGTTAGACGTGTATGGTTTGCACGCTGACCAACTAGTAGTAGCCGATTGTGAACGCCTACCCTTCGAAGACAATACCTTCGATTTAGTGTACAGCTCTGGGGTAATACACCATACTCCTGATACACCCAAAGCAATGCGCGAAATTATCCGCGTATGTAAGCCAGGCGGTACGTGTAAGGTGATGATCTATCATAGACACTCTCTCCTTGCCTTTTTCTTTTGGGTGCGAAAGGCTCTTTTAAAAGGCAGACCATGGAAATCCTTTGCGTGGTGTTTGTACCACTTTATGGAGAGTCCGGGAACGAAGGCGTATACAAAGAAGGAAGTGTACGAAATGCTTATGTCGCAACCAGTACATTCTGTAAGAGTTTGGCCTGTATTAACATACTATGATCGACTCGAGAGATTTAATGTTGTCTATAAATGGATTGCAGCTATATTGGCTCGAATGCTGGGCGGTGACTCTGTGGGTTGGTTTTTGAACATTGAGTTCACAAAAAATGCATAATAATTCAATTTCTGAGGGAGTTATGAAAAAGTTGATGTGGTTGGTTTTCGCAACTGTGCTGTTCTCGTTTCAACTGCGTGCCGACTCAATAAAAATCACCGCACCAATAGGCGAAGTACACTGGCTAGTTGGTGAGTACCATTTGATCACGTGGACTGGCGTGGCAAAAGACATCTTTGTTCGTATAGAACTGAGTACGAATAACGGTAGCACGTGGTCGACAATTACGGACTCCGCATCGAATGGTTCTTACCTCTGGAAAGTAACAGACATAATGAGTTCATCGTGTCTTCTCAGAGTATCAGCTCCGTTGGTTACGTCATCGGTAATCATCTTGAAAGGACATGCCGGATTCGTCAATACGGCATCATTTAGCAAAGATGGCATTCTATGTGCCACGGGCAGTGACGATGCGTCCGCTAAAATTTGGAATGCTCATACCGGCGAACTGCTGAGAACCATTACTGGTCATACATCGGACGTCATGTACACGGCGATTTCGCCAGACAACACAAAGATCTTAACGTGTTCACAAGATGGAACGGCAAAGATATGGGACTTGGCGACGGGTGCTTTGCTTCATACATTATATGGGCATACATTGGGTTTAGTGTACGGCGAATTTTCTCCAGATGGATTACTTGTCTCAACGTCATCAGATGACGGTACCGCGAAAATCTGGGATGCAAATACAGGCCAACTACTCGAAACACTCCTTGGCTATGAAGGTTTTTCCGGACGCGGACTTTACTGTGCCTTTTTTAGTCCGGATGGAAAGTTCGTTGCCACAGCCGGACGCGATTCTACTGCTCGAATATTTGATATAGCAACCGGCAGACTGGTGCAGAAAATTAAGCATAACAATGTAGTGCATTGGGCTTGTTGGAATAGCGATATGACTTTGTTCGCAACTGCTTGTAGAGACAACAATGCATACGTATTCGACACTGATTCGTACACAGTTAAGGGAGTTCTCCATGGGCACGTGGACTGGGTTTGGAGTGTTGAGTTCAGTCGGGATGGTACACAAATTTTGACGGGCGGACGCGACGGTTACTTCAGAGTTTGGAATGCACAAAACTACGCGTGCACAAAAACCATGTATGTATGCAATTCAGACGTGGGTGCTGCACGATTCAGCCCAACCGCAGATCGCATTCTCACTGGCTCTAATGACAATCTGGGACGCATTTTCTTCTTAGACCTTTCGAATACACCACGGACAACCGACGTATCCGCATCTCCTTTTGTTATCAATAACAGCGCAACATCGGGCGTGGCGTACAGTGCCGAGGAACTTGGTCTAACTGTGTATCCAAATCCTTCTTCTAGCGAGCTACTCATCCGCCTACCTGTTGAATTCGTTGCAATTTCAATTGATATTGTCGATGAACTTGGCCTTGTTGCCAAGCACATCTCATCTAGTGTTGCGGGCTCGCAGAGCGAATCTTGTTTACACCTTGATGTCTCAGGCTGGCCAAACGGAGCATACACGGTCGTGATCTCTGGAAATAGCGCTAGCAAGTATTCCATTCGCACTCACGTCGTTGTACTCCATTAGGGTTGTAGATTCTATACACCCGCGAAGTCTTTAACGCAAGTGGGCACGCTGCTAAAGAAAGTGACGGTCGTCAAGATTTTGGCGACCGTTTTTTTGTAAAAAGCGGTAACAGATACACGCCAACGATTGCACCCATGACACCCACTACTACCAGATCTTCTGGAAGATTGTGTAGCAAAACATACACAGGTTGAAAATACCATTCCGGCTGGATTTGCTCCGGTGCCAGCCCGTTCGCATTGAGCGAATGTTGCACAGTAGGTCCCATGTTCATCGTGCTCATGCCAGCCAAAAGTATCATTACCACGGCAACACCGCGAGTTAGGAAGAAACGACTGTTGCTTACACCGCTATTTGAAGTGCCATGCGTCAGAGTTTTCACATTTCGATAGCTCGCATTCAGCATCAGCACTAGCGTGGCGGGAATCACAAATGCATGAATGAGGAACAAACGTTGCAATCGCGTATCGATGACTGAGGACGTCGATTCTAAAAGCGAGACCCAGATAGTACCGACAATCGGAACATACTCAGATAACAAATGATGGAGCATTCTCCACACCTGTTGTGCTCTACTATCCCAACTCAACAGAGAGCCCAACAACGCCCCCGTACTAATGAGAATCACAATGCTAATACTTCGAGTCCATCCCGGAGTGAATGTGTTGCTGTAGAGCTTTAGAACTATCATCACGACTGCAAACGCATAGACCACAAACATCAACGCTTGAGCACACCAATGATGAAGTTCCGCCATAAACACACCGCCGGCTTCTGAGTGCAGAATTCCAATGTGAATACTATTGAACGCTTCGGATGCCATCCCAGTGCCTCCTGCGATCGGTCTAAAGTTTGTCGAGTCGTGAAATATAGACAACGAATCTTTTAGCTCTGCACCTGTCACTAAACATGTGCTACCGCGGACATACAGTGTATCACCGTCGTAATCAAGTACGGTTCGCAATGCCTGCAATGCGAGTGCCTGTGATCCATCCTGGCTAACCTGGATTTTAGTAGATGGTACATATCCAAACGACAACAAAAACCCTGAAACAAACTGTAATACCAACAGCGTACTAATGAGGTGTAGAAAACCATCGAGAATGGTCTCCTTCCAAGTGGAAATTGGTTCAAACCGTGTACGGAACTCAAGACGTCTAGCCTTTACCTGTTCACGAATGCGTGTCATTCCCTTCCCTATCTCCAGCCAAAATTCTTTCATCGTTGCAGCCAGTTGATGAGGAGGGATTCTCGTTCGGATTCGGAGAGCAGGGACTGAGTGTAGAGTCCGGCCTTTTCGCGTTGACGGTATGCTTCAAAGAGGCATACGGCGGCAGCCACTGAGATATTGAGACTCTCCACTAATCCAACCATGGGTATCACAACGTTCCCGTCGCTGTATCGCAGCGCTTCTTCAGAAACTCCGCTGTGCTCGTTGCCAAACAGTATGGCAGTGGGCTGAGTCAAATCCAGATCGTAAATCGATAGGGCGTTGTCACTCAATTTGGTTGTATAGATTTTCATCCCCTTTGCGCGCACCTGTGTCATGCATTCTTCAACACTGGTGTAGTGATATTGCTCGACCCATTTTCTAGCCGATCCAGACGTTTTCTTGCCAAATGTTGGAAACACTTCCCTACCGTTATAAATCAGATGGATATCCTTCACACCAACGGCATCGCATGAGCGAAGTACGGCTGCCACGTTGTGCTCATCATGGACGTTTTCGAGGATGATGCTCAGATGCGGCTGACGGTGCGCAATGACCTTTCGGAGCTTGGCAAGGCGAGCTTCAGTGGCGGTTTCCCGAGGATCGTAGGGCGTGTGTGGGGTCATCGTGTCTTTTCGTGCTGAAATAAAAAACGGGACATCCTCTGCAACGTGGTGTCCCGTTCTATCGTTTGTGCAAGCTTTTACTTGTCGGCTTCGCCCATCACAGGGTCGATGCCCCCGATGATAGCCACAACGTCAGACACCATCGATCCTTCAGCCATATAGCTTAAACCTTGAAGGTTCGAAGTCGAGGGTGATCGGATCTTAAGCTTCCACGGATAACCGGTTCCATTCGAAACGATGAAGAAACCCAGCTCGCCTTTCGGCGATTCGATGGCCGTATAGGTTTCGCCCGGAGGAGGAGCGGCTCCAAAATTGACGATCATGAAGTCGTTAATCAACTCCTCCATCTTCGTATAAATTTCCGCCTTATGCGCCTGAACGTTTTGAGGATCGTTCAGCTTGACGTCGCCCGTTGGTGGATTGTCCAACAACTGATGGATAATCTTGATCGACTCGCGACATTCCATCATCCGCACCTTATACCGACCGTAACAGTCGGAATCCGTATGTGATTGTACATCAAAATCCACTTGATCATACCACAAATAGGGCATGTCCTTACGCAAATCGCGCGTACTTCCGGATGCACGGAGCAATGGTCCGGTCAATCCCAGCGACACAGCCTTTTCCAAACTGCAGTATCCCACGCCGGCCATGCGATCGATGAAGATTCTGTTGCGATCGATGAGTCCTTCCGTTGCAACCAACTCCGGTAAGAACTGTGTTGCCCAATCACGAATCATCTGCAACGTATGTTCATCGATGTCATTGGCTACACCACCAACCCGGGTGTAACTGGTGGTAAAACGTGCACCACAAATCAATTCAAAAATGTCGTACAGTTTCTCACGCTCCGCAAAGGTCCACAGGAAAACCGTGAGGGCTCCAACGTCCATACATGCTGCGCCAACCGCGAGCATGTGCGACGACAATCTCGCCAACTCACTGACCAATGTACGAATCCACTGTGCTCGCGGTGGAGCTTCAATGTTGAGCGCCTTCTCTATAGCTAAGGCTATCCCGACGTTGTTGGACATCGGTGACAAGTAGTCCAAGCGATCGGTATGAGGAATGAACTCGTTATACGTTGTATTCTCCGCAAGCTTTTCGTATCCACGGTGCAGGTAGCCAAGTTCCGGGACACACTTGATCACGGTCTCTCCATCCAGTCGAAGCAACACACGTAATACGCCGTGCGTAGCCGGATGCTGTGGCCCCATGTTCAACACCATGTCGTTTTCCAACGGATCCTCAAAGAGAACCGTGGTGTCCTTGTCTACCAATTCCTTATAAATTTTATCCTGGCGCGCTACGCGCACCCGTTCAAGCTTTGCTGAAGAACCTATGGAGATTTCGTCCATCATCTAGTACCGGAAGTGATCGTGTCTATCTAACAAAAATACTGAGAATATGGCGTTTTCGGCATGCTCTTGCTGTATCTCTCGCGAATGCCGCGCTCAAAAAACCTACTTTGCGCTAATCAGACTGAACAGTCCATAGGCAAAGGCAGCGGCAAGCAAGATCCAGAAGGCCATATTGATAAATTTCTGGGTTCCGGACGGCTCTTTCGCTACGCGAAGGTTCTGAATGTTTTGTACAGCAATGGCCAACTTCAGAAATGCCGTTTCCGTTTTCAAGATGTAGTCGTAGGCTCCAAACTTGATGGTATTCGCTGCAATCTCCGGTTTATCCTGCGAGCTCAAAAACACCACAGGAAGTTCGCTAAAGCGTTCCTTCAACTTTGCCAGCACTTGGATGCCATTCATAGCGTCGGCTTTGATGGAATCCAGCTGGTAGTCCAAGATCACCAAATCGGGCATCTGACTCATGGATGCGAGGGCGTCTTCCCCGGTGCCAAACAATTCAACTGTAAGGGTCTGATCGTGCTTCGTTAAACTGTCCTTGATCATCTCGCACATCATTGGATCGTCGTCAATCACCATGATGTTCATTGCAGAAAGTAAAGCCATGCTCTATGGTCCTCGAAGATAAAAAGTGCGCGAAGCGCCTACGTATAAAAAGACAAAATAGCGATTTCGACTGAGCGGACAACGGGGTGCTTCGGCTAGTTCCGGACGACTTGTCAATTCATGCACTGGAGCAGGTAGAGCCGTTGATTGATGCGACCCAGCGCCTCGTACTTATCACTACGCCAATTGTATCTGGGCAGCGAGGTTTCGTCGCACATCCGAGACACCCACAAATCTTTGCGTTCGATTTCTCGGAACACCAGGCTGCTTGTGGTGCTGTATGCAAAGGTGCTTGATCCCGACTTGTGCGCAAAGGTACCGTCGGCACTTATCACTTGATTGATGGGCGTCTTTTTACCATTGATGCTGATGAAACACTCGGAGTCACATCCAAAATAGAAGAGCTCCTTGCCATCCGCCGTGAACTTTGGCTCTCCTGTGGCTACAGATCCCGCTGAATACTCGGCACCGGTCATGATGACCAATCCGGAGGCAAGAAGCTGCGATCTCGCTGCCCACATAGGGAGTGTAGGATGAAGCACCAAGGCATCAAGTTGCTCATATTGTCGGCTAAAGAGGGGTCGAGTATATTCGTCCGCAAAGAGCACCACCTCTCGGTCGCTCCCCTGCGAGACGATGGCTGCCCCTACCGTACCTGCAACGTTGAGGCAAGGCTCCGTCACCTGAAGAAACGGTCCCGCAACTTCCTCGTCACCCCGATAGATTCGCCATTGCGAACCACTCAGTGCCGCATACACTAATGCTCCATCTGTCCAGAAGCCAAAGAGTTTAAGGTCGTCGTATTGAGATCCCTGTCTGCCGTCAACAACGAACGACTTCGAGCCCGCTTGTGAGATCACCCATGCAAGGTGCTCACCGCCGTACGACGTATAGAGTCGATCCACACGGTTGAGCACCGTGTGTTTTTGACGTCGCCTCTCAATAATCTCTTGCGACCCTTCAAAAACACTGTAGGTTAATTCTCCCCCCACGTAACTGAAGTGTAGCTCACCGGGAGCGGTGCAGACGACACTTTCTGCTCTGCCATCATGCAACAAGTGCCACTGATTTCTCATCGAAGCCCATGCTGCCCAATGTTCGCCATCCGGGGAGAAGACCAAGCTCTGGATACGGTCGTAGGTTTCACTTTTCTGACCATTAATCCACAGTCGATAGAGAGAATCGTATGGCATCGTGACCGCCCACCAGTTCGTGGTAGAATCCAAGCCATAACTCACGAGTTGTTCAGAACCGTCTAGGATCTGTTTTTCCTCGCAAAACTCTCGGGCATGAAGATTCATGGTCACGGCGACGAGCAGAGCAAGCGACACGTTCCAAAACGCAAGTGCTCGATAGCTAAGAAGTCGCAGTGACGGCATGTTGAGTACAGTAGTGGTTGTGGTGTTCATACGGTGCGAATGCTGAATCGAATTGTCTTCTAATGCCTGTGTACAGTACCAAGTGATGAATGCATACGACGTGTAGCGCAACCAAGATTGGCTCTACACAACAGCAGACATCACTCTTATTCTCGCACAACACCATGGACTAAAGCGAACAAACGAAGTGTGGTGAAGCAGTTTTTCATGAAGCGTTGTGTCAGTAGACGAGTTGTGAGCTGCGCCGACGAACCATTCCCTGTTCCGTAACCATGGCATCCAAAGCGACGTCGTGGGATTCGGGTTGAAAGTTGTCACGAAAGCACAGGCTGTAGGCTAAACCAAAGGCAAAACCTCGACGATTCGCCAGAAAGCGATCGTAATAGCCCTTGCCATAGCCAATGCGGTACAACGAACTGTTGAATGCCACTACCGGTGTTACAATGAGCACCGATTCGGCGTGCATTTCATCTTCAGACACCGGCTCGATGTCCACCGGTTGACGTATACCGTAGGGGCCTGCCTCGAGCCTCATACCTTCCTTGTACCGTGCATGGTGAAGCTGAGTCGTTGACGTGTTGCTCAGTGGTACAACCACCTGCTTAGCCTGCGACCAAGCCGACCTAATGATGTCGTCCGTCTCGGGCTCAGATCCGCTGCTGAGAAAGATATGAACGGTGGACGCCTGGGCATATTCAAAACTCTGCTCCAGCACCATGCGCATGCTGTGCGACCACTCCGACCGAACTGCGGCATTCAGCGCATTCCGCTCTTTGAGAACTTGGGTTCGGATAGTATGCTTGTTTTCAATCATGCTGCGTTGGAATCCAATGTGCATTTGTGGTTCATATCGGGTTGTCAACTCCCGTTTGAACCGCGTCTCTGCGCTTTAACCACTGCGAGGCGGTGTCTGCAAAAATAATTGCTCCAATCATCAGGGCTGCTCCACTAAGCTCCATGATGCTTAATCGCTCATGGTGCGTGAAGTAAGCGATGATTGACGCGAAAATGGGTTCGAGCGTGAAAATGATACCCGCCTTAACCGGAGGAACAAAACGTTGTACCTTGGTTTGCAAGTAGGTGGACGCCAGAGACCCCAACACTGCGGTATAGGCCACAGAGACGATCAGCCAGGACGTCCAATTCGTATCGATAGCTCGCTGAAGACTCCACTCGCCACCTGCGTTGAGTACCATCGCCACAACCATACCCAACAGTACGGTCATCGCAAACTGTACGATAACTAAGTGCTCTGTGTAGCTGTGTACGTGTTGTGATCGTGTTGAAGCTCTATCAAGGAAGGATATGTAGAAGGACCAAAGAATGGCTCCACCCAGTGTCATCACGTCTCCCACATTGATCTGCTGAGCTTCGGGATGGGTAAGCAGAAGCAAACCGACGCTAGCGCCTAGTACCGCAATGCCATGAATGCGAGTCATACGCGTACCGCGTATCAAGCGGTCTGCACCAGGCACGAAGATGACCACCATGCCTGTGATGAACGCACTTTTCGAAATCGTGGTGTACTGTAATCCCCCGGTTTGCAGATAAAAACCGGCACCGTAGAGTGCACCTAAAATCGAACCATCGACGATGGTGCGTCGCTGCATGCTCAAGAGTCGGCGGTGCCAGAGCAGCGCTGCAAGACCTGAAGCAACAAGGAAACGGAGAATAACGAAGGACAAAGCGTCGCATGATTCCAGGGCAATCTTGCTAAACACAAACGTGCCGGACCAAAAGACGGTCGTCAACGCGAGAATGGCTTCTGCCTTTCGTTCGGTCATCCCGAGCCCTCAAAATTCACAAATCATCAATGGACACGTTGGGTCGTCTGCTGCACTTGATTCGTTGTCAACAACACTCAGTACGTGCTACTCCCAATCGACTTGCACAAAAATATCGGTATTCCGCCCTTTGTCGTCACTGCACGAGATCTTATTTCTCCCCCGTTGCGGTTTAATAAACACTTGTGCCGTGGGTAGTGCTTCTTGAATCAGCTTGTCGTTTAAAAACCAGTACACTTCTCGAACATCCGGAGCCACTGTGCACGCCAACATCAACGGATTCTTATCAGTTCGTGATACCAAATACGACTTCCCCGCAGACGGTGAGCTGATGTGCGGCGCATGATCGTGTTCTACTCTCGTGCACAGTGGATTGTGAGGTGGTGGCAGCTCGACGGCAATGTGTTCCCGTTTGTAGTAGGCCAGCAATTCAGGCGCGTAATTGCGCACGAGTATGCGCTTGAAGCCGGCTTTGGGCAGGCAACTTGTGCAGTAACTCATACGACCGTCCTGCGAAACCGGTATAAGCTGAACGTGCGAACAGCGCTGTGCAGGCGACACAGTCGGAATGAAATAGTCGGTGACCGTTTTATCACAATACTCGCCGGGAACCAAACCGCTCTCGGCACAGACGAGTCGGAAGTCAACATCCTTCGGAGCCGAATACCAATCTCCGGTAGCATTGTAATCCAAGGCATTGAAAAGAGAAAAGAGCAGAGGAGTTGCGCTGGACGCACCTGACAAGTCGGCGATTCCCTCGCCACTGAAATTGCCAACCCACACAGCAATGGTAAAGCGCTTGTTGTATCCAATGCTCCAGGCATCCCGACGACCATATGAGGTACCGGTTTTCCATGCCACCTTCGGCACGTGCGTTGCACTGAGGTAATTCACCGGCAAATCCGGTCGGGTGAGTTGCGTGAGGATGTCGGTGACCATGAAACTTGCACCCGGTGATATCATTTGTTTCGACATCGTGTCGCGGTCTGACTGCAACCAGTGTAACGCCCGCAGCCTGCCGCCCGCGGCAAAACATGAGTAGAGATGAGCCATTTCCTCCAACCGCACTCCACAGCCGCCTAAGGCAAGCGACAAGCCAACGTTCGCCGCGTCCGGCGCGATACTCTTAAATCCCAGTGCGCTCAGTTTGGCGGCGAAGGGCTGCACCCCAATGTCGTGCAGGACCTTTACCGCCGGAACATTTAACGACTGTGCCAGTGCCTGTTCGACCGTGACCGCTCCGTGAAAATTCTGGTCATAATTCTCCGGGGCGTAACCATTGTAGTCAACCGGAACGTCGCTCAGAACTGTCTTTGGTGTGAGCAATCCTTTGTCTATCGCCATTGCATAGAGCAAGGGCTTCAATGCTGATCCCGGTGAGCGCAAGGCTTGAATTCCATCGCATTGACCGGCATGCAAGCGATCGGAAAAGTCGGCCGAACCGATGTAGGCTTCCACATCCTGTGTCTGGTTGTTTATCACCATGGCCGAGCAGTTGTAGATACCCAGCATTTTTGTCCGCTGAATGTAGTTGTAGCAAAGCACAGCACAATCGTGCTGCGCTCGAGCGTTGAGAGTACTGTGGATGATGTCCTCAGACGGAAAACGGTCCTTTAAACGCAAGGCGTAGTGCGGTGCCCAACGGGGTACATCCACTCGCTTCAGGACAGTAGGCTCTTGCATAGCATCCACGATGCGGTCGTGCGCGAACACAGAAGCGGCGTCAAAGCGTTGTAGCCACACATTGCGTTGGCGAAGAATCTCCGGGTTTTGCTCACCTAAACGCAATGACGTTGGACGATTGGGAATCACTGCCAAGGTCACCACTTGCGCCAACGACAATTGCAGGGGCAAGCGATCGAAATACAATAACGACGCCGCTTTTACCCCCTCGATGTTTCCTCCGTAGGGCACCAGATTGAGATACAATTGCAGAATCTCATCTTTTGAATAGTGTATCTCCAGTTGTATCGCGTGAAACGCTTCAAGAAGTTTCGACCACAACGTGCGTGAACGAGGTTGAAGCAATCGAGCGACCTGCATGCTAATCGTTGATGCCCCTGAACCAATGCGATGAGTCCATACATTAAATAGTGCTGCTCGCACGATGGCAAAGGGATTCACGCCAGGATGCCAGTAAAACCAACGATCCTCCTTACGGACGATGGTGGTACGAAGCAATGGAGAGATTTCCTGAAGTTCTGTCTTCATGCGCCATTTCTGGTCGCTCGACAGAAAAGCATGCACGACACTTCCGTCCGACGCCGTTATAATCTGAGCATAACTCACGCGCGGTGTGAAGGGGAACAAGAGATCCAATACAAGAACCATGAGCATCAACACTAATCCGCCTCTGTAGAGAACCCTCAGCGTATTTCTCAGCCGCGGAGCGGCTTGCCATTTCTTGTGCAGAATGGTAACCACACGACGAAGCCTTGCTCTCATCGGATTTAGCGACGCACTGTCGGTGTTGGTCATCCCTATTGCACCACCCTCAGCGTTGTTGCACCGTTGTACGAGTGAAACTCGCCATTATACATGGCGTCGGCGGCAGCCGGACCCACATGGTACACACCCGGTGATACTGCTCGGACTACGTAATAGAACGTTTGAACACCATTGAGATTCGTGAACAGATTCACTCGATCGTCTCGGTAATCAGTATTGGTTGGTGTTGTCTGCGAGCTTATCCACTTCAAATCGGGTATGTCGGTGATACGCGAGTTCTCTACCTCAAATCCGGCGGGCAGTAAGTCGCTGATGGCCACATTTTCGATCGGTGATCCGTACTGCATGTCCAGAGTGAGGCGAACCACGACCAAATCATTCTGTTTGAATACTCCGCCGGTGACTTCCCTTCCCCATCGATCGAAGTAACTACGACGGATGCGCATGAAATTATCCTCCTGCTTGACTGTGTTTGAGGTCGAGATTCCACTTGTTTCGTAGTAATAGAACACTGCCCCACCTTTCGCGCTGATGGAAACATTTTGTCCGACCAATCCCTGGTTTATAACCACATCGTTGTCCTTGAGCTCCACCTTCTTGCCACCATAACTCACTACTGCGGTACCCTTGTCGTGACCCACTCGGCGCGATACCTTGCCCAAAGCAATGAGCGCAAATGCCTCTTCTTGCGTCGAGTAATAACGCTGGACACGAAGTAAGGTCGAGAGGTGATGCGTTAAGGTCATCACTTGTGGATTGCTGAACTCAACATCAGCGAGTACACTTAACACCAGGGCTTCGTCACGGATGTGCGAACTGAAACACCCGCCAAAGGTTGTCGCGGACCATTGATCCATTTGCGACGGTAACACCCTTTCAAAACTGTTGCGATCTCCCAGAGCCAAGTAGGTACACGCAAGCATATATCGACTATCGTTACTCAGTAGCGAGGGAGCGCTCTTGTAGAAATTCATAAGAGACACATCTTGTCGTCCACCCAATGCTAGTACATACAACGAGTAGAATATTTCTTGCGGTGCTATGGACTTGGTCATCGGCTTGTTCGATGCATCGAGGTACACATAGCTCCTCTTATCGCTCATGTGTGCCATCTTTGACAAGTAATGTAAGAGCCTGTCCAAACAGGCAGCGTTTACTTCATAGCCTGAATTGCGGGCTTCAAGCAAGAAGTGCGCGGCGTACGCCGATCCCCACCATGAGCCCTCAATACCGCCTTGCCAGTACGACAATCCGCCATTGTATAACTGCATACTCTGCAGCTTGTTAATCGCCGCTTGCACGTTTTGATTTGCCGCGGATTTTTCGGCTCCTGAAAGTGATTGACAAATGTCCGTCACATAGAGCTGCGGAAACGCTTTCGATGTTGTCTGTTCAACGCAACCGTATGGATACCCGATAAGGTAGTCTAGTTGTTTGGAGAACTCGGTCACCATCGATCGGCTAACTACGAGTTTCGATTTGGCTGTGGACGAGATAAACTCGGCCGTACTCAACGTGATGTTTTTCGTTTCGCCTGCGGCGACGCTTCCACCGCCGGTATTCTTGAGTAACGGCGAAAGTGGACGTACTGCAATGGAAGTCTTATCAAAGTAATTTTCGCCGTTCGCATTTACCTTGACCTCTACACGCGCCTCACCAATAGCCGGAAGTGCACTCAGCGTGAACATAGCTCGACCCTCGCCATTCGGAGGAATGCTAAGGTTCTGCGATGTCGTTCCTTCAGCCTTCGCCGCTCCACTTACCGTAAACTGTGCGTTGACACTCATGGATTTCTGTGTCGTATTACTCAGTGTAACCGGAATATGGACAGTGTCGCCGGGACTAAGAAAACGTGGCAATCCGCTACTTACCACCAAGGGATCCGCAACTGTAATGTTCTTGTCGGCAGAACCAAAGGCTTTACCATGATAGGCCATTGCCATCACGCGCAGTGAACCTGAGAACTGAGGAATGTCAAAGCTGTAACTTGCTTCACCCGAGCCGGTTGCCTTTACAATTCCGCTCCAATAGGCGATGAGATTGAAACGCTTGGTGATCACGGGCGACAATCGGTTTTCGTAGGAGTCGTCACCCGCACCGTAGGACGTTTTCGTTGGTTTCAAATCGGGAAAGATGTAGGGATACAGATCGAACGACTCAACCTGCAAGGCTCGCTTTTGGTAGAAATATTCATGAGGATCCGGCGTTTTTGTACGCTTGATTGCTAAGATACCCTCGTCTACCACCGCTATTGTGAGCTCCGATCCTGGTGCAGCATGTACTCGGACTGTTTGACGAGTGTTGGAACGACATCGCTCGGGTGCGTCAATCGAAACGGCAATGTGAGAGTTTTCCGGTTCGCACATCACCGGTGCAGCTCCATGCGCAACCGTTAAGGGCATCGAACCATCATCCAGAGGTTTGAACAGCGTGGCCACCACATACACATTGGGAGTCATGTCGCCGGTTATCTTCAATTCCATTTTTGCCGACCGCTCGTCGGTGCGCAAATACTGGTAACTCTGAACACCGTTGCGTTCAATACTGACGAGGAGCCGCCCGGCGAACGGAGTTTTAAAGAGCACATTTGCCGTTTCGCCCACTCTGTAGGATGCCTTGTCAAGACTGATATCTACCGTGCCTTCTTTCTTGACCTCAAAGGAAGTCGATTCGCTGCTTCCCCAGTACCATGCCCAGAACCAACGACTGACGTAGTTGTCTGATTCAGGACTCATGACACGGACTTCGTAGTCACCACTCACCGGCGGAGTAACATTGACGGAGCTCGACGATCCACTAATGGTCAGCACTTTATCCATGAGCACTTCCATCTTCTTCTGCGAAACATAGCTAAACCCACCCCAGTCGTTTTTCTGCAATACCGTTTGCCAGGTGTTGCGCACGAACTGCACTCGCGCCTGTGCACTTACCGCATTTCCGTTTTTGTCGACAGCCACTAAGGGCACGTTAACATTTTGGTGAGCCGGCATATACCCATCGCCATAGCGAATGCCGAAGAAGACCTTCTGCGTAGGCACATCCACGGTGGCCAAACGATTGACCGGTCGTCCGGTCTCGTCGAATACTGTACCAAAGACCTTTGCACTTAGCATACCCGAGTTCTCGAGCTCAGCGGGAATCGCGAATGAAACAGATGCGTTGCCGTGCTCATCCGTTTTGCCTTGCTGCACCTGATTGGCCACGTTCTTCGTGTTCTGCGTGGTAATAGAGAAGTTGTAATTCTTGAATTGTTTGGGCTGGAAGTACTTGCGTCCCAGGTCGCAACTGATCTCAAAATTCCTGTTCGCCGCAGGCGGACCGAAATAATTCATCGCATTGACGGAGGCTACAATGCTATCGCTCACCTCGTAGACTTGTTTGCTCGTTGTAAGCGAAACCTTAATTCGATCGGGAACGAACTCCTCCACCGAAACGCTCTTGCTGCATAGGATGATGTCGTTCGATGACAACACTTCCGCCTGATAGGTTCCCGTTGTCATCGAGTTTGGAAGAGGGATATCCGTTGCAGCAGAACCCTCTCCATCGAGACTGAGTTTGAGTAAACGCCATTCCTTCCCGTCGGGAGCGCTGATGCGCAATTTGATGGGCACCTTGGTTACCGCATTCCACTTGCTATCACGTACGATGGTATTGAAGTGCAATGTCTCTCCCGGTCGGTATGCCTCGCGGTCACCATACAAGAACGCCTGCAAACCCGTACTGTTTTCTTGGAGGCCACCCACGTCAAATCGAGAAGTTTCCACATGGGTGTCGTTGAACATCATGTAATTGAAGTCGCCGGCAACAGTGGCTGTAATCATGCCAACGGTAAAGTCCTTCGCCTTGCGCAGCACATTCTCAAACTTTGCTACCCCGTTACCATCAGTAATAGTGCTCTGTAACACCTGATTGTTGGTCGAGACGAATTTCACCGTCACGCCATTCATGCTCTCGGCGCTTTTGATGGAATTGCAGAAGACATAGACGTCGTTGCGGCTTTGCTTGGCAATCATTCCTATGTCCGACACCGACACCAATTTCCCGGCACTCAAGTAGCGATCGTCCATCGACTCGACTTTCACCACGTAGATGCCCTTGTATTCACCCAGGTTGTCTACCGACAAATTCAGTAGCGAAACGTTACCGTTCTTGGCAAATGACTTCGTATCGTATTCATGCTCGGAAATCACATTGCCGTAGATCTTGTAGTACTCGGCCGAACGGTCAAAATTCCCATAACCACCACCATAGCTCGGCTGATGGTACTCTGCATCGTCTTCACCATCACCGGACGAGCTGACGTCGTAATCGTGATAATCGTTATTCGACTCATCGTCGTAATAATATTGCCGGGCTTCTCGTAAAAACGCCTGGATATTATTCTCAAATATTTTAATGATGGTCACCTTTACCTTCGGTACTCCAACAATTCGCACACCGATATTGCGATAACTTTTCGGACTTAAATACATTGCCTTTGCCGAGCTGAACTTTATCTGAGGCTCAAGTGCGCCAAAGTTGATATTCTTGACGTAGTCCTGACTCATCACTCCACCCAACACACCCTTTAGAGTTTTATAAATCAGAATCGAATAATTTCGAGACGCTTCAAAATTCCCCTTTAAACGAAACCCATAATCTGTAATTTCATTCTGCAGTCCCGAAACTTCGGGATCGACTTTACCCCACTGATTAGCCACTAACTCAACCGGCTGCGAAGTGTAGAATTTGACGATACCCATACCATCTTCAAATTCTGTACTACACGACGTAATTTCGAGTTTCTTTCGTGACGTGACTTGCGTTTCCACGAGCATATCGCTCGTCGTTTTCCACTCTGACCCTACACAGCTCAGACCCGCAGAAACAGAGGCTTTGAGCAAACCATCATCAACAGCATCACCCAAATTTTGTAACTCAATTTTTACATCAGGGCCCACCGTCACATCAGGAACGGTAAAGGCTGCTGGTTGATCGTTCACCGTAAGATGAAGGAGCGCGCCAACACTTTGAGCTTTTACCGGATAGTTAAAGTGCAACGTGGCCTGCAACTCAACCACTCCACCACGTTCAGCAACGCGCACCCACGATGCATCGCAAGACTCCATTTTTAAATACGGCGTATGCGTTGTGAAATGCACATCCGAACCTAATGCTGTCTTCTCTCCGCCTAAACCAAGCACAGATTTGGTAATATCAATGGTATAATTCGTGCTCGGAGCGAATTGTTGTGCCGGTGAAAAACTTAATTCATGTGCGGATATCCACTTGCACACACCTCGAACCGGTGGTTCGAAATGAACATACTCTGTGGTATCCCACTGATCCACAAGCGAGTCGGCAACAACGTCTGCGTTGAACGTGAAGACCAAATTTTGTTGCGGTGAAATGATGTCGTTGAAGTTGGTGGACTTCACTTCAAGACCACTGTGGAAGGAACACGAGCTCACGCTCAGGATAAGGCAGCACAAGGCTGCTGCGGTGCAGGCACGAAGCAGAAAGCGAGACATAGTGATTGCCCAGCAAAAAATGTGGAAGGGAAAGAGAAGACTGTGGCGCGAAAATGCTGTATGGAATCAGCGAGTGCAAGGAAAAAAGACGCTTATTCCTTCAAAATCAAAGTTTTTTTTGGGTTTGGAGTTGAGTTATCTCAACGCGCGGCAGGGGATTTTTACTACACGCAGCGCAAGGCGCTGCTCTAAAGCCAAGAATGTACTACCATGAGCCGTTCAGTTGGAGGTAAAATTGTCGACCCAACAAGCTTGGTAACGATCGTAAATCCAGATGATCGAGGAGGTTCATGGCTCCGACCGAAAGTCGTAGAGAACTCAGATGGAGAGCATTTTCGGTCAAGCTAAATTCCTTCGTGAGAGAACACTTAAGGTTCCAATACGATGCGACGTATTCCGTAGCAAGATCAGGAACAGCTCGAGAGAGAGACGATAGAACACTTCCGTTTCTATCCAAGGCTTCGTCACCAAACTTCCCCACAAAATCCGCCCTCGAACTGAATACCCAGCCATCGGTGGTACAGAGATCCAGGCACACATTAGCTAAATGTTTGGACACGTACCACAATCCACCGTAGTTGCTTCGCGTCAACGGTATAAAGCTCCCGGTCTTTGGGTCGGTCGTTCCCGCCGAACCGGCATCAATGGCGGCAAGAACGTCAACATCCGCAGCGTCCACGTACTGATACGAGCCCTTGGCTCGCATGCTTAACCATGAACTTAGTGTCCACGTTGCCGATGTTGTGAGCTCAAGTCCTTGGGTACGAACATGACTGAGGTTATGATACGAATACACGGCAACCGAGCCTTGCACATGATCCAAGTAGTATTCAATCATGTTGGAGACCGTGCTATGAAAAGCTCGAATTTCGGCGTGAAAGCGCTCCATTGCGCTCCAGAACGATCGGCTGTCGCAGTCGCAACTGAAACTAAGATCATATGAAAGTGCGCGTTCCGGTTCCAGGGTATTCCCGAGTGCGTGAGCTCCCTCCAATACGTAGCCGGCTCCTTGCAGGTTATTGCGGAAGAACACGTAGAGTTGTCTGAAATCCGGAGCTTTAAAACCACTCCCAATGGATGAACGCAGACTGAAGTTCTCGTCGAGTTTAACCAGGGCCGAGAACTTAGGACTCAAGTTTCCGCCATATTCGTTGTTTACATCCTCTCGTGCGCTTGCGGCGTAGGACAGCCAACTCAAGGGATTTCCCTCCCACTGTCCGTACACTACACCTGTTGTGTACGATGGCACAGAATCGTACCGAGTACCGCTAATGCGATCCAAAACGTACTCGGTTCCTACAATCAGTCGATTGGATTGGTTGAAAAACACGTCGTACTGCACACTTGGTTTTAGGTAGGACCGCGCCATGTTATCCAGATTCGTTCCACTTCCTTGCACCACGTCGAAATTGTAATCTTCAGAAAATCGCGCGTAGTAAAGGGAGGCCTCTGCATGGGCATCTCCGTGAATCCATTCAGCAGCCAGACGTGATCCCAGTTCAGACTGGTCGACAGAGCCAGTATTTTGTGCGATCTGACCGAAGTACGATTCCACAAACGTGCCCACCGAGTGCGAGTGAAAGTTTCGCACACTTCCGCTGATGCGAAAGGTCGGACTGATATAAAACTTGGCTTGTGACTGCACGGTCACATCTCGAAAACCGGAATATGGAATGGTGAGTGTGTCGGCGGTCAAATTGAAGGGCGACGAATTTCGATAATCACAGAAAAGACTCCAGTCCAGGTCGTCATTCGAAAAGCCCACGTTGACCGCAGGCTCTTGCCCCATATGCGTTGTGGTCTGCAGCGTTAATCCTCCGGTCCAGCCCGGTCGCGGCTTGACAGTGATCAAATTGATCACACCGGCAAGGGCCTCACTACCGTAGAGGCTTGACATGGGACCCTTCACTACTTCAACTTGTCGTACATTTCCCACTGCTATACGATTAAGATCGATCACACCTGCCACCCGACTGATCAGTGGCTGACCATCGACGAGGATTTGTGTGTAATCTGCGCTCATTCCTTGCAGTTGAACACCGGTATGCAGGCCATTAGAAATCCCCACCCCACTCTGATCTTCCAACACTTGATTCAGCGACGTACTTCCACTACCTTTAAGGCTTGCAGCGTCCACTACCTCTACTCTCACCGGTGAGTCTTTCAGCTCAACTTCGGATCGAGTGCCGGTTACAACTACGGTTCCTGTTTTCACTGTCTTCGTGGCGGTATCTCTCGACTTCGTCTTGTTTGAAGGAACCTTGGGTAATCGCGGTTGCGAATGCGTTGAATCCGATGGAACCAGCGTTACGGTAGAGGGACGTTCAGTACACAGGACTGCCGTCGTTAACCATAGACCGCAGAGTACGCACAGCCCCCCGAAGGGGGCGCGTATTATGAGTCGTTCTAAGAGGTTAAGAAGCTTTTTGTGGCGCACGGTTCTCTGCGTGTTACTTCAAACGAGTGCCGGAAGCTTTCAGATATCGGAGGGCAAAAGTCGAAAGATCGTACGTAGACATTGGGACGCTCAGCGACACAAACTGGAGTTTATATACGTTGGAGTTGGCTGACTTGATGATTACAGTCTTCTGTGAGTTCGGACTGATCAAGTGCGTTGAGGGATTGTAGTTAAACATACCGGTACCATCTAAGGCTACACTGGCAATGCGACCGCTTGCGGCCACCGAATCTGATCTGAAGTTTGCTGCCGTGTAAGTAGTGACGTTGT
The DNA here is from genome assembly GCA_039810585.1 of Chlorobiota bacterium. Classification (GTDB taxonomy): domain Bacteria; phylum Bacteroidota; class Ignavibacteria; order Kapaibacteriales; family NICIL-2; genus JBBATK01. The sequence goes on from JBDHXF010000010.1 coordinate 56,231, forward strand.
CGAAGGTAGTATCCACTACATAGGCCATCGTTTTTCCGTTGTCGTTTACACTACCCGAATTGAACAGCACATCGATCTGCACTGTTCTGCCACCACCAAACACGTGTCGTACACACATATCCCACTTCGAGGTCATGGAATCGGAGGCAACTACTGCTGAGTCCAGGTCGAATGAGTAGTAAAAATCCCGAACTGAATCTGGGGTGATGGTTATGGATTTACTCGTCAATGTGGTATCTGTCGGGGTGACTGGTGTGGTCGATGTGTCGTTACAGGCACTGAGGGAAATCAGCACAATCGACCCAAGAAGGGCGAGGAAAATACGCAAGGGGTACTCCGGATATTGATGGTACATGTGACCGGTGTTCAAACACCGGGCGACAAAAATACCACAATGTCCTCTTAATAGTTGTTAAAACACAGATATTGCGTGTAAAAACACAAAATAGTTTGTAAACCGCTTAATTTTAGCAGATTAGTTGATTTCCTATCGGTAGAGAAGGTATTTTTCGCGCTTAAGACTGAACTCTTTGAGTCCTGCGCTGGCTATGGAACGAATATCAGCGTCGGTTGACCGGGGGTTGGTCAACGCGCTAAAGAGCCTGGAGCTGCCGGCTATCTTACTGAAGATTCCCTGTTTAGGCGATTTGCAAAGGGTGTCGGCGAAATACTCCGCATAGCTATGGCGCAGCCGGATCATGATTTCGACTGCTGCTGAGTACAAAGGCAGAGGTGCGTTATTATCAAAATTGAACAGCAAACCGGTGCAGTTCTGTCCGGCAAACTTTCCGTTCGTCGGGACGAACTTGGTTTGCACAGCGTGGATATTCAGCGAGTCAAGCACCCTTAGGGTACTATCCAAGTGATCAACGCGGAATTGGGGTTGTCCTAAATACTGAAAGGGCAAGGTGGTACCAATACCAATGGAGAACAAGCTCAGTTCCCCCACGAGACCCGTAAGAGCCATTCCGCGAATGGCGTTAATGCTTGGGATGTTGGGCGACGTGGGAATCCAGACGGAGTTGAGAGCTTCCCACGACATCGTCCGATGCCAACGCTTCATTTTTACGACGGTTAAGCGACACTTTCTTGCATGTCCGTTATCATCCTTTGGCAACCAACCCTCTTCATTCATCATGAGAGCAAGCTCACCAATAGTGAGACCGTGGATGTACGGTACGGGTACGATGCTTACGAATGAGCGCGACTCTTCATCAACCAAATTCCCATCCACGCACTGGCCGCCAAGCGGATTGGGTCTATCTAATACATAAATCGGGATATTGTATTCGGCACACGCGTCCATCACATTGTACATCGTACTGATGAAAGTGTAAGGTCGCAAGCCAATGTCTTGCAAATCCAGCACGACGGCGTCACAGTTTCCGATCATCGCTCGGGTAGGACGGCGAGTTTTGCCGTAGAGTGAATAGGTTGGAATGCCGTAGATAATTTCACCCGAAACGCTCTCCCCTGCCGGCACTTGGGCAAAGTATCCGTGTTCCGGCGTCAGTAAGGCACAGAGCTGAAGTTCGTCGGTTGACGCCAGTACTTGCGCTGTTTCGTCGAGGGTGCGAGTGCGACTGGCGATGTTAGCAACCAGTGCAATACGCTTGTTTTTCAGGGGTTGAAAATCCAAGTCGATCAGGTTATCGATGCCAAACTTCACTGTGCTGCGCACCGGCTGCGCAGCATGAACGGGAGTGGACACGATCGTCCACGCAACGAGGAGCGCCGGGATGACGCTGCTTGGCAGACACTTGGAAAACAACGGATTAGCTCCGAGGATGAAACGTTTTATGAACCGCAGATATATACGCTCTGTCTAAATGGGTATAGATCTGTGTCGTAGAAATATCGGCGTGGCCGAGCATCTCTTGAACGGCGCGCAGGTCGGCGCCTCCCTCGATGAGGTGAGTGGCAAAGGAATGCCGTAAGGTGTGGGGATGCACATCCACGGAAAGTTGAGCGGAAACGGCTGAGCGATGGACGATATTCCAGACACTCATGCGAGAGAGTTTTCCACCCCGCTGATTGAGATAGAGCACGTCGTCCGTTGCTTGCTGGGAAACAAACAAATGCCTCACATCTCGTTGATAGCGCTGTATCCACTCCAGAGCGGAGTGTCCGATTGGGACAATGCGTTCCTTAGAACCCTTGCCAAAAACGCGGATAATCTCAGCATCCCACAGAATGTCTCTCTGTTTCAACGCGCACAACTCGCTCACCCGCAATCCACAGGCATATAGTGTTTCAAGAATTGAGCGATCGCGAACTCCGGCTGATGTGCCCGTATCCGGTTGCTCGAGCAGGGCGTTGACCTGCTCGATGGTCAGTGCTTCCGGCAGGGCTCTTCCTCCGCGGGGAAGTTCAATCAGCTCAGCAGGGTTTTCGAGTCCTTCCTCCACGCTACACAAAAAGCCATACAAACTCTTAATGGACGAAGAATATCGAGCTCGGCTTCCGGAACTCATTCCGAGTTCGTGCAGCAAGGCTAAAAAGTTTCGTATCGTTTCGCTCTTCGCTTCTTGAAAAGTGGAGTGCTGCTCAGAGATCAGATATTCGGCGTAGCGTTGTAAATCGTGGAGGTAACTGAGAACCGAATTTCCGGCCAGCCCACGCTCGAGGCGAAGAAAGCGCCGATAGGAATCGAGTGCTTTTTGCATCGACTTTGGTAGCGCGGCTTTGTCCTTCATCGCTCCGATTCGTTATCGTGCCGAAACTCCTTGTACTGGATGCGTTGATGATGAGCACCGACCAAATTGCGAGCGAAGACCTCTCGAATGATGACGAGCTCTTTCATGGTCAGATTACACTCGTCGAGTTGGCCATCCAAAATCTTATCCTTAAAGATTGCATCAATTTTCTGTTCCAGTTCTTCCCGATCGTCTGTTGTCCGCGAAATCGCTTCCACTCCATCGGCAAGCATCACAAGAGCCGTTTCCTTGGAATTGGGTTTGGGTCCCGGATACCGGTAATTTTCCTCTTGCAATTCTGCGGTTGAATCCGATTCTTGCTCCTCCAATGCCTTGGCATAAAAGTGCTTAATCAAACCCGTACCGTGGTGCATCGGGATGAACACGGCAATACGTCGCGGTAAACCGTATTCTCGAGCCAACTCCAATCCATCCTGCACGTGATTGCGGATAATGGTGGCGCTTTTCTTAGGACTCAGTAGATCATGCTTATTAGCTAACTCAATTTGGTTTTCGATGAAGTACTCAGCCTTGGGAATCTTGCCGATATCGTGAAAGTAGGCGCCTACTCGGGCAAGCAAAGGACTCGCTTCAATGGCATAGGCTGCAGCCTCCACCAAATTGGCAATCGCCAGAGTGTGCTGATACGTGCCGGGCGCTTTCTCACTCATTTCCAGAAGCAAGGGGTGGTTTACATTGTCATATTCTCGCAGAGCTAAATCGGTAAGCACACCAAAGAATTTTTCCGATACCGCAATTACGGCAAAGGTGAGCAAGGGCGACAACACAGCGTTTATCGATACCGCTAACAGTGTAATCCAATGTGATGAGATTTCGATATTTCGTTCCAGCCAGGTGGCTAGCAACACGCTTACAAAGCCAATTTCGATGAAGGCGATGGATCGAAAGAGCTGGGTACGACTACGGAGATCACGAACACTATAAGCTCCCAATGTTCCGCTAAAGAGCAAGGCAAATGCACCATTCAAATCGTTAGAGCGTACCGCCGCAAACATCAGAGAACAGGTGACGGTAATAATGAAGCCTGTTCTGGAATCAAAGTAGATAGCCGCGATCATCGCAATCGCAGGGATAAGCACCAGATATTCCGCGTTACTGGACTCCGGCATGCGAACCGAGAGCCAGGACATCGCTGCGCTCAGCACCACAAGGGCGCTGAGAGAGGCAAGTTTCAGATTGTCGAACATGATGCGCTTGCGCAGGTAGTACGCAAAGAGCGCAAAGAGCGCATAGATCAAAAGCGCGTGAAGCAGCGCTCCGAGTACGTTCCCAATTGTCTGTAATTGTGTTGAGTTGTCGTCTCGAATAACTCCATAGCTGTTCAGCTTCGCGATACCTTCGGTATCGAGGATGTCACCATGGCGAACAATCACTTCCCCTTTGCGCACGATACCCAAACTATGCGGCACATTGTCGGCAGCTGCTTCACGCAGTTGATTCGTGCGCTGCTCTGAAAATTCGAGAGTGGGCAAGAGAAGTCGAAAAACGCTTTCTACGAGACTGGAGAGGTCGCGGGGACTGAGCTCATCGTGCAGTGCGGCCTCTATTGATGCCTGAACACCACTGCTGTCCACCACATCTTTCACGTTACGAGATTCCAGGATAGTGTTCTCTCGGAGAATCAGAATCGCCGAACCGGGACACTTGCTTTTCGATAGATTGATAAAATCCTGACGTGACAACTGCTGACACACGGTATATAAGCGTGTTTTCAATACCGGGGTCGGAGAGCTCAAACCGGCATCGGCAAGGAGTTGGTCTACTGTTTTCTCCACTGCCTGCTGAGGCCTGGTAACACTCAAAAACACGAAGGCAGCATTACGCCTGGCGGAATCAACTTGAGCACGATACTCAGCTTCTGCCTTATGGATAGAAAAACTGCTTTGCGCTGTCACCGTTTCATTCTGCCACATTTGTCCCGCACTGAGCGACACCATGCTAGCCGTATGTAGCAAGCCGGACAGAATTCCGGGAAAGAACAGGGCGCACAGCAGAGGGCTGAGCACCAATATGCTGAGGCGCAGAGTACGTGAACGTCTCCACTGACGGGAGCCGCTTTCGCTCTTGGCGGACTCCTCCTGGAGTTGTTGAAAGAGTGTGGGACGATGCTTAGACATTGTTCAACCTCTCGTGCGAAAGTACCATTCGGAAAAACTCGTCAAGCCCTCCCTGCGAGGCATTGTCCTGACAGACGAAATTCGCCTTTTTCTTCAATGCGGACACAGCGTTCGGAAAACTCACACAGAAGTACTCCGGACGAAACATGGGGATATCATTTTCATAATCTCCAATCACTGCCACCCGATCGTCCGGTACGTCCATGAGTCGTTGCAATTCTTGGACCGCCGTTCCCTTGTCGGCTGCGGATGGTCGGACCTCCATCACCGCTTGAGAGCTACGCCGACGTGACTGTCGCAGCGGCAATTCCAATTCGTTAGGCCAGGCTTCTGCGAGTGAGCGGCGAAGCCGCTCAAGAATTGAAAACTCTCCCACGATATAGTATCGCAAAATGTCGGGACCACACTGCTCTAACGACCTCACCGGGGTTGGGACGATGTCGCTATGGCGCAGGTACTCCGGTAGGTATGGAGTGCTTTCGAAGTACACGGTCGATGCGGCCAGCGCGGTGGTTTCGAAGTGAAGCTCTTGTCGCATCCGTGCCAGATGCACAGCCACACTCGCGTTGATGCAGTGCTGACGTACTATTTCGTTCCGGGAGCCGACAATTAATGCGCCATCCATCACCGCGATCGGACTATCCAGACTCAAGATTTCGTGCACATCCCGAGCTGCCGGGTAAGACCGTCCACTCACGAGACAGAAGCGAATTCCCTTTGCCACAACATCGTGAACCAGTTGGATGGTGCTCTCAAATACATCTCCATCGTCGTTAAGCAAGGTACCGTCTATGTCGCATGCGATCAAGCGCAGAGACGCCATCCGTTCGGCATTGCTTGGTCGTCGTGAGAAGCGCGAAAGGAAGGCTCTCATTGTCCTTTAAATCGCGGTGAACGCTTCTCAGTGAAGGCTGCGATTCCCTCGCTGTAATCTTCCGTCTCACCTGCGCGCTGCTGATACTCTTCCTCAGCTTCAAGCATCTGTTCTAAGCTTGACGTCATTCCCTGCTGCAGCAACTTCTTGACGAATCCATAACTCTTGGTCGGACCCTTTGCATAGCTAGCTGCAAGTGCTTGAAGTGCGGCATCAAATGCATCGGGCGATGCAACCTGATTGACCAATCCCAAGCGAAGTGCTTCTTCGGCACTGAGGGGCGCATTGAGCGTCGCAAATTCAAAGGCTTTCGAGTAGCCAAGCATTCGTGGATAAAAATAGGTCGCCCCGGAATCCGGCACCAGTGCGATTGCCGCAAAGGCCTCGACTAAGCGAGCGGTGCTGACCATGACGCGTACATCGGCAGCTAAGGCTAGCGACAATCCCGCTCCGGCAGCAACGCCGTTTATACCGGCAATGATGGGCTTGGGCATGTCTCGCATCAGGCGGATCATGGGATTATAGCGCTGCTTCAACGAATCTCGCAAACTTCCCCTGCCTTCTTGTCCCGGAGCCTCTTTCAAATCCTGTCCTGAACAAAAAGCTCTGCCGGCTCCGCGCAACACTACGCAACGCACGGCAGTATCGTTTGTCGCTGCTTGAAGAGCCTCAATGAGCTCATAGCTCATGGCATCGTTAAAGGCGTTGAAGACATCCGGTCTGTGTAAGCTAATGGTAGCGACGCCGTCGGCTACTTCGTATAGAACTGTGCTGCCAATCATAGGGTACGTGTAAATGGAATTCATGAATACGATTTGGTGATTAGGAACCTGTCCACGTCGGCTTACGCTTCTCCACGAAGGCGTTCATTCCCTCCTTCTGGTCATTGGACGCGAAGAGCAGATAGAAATTCTTCCGCTCAAACATGATGCCGTCTTCCAGAGTCGTACTATACACTTTATTGACGGCTTCCTTTGCCATTCGCAAGGCGACAGCCGACTTCGAGGCGATCTCCTTGGCTAAGGCGTAAGCTTCCTGCAGGTAATACCCAACGGGTACAACTCGGTTGACGAGTCCAGACTGCAATGCTTGCACGGCGCTGATACTCCGACCACTTAAAATCATCTCCATGGCCAAGGCCTTGCCTACTGCACGGGTTAAGCGTTGAGTACCTCCGGCGCCGGGAATGACGCCGAGGTTGATTTCGGGCTGACCAAATTGTGCGCTCTCGCTGGCCACGATCATGTCGCAACTCATGGCTAACTCACATCCTCCGCCAAGGGCAAAGCCGCTGACAGCTGCAATGATTGGTTTGGAAATAAGTCGCATTCTATCCCACACAGCGAATTGATCGCGGTGAAGCATCGATATGGCGCTCTCCTGCTGCATCTCTTTGATGTCTGCGCCGGCTGCAAAGGCGCGTGTGCTGCCGTGTATGACAAAACACCAGACCTCCGGATCCTTGTCATATTGCTCAAGTACATACAGCAACTCGTCCATCAGTTGCAGATTAAGAGCATTCAACGCTTCGGGTCGGTGTAGCTCGATCGCGAGCACGCGAGGAAAGGGACGGTGCAGAACGATTGTTTGAAACTCGGTCATAGAGGTGGCATTGGATGTAACTTGCATGCGAAGATAGCGAGCATCGCCACAACTTGACGCAGTACGGCAGGAGCGACGATGCACAATTCACCACGCTTAACGTCACTCCGACATGGACTGTTTGTACGCGCCAAGCCTAGGCACCGACACTCGAATTGTTGACCTATCGGACGACGAACTCCGCCATGCCCGCGCCTTGCGTTTGCGCGACCATGAACAGGTGATGATTTCGAACGGCGTTGGATTATGCGCCATCTGTCACGTTGAGGTACCTGAACATCGCAATCTTCAATTGGTGGTCGACAGCCTCCTTCCCAATCACGGCGAACTCCATCGTACTACACGGTTGGCAATCGGAACTCTTGACAATAAAGAGCGAATGGAATGGCTCGTAGAAAAAGCCACGGAACTTGGGGTAAGCGAGATATGTTTTATACGCAGCCGCTTCGCGTCTGCGCGGGATCTTGGTCATCAGCGTTTGATGGCAAAAGCTCTGGCGGCGCTCAAACAGTGCCGTCGCTCCGTACTTCCCTCCATTGGCGAATACCAATCGGTCGAATTGTTTTTGGCAGATCATCGGGCGGACATGATCGTCCTTGCTGATCCTGAAGGCTCTTCGCAGATAGAGCTTGGGGCATCTGTCAGTATTCTGGTTGGTCCTGAAGGTGGTTTTGACGACGCCGAACGTGCCGCCATAAGGGCTGTTGAGGGTGCACAGGTAGTAGGTCTTGCTCCAGCTCGCCTGCGAGCAGAAACCGCAGCAATCGCGGCACTTGCCTTCTGCGCTTCACGCTGAGACTTAGGATTCACCCCTCAGTTTGCGAATCTTTTCCCGACTATCCTGAATAAAGGGCGACGACGGAAATCGCGCCAAGAGTTCCAAGTACTTTTGCGAGGCGAGATCGTTCTTGCCCTCTGCCTCTAAACTCTGGGCATTCAGGTAGAGAGCTTTGTCCGCATAGATTGACTCCGCATTTCGTTGTTTCAAACGGTCCACATACCGGTAGACTGCCGGGTAGTCTGCGGCTTTAAACGACACGTCCGCGGCCATAACGAGTGCCACTTCCGCGAGGTCGGCATCGCGCGATTGCGATCCCACCTGATCAAGCAACACGCAGGCATCAGCGTAACGGTACTGAGCCACACGCATGCAGGCATGTGCATACAGTTGAAAATCCAGACTATCATCGCGATGCAGGGCAATAGCGGTCAGGCGCTCTATGGCATCGTTGGCAAATTCTGACTCCGCGTGTTGCTCGATACGGTTGTAGTAGCTCAGCGCGCTGTCAAACTGACATTGATAGAAATTGAGTTCTGCCAGATAGAATAAAGCAGCCTGAGAAACAGATGCAGACGTACCAACACGAACCAGGCTCAGTGCCAGGGTAAAATTGGTGCGTGCATGGTCAAGGTCATCGGCATGCAAGTACGCCAGACCGAGCTCAACCGTACCAGTGGACGATTGCGGAAAGCCCGTATAGGATTGAGTGAGGACGGTGTATTCCTTGATAGCAGAAGGACTGTCATGCAAATAGCGGTCGTAGCAGCGCGCAATATGCAACTGAGCATCAGCCGCCGTGTAGGTATTGGGGAAATCGCTGATGATGTCTCGGTACATGGCAATCACCGGTTCAACTTCCGACGATTGTAAGACTTTTCCCTCGCGGAATCGAGCCTCCATGCAACTAGCATAACCAAATGCCGCCGACTGACCGATATCGTCATGACGCTTCTGCGCCACGAGAAAGGAATAGGCCTTGATTGCAACGTCTTGATGACCATCCATGCGACACTGATCGGCAAACTCAATGACGTCTCTACCATTTCCGCCATGCAGCTTGTCCATACGCTGAGCAACGACAAAGGCTTCGTCGTATGACTTTGACTCTCGTAAAAACCACTGGTACAAGCGCAGAAAGGAAAACTTATCATCATACGTTGACGCCTGCTCAGACATGAATTGCTTCAGATAGCGCATTGCCGTATCGCCTTGCATGAAAGCGCTTAAGCGTCCCTCTGCCATTTGCAAATTCCCCGATCGAAAAAATGCTGTGAGAACCTCCGCGCTTCCGTGACGATAGTCTCCGTTTGCCGCATAGAGTTGTGAAAGATCGTCAGCAAACAAGCCGTCGTCGTCGCAGGCCGATCGCGCCTTTAACAATGTCGCGATTGCGTTCGCACTTTGCTGCACCTCCAGTTGTGCTTTTGCCACCTCCGCAAACAGATCCGGTTTTGCTTTATCGGATGAGAGAATCTCATCCCATACCCCGTCGGCATCTGCTCCCCTGTTGGTTTTCACCAACACTTGAGCCCACACTACAAGCACTTGCCGACTCCGCTTGTGTTGCAGCTTCTGTTCTACGATATCAGTGAGCCCGGCATAATTCTGCAGCGCCTTTAAACTCCGCACCACTCCAAAGAATGCACGGTCATCATTCGGATTATCGGACAACACGCTTTGCCACAAACGGGCAGCGCTCTTGTAATCACCGGAGTTCTCAAACGCAGTAGCCACTGATGCCCGAGTATCCTGGGCCTGCAGCCTGATTCCGTGTGCAAAGCACCCGAGAACAAGTAGTCCAACAAGAAAGTGACGTACCGATACAATGCTTCGTTTCATGCTCTGAGTTGACGTGTAGCCCAAATGTCTCGTGTGACCATACACCCGAGACGAGCAGCAAGTATAGCACTCCCGAGTGTATCTATTGAGATCTGAGGGTGAAACTGAGATAAATTCGGATCTTCATAGGCTTTTCTCTTCGGGGCCTACGACCGGGCCAGTTCTCCACAAGCTCAAAGCTATCTCTCTGAATTTGCTATATTTCGCAACGAAACAGGCCGACGGCAGGTACATCTCCTCTATACTCAGGGATTGAACTATGGCATACCTTATGACGACGAAGGGTTTTGGTACAACACGCTTTATGAACAATGCGACAGTTTGGATACTCATTACGTGCGCGTGTCTGAGCTTCTTGGCTGCGTGTGCCAGCGCACCAAAGAACCAGGAAGAGCAGACAGAGAAAAACTCGAAATCGCTGTACTACGATAAGAACTCCGGCACATTAGTGGTCATGATTGATACTAATGGAATCAAAGGTGATGGCGTAAAGCACATCACGCCTACCACGCAGGAGACTATCATTTCGTCCAGCACACCCTTCGTTGTGCACTATGATTCAGTGCCGCCCGGTGCCTACGTTGCGGTCAAACAAGTCGACGCCAAGAGTCTTTCCATCTCGGTTCAGGTTCGTCAGGTCCTTACCGAGCATTGTGAGAGCGTTGTGGTGTACGATCGCAATATTCTTCCGCTCCTGATCAACAAAGCCAAGACCGGTTGTTACGAGCAAGTGGTTCTCACTCCGATCTTCGACGAAAACTGCCGCATGAAGGGCTATCAACTCCGATACGGTTCTCGAGAGTCCGGTTGTACGGATGCCGAAACGGAAGCCTATATGGTGAACTACAAGAGGTGTCAGTGTAGCGACACCTTAGGACCAAACACGCCGGTTCAGCGAAAGGCTGCTCCTCTGCCGCAAAACACCACTTCCAAACAAGTTCACATTTTATACGTGAATCCGCTTAAGGGTCAGGACTTGGAGAACACGCGCGGATTTTAATGGGTCGTTCAAGACAGGACGGTCACATTTCAACGCTGAGTAATAGCGCTCAAAAGCCTGCACAATAGGCAAAAATCGTTGAGACACAGAACTCTAGTTTTATACCACTTCGTGTCACTGTTCACGGCAATAGCAGTAGCGCTTAGCTACCAAGCATGATAAGTTCGCGTTGTATGGGATCACTGGGGACGTGGACGGAGCCATCTAGACCAATAACGACACTAATTTCAGAACGAACGCCAATGCGTCCAGGGATATAGATTCCCGGTTCGATGCTGAAGGAAGATCCGTTGATAATACGACGAAAATCGTGTGTTTCGTAGTTATCCATGTTGGCACCCGCTCCATGTGTTTCTTCGCCAATGTTGTGGCCGGTGCGATGTATAAAGTAATCTCCAAATCCTGCATCACGAATTACACCACGTGCCGCGTCATCCACTTCATATCCATGGAGTACTGAGCCGGAATCAAAACGTTCTCGAACAGTTGACAGAGCTGCGTCTCGCGCGTCGCGAACCGTCCGAAAAATAAGTTTCTGCTCTGCTGTTGGCTCCGTGCCGGTGTGGCACATCCAGGTAATATCCGCATAGGTAGACCAAGGCTGTGACGATTTGGCCCACATATCGATCAAGAGCAGTTCATTGGGCGGAATTACACTGTTACGTTGAGGTTCGGGAGAGTAGTGTGGACTGGATGCGTTTGCAGCGATAGCCACGATCGCTTCGGCATCGCTGACAAGACGGTGCGCTTCGAATTGACGGACGATGTGTTGTTGCACATCAAATTCGCTCACCGTTTGATGCCGCAGTATTTTTTCGCGCACAAATTGCATCGCGTCCATCATGGTTTCGCGGACTAATGCAGCGGTAATGACGTTATCGTCAATCTGCTCCTGCGTCCACACTGCCTGCAAGTACTGAGCGATGTCGGCTGAGGAACTCACTTGATGTCCCAGCGATCGAATCCACTCCACGGTTCCTGCATCCACTTTTGATACCACCGGGATCGCATTGTTGGCAGAATACTCCATCGCCACATTTGCGAAAGGCGCCAGCGCCTCCGACAGTGCTTGTTCCCATTGCGCTGCATTACTATAGCGAATTTCTCTCAAGGGCAATTGCTCGAGAGTATGTGCTTCAATAGCCGAGACGATTTTAAGTGCCTCTCCTGCTCGTGGTATAATGACAGCCCAGCGCCGAGTACAGTGGGTGTGTGGAGGAAGCTCGCAGACTTTCCATGCTATAGAATTGGATCCGCGAAAATCATACATGCACCACGCATCGATGTTGTATTCGTTGAGCAATTCTTGAATGTGGGAAACAGAAAACATAGGATAGCCTACAGTGTTAGGATGATAGAGAGTGCGTCAAAAATCTCGCGCGAGCCCTGAACCACATCAGAGCGGAGAGCTTCACGCATAGTACGGTGTTCTGCTCGATGAAAAAAGCGTTGAAGAATGCGTTCGGTCACCAACTCGTCGAACCACAACCCGCGTTGTTCCCGACGAATGTCGGTTACCTGCTTGGCGCACTGTTCAAAAAACGCATCGCAGCGTGTTCGCAGTTCTTCAATTCCCTCTCTATGCAGCGCCGATACAGGCAGACAAGGCACTTGCCACTCGGATATTTTTGAATGAAGCAAGGAACGAAGGGCGGTCATCATGCCGATCGTTTTCTGCGTTCGCGCTCGATCGGTATCGGCTTTGTTTACCACGATGATATCGGCTACCTCCATGATGCCGCGTTTCACTGCTTGAATATCATCGCCGCCCGCTGGCGTCGTGAGGTACACAAAGAGATCCACCATATCAGAAGCGTGGATCTCAGACTGGCCGACACCAACGGTTTCAAGTAATATCCGATCGTAACCGGCGGCTTCCAACACCATCATCACCTCTCTGGTTCGAGGCGCCGTTCCACCCAACGTTGTAGCTGAGGCACTAGGGCGAACAAAGGCCCGGTCGTTAGCAGACAATTCCGGCATGCGCACTTTGTCGCCAAGAATACTCCCGCCACTGCGCACACTAGACGGATCGATAGCCACGACAGCTACCCGGCTACCGGTAGCCACGTACGACAATCCTAAGTGCTCAATGAGAGTACTCTTGCCTGCTCCGGGAGGACCGGACAGGGCAATACGTTGGGTAGTATGTTTCGGTCGCAGTCTGGCAAGAAACGCGTCGCGCACTGCGACATCTTCATCGCGCGTACTTTCAACAAAGCTGAGGGTCTTTGCTAATAGCCGACGGTTCCCGGAATGAAGGTCTTCCAAGAGTTTGTCAACGGATGCGGACAAGTCGCTCGTGTTATTCATGTCTCCCCTGTGCTGAATCGAGTCGCTGTAAACTGTCTTGCTCGTGTCTGAACACAGAGTCCTGGTACCGGTATTCACGCCGCATCATATTCATGCGCGAGTCGATACGCGCGTCAGTTTCCCGTAAGCGAAGATTGTAGCGACTGTTGCCGTTCTCCATCACGACACCAAAAAAAATAGCAAAGCCCAACGAAATGAGGATGTAAATCCAAATTTGCAGAGGCACGCGCACTATGAAGTCTTTTATATCCTTCCAATGAAACGAAGTGCTCACGAGGTTCGACCTTCGTTCTTCTCAAGAAAACTCAGCACTTCATCGGCAGAATGCAGAACCGGGGTTCCCGGCCCGAATACGGCTTTTACTCCGTGTTCCAGTAAGTACGGGACGTCGATGGGAGGAATAATTCCTCCGGCTACCACAAGAATATCATCCGCGCCTGCTTTGTGGAGTTCTTGTACAAGTTCAGGAATAAGGGTCTTATGACCTGCGGCTTGAGACGACACGCCAACCACGTGCACATCGTTTTCAATGGCCTCGCGTGCAGCCTCAGCCGGCGTTTGGAAGAGCGGGCCTATGTCCACATCAAAGCCCAAATCCGCAAAACCGGTGGAGATCACCTTGGCACCGCGGTCATGTCCATCTTGGCCAAGTTTTGCCACGAGAATTCTCGGGCGTCTGCCGCTACGCTCAGCAAAGGCGTTCACTCGCTGTTGAATTGCCAGATAGGCTTCGTCGTCTTTATACATAGCGCCGAACACTCCATGAATACTTTGGGTATGCGCTGCATAACGTGTGTACACCGAAGCCAGCGCTTCACTGATTTCACCGACCGTCGCACGTAGTCGTGCTGCCTTCACGGCTATTTCCAACACATTGGTGCTGTCTGAGGCAGCGGCTGATTGAAGCTCCTTGAGGACATTGTCAACAGCAATACTGTCTCGCCCGGCTTTGATTCTCTGCAGTGATTCCACTTGCTGACGTCGCACATCGGCGTTGTCAACTACGCGCACGTCAATAGGAGCGTCGTTCGGATTGGGGTACTTGTTGACGCCCACAATCACCTCGTCACCTCGATCAATCGCCGCCTGCCGCCGAGCGGCAGACTCCTCGATGCGCAGCTTGGGAAAACCGCTCTCGATGGCTTTCGTCATTCCGCCAAACTGCTCCACCTCGTCAATCAGCGCTTGCGCCCTGGTCACTAATTCATCGGTGAGCGCTTCCACATAGTATGATCCACCAAGGGGGTCTACCACTGCCGTCATGTGGGTCTCCTCTGCTAAAATGGTCTGTGTGTTGCGTGCAATACGGGCCGAGAAATCGGTTGGCAATGCCAGAGCTTCATCGAAGGAATTGGTGTGTAACGACTGTGTTCCTCCGCATACTGCCGCCATTGCCTCAATGGTGGTACGAATGATATTATTGTAGGGATCTTGTGCTGTCAAAGACCAGCCGGATGTTTGGCAGTGCGTGCGCAAGAGGAGCGATGTTACTTTTGTGGGATTGAAGAGCGACTTCATACTTCGCGCCCACAACACTCTGGCGGCACGAAGCTTTGCCACTTCCATGAAGAAATTCATGCCGATACCGAAGAAAAACGAAAGTCGTGGAGCAAAGTCATCCACTGCCAGTCCTCGAGACATCGCTCGTCGAACGTACTCAATGCCATCGGCAATAGTAAAAGCAAGCTCCTGAACCGCAGTTGCTCCGGCTTCATGAATGTGGTAGCCGCTGATGGAGATACTGTTGAACTTGGGCATGTGCGCACTCGTATAGGCAATCACGTCGGCAACCAGACGCATGCTGGGCTCCGGCGGGTAGATGTAAGTATTGCGCACCATGAATTCTTTGAGGATGTCGTTCTGAATCGTTCCACTCAATTGAGCGGGTGCGACTCCCTGTTCCTCAGCAGCCACAATGTACATGGCCATGATGGGAATGACGGCACCGTTCATGGTCATCGAGACCGATACTTCAGACAGATCAATTCCGTCGAAGAGGGTTTTCATATCCTCAACCGTGTCGATAGCCACCCCGGCCTTCCCCACATCACCGCTCACCCTGGGATGGTCTGAATCGTATCCACGGTGAGTAGCCAGGTCAAAGGCAACCGAGAGTCCCTTTTGTCCTGCGGCAAGACCTCGTTTATAGAATGCATTGGATTCCTGAGCTGTCGAGAAGCCCGCATATTGCCTCACTGTCCACGCTCGATTTGCATACATCGTGGCGTATGGCCCTCTTGCGTAGGGATACAATCCTGCATACTGATTCTCCGAGCAAAGCGCTTTGCGTTGTTCTTCGGTGTATATGATGTCCAACGCAATGCCTTCCGATGTCTCTTTTCGCAAGGAGTCGAGCGATTTGCCTTTCAATTCTTTGGCAGCAAGCTGCCTCCACTGTTCTGCCTGGGTCATGACAACGAGATAAGGGTCGAGATACTTTGTGCAAAATTACGTTGGAGCGTGCTGCAAGTGACTATTCTTTGAAATCTCGATTTTGCAGTGCGCCCTGCCGGTCAAGAGCCTGCGCGCAGCGCAGAAGCGATGAAGAAAAACTCTCTTGATTTTCTGACCGAATTTACCGGTCGGGCATTGCGTTGAGGGTCAGGATCTGGCTAAATTGTCGCAGAGCACCACATCTCAGGTCATTGAACACGGGGACCCTATGCAATACCAAACGATTGCGTCGATGTTTGTTGAAGTCGGCGAGAAGTTTCACCGCGATGACCGGGCGGTGTATTTGAGGAAAACGGAGGGACACTTCCTACCCGTCAGCTATGCAGAGTTGCGGGAGACGGTGGAGTGTTTGATGATTGGCTTGAAGCAGCTGGGAATGGAGGCCGGCGACCGAATTGGAATTGTGAGTGAAAACCGGCTCGAGTGGGTGGCCAGTGATTTCGCAATCCTCTGTGCCGGCGCCGTCGATGTTCCGGTGTTTCCGACGCTCACGGAACGACAAATGGAGTTTATCTATGCCAACTGTTCGGCGTCTATCCTCATCGTCTCCAATCGTCTGCAACTCCAAAAGATTCTGAATATCCGTGAGCAGTTGCCGGGTTTGGAGCACATCGTAGTGATGAACGATGACCTGGCGCAAACACAAGACTTTTCTGTGCATCGCTGGTCCGACGTGATCAGTATGGGTCGTCAACTCATGCCTGCCGACCAGAGAACGACTGAGTTTCTGGAGTCGGTCAAGACGGTTGCATCGGACGATCTGTGCACCATTATATACACAAGTGGAACCACAGGTCAGCCCAAGGGCGTGATGCTGAGTCACTCAAACCTCTGCGCGAACATCAACGCCATCAACGAACTTATTCATGTCGGCACGCGGGATGTGTTCCTTTCGTACTTACCGATGTGTCACTCCTACGAACGCATAGCCGGCTTCTACATCGCCTTTGCCTACGGTGCCACCACCGCCTTTGCCGAGTCGTTGGAAACAGTTCGTACCAATCTCCTCGAGGTTCGTCCAACGGTTCTCACCTCTGTCCCCCGACTGTTCGAGCGCATTCGCAATGGCGTTATGGCCACAATGGAAAAACAGTCGCCTCTCAAGAAAAAGCTCTTCCAATGGTCGCTGCACATTGGTCAAGACTGGATAGAGCAACGGGAGCGTGGAAACCTTTCACTCCGAACAAAGGCCTTGCATCGCATTGCAGATACAGCGGTGTTTTCTAAAGTCAGACAGCTGACGGGAGGACAGTTACGCTTCTTCGTTAGCGGTGGCGGCGCGCTGTCGGCCGACGTGAAATCCTTCTTCACCATGATGGGAATGACCATTCTGGAAGGATACGGTCTCACCGAGTCCTCACCGGTCATCGCCGTGACCGTTCCGGAAGACGACGAAATCGGCACCGTGGGAAAGCCCTTGCAGGGAGTGCAGGTGCGTCTGGCCGACGACGGAGAGATCTTGGCAAAGGGTCCCAACATCATGAAAGGCTATTGGAACGACCCGCAGGCTACAAAGGAGGCGATCGATGAAGAGGGTTGGCTTCATACCGGTGATGTTGGCATGTTCACCGCACGTGGAAACCTCAAGATTACGGATCGAAAAAAGAATATCTTCGTCAGTAGTGGCGGTAAGAACATCGCTCCGCAGTTAATCGAAAACGCTATTCTGCAATCTCGATTTGTTGACCAAGTGTTTATTATTGGCGAGAAGAGACCCTACTGCACTGCTCTTGTAGTCGTTGATATCGCAGCCTTACATGCCGCGGGTCTCACACCACCAAAGAACGATGTGAGTTCCTGGTATCAATCACAGGAAGTTCGGGCCGTAGTTTGGAAGGACATCCAGCACGTTCAGCGAGATCTGGCGAAGTACGAGCGTGTGCGCAAATTCCTTATCGTGGATGAAGCCTTTAGCGTTGAAAATGGCATGATGACTCCGACCCTCAAACTAAAGCGCAAGGTAATTGAAGCGCACTATGCCGAGCAGATTGCTGCGCTTTACGAGGGATCGGAACACGACTAAACGACACGAAACGACAGAAGTCCCATCACGCGACGGGACTTCTGTCTCTCTTTCCAAAACTGCCTGAGGAATGACGGCGAACGGTGAATCACCGCATCAGTGAATATCCATCGTCCATGGTAGTGCGGCCAAAGCCTGTTCCTTTTTACTTATGATTGCCAGTTGCAGAGCGTATTCCGCTTGCTCACGAAAGGTGTCCGGCAATTGTTTCCATGCGTCCTGCCAAGCCGGGCTCTGTGCCTTCACATACGCATCAACGGCAAGGGCCATGCTTTGTTGGGCAATGCGAGCGTCGCTGTCGTCTGCCTCATCGTCGTCATCCTTCTTGATTTTCAGAAGACGCAGCAAGATGGTGATTCCATCTTCCTTTTCCGGATACATGACGATTCGCACTCGTTTGTCGGCGCTCACACCGATACGCTTCTTCACGAGATCCAAGGTTGAATACAAACCGCCAAGCACATCCACCAAACCATGTTCTTGGGCAGCTTTACCGGTCCACACACGACCTCTGGCCACTTCACGAATCTTTTCCGGTGTAGAGTGACGACCCTGAGCCACTCGCTCTAAAAAGCGTTGATAGAAGCTTTGAATAATGTCTTCCAGATGTTGATGATCGCGATCGTTGAGCGGCATCAGTGGGTTCATGAATAGTGCGGCTGGACTGGAGGTTATCGTATCAACTCCAATACCCAGCTTCGTCATCGTTTTCGAGAAGTTTGGAATGGCCGCTATAACGCCAATCGAACCTGTTATACTCTCAGGATAGGCTACGATGGTGTCGCAAGCCATAGCCATATAATAACCGCCTGAAGCAGCCACATCACTCATCGACGCATAGACTGGCTTCTTTGCTTTGGCTCGCAGGATTTCCTGGTACATTTCATCCGACGCTTGGACCGATCCACCGGGAGAATCGATACGAAGTATGATGGCATTGATATCGTCATCGTCAGCCGCCTTACGTAAATCTCTCACCCAGGAACCTGACGCGATTTCTTCTGACACTCCTGTGCTTCTTCCCGAGCGAATTGTTCCCGAGCCATAGATTATGGCGATGGCTTTACCTTTTTCCATTGGTGCTTTGTTATGATCTCGAGCATAGGAGGCATAACTCTCCAGATCGACCATATGCACCTTCTTGTTGCCGCTATCAGATCCGTACACGCGAGCTTTTAAGTTTTCTTTGACCTGCAAATCGGTAGCAAAGTGATCGATGAGGTGGTTTTGTAAGAGGCTATCAGGATTGTAGATTCCTCGGTTGAGCATTGCCCTTACTGCCGATGGCTCGAGATGACGAAGTCGCGCAACGTCCGCTATGAACTCCTCATTACGTTGATCCAGAAGTTCACGTACTTCCTGACGAGCCGGAGCTGAAAAATTGCTTCGGCTGAACATCTCACCCGCAGACTTATAATCCTCTCTTTGAATGACTGTCCACTGCACACCAATTTTATCAAACATATCTTTCAGGAAGATGGACGTTCCTCCGAAGCCGTTGAATTCGAACGTTGCTTCCTCCGGCATGTAGATGCTGTCGGCCGCAGCTGCGAAATAATAATCCTTCTCAGATCCGCCCGGTAAGTACGCCATAATGAACTTGCCCGAAGCGCGAAACTCCTCCAAGGCTTGAATGATTTCACGTTGCTTGGCAAATCCAACAGGACCGCTCGGCTGATAGAAAATTCCTTTGATTTTTGGATCATCTTTGGCGGCATGAATAGCGGTGAGAACGTCCAATAACGATACTCCCTGTTTGTCACCACCAAACACAAAGGTTGCATTGGTGTACTCGTGCACTCCGTAGGGACCAAAGTTGAGATTGAGAACAGAATTCTCTTCCACCTTCACCTTGTCGCTCGACGATGAGCTAAAACCACTGGAGCTCTTGCCGATAAAGGATGCGATGCCTACCCCAAGAACAATCACCATCAGGAACATCCCCCCGACGATGGACACGACGATGGCAAAGGGAATCCACCATCGGCTGCGTGGCTTTGGTTGAGGTTGATAATAGGGTTGTTGCATGTCTGCCATGAGGAACTCCACGTTATTGATACTGCTTCGGTTTTCTAAGGGCGATGGACGCACAGAGCGTACATTTCGCGTGTACGCCACAGTGTCACGGATGTTTCAAAACTAGACACTTCGCTGCTAGGCGCGCAGCGCCTCATGTAAAAAAAATCCGTAGCACCGAGATGTCTGTGTACAGACAGTTCATTGTGCATAAAAAAAGCTGTCCACCATCGCGGTGAACAGCTTTTTGTTTCTCTGTGCATGCTGCACACAGTCAGCGAAATCGAGTCGACTGCGCAGTAGCCTGGTAGCGGTGCGCTGCGACCGAAGTCGGGCTACTGACTGGAACCATTACGAGCGAGCTTTTGTGACGTCCTCGTTCAATCGTTCGGTATTGGTCGAGCCTATGATGGTCGACACATGAACTCCGGCTTTATTGAAGATAATAGTTACCGGAATCGCGTCCATCGGGGCAATATTCATGTACGACGAAGTGAACTTATCGATACCCAACGCCTCTGTGCCCGTGACGTTAATGTAATTCATCCCGTTCTTCTCAGCAAAGGTTGTTACGTTTGATTTTGCCGTCGACACATCGCCGCGTTCACATGCAATTCCTACGATATACACATCCTTGTTACTCTCGGCAAACTTGATGAACTCAGGAATTTCGCGACGACACGGAGGACACCATGTGGCCCAGAAGTTGACGATAACCACTTTGCCTTTAGACTCTTCAGATAGCTTGTGTACTTTTCCGCTTTTATCTTTCCACGAAAAATCAATCAAGTTCTGGGTCGAGCTGGGTCCAAGCCACTCAGCGCTTACCACCATGTCTGCTGCACCCTCGGGAGCCGGAGGAGCTACCTGAGATGACATCGATTGAGAAGCCGCTGCGGCGGATTCCTTGAGTTCAAACACATCTCCCTGTGAACCCGAAGATTTTGAGCATGAGATCAGTGCCACCGAAAGAGAAGCCACTGCCACTACACGAGTAAGTACGTTCATAAAGTCTCCAATGGAAAGTAAGTGTCAAAAGAATGTCTGGGTACGACGAGTATCCTACCAAGATAGTGAGAAAATTTGAGCAAACAGCACCTGTTTACAGTACTGAACATCCGACCGTAGAAACCATGCTAAGGTTTAAACTCGCTTGACGGAACCAACTTCCCTGCGCCATCGGCGCCATCCGATATACGACATCACCGCATACAGTAGCGAAAGCAGTACGTAAAAATCTAGCAGTTTTAGGTGGTACACTACCATATAACTGAGATTAATTGGAATCCACAACAGCCAATTTTCCAAGTACTTACGCGCCTGCATGTATGTTGCCACCAAACTAGCTGAAAAAAGGAGCGAGTCGACCTCGGCCATGGAGGCGGATCGAACGTGACTGACAATCGCGTAGGCTACAACCCACAACAGAACAAAAGCCGCAAGAAGAATAAGGATCTCCTTGAATCGGACTTTTTGAATAGACGGCTCTGCAGCCGACTCATGTCCGCCAAATCTCCAGTGCCAATAACCATAGACCCCGACCGCGAAATAAAATACTTGCAAACTCATGTCGGCAAATAGCTTCGCATCGTAACAGGACCAAGCCATCAAGGCAACGCTGAGGTTTCCATACACCCAGCACCAAATGCTCTCCCTCATTAACAGCACAACGTAGACGATGCCGAGGACTGTAGCGCTGAGCTCAAGCAGACTCATGGCTCTCACCTTCTGCTTGACGAATTTTTCGCGAACCCTGATAGAGATTGAAACGAACTAAGCGGCACTCGATGTCGGCATTGTAAAATGGCAGACGCTGCTCCGAGCGCAAACCAATGTGTTTAAGAAGTGACATCGAACCGCTGAAGATAAATGCTGTCTTACCGGAGCACTGTTGTTTCAACCAGTCGCCAATGTTCTTGTACAGAGCTTCCAGCTCTTTCTCGTCACCCATGCGTTCACCGTAGGGTGGATTGAGAAACACAATTCCATCACCCTCCGGAACAGGCGTTTGCTGAAAATCCATAATACGTGTAGTCAGCACGTCGGCTACACCGGCTACGCGTGCGTTGTGACGCGTGACTTTTATTGCTCCGGCATCACGATCGGTGGCAACGATGGTGCATTGCGAAGGAACAATGTTCTTCTGCGCGGACTCGCGAATAGCTGCCCACTGATCGGGTGCGTAGAACGGTGTATGCATGAAACCAAAATTGCTGCGAGTCCATTGTGACGGGATGTGCGAAGTTTTGAGTGCCGCCTCAATTGCTAACGTACCGCTTCCACACATTGGATTGATAAAGCCGGATACTCCATCCCATTCCGTTGCTCGGATGACTGCAGCAGCCAGTACTTCACTCATGGGAGCTGTATGCGTTTCCACTCGGTATCCACGACGAGAAAGCGGGGTTCCGCTCATGTCCATGTACACACCACACTTTGAGTCCTTCCAAAAAAGAAACACAACGCTGCGGTCAGTCTTTGGCCCGCTGTCCGGCCGTTTTGCAAACTTCTGTCGCATGCGGTCAACAATAGCATCCTTCAACTTTTGATGAGCAAATTGAGAATTGCTAATGCTCTCATTATCAACAGACGAAATCACGCTAAAGTATCCATCAACACTTATCCAATCTTCCCACGCCAAGCGACGTGATTCTCGATACAAATCGTCAGGTCCGGCAGCTTCGAACTCGCCCACTCGAAGCAGGACACGGTGTGCACAGCGAAGAAGGAGATTGAATTTCATCACATCTTCTAGGTTAGCCAGCATTTCCACACCGGCTGTATGGACGGTATGCTGAGGATGTCCGAGCTCTGTCAGCTCCTGACTCAAGTACGGTGCAATGTGCTTCGGACAGGTGATATAAACGTGGTAAGACATTCGATTGCCATGTGTTGGTTGGAGTACAAAGATAGACTTCACGGAGTTGGAACTGGATCGTCGTGTTTGGCTGTGTACATCTCTGCGAAGCGCATGTGCAGTATTTTTGTCGCCACACACTACCGAAACCTCATGCCTCAACAGTACTTTATTAATCTTCGTTTTCAAATCCCGGAGGAATCGTACGACCTTTCCTATGTCGTATTCAACGACTATGCAATTCAAGGAATTGAAGAGGGGTTGGACAGTCTTTTGGTCTCCTTTCGCGAAGAAGATGCAGGTCCCGAAATGCTGGCTGAGCTCTGTGCACGACTTGAGGCGT